>JAEOSU010000037.1 GCA_016840165.1 Promethearchaeota archaeon
AAAAAAAATAGAAAAAATATTTAATGATGTTTTATCAAATCTGTTTTATTGGTTTTTGATTTTTTTGAGAAGAAAGGCAAAATTCTTCCCGAGGTTTTCGAAAGTATTCACTCCCTCCTCATCTTTTAATACATCTCCAGGATCTCTTCCTACACCTAAGTTCCAATAGCTAGATCCTACTACAAACATTTGTTTGATGAGAAAGAAATAGTTTATGCTTGAAAACACATGAACTCCTCCTGCACGCCTAACAGCCACTACTGCGGCTCCAACTTTGTGCTTTAAGTGGCGTCCCGTTGCATATCCTACCCGCTCAATTAAAGCTTTTACACTAGCGCTAACATTAGAAAAATAGGTAGGAGAACCGATGATAATACCGTCCGCATCGAGCATTTTCTGAATATATTCATTCATATCATCATCGGGTAAGACACAGCGTTGATCATTATTCTCAACACATTTTAGACAGGCAGTACATCCCTGTAATTTTTTCCCGCCGATCCATACATAATCGCATTCGATATTTTCCCTTTTTAATTCCCTCATGACGATTTCTAAACAATCATGCGTATTTCCGTTTTTTCTTGGACTTCCATTAAATAATACCACTTTCATATTCTTAACAATCCTTTTTTTAATAGTATGGTTTATATGGGAAAATAAAGGATTATTAGTATTTGAAAATTAGTTTCTATTAGGAAGGAAATTTTTCAAGAGTGATTAAGTCAATGACAGCACAGAATCAACCAGAATTACTCGCGCCAGTTCAAGATTGGAACTCATTAAAAGAAGTAGGAGATATTGCTGATGCAGTTTATTTTGGAATACAAGAGTACAATATGCGACAAAAGGCAAGGAATTTCAAGCGTTCTGATTTAGAAAATATTGTAAATTTCTGCCATAATTCAAATCCCCCAACAAAAGCATATTTGACTACAAATATTTTAATTTATGACTCCGAACTCCAAGATTTAGAGAAAGTGATAATTGAGGCGAAATCTGCCGAAGTAGATGCGATAATCGCCCATGATTTAGCTGCAATACGATTTGCAAAGAAAAATGATGTGAAATTTCATATCTCAACTCAAGCCAACGTATCTAACATCGAAAGCGCAAAATTTTATGAAGAATTAGGTGCTCACCGGATAATTTTGGCACGAGAATTATCTTTAAAGCAAATTAAGTTAATAAAACATCATTTATCTAATACAGAAATAGAGTGCTTTGTCCATGGTTCTATGTGCACCGCTATTTCAGGAAGATGTTATTTTTCAGCTACAATCGAAGATTCCGAAAAGTTTTCAGCAAATCGGGGTAATTGCGTTCAGCCATGTAGGCGGGAATGGCGTGTTATTGATGATCAAAATCATGAATTTATCTATGATGGTCAGATGTTTTTGAATGCTAAGGATTTATGCATGATAGAATATATCCCAGAACTAATCCAGGCTAAAATAGATGCATTTAAGATTGAAGGTCGAATGAAAGATTCTTTATATATGAAAATTGTGACTGAGTGTTATAGAGAGGCAATAGATAGCTATTATGAAAATTCATATACTGAGACTAAAATAAAGAACTGGTTGAGTAGATTATCAAAAGTATATAATAGAGGTTTTCATACTGGTTTTTATTTTCATAAGCCAACAATCGAAGATATTCAATTGGATATCCGGGGAAATGCCTCACCCTTTAAAAAACATTATTTAGGGCAAGTAGTATCTTTCGACCCTAAAAGCATGACTGCAAATATTTTGATTGAAATCAGAGAATTCACTTTAAAGCTTGGGGATGAGATCTTTATAATTGGGGAGGATACCAAACATAACCAAAAGATTAAACACATGGTATTCAAAGGAGAGAAAATTAAGAGTATTAAAAAAAAGCGGTATGATAGTCCGTTTAAAATTAATATGCGAGTCAATAAAGAGGTAAAAGAGAAAGATAAAATTTATATTATCTATAAAACATAATGGTATAATTTTCTTTTTTAGTTTAAGACTATAATAAAAAATGGTGGGATAGGTAAGTGTCTTATGAAGAAAAGAGGGAAGAATTAGTACAGCATCTTATTAACCGAAAGGTTTTAACAAAAAAAAAGGTGATAGATGCAATGTTAAAGGTCCCACGCCACGAATTCTTGCCAAGGGAAGCAGTTTCTTCAGCATATATCGACTCACCAGTTTTAATTGGGCTTGGTCAGACAATAAGTGCGCCTCATATGAATGCTATGATGTGTGAACTTTTAGATTTAAATGAGGGGGAAAAAATTTTGGAGATAGGAACCGGTTCAGGATATCATGCTGCATTATGCGCAGAAATCGTAGCACCTTCAGATTCTAATAATCCTGGCCATGTATATACTATTGAAAGACATAAAAAGTTAGTGGAAACAGCTCGTAGGAATCTTAAAGAGACGGGCTATGATAAACATGTAACTGTTATTCATAGGGACGGAACATTAGGTTATTCAGAGCAAGCCCCTTATGATAAAATATTAGTTACTGCCGCATCACCAAAAAAAATCCCTCAACCCATAAAAGATCAATTGAAAGACGGAGGGTTAATATGCATTCCCGCAGGTTCTCGAGAATTTGGTCAAAACTTATATATTATTCGAAAAATAGGAAGAGAATATAAAGCAGACAAAATAACAGGAGTTAGGTTCGTAAGTTTGATTGGAAAATATGGTTGGCCAGAATAAGAATTAATTTCAAATACTTTATTCGGATTTTAGGATCATTTTACTGTTTTTTCAATCGCTCTTCCATTAATTTTTTCCGAACTGATTTCACAAATTTATTCTTTTCGATCTTCTCTTTTAAAGAGCCATTTGTGTAACTGTAGCCATTTTGTCGCTCATTATGATATATCCCCATATCTTCAGAACCTAATAAAAACGTGTAATTTATAGTAGATATTATGAGTTTAATATATATAAAGGTTGATGCTTTTTCAATTTTGAGAAACAATTATATCTGGAAAAATCATAATATAATCAAATAAGAAGTAAATAATTTTTTTGTTTAGCAAGAATGTATATTAGTCAGCATCTTACAACCTATAAAGTTAAGATATTGATTTTGGGTGCATCCAATTCTGGTAAAATATCTTTTTGTTCAAAATATACTAGTGGATTTTCAAAATCATTTGAGGAGTCACTTGGTGTAGACATTTTTGTAAGAGAAGAACCGTATCCCGATGGGGAAGATATTACATATTCTTGTTGGGTTTGTGCTCCTGAACGACGATTCAAATATTATTGGCCTAAGTTTTTTCGGGGAGCGTCTGGTGTATTTATTATGTTTGACGTCACGAGTAGGGAGAGCTTTAATGAGGTTCTTTTTTGGTATAAAACGGTTAGAAAGAATTTAGGCTTAATTCCAATGATTCTTTTAGGAAATAAAGTAGATCGTAAAGACGAGCGAATCGTTACATTTGAAGAAGCTAGCAGGGTTGCTAGACGATTAGAGTTTGCAGCATATTTGGATATATCGGTAAAGAAAGATATTAATGTATCAGAATCATTTGAATTGTTAAATGGAATAATCTATAGCTTTATAAATTCTGAAAAAAATGAATTTCACCCTAACGATTTAGATCCAAATATTAAAGAAAGAATAGAACAACTGAACTTTCATTTTTAATAATCTTTTAGGTACTATCTTTTAGTTATAATATTTTTTTAAAATATAGAATTAGTTGAAATCTATAACATTTGAATAGGAACTCACATTATAAGTAAATAGTATCATAGATCAATGATTAGAATGAACTCGTTCATCGATAAAAATTTATTGCAGCAAGTTTTAAATTCGAATGAATTCAAGGGTTGGTTATTATCCAGGGAGTGGTTCGGCAATAAGACCAACTTAGCTAGTTTAGCGTTTGCCGTTTCTATAAATCATTATGAATTCATTTCAAATCGCATTTTCCTGCTTGTTATTGAAATTAATACTCAAAGCTATGTGAAAAACTATTTTTTACCACTCATCTATTATGAAAATCTTCAAGAGATTCTGGAGGAACGAGAAAATGTAAGTGAAAATATTGTCAAACTAACGGAAAATACGTTTAGCAAGAAGCTCGCAATATATTTTCATGATAAGAAAGAAGAGGATATCATCACTCTTAATTTACTCGAAGCAGAGTATTGTGCGTTTTTTTGGAGAAAGATTTTATTTGACAAAAAGCTTTCTGAGAATTTCCCTTTGCATTCGTTATATTTAACTCTCTATAGCGAACAATTTGAGGATGAGAGAAATATGAGAAATGTGCAAAGCCTAATAGAAGCAGCATTATATCCCGATAGATATGAGTTTTCCCTGAAACAGATTGGGGGCACAACTACAAATTTGCTTTTTCAAATTAATATCTTTAATAAAAAAACTCCTGATAAAAGAGTCTCTTCTTTTGTATTAAAATCCTATAAAAGCTATTCTCCCGGTCTGGAGACAAAATCATTATATGTTTTAGTAAAGAATGATTTCCCTAACGCCCCGAAAATCTATGGTACCATCCGATTCTACGAAAATGAAGTAATTGGAATATTACAGAATATGGAAAATAAGGGAAATCTTGGAGACATTTACTGGAATGAATTGACTAAGATGCTTAATCAGATCATAACGGATATTAATGCTGATTATTCCTTTCTCCAAGATAAAGAACTAGTTAGTAATATAATCAAGCAAAATTGTAAAGAGACGTTGTTGGTTTCGAAACAAATTGGATTAGAAATTAAGAAATTACACAAAGCATTAATTCTCCCCGAAATAGCTCAGTATTCGAAGGAAGTGGTGAATAGTCGTGAATTTTTAGAGAACCATAATAAAAAGCTGTTAAAAATTGTAACAAAAATACAAAATAATATGAAGCGAAGGGAAAAAGTAGCGTTTTATACTTCACCAAAAATCCAAGCAATACTCATTGATATCCAAGATATTTTAGAACGATACCACTCTGAATTTGGAGCGGAAAACATTAAAATACAACCCCTCCATCAAGATCTTCATATGCAAAAAATTCTGTATAATAAGGTAAATGGTGCATATGATTTTTGTTTCATTGATTTTGAAGGCGATCCTCAAATCCCCTTAGAAGAGAAAAAGCAAAAATTCCCGATTGAAAAAGATTTAGGTTCTTTTTTACGGTCTTTGAGCTATATAAAATTTGATGCATTACTTAATTTTATTGAAAAGCGATTAATTGGTAAAGATGAATATCGTGTTCCTGAGGAATTTCTGTTTAGTTTGTACTTCAGAAAGGCAGCACAAATTTCTAAGAAAGATAAGGTCTTAGAATCAGTACTATATCTTTTAAATCACTGGGAACGTTCTATGATGAATAAGATTTTCGATAAAACGATTAAAGTTAATTTCACATTAATTAATTATTTTACTATCGAGCGTGCGTTACATGAATTAGATTATGAATTGTTATATAGACCTAACAAATTAATTATTCCAATTCTGGGATTGAAGGAACTAATTGACAGAATCTGATACTTTATTTGATCTTTGCAAATTTGAAGGAATAATGCGAGGAGGATTTATTTTCGGGTTGGATTTCTTTATTATATTGATCTCGTAAACTTTTACTTCCTTTAAGCTCCTCCTCTACAAATCGAGGATTGTATTCCTTTTTTTTAAGCAATCGATAGATAAAAGACTCTACAAATCTTTGAGGCCCAAACTTTTTAGTAATTAATATTGAATTCTCATTATCAATAAAAAATGGGAATAAACCTAAATTATCACAAAATTTTATTTTGTACTCAATGTCATCCTCTTTCCCATAAATACGACCTACATCATTGATAAAACGGGCTAATTTATCTCCAAAACGAATTTGTTCTTCTTCATCCAATTCCATCATAATTTTCCTTAAATAACTTCGTTTGATAATGACTAAATCTCGATTATTCAAAGATTTAAGTGCGCTTTTTTGTTTTATTATATATTTTGAGATTTCTAAATAATTGCGAATTAGATCAGCTTTTGAAATGCCTAGTCTATTTTTCATATAATCTAAATGATTGTTTAATTCACCATCTATACGAATTGTAATTATCTTTTGGTTACTTTTTGTCTCTTTTGTTTGACTCAAAACCCATTAACTCCATAAATTTTTATTGTAGTTTTTGTAGGATAATGTAATCAATGTAACTATATTAATCTTTTGTATGAAATTACCTTTTTTTTTAGATAATTTTTATTTATAAATTATCACTATTTTCTATTTTAATCATTTTTAATGGTAAAGAGATAAAGGACCCATAAATTTTATAATAAGTATAGTTTGCGTTTAAAAATTAGAAGTAAGAATAATATTCAATATAGTGTAAGCTTAAATTTTTGACATTAATTAATTATTTATTTTCGCTTTAAAACTTAGATAATCATATAAATAGAAATTTAACTAAATAATGGAATCCCAAAGAATTGATTTATGAGATTTTCAAATCCAATATCATATAGATTCCACATTTATTTCATTCTTTTTAATCCAGTCAATATTGGGAAAGAAAAAGGAGAGCCCGCGTTTTTTTCAATTTATTTTTTTATCTATATCATTTGTAATATATTGTAATCTATGTAATAAAATGATTACAAATGATTAATGGATCACACTTAAAAGTTCGAATATATTTTGTTTTTATGTACCCAAAAATAATAACAGTGTTAAAAATCCTCATAAGGGTTGAATTATATTAATGGAAATTAGCGAATCAAATTTACCAGACTCAGAAATTCGATCCCCCATCGAAATTCAATTAAAAAATGATTTTGAAGATAAAAGTATCGTGATTGAAATGGATGATATGATCGAATTAATTGTAAAAGCACTCTCCTCAAAAACGAGACGTGATATTCTTCACTATATTCGAAAGGAAACGGATGGAATGGATGTATCTAATATTGCAGATAAATTAGATATGACGGAGGCAAACATTTCAGCACAAATAAAGAAGTTAGAAGAGGCAAATTTGATAAAATGCGATTATTGTTCAGGTCAACATGGAGTAAGAAAAATAAGTAAGATCAAATTTAATCAATTGCTTGTAAAATTTTAACCTTATTTTCTCTTTTTTATTGGGTATTTTGATGTGATAGAGATCATATAGTTTTATTGATTATCTAAGATGTAATTAATGAGAGTATTTTTGATCTTTTCAAAATGGCCTAAATGAACTTTTAATAGATCTTGAAGAGCCTCTGTCAATCCAATTTTCTCTATCTTCTCGACAATATCAAAATAGGGACTTTTCTTTATAGCTTTCACCAATGCTTTATTTTTTTCCATATCACTTAAAAGAAAATCTTTTGGTGGAATTTTTTCAGCATTAAGAATTCGTTGAATAATTGCCAGCAACATTGCATCAAATGTTATTCGCAATACAATTTCTCTGTCAAAATCTGATTTTATTGGAATCAGATATTCTTTAAGCAGAGAGATGGATTGTTTAAATAATTCAATAGAATCTAAACCAAGACTTTCGATTTTTTCATTAAAATCGGGATTATTGGTGATACTTAAACAAATTGATGAAATAACTTGATATTCGGCAACAAAATGAATGAAGCGTGCTTTCGCATTGAGCATAGTCTCTTGGGAGTCAGCATCATCTAATAAATCTCCTATATTGTTTAGAGCTTTTCTAAAGTAGGAAGAAATCATATAAAATTTTTCAGAGGCGGCTATAAGTTCTTTATTCTTCAATAATAAAAGCGCTCTTTTCTCCTCTTCTTTATAAAGCTCGTCAAATTTATTTATTTTCATGACAGCTCTTAAGATAAAATCTTTACCGAGATCTTTTGTTTGAGGCGCTTTTTCATATGCTTGACCTGCTTTTAATAATAAAATTGATGCTAGATTGAGATACTCCTCAGGATCGGTTTGAAAAAGATAATCTGATGCTTTACTCCAACTCTCACCAGCAGTCTCCCAGTCATTCATTCGATAGGATATATTTCCAAGTTGAATCAAAAGTTTTGCTGAAATTTCTTCAAGTTTTAGTTCCTCCGTTTTTCGGATAATCGATTTCAATCGATAAACTGCTTGAATGTTATTTCGGAATTGTAAGATAATTTGAGTAATTCGAATGAATAATTCATCTAGTTTGAGATAACTTCCTAAATCCAGATAAATTTGGGCTGCTTTTTCGTACACTTTTATTGCCTCATCCCCTTTTCCTTTATCAGCAAGTGTTTCAGCTCTATCGATTAATTTAATGGCTTCTATCTGCTTCTCTTCATTGTCGTTATGATTATACATTTAGGTATTCACCATAGCAATAGTAAATTTTTAATTTTTCACTCTAATAGGATGTTAAAAAAATAAACTTTATTTAAGTTTTGGTAAGATAATTAAAATGATGAAAATTATATTCATTTCTCAATACAATTGAAAATTTCTTTTTTCTTTTCCTAGAGTGTTTGAAAAAGTTTAATTTTTAAATCTTGTAGCGTATTTTTAAACGCTCTTGTTTGATATACTGAAGCAAAACATTCTTTTGCATCTTCAATAGCTCCATAAAAAATGAAATTAGAAAATAAGCTCGCAATTGTCATAATACTTGCCCTTCGATATCGTGTATGATATTTGGTATTTAGTCTAGGAGATGAAAATTTGAATAAAAAAAGACTCGGAGCGGTACCAACAGGTAACCTAAGAGACTCACTTATAATCTTCTGAGTTTCGAGAATATGTGCTACGCTTTCTAAATCAATTACTCCACCATCTATTAAAATCTTTTTTACACCTAATTTTTTCAAGCCTTTAATGATACTATCACCATTTGGTTGATTTTTTTCGGTTAAGTAAGCAAATCTTTGGGTGGAGGTCATATTATTAGATCCGAGAATTAATACAACTGCATTTTGGATTTTGAATTTCTTTATTGTATCAATTTCTTTTGGGTTTTTAAGATTGGAGATTGCATTGTAAATAAATTCGTTTGGATCTACCCCATGATCATTTAAGTATCGAAGACCTTCCATTCTTGCTTCAAAAGTACCTCCTAGTACAAAAGGTGGTTCATAATTATCTAAGTAGAACTTCAGATATTCTGGCATCGAATCAGGTTCATTAGCAGAGATCTCTATCATATGAGGTAATTTATATTGTTTTGATAAACTTATCTGAGTGTCAATTCGTTTCTTTGCTTTTTCTCTATCGAAAATAGTTGGATTTTTTCGGTCAACCAATGTCTGTCCTTGATAAAAAAGAGTGCCAATCATAATAGGGGGGAGGACAAAATCACCATAGCCTAATTTTATTGTTCCAATTGTATAAAATGAATTTTGTGACATAATCTTTACACTAAATTATAAAGAATTTATATTTAACTATAATTCATAGTTTGAAATAAGATACTATGAATTACGATAACGTTTAATATAATTTAAGGATGGGATTTAATATAAATGTAGTTTGACTCCGCAAGTTTTGCAACGGTTATTTCTTAGACTCTCAAAACAATTTCTATGATATAATGTATTACAATTACCACAGCGAACTAATTCTTGCCCTTCTTCAAATATAAAATTACATACAGGACAGGACCCAAAAACGTCATCTTCACTTAACTCGTTATATTTAGTTAGTAAGGCTTCTGAAATTTCTGGTGTTTTTGGTTCATTATTTCCTTTAATACGTGGTTTAACTAAGCTCGTTAATTTTCTTGCTTGTGTGACTTCCGTTGGAATTTTTAAGAGATAAAAACAATGAGGACACCGAACGGTTCCAGCACGTCGCATTTTGCTATCTTTCTGTGAGTCAGCCCATGCTGCTAGACAATGTATATGATATGGAGTTTGACAATTAGGACAATACCGACCGCTGACAAAAAAAGAACTTTTGGTATAAGGATTTGTATCGGAGAAACAAATCGAACACTTCTTATAATCTGCTAACCCTCTTATCTGTAATAAGCGTTGTTCTTGATCTTTAGTAAGATCCTGTACGCGCAATAAATCTGCCGATATTTTTCTTAGAAAAACAGGACTTTCCATTATTGCGGATTTACTATTTCCATAAGTTTTAATATTAGAATAAGCTAATTCATGTGCCGCTTTCATTAAAGAATCAGGATCGTTATTATAGTAATAGGTACCCCCTGTAAGATCGCTGATCTTTTTGAGAATGTTCGAGCTGCTTCCAGTCCCTAAGCGAAAAGAATCGATTTGAATATTTAATCCATGCGCCAGTCGAGCCATTTTTACTGGATCGACTGATAATTTAGTATATTTCCCATCGGAAATCAGTAAAATTTTAGGACTTTTCGCTGCTATCTTCCTTAATTCTGCGATGACCATTTTTATAGAAAGCGCTAAAGCCTCTCCCAAAGCGGATTTACCAGATAAATTTAATGAATCTAAACCCTCAAAAAGATGCTTCTTTATATTTGTAAACTCTACAATCCTTTTAGGTTTGTCTGAAAATTTAACGATAGCAAAATAACTCGAAGGATCTTCTAAATATCGATCATTAATCAACTTTTTGATCGCATTAATACTTGTTAGTAATCGATTTGGAGGATAATCCTTTCGAGCCATGGATCTCGAAGTATCAATACAAATGATGATATTTTCGGGTAATCGTTCAGACAAAGAGAAAAAACCTTTCTATTTCTATTCTTAAATCGGTGCAAGTAATTCTAATTTTTATATGTAACAAAAAGAATAAATAATTATGTTTTTTTATCAAAAGTAAAGCTTTATTAAATAGAAATTTCATATTAAATAAAACTTTTTTTGCTAAAGAACAGATAAAATAATATAGCAAAAATTAAACCTATTAGGATTCCAGTTGATAAAATTATGTCAGAAAATGATGCTAAAAATGTAAAAGTTAAAGACTTTTTCAAAAGAACGGTTATTATTAATGAGATCGATGAGATTCTTAATTTTAAGCCCGATACTCTTATTGGTATCGATCAAGTATCTTCTGATAAATTAGGTGAGCATAATGTAAAAAATATTGAGCAATTGGCAGATTTACAGGTCGATAACCTTCCAGATATTAAGGAGGTCCCTAGTTCGATTCTAATTAAATGGATTAAAATTGCTCAAGTAATAGTTCGAGCTATAAAAGAGCAACTCAAATCACATAAGAAACTCTTGATGATCGGTTTAGATAATGGAGGGAAGACATCCATATTAGCCGTACTCCAGGATAGATTTTCAATCATCAAATCTTTATTACCTACAAGGGGAGTAAAAAGAGAAAAGTTGGATTTCTTTGGATATCCAATAATTTCATGGGATCTTGGAGGGCAAGTGCAGTATCGAGAAAAGTTATATTTCAATAGACCAGAATTATTTTTTACGGAAGTAGACTTGGTTTTATATGTGGTAGATACACAAGATACTGAACGGTTTGTGGAATCTGCTAACTATTTCCGTGAAGTTTTAAAATCACTTAAAGATCTGAATGAAGCCCCACCAGTTTTAGTGGTACTTAGCAAGAGTGACCAAGATCTCAGAACTACAAGAGAATGGCAAAATAATATAAATGCGATTAAGACTAAATTTTCCCATATCATTGATGAATATGAGAAATTCACAATCGATTTTGCTGATACTACCATCTATCAAAAAGAAACTATTATGCAAATGTTTAGTACTGCACTAAAGAAAGTTTCAGACACCTCTGAGATTATTGAGAATATTCTCGAGGATTTTACAAATACTATTGAAGGAAAGGCAACAAGTTTAATTTCTATGGATGGATTAATTTTTGGTAGCTATAATACCACTGATACAGATGAAGCTCTGTTGAATAATACCGCATTGATTATGCAAACTCTTTCGAATTTTCACAACTCCATAGGTTTAATACGGGAAAATACTATCACTTTAGATTTTCCATTGAACAGATTCACTATTCGGGGAGAAAAATTATTTGAGTATTCAGAGTTAAAGATCCCCGTGTATCTTTGGCTTCTTTCAGAGAATCCTGATTTATTATATGAAAAAATTGATTATTTTCGGGAGCAATTACTACCTTTAATTAATATGTTTCTCTAAACCTTATTTTCTTTTAACCCATCTCTTGCTTCAATAAGAAATTCATTACATTTATCTATCATTGCCATAGCATTCTCTAAATTATTGGCTACCGCATCATAGCCAAGCTCTAGAGCAATGGTTTTCCACTTTTCAAAATTCTCTTTATGGGAAATATTATGATTTGCCCAATGTTCGCATAATTTCTCTAATTTTAGAAGTTTCTTATCTATCATTATTCTCAAATAATAAAATAAATAAAGATTAAAAAAAAGAATGAAAAAATAAAAGGAAAAGTTTAATTTCTGCAGAAGCGTTTTAATAAGGTTGGATCAACTATTTCTCTCGGTTCCCAGTTTTTCTCCTTAAGATACTCCATAATTTCATCTTTGAGGTTGATGGGAATATCTGCTTCTACCCGGATGAATCTATCTAAATCGTTTGGGAAGTTTACTCCCTTATATTTGCGTTCTAAATCGATCCAATGTGAGAGTTTAATCATCCTACCTTTACTGTTATCAGCAGGTCTTAAACACATTTTTGCCGATAAACAGATTGCTTGCTCAATTGTCTCAGCAGTAGTTAACAGATGTTCTGGTCCAGGACCAACTAAATGTCCACTTGTACCATCACGCGCATTCCATACTTTCCAAGTTTCTTCATCATCAGAGCGACCAATATACATTCGTCTATATTCTGCTGAGTGTGGTCCGCATATTGCCGGAATTCCCATTCCATTACAACTACTGGCAATACTGGCTGCCTTTTGGCTCATTGCTCCCCATGCTACTCCAACAGCTCCGACCCTATTTAGGATATAATCAGCTATTTCCTCATAATTTCCACGTAGAGGACGACGTGCGAATATGTTTGCTACTTTTATCGCAGCTCCATTAATATGAGGATTTGAGACACAGGAACCAACATTTACTAATCCACCACGATCAAAATCTCCTGGAAAGCGGTCATATAGTGTCTTTCCCTCTTCGTCTTTCACTAGACCAATATCCATTGCTCCACATCCAGATACAACAACGATATAATTTCTTCTACAAAATTCTTCAGCCATGAGATAGAGTTCTTGAATTTCTTTACCATAGTTTGCACATCCGATTATAGCGACAATACCTGGAATTTCACCAAGAACAATTGGAGCTCCCACATTGCGAATTTCTGTGTCCATAATAGGCCCACGTCCTGCGCGCATATTGAACTTCTCATTTCTGATCTTTTCACGTCCAGCATACATTATTAAGGTCAAAGGAGACACGCCCTTCATACAGTCTGATTCACATCTGCCACAATCCAGACAAGAATCGAAAGCTTCTGATAAGACTGAAAAATCGCCTTCCTTTACTAGGTTTACTCCTTCTACTAAAGGTAAGTCATTTGGACAATTTCTCTGACAATTCCCACATCCATTACAATTCAATGCCATTTGGATACAGCCTTGTTCATCAGGAATTGCACTTTTACCATCCCTTATCGGTTTTATTTTTATAGCAGTTTCTACAGCTACTTTTCCTGCCTTAATAGGATCAAGGATTAAAACACCATCAACTTTTTGACTAACTAAATCTTCAATTATTTCTTCTGCAGGATCATCTGTTCTATCGGGCAAACCACCCATAATTTTTTCATTGGTGGCAATAAATGGAGCGTTTACTAACTTTGCTTGCTCATGGGCTCTTAAGTTAACACATTGTTCATCAACCATAACAACATCAGCTAAACCAGAACGAATGTAAAACATCTGTCGAGCGAGTGATCCGACAATTTTAGCTCCATCATAATACCTTGTTAAATCTATCGCAGTACAGCAAATAGCTCCTACGTCAACCTTATCATCAAATCCTTTTTCTCTCATATAGTCAACTAATTCAATTCCAGGAGCTACATTATGTCCAATCATTAAGATGGAAGCTTTATTTTCGGTATCTAAAGTACCCATACCCAACTCAATAAGTGGAACATCAGGATCTCCCATAGGAAAACCATATGCAGCGATTTGGACAGCATCGGAAATTTCCATCCCTACAGCATCAGCACAACCAGCTAAGAAGGCTTTTGCTTCATAATCAAGATGGCTTGATTCTTGTCCTGTATGTCCAGAAGCTAAAAGATGTGTGATGGTATAATGCACCCATTCCATTGCGGTCTCTAAGTCTTCTAAAGTCTCGGGTTTCATACCAACAATTAAACGCGTACAAGGCATCTCAACAGCAATATTATTTCCAAAGTTAATTGGAACATTGCCGTATTTCTCTTTAAGCCAATGAAGTAGATGGTCACCGTGTGCAGAATGACAACTGGCACCTATAGCACAAGCAATTTCCACAATTTTTGCGCAAGCTGTTTGAAGATTAATACCACAAGCACCTGTTCGTCCTTTAGAAAGGTTACACTTACCAAAAGTGCATAAACAACACATATCACAAATTGGCATATAGTATGGTTTGTATCGTTCCATTAGCTTGAAAAACCATGATCTTAGCGTAGGAATATGAGGTTTTGGTGTGGGCCCCATCGGTTCCCATTCTGACTCATCGCCTTGACTCTTAACCTTACCTGCGGTGAATTCGAATCCTTTTATTGTTCCGAGTGGTCCCTTATAGGAATCAATTTTAATTTTAGTACCTTTCTCGGTCATATTTAGAATTTCACTTTTTTTGGTTTTAAAATATTTTTAATTAATAATTATGCATAATTTATTATAATTGAAGATATTAAGAAAAGTATTTTAAATTTTAGAATAAGATTTAAAACCGATAGGAGCAAACAGATTTTAGAAAATTAGTGTGAAATTTCACTCAATTAGAGATTGTTACAATAAAGTAAGTCAGAGCTCTTCTTCTAGCTTTCTTAATCAATCCTACTAGTTGCATATCTCAATTTTCTTTCATATTCATCTAGATATGGAAATTTTCGAAGCTTTGCAATTCTCAGATTTTCATTTAGATCATAGGGTATTCTCCTAATAAGAAATTGTATTTCGCCATTATCTCTAATTTCTAAGATACCATAAGACGCTCTTGGCTCCCCGTCCATAGGAGCTCCAACACTCCCGGGATTAAATATCATTTTATTTTCAATTACTCGATTAGTTGAAACATGAGAATGTCCACAAAGTATAACCTCTTCTTCTACACCTTCTATCATTTGAAGAATCTCATAATCATGTACCTCGGAAGTCATAGCTTCCGAAATATTACGAGGTGACCCATGAACACATAACACCTTGACATTATTTAATTCAATAGATTCAGAAAAGGGAAGTTTTTTGATAAATTCGATATCTTGCTGGTATAATCTTTCCTTAGAAAAGTGGAATAATTCATAAAATTTAATTTCATTAATAGATTTTGGTTCCCATTGTTCATTAATTTCCAAGAACCATTCATCAGTATTACCTTTAATCCAGATAACAGGTTTAAGCTTTTTTAATTGATTAAACACTTCTTTTGGAGAAGGCCCATTAATAACTAGATCACCTAAAAAGATCATCTGTTTAATATTTAGAGATTTAAGATCTTTTATTACTTCAGATAAAGCAATGGAATTTGCGTGAATATCTGAAAGTATCCCTAATTTCATAATAGTCATAAGAGTTTAAAATATAAAGATTTAAAATCACAATAAGATAATTTAAAGAGACGCTAAAAATTCCGCTACTGCCTCTTCAGAAATTTCTTCATCAACGAGTTTATCATCCAGTTCTTCTCCAAGTAAATCGAATTTATAGGAACATTTATCATCTCCTGATAAAATGCATTCAATTTCTTTACCATCAACATCAATTCCTAGC
Organism: Promethearchaeota archaeon; assembly: GCA_016840165.1. Lineage (GTDB taxonomy): Archaea > Asgardarchaeota > Lokiarchaeia > Sigyniarchaeales > SOKP01 > SOKP01. The sequence continues at coordinate 15,817 of JAEOSU010000037.1, forward strand.
GCTTCAAATACGCCATTAAAGATACCAAGATATAAGATGCATAAATTTTTAGCCATAATATTGTCGATTTCCTCCTTCGCTAAAGATTCATAAACATTGATAAGGATGTGATGCTTTCTAAACTGACCTGTTAAAGCACCATAACCCATAAGAATGAGTGACTCAAGAATACCAAGGACGACTTCTTTTTTAGTCGCCATTTTTTCACTACTCCAATCTTTATTGTAAAAATATTTTTCCATTAAAGCCTTTCCCAGTGTTTTCCCGACCCAAATAAGAATATCTTCAGCATTAGTACCCGCAAATTCGCAAAATTCCATAATTTCATTTGGTCGAAGCATTACAAGGCGAATATCTTTCTTTTTTTCTCCCAGGAAGAGTTGCCCATCTTTTTCTTCAATATTAATTTGTAATTCTTTCTTTAATCTTTTAAACATAGTGAAAACCAATAAACATTAATCATTCAGAATCAAATATAATATAATAGAAATTTAATTGACTAAGTTTATAAATTTAATGATTAAACGATTCGTTTAAGAATTTTACTGGTGTCCAGATCATTTAGCCTCGATTATATGAAATATAGAATCAATTATTTTTGAAAGATTATAATTTGTTTTAACCGAACTAAAGATAAATTGCCATGGTCTATTCCCAAGATTAATAAATTCAAAATAATTCATTAGCTCTGTTTTTGTTCTACTTAGATGTTCATTTTGATTTTGATGATTTAAGTTGAGTAGATCAACTTTGTTAGCAATTATTATAAGTGGAATTTCTTTTGCCTCTTCCCTATTTACTATCTTCCAGAATTCTTCCTTTGATTCTTTAAAACTACGCTGATTTGAAATGTCAATCATGTAAATAAGGATATTAGTATCTTGAATACCATATAACCAGTTTTTCCGTAATTTTAAGTTTCCGGGCATATCCCAAATAGCCAATTGACCATCTTCTGCTTGAAGATACTCAATATTGAATTTTTTCGTTGGAGTATAAAAATTTTCGCTGAAAAGGCCTGTTTTTAGTCGTCTGATTAGAGATGATTTTCCAACATCATCAATTCCGAATAAGAAGACTTTAGTAAATATATCAGAAGATTGAAATGCGATTTCGTAATATCTTTCTAAAACCTCCTCTCCATATCTTCGTATATCAATAAATAAAGTTATTAAGAAATTCTCAATTTCTTGTTCATCTTCAAAAAAGCAACACTCCTCGTTAATGAGCATTTCGTAAGCTAGATCTTCGAAAATTTCCTTATAATCATAAGGATTGTCATCGTCCGCAAAAATCAATCCTATAACTATTTGGTTATCAATACCCATTGAAAAAATATTTTGATCCTCTATTTTCTGAGAGATTGGGGTGTCTAACACATATTTTATTGAATCTAATCTAAAATTTTCGATATTTTGTTTAGAAATCTTTTCATGACCTTCAATAATTTTCTTAATAAATAAGCTGTCTTCTTTTCCAGAAATATCAAATGGATAGCTATATATATCCAAATGATTCAGATCATCAAAGTTTTTACCCTTAATAAGAAAAATATTGGAAAGCAAAGAACAAATCCTAAAATACAATTAATCTTAATTTTGAAAAGAACAAATGATTAAAAAAAGTTTGGAATCTCCCTATAAGCACTACTTTTATAGTTTTCGAAAATAATTGGAAGATTATAAGAATGATGCGTTAATCTACTAATTAGAAATAAGTTATACTTCCTAATTATGAGCCTGCTTCATCCTCATTATCTGAATTATCTTCTGTATTATCCTTAGGAGGTTCCTCTGATTGATCATCACCCTTTTCGGGTTCTACTTCCTTTTCGGTTTCATTAACTGGAGTATCACAAATCGGACATTTTTTCCATCCTGGTCGTAAAGCATAGCCACAATTTCGACATTCTAACATATCTTCATCTGGTTTCCATTCAGGAATGTTTAATCCACCGCCTCTTCTTTTTTCAGCTAATTCGTGTAATTCTTCTTCTGTCCATACTTCCATACCTTCTGGGATACCAGATCCTCTATCTTCAGAGTATTTAGATAGTTCATTTTCTGTCCATGTTGGCATGTTAGGTTGAGATTCCATTCGCTTTTTTGCCTCTTCAGCAAGTTCATTGGCGGTCCATGTTTTCAACTCCTGACCACCAGGGGTTCTTGTAGGTTCAGATTCTTGTATATCTTGAGCGGTCGGAGGAGAAGGTGCTTGACAACTTGTAGCTGAAAATCTAAGTAGTGCTTCAAAACATTGGCTATACTTTTCTTGAGAATCATTTTCATTAGCTACAATAATTAGAGTAGTCTTATCAGAAGGAAGAGGAAAAGCAATACTCGAGATAGCTATTTCAGATGAAGTTCTCCCTGAATCCATGCTTGTCCACACCTTTTCCATAGTATTTAGTAAATCCTCATTATCCATCAAAAAATCACATATAGGATCTCCATGTCGTTGATAGTCTTCATGATACTTGGCAAGCTGATTTTGTGTCACAACGGAATCATAAGATTGTAGAAGTGCACTAATAAAAGGGTAATTATGTGAAATTGGCCCCTCAGAAGCCTCATCAATCTTATAACCTCCTAGATCCAAATTTCCTATAACAGGTGCGAATAAGGGATCATTATCCTTAATTTTACCAAACAGTATTGTTTTTCCTAAAACACATTTTATCACTCCATAGTAGGCAATTGCGTGATCGTTAAACTCTATTTTCTCATTTATAGTTATTCGAGGGATAGATCGAAAAATAACTTCTTCCCAGGGAAGTTCTTTCACGGGAATAATTGCAACACATGATTTTAGGACTAGCTCGGATAATTTTTTCAAATAATCTTTAAGAATTTTTTTGACATCTTGATATTTTTCTTTTTTTAATTCTTCCGTGGCGTTTTTCATCATTTGGTCAAATTTTTCTTCATTTTGTTTAACGGATCCTCCAAATGATTTAATTTCTCCTACAATATTGTCTTTAAAAATAAAAGTTGCTTCATCAATGATCTCTTTTTGCATATCCGTAATTTCTTCAACCAAGTAATCTTCCACCCGAAATTGAAGATTTTGGATGAAGATGGATATTAATTTTGCTTCAGACAATGTATTTACCTTATTTTTTATATACTAATTAGTCTTTTTATAAATATTGAAACGAAATGGATATAAAAATTTATTTAAATCTTAAGTGGAAATTTCCTAAAAACTTATTGAGAGTGTGAATGGTTATTATGTATCAAATGGATAAAAAGCAAGATCTAAAGGTATGCTTTATTTCTAATATTCCAGAAAATGTAAAGAATTATCTGATAAATGCATTAAAGGATCTTTCAAATGTTAAATTAATATTTCCAAAAACATTATTAAAAGAAAATCTTTTTAAGTTGATAAAAGATGCTCAAGTTTTAATAGGTTGGCGACCATCTCTCGAATTATTAAAACATGCAGAAAATTTGAGATTTTTTATTAACCCAGGTACAGGAATTCATCATTTACTAATAGACTTTAAAGAACTTAATAAAAAAAGAGAAGTGATATTAATTAATGGTCATGGGAATTCTTATTTTGTAGCGCAACACACTGTCGCTTTATTGCTTTCTTTTATGAATATGGTTATTCCACATCATAGTTGGATGAAGAAGGGTAGATGGCGAACGGGTGATGCTGATGCTATTTCTATACCTTTACGTTTCAAAGAGGTAGGACTGCTTGGATATGGAGCAATTAATACAAAAGTGCACAAAATGTTGTCTGGATTCGATGTTAACTTTTCAATTTTAAGAAGAGATTGGTCTAAAGCAGAGAATAGATTTCCTACTAAAATTAAAAAATATAATTACCACCAACTTCATGATTTTCTTAAAGAAATTAATATTCTGATTATTGCCATACCTTTAACCAAATTAACTGAAGATATGATTGGTGAGGAGGAGTTAAATCTGCTTGGAAGCGAAGGAATTTTAGTAAATGTATCTCGAGGTGAAGTGGTTAATCAAAAAGCACTTTATTGTGCGTTGAAAAATAAAGTTATTTTTGGAGCTGCAATCGATGTTTGGTATGATTACAATCCTAAAAGTGATGACCAGGGAAGGAAATTTCCATTTAAGTTTCCCTTCCATGAATTAAATAATATTATATTGTCCCCACATCGAGGTTACTCTCCGTTCAATGATTTATTACGATGGAATGAGGTTATCGAGAATATAACAAGAATAGCTCACAATAGAAAAGATCTCCTCAATATTGTAAATCTTAAAAAAGAATATTAAGAATAGGGCTAAAGATTTTTTTTCATAAGTTTAAATAATTGAACACAGAAGAAAGTTTAAAACCTAGTGCTATAAATCAAGGTGAATGCTGATTCTAAGGGATCCAAATCCCAATCATTTGAACATATGCGAATGAAGTTATACTTCTATGAAAACATCCCTCTCACAAATGAAGTCACACGCATAGAAGAGGAGTATAAAATAGAAGACCAAATTGTTGATGTATATGCCGAGTTGAAAAATGGGAAAAAAGTTGCAATAGAGATCCAACACTCTAAAATATCATATACCACTTTGATTGAGCGAACTTCAAAGTACACTAAAAGAGGAATATATGTTTTATGGATTCTTAATGGAAATTCTTTTAATAAAATTCCCCAAAACCAAGATGGGATAAGATTATCCAATCTCGAACTGCATCTACATAAAATGTATAAGGGGCGGGTATATTACGTAAATTTAGATTCTAAAGGGCTCTTAAGTGCTGTGTATGCATTAAGCTATGCTCCTTATTTTAATTTAAAAGATGTTGTATATAAAAAGAAAGCTAGAAGTAAGAGGAGTGTATATTGCCAACAAATTGAAAGCTTAGGGCTCAAATGTACTTCTAAAAAGTATAAATTAGCTATGTTTAGGGATACAGATGTTAAGTTTCAATGTGAAACAGAAATTTATAATATTTTAAAAAAATATTGTAGAGAAACATCCCGTTTAAAATCAAATGAAAAACAAAATTTCCTTATTATCCCTGTGATAAAAGTCATATCACTACTCAGAGAAAAATATGGTTTCTATTTGGTTTATGATGTCTTAAAAACTTCCAGAAATAATACTAATAAGTTAAAAATAATTAGATTTGGATTTATGAAAGATCGAGAGAATAAAGTTAGAGAATGCATTAAACTATCTCTCGCTGATTATATTAATACAGACGAATATTAAATTCTTAAGTAATTAATTTGAATTAAATATCACTCTTCTATTTTATGAATATGGATGAAATGGTAAAGGTTTTAATTGAAAAAATTGTAAAGTTATTTCTTGATATTCATAGGAAAAAAATTACATATATAGGATGAATGAAATAATTTTTGAAAAATTTTTATATAAATTAAACAGATATTAAATTTTTTAATAAGTCGATAAAACAAAATTATATCTGCTTTTTAAACATGGAAAAAAAATTATAAAAAATGCGATAGAGCTTCAAATTTGTACATTTAAAGCCCAAATGTCCAATTCCGGCCCTAAATGCCCTCAATTAGAGAAATAGGTAAATTTTTAGTTTTTTTTATATATTAATGTGTTAAAAAAAAAGGTTTATATATCAGTTTGCAATAAATAATTATATAGAAAAATTTAATGAAAAATACGGTTAAGGCGATTGCATGAAGATTGTGACAGTTAATGTACCCGAAAGTTATATAGATGCGATAAATAAGTTAATAGGGCAAAATGGGCTTTATCCCTCCCGATCCGAACTCATAAGATGTGCAGTTCGTGATTTTCTTTTAAAAGAACTTAAAGCTGCCAATAATATTGTTCGGTTTAATAATGACGAATTAACCGATTTTGATGAGGAAAATTTTGTTCGAGTACCTAATGAACGCTTAGATGAAAATTCTGAACCTGTTACGGAATTTAAAACTTGGAAAATTGTTAAGAGATTAGAATTTTAATATAAATAAGATTTAATTATAAAACTATCAATATTTCTGGGATATACAAGTTCTTTTCTTTCTTTCTTTTTTTATGCACTTCTTTGATTTCAGAAAATTTTACATTTAAGTCTAATAATTCAATATTACAAATTTTTCATTTTTTTCTATAATTTCTTAAACAATAGTTTAAATTAATTAAATATATTTTTGAAGAAAGAGGAAAAATTAGATATGCATATATGAATAGATATGCATTAATACCCGATAATATGAATTCAATTCCATTTAATAAATTAATATGAGAGAGTAATAAATATACGATGAAAGATAATGAAAGTAAGGAGGAACATTATAAACCAAAATTTATGGAATGGGGTATCATCTCCAAAGATAATTTTAGTGATATATATGAGATTCCTATTAAACGATGGGATCCGTTATCGACGATTTCTATAACCTCTAATGAATTTGGTCTTCATAAAAAACTAAAAAGATATCATGGGCATTATTCCTATCTAAGTCCTATACGAGGGAAACGGCCAAAAGGCTATAAAACTATTCATGAAGCTTTTAAAGGTAAAGATGTCTCTAAAGATGCTGTTAAAGCTTTCAATGATGTATTTACAGCTATAACAGAGGGTAAACCTATTTATGATGAGAATGGAAATCAAATTGGTGATGGGTATACTATGATAATTACTCAGGATGAAGAAAAGCGAGACAAACCATTTTTAGATACGCCACATAAAGTAGAACGAATTCCAAGCAATTGTAAGGCCCTGACTTTAATAAATCGATATCCATCTATGGCAAGGGTAATTGATCCAAGTATATCAGATTATATTCAAGAAAACCTTCCTTCTCACTTAAAATTAGCCAGAGGCATCAATCTTCTAACGATCTCCCGAAACTTGTATCCTTCATCAAATTTTAAATTAATACCAGAAGACATTTTAACGGGGATTTTTTTATCAATGAAAGAAGCAATATTGTATTGTATTCTCGAAGCAATCGAAAAAGATTATTATGATATCCCTGTGAATCCTTTCTTTAATATCGGGCTTAAGGCAGGAGGTTCTCAACCAAGGATACATAGCCAAACGTATATTGATTTGAATGGAGATGGTCATGGAAATCGACTTGAATCATATTTAAATGCCTTTAAAGAGATGGGGGATAATTGCCATTTATGTGAAACTACTCATGGAAATAGCGATAGAATCATTATTGCCACTCAATATTGGACATTTTATACCACAGGAAGCCCTGTAAGGAATTATCATATTAGATTTCACCCAAATGAGCATATTCGAAGATTTACTCAATTAAAAGTTAACCAAATGGAGGATTTAGCAAAAACTTTAAAGAAGATATTTATTGCGTTAGATAATATCGGAATCGATCCTAATCGAAATATAATATTTAATTGCTGTCCGTATGGATATGATGCAAATTTTCATATGTTTGGTGATATCATTCCCCATGAGGTCATAGGCGGTGCTGAAATGGCAGACGATATGCGTGTTGCTCGAAAATTACCCCATATTGCTGCCTCAGAGATAAGAGACTCCTTAGAGGAGGTTTTAAAGAAGTAAGTAAATATTAATAATAACAAGTTTTAAATTTCACATTATATTAGTTTATTTTTAAATAAGAAAGCATGAGTGGAACTCATTGAGAGAATGGTCTGCCATAATACTTGCTGGAGGAAAAGGTTCAAGGCTTATGCCGTTAACTTCATTATTACCAAAGCCTCTTGTAAAGGTTACAAATAAACCAATGGTAGATTATTCTATTGCACACCTTATATATGCTGATATAAAGCATATAATCCTTGCTTTAGCTTATAAAGGGGAGGAATTAAAAGATCACATAAATGCTACATGGACTAAAGACAAACTAGGAGATGTAGAATTAGAGTGTATAATTCAAGAGAGTAAAGGCACTGCTGATGCATATCGCTTACTTACAGATAACTTGGACTCTGAAAATGTGGTTGTGAGCATGGCAGATATTGTAACCAATTTACCAATGAAACAGTTCATGGATTTTCATAAACAAAAAGGTGGAATGTCCACAATTTCAATGAAGACCAGTGAAAGCCATACTAGTCAATATGGAGTAGTTTTATTGGATAAAAATAGGAAAATTTACCTTTTTTTAGAAAAACCAGCGCCTATGGAACTTTATTTAAGCAGTATGGCTTCTAGAACAGATCTTTTTTTACATACAAACATTATTAATACGGGAATTTATTGTTTCAAAAAAGATATCGGGACTATTTTACATGAATCTGGGTTAATTGATTTTGGGGGTGAGGTATTTCCCTACATGCTTGAAAACGATTATGAATTATATGGTTTCGTAAAGAATTATTATTGGTTAGATTGCGGAAATTCACAAACATATATGTGGGCAAACTGGGATTTGCTACGCAAATATTCTTGGCCAATTACCCCAAATGGAGAGGAATATGATGGAGTGTATGTTATGGGGATTATAAATTCAGGACAAAATGTCACTATTGAAAAGCCTACCTGTTTTGGAGAATGTGTTAAATTAGGCAATAGAGTTAGGATTAAAGAGTTATCATCGATTGGGAACCAAGCAAGTATAGGAGAGGATACAGTAATCGAAAAAAGTGTTATTTGGGATAATGTAAAAATTGGGGCTGGATGTAAAATAATTGAATCGGTAATCTGTAATAATTGTGAAATAGGAAATAATGTTGTCTTAAATAAAGCAATTATAGCCCCAAATTGTAAAATTAGTAATGATTCCCAAATTCAAGATAAAACCCTTGACCTTGGTACAATATTCTAATATTTTACCCATAAAATCTCGTTATGAACTCTTCTCGATTTCTAAAAACTTTTGTACTTGATAACCGGATCTTTCAGAAATTTGGAGCCAATTTTTTAAACTGAACAGAGCTTTTTGAATTTGGACTTCTTTTAAATCATCCTTTAAGCCGTGTGATTGAATTAACGTAATTAAAAATAGCCATCGCAAAAAAATCTTAAATCTTTCAGCGCTAAACCATAGAATATTTTGATATCTATTAAAATTGAGATATTCTTGAATATCGGGATCGCTCATTAAAATAACCATATAAGAAGGTTCAATATTATCACTGAGAGTAATAGTTTTAAATATATTTTGATATTTGACTAAAATTTTAATTAATGAGAGTTTTTCTGAAATCTCACCATCATTTTGAGAAAGAAAACTTTTAAGAACAATTTGGAGATATTTCGAAAGATGCCAATCATCAATTAAACTAATAGTGCGTAATTCATAGTTATTCAGAGCAGTTAATTTCCCTAGATTATGAATGAATACCCAGCATATTAAGATTGCTTTTTCAAAATTAGTTTTAGGAATTAAGTTAGAGATTTCACCGATCAATGTTGGCGATAACTTAATCTTATTTAAATCTTCCGTAAGATTCAAAACGAGATTTAACTTATCTAAAATTTCATCTTTTGTGGGTGTGATTTCTCCTTTATAAGCAGAATATTTCTTAGCTTCCCCTAAAAAATCATTTAAACTCGTGTTTATTCTTCGTAGTAGCTTTTTAGTATTTTTTCCATTAGCAATTAAATCCGAAATAGTTATAGGATTAATAATTTCTTTAAATGGTTGATTTAATGGCTTATATACCATCTCTTGTAAGGTTTCTTTGATATTATAAACTCCATTCCCCGCCAATAAATCATGAAGTTGAGCATAATGGAAAAATTCGTTATCATAGACAATCTGAAAATCCATGAATACAAATCTTTGGTATGCATTTAGTTCTATATAAAGCCCTTTATCAATCAAGTCATTCGTTCTGCGGATATATTCTAAGTTGCTTATATAATCTTTAAAAATGCAATACGCATCTTTAGGTAGATCAAGTCCTTCTGAGAGCCTTTTTTGGATAATTGTACTTTCATCACCAATCTTTACTGAAAATCCTACGGAATTTTTAATATAACCTTTAGTCTCTCTAAATTTATTATGATATATTACAAGAGCCCTTTCATTTTTGAACTTATTTGAATACGCAAAAACATCCTCATTAACATAATTCCCAGTCCAGAAATCGTAAATTAGAAAATTTTTCACTCCAGCAAATAAATATCTCTTCTTTAGGAGGGGAAAGATAGTATCTTTATGATGTTGAAGTAAACTCTGATTGACCTCCTCGTCCCAGTAAGGTTTGCGATATTCCATCCCATACTTTTCATTATAACCCTCTACTTGACCATGACCAAACATCGGTAATCCTGGCATTGTTACCATAAGGGTACAAATGCCAAAGTATTTCTCTCCATCACCAAATTGCTTAATTGCAGTCTCTTCATCAGGGTTATTCATAAAGTTGACAAATCTTTTAAGAATTTTAGGATCAAATTCTATTGTATTCCGAATAACTGCTCTATACTTTGCATTATCCTCGTCCCGTAACATATTCATAAAAGCAGAGTTATAAACACGATGCATTCCAAGAGTTCTTACGAAAAAACCTTCTAATAACCAAAATGCTTCAGCGAGTAAAAGCGTGTCAGGATTCTCTTTATTTATTCTATCAACAACATCTCTCCAAAATTCATTTGGAAAGACTTTCAAATAATCAGCACGAGATATTCCATGTTCTGCTCTTGAAGGGATGGCTCCACCCGTACCAGGTTCAGGGAACCATAATCTCTGATAATGTTTATGTGTGAGAGTCATTGCAGCATCAAAACGTATGATAGGAAACAATCGAGAGACATGAAGTATCATTTGAATGACTGCTTCTCTTACATTTGGATTTAAAAAGTTTAATTGAGCCGTATCATTCCATGGAAAACTGGTCCCATCATTACCATGATAAATATATCTCTCATCACCATTTCGATAATCAATCCGTTTGAAGGTAACCGCCGCATCAGATCGGGAGAAATATTTATCTTCAAGATAAATACCAATATCTGGAATACCTGATAGATTCTCTCCAGTATAATTATATGACGGAAATGGGGGATATGGCAATGCTATAAACCAGTCTGGATGTTCAATGACCCATTTTGAAACAATTCCCATATGATTTGGTACCATATCACTAGCTAATCGAATTCTTCTCACCCAAGCTCTTTCCTTTAAGTTTTTTAAAGCGTCATGACCCCCTAAATCATTAGCAATAACATAATCGTATATTGAGTAAGCGCTTGCTTCTGCCTCAGGATTGCCACACCATCGTTTTATTGTTTTTGAGGCTTGACTGCGTTCCCATACTCCAATGAGCCAGATTGCATTAAAACCACAATCTCGTAATCTATCTAATTCTTCATTGGGAATTTGATCCAGTTTATTAATTGAACGGTGATATTCTTTGGAAAGCTGTGCAAGCCAAACATAGATATTTTTTGCAATCATAACCACGTTAGGCATCCAGTCTTTATCAGGGGTAAAATTTTCATACTCTAATTGACTATATTCATAAACTAATGACTCTCCGGGCCCCAATCCTCTAAATTGTTCCTCTTCTCGAATCAAATCTAAAGCCGTTAATATTTTATAGAGGTTATCTCCTAATAATTCTCCCCAGTTTTGACTTATATATTCAAGTTGTTCACGGATAGAATGAGGATATTTTTCTGATGGCTCTTTTAGCAAATCGATCAGGTTTTGGTCATTTGGTCCAATTTTAGGTTTAGTGTCAAAAAAAGATTCAATTTCATTAATAATTTGGTTGTATTCCGTTTTTTTCTCCAGTGATGCATCATCAAAAAACTCTAAATAAGGTGAAAAGGAAGGATTTTCATTTGCGATCCAAAGATTCAGGAATTCTTGTAAAAATTGAATCTTATTTTCAGAATCTTCACTTTTTGTCTCTAAGAAATCTTCAAGAGGAATCTTATTTTGAAAAATAGGGTCGGGAGGAAAGTCTTCTACTAGTCTTTTTGTACTATCCAGTAGATTCGCCTCTCCAATAGCTTCCGATAGATGATCAAATAAATCTTTAAATAAATTACTCTCTGTAAACTTTTTTCCATATTGTTCTATAATATCATTTGATATTTCCCAAATTAGAGCCATTCCGTTAAACTGGGCCACTTTTACTGCTAATTCAGGATAATTAATTAAATCTTTATTTTGATTTAGTTTCTGAACAAAAAGTCTAACAGAATATATATCTCCATCGAATTCTATGTTCCCCTTCTCGTTAAACTTAAAATCCTCTAAATTATACTTTTGACGGGCCTCTCGGGATAATTTCATAATATTTCATGTAATGTGGATATGATTCTTATTATTTCTTCTAAGAATAATAGTACTTAATCATTAAAAACCATTAAAGTTATAAATTTAAAACTACCTACATTAATTATATTTTCCAAATAGATAATTCAAAGTATATTTGATCTAAATGGTTGATAATCTTAATAATTTAAATAAAAACGGTAGAATCATCGGACGCGCCAATCATATCTTCACACCAGAGATTTCGAGTGTAATAGGCTCTATTCATGGTAGTATGTTCAATGAAAATGAGACTATAGTTATTGGAAGGGATTATCATAACGACAGTCGCATGTTAAAGAGAGGATATACTTCAGGAGTTATGAGTACAGGGGTAAATATATTAAATCTCTCAGATTGTACTTACCCTTTACTTCAATTCACGATAAGAAGGTTCGGAGCGAGCGGAGGAGTATATTTTTCGGGGGGACATTTGTATAGTGAGGATGTTGGAGTACGTTTTGTGGATGCAGGTGGAATTGAATTTTCTCCTAATGAAATTTCGAAATTGATCGCCGCATATAATATTTATCCGAAAAAAGTCAGACGAGTAGAACCCAGTAAAATTGGACAGATTACAGCAATCCCTCAAACTCAAGATGTCTATATTAAATCATTGGAGCAATTTGTAAGCTCGAAAGAAATTAAGGAGGCTAATCTAAAAATAGTTATTGATTGTTCATATGGACCCACTGGAAAAATAACACCATTGTTACTAAATGGTATTGGAATAGAAGTTATTGCCCTAAATACTCACTACCGAGAACGATCAAAAGTACCAGTTCCTTCAATTAACACGATTAGAAATACTGCGGATATTGTTAAAGCATCAAATAGTCATCTAGGGGTTTGTTTTGATGTTGATGGTTCACGAATATTAGTCTTAGATGAAAATGGATTAGAAGTGAGTTATGAGGATTTATTAATGCTATTTATAACATTTAATAAAAAGATTCAACAATCCAAATCAAGCCCAATTATTACAACACCTTCTATTTCTCCTATTGTGAAGTCGTTTATTGAAGAGAGTGGCTTCCCTGTGGCAAAGGTAGAAAATTATCCCGGTGAAATTTCAAGAAAGATAAGAGATCTTAGGGCATGTTTTGCAGCTGCTGATACCTTAAAATTCTATTTCCCTAACTTCGGTCCTTATTCGGACGGAAATTTTATTCTATTGAAAGTCATTGAGATAATGGCAAACCAAAAAGATCTGATTAGCTCTATCATCAAAGGATTTCCTAAAGGAATTAAAATTAATAAAACTATAACGATTTCTGAAGATAACATTGATAATATTCATAATCGTTTAATTGAGTACACTGAGGAACAAGGATTCCGCTATCATGATATTATCAATGAACTAAAAATTATTGATGAGGGTGTATATACCATAATTAAGGTTGATTTATACCGAAATGCGCTTTTATTGTCATCTGAATCAGAAGATCAGAATTTAGCAAAAAAAATGATTGATGATATAACAAAGACAATTGAAAAATTTGAAAAAAACAAAAATTAATCTATTTAATATTTAAAAGCTAAATTAATTATATTAATTAATAATAAATAAATTTAAATAAATTAAAAAGAGAGTTTTTACCGTGGCTGTAATAGACATAAATGCAACAATCATATTGGTTACTCTATTTGTAATATATGGGGTGTTTTTATTTTTTGACTTATTTAAAAGGAATGAGAATTATGGTTACTTAGCGTATTTAGTGGCACTTGCTCCAATAAACTTTCTATGGTTTTTAAATTTTGATGTATTGGGGATATATCTTGTATTATTTATTTTATGGTGCATCTGTTTAATTCGAGATCTATGGGGCGTTAAATCTGAAAAGAAAGAGATTAATCAGATAGTTTTATATTTGGTTTTAGCAATAATCGTTCAATTAATCCTCTCTGCGATATTACCTGCATCAAATATCAATTTGCAAACAAATACCGAATTATTCTGGTTTTTCTATCTACCTGATATATATGATATTAATTTTGCTCCAGAAAGTTGGGTAAATCTTGATATTTTGACCGCTTTTCGAATCACTGCAACATTATTAGTAATTTTGGTAATTATTCCATTGTTGGTTGATATTAAAGGAGAAGAAATTCCTGTTCCTGTGTTTATCATAATAATCGGTCTGTTTATTATACCATTTCTATATTTAGGTTGGATCTGGTTACCGCAGGGTATGGCTGTATTAACCTTACTCTTCTCTGTAATCCTTTTTATCGTGCTACTTCTGATTACGCGGTCTGGCAAGGAGGTCCAAGTCCAAGTTAAGAAAAAGCAATAAGTTGACCAATATTATTATTTTTTTATTATAATTTTTATAGATAAATTGAAATACTTTAATGAGATCCAACAAACTAGTAAAAGGTAAATAACGTATGGCTAAGAAGGAAGAAGATAAAGAAGAGAAGCAAAAAAAGGATGAGAGTAAATCGGAAAAGGAATTCACTTTAGATGATATACCGGGGGTAGGAGAAGCAACTTTAAAGAAATTAAAGGATGCGGGCATAATTTCAGTAAGGTCACTTGCTGTATATCCTCTAATAAAATTAATGGATGATGCAGGTGTTGGAGAAAAAACAGCACTTAAATTAATTAAAGCCGCTCAAGATGTAGAAAAAATGGGATTTAAATCAGCAGACGTAATCTGGGAAAAACGACGTCAATTAAACCATTTAACGACATCTAGCCAAAATCTAGACGATTTATTAGCGGGAGGAGTAGAACCAGGTTCGGTGACAGAATTATTTGGTGAATATAGAACAGGTAAAACACAGATCGCCCATCAACTGTGTGTCAATGTACAATTACCTTATGAAAAAGGAGGTTTAGAGGGAAATGCACTGTATATAGATACCGAGGGAACCTTTAGACCCGAAAGGATCATTCAGATGGCTAATGCATTAGATTTGAATTATTCTGAAATACTCAAGAATATTGTAATTGGTCGTGCTTATAATAGTGACCATCAAGTATTATTAGCCAGAGAAGCAGCGAGAATAATTAAAGAGAAAAATATTAAATTAGTTGTCGTTGATTCCATTATTGGCCATTTTAGAAGCGAATATGTAGGTAGAGGTACGTTAGCAAACCGTCAACAGTTGTTAAATAGTCATATTCATGATTTACTAAGATTAACTGAAACATTTGATGAATTAGCGGTGCTGTTTACAAATCAAGTCTCTTCAAGGCCAGATGTATTCTATGGAAATCCTATAACTCATACAGGAGGACATGTGTTAGCACATGGAGCAACTGTACGAATCTATTTAAGGAAAGGTAAGGCAAATCAAAGAGTTGCGAAGGTTGTTGATGCGCCTCATTTACCTGAAGAAGATGCGGTATTTTCTATTAATGAAGATGGAATTAGAGACTAAAGGCTATAAATATGGATAGTGTAAAAATAACAGTCCTAGTGGATAATATTAATGGTATTACTCCAGGATATATTAAAGACTTTGGATTCGCTGCTTTGATTGAAAAAGAAGAATTAAAAGTCCTATTTGATACTGGCACCAATCCTAACACCCTCAGCCATAATTTAAGTCAATATGGAATATCTCCTAAATCTGTAAATGCCGTTATCCTAAGCCATAATCATTATGATCATACAAATGGATTAACCAGTATTATCCAAGAACATCAAAATATCCCCATCTACGTTCATAAATTTTGGAATAAACCAGTAAGGCATAGCGGAATTGGAATCTCACAATTACAGGTTTTTGTTAATGAAAAAGCTCGCGAATGTACAGAGCTTGCAAAAGGAATTTTTCTAACAAATACCCAATCATCAGGAGATTATGGGGGAATTCATGAACATGCATGTTATATTCAAGCCAATCAATCATATATACTTTTGTGTGGTTGCTGTCATCCCGGATTGAATAAATTCTTATCAGATCGCTCTGATTTAAACATTCCCATCGATGCTCCTCTTCATTTTATCGGGGGCATGCATAGTTTTAGATTTACAGACGCAGAAGCGGAAAAATTGGATCCGATTGTAAAATCAGTTACCCTCTGCCATTGTACACAAAATGTCAATACTTTTTTTAAGCAATTTCCTAGCAAATGTCAGAAAGCGATTCTAGGGAAAACTATTATTTATTCCTAATAATTAAATAAAAAGTAAAGATTAATAGTCAAGATTTACTTTAACATCAATTCCTTCTCGGACAGCTTGAGTTACAATACAATATTGTTCAAACATCTTTTTACATTGATCTGCCCTCTTTCTTGTTTCCGGATCATCGATATCCATTTTGATTATGACATCAATATTATTTACTCTCCAAAAACCCTTGTCATTTCTGGCAATCGAAACTTCAGCTTCTGCCTTTAGGTCACTAAGACTTAAGTTTTTCTTTTTTAGACAAAAGATAAAACTAGCACTCAAACATCCCAGGATCGCCATTCCTAACATTCGACTTGGATTGGGGCCCCACATTGCAGCTTCGACATCATGTTCTTCATCAATATAACAATCTTTTACTTTCATCTCACCGAGTTCACATTTAAAAATCATTTCTTTTTCTAAGGATAAGCCCACTTTTAATTTCTTAGGTTCACTCATATATTACAAACTCCTTGATTTTACTTTATAAAGAATTTTTAGTTAATATACTTAAATTCAATTGAAATTCTTAAATTTTTCACATTTAATTTATAAAAAAGTATACTACTTTTTTTCTTTCTTCTTTAGATGAAAGTGACGAGAGAGATGAAAACCTAATCCTATAAAGTATAAAATGATAAAAAATAGATATTCCAAAGCAAAAATAGAAACCACAATCAACATAGCGCAAAATAAGCATATTTCGATAGCAATGCATACACTATTAGTATAGTATTTCGTATCAAAAAATGAACTTGGATTTTTATATTTAGATAAGTAATGTGGAAGATTCTCACCTTCTTCAAGTGACATTAAAAATTTAAATCCATTTTGTTTTTTAGGAAAATAGAACAAATTTGTCCCCCAATCGAAGGTGTCAATTATAATATGAAGCATGTAAGACAACCCACCTAGCAATATCACATTATAATTAAAGTATATCATGATGATAATTCCTATAATGATCAAAATTGTACTTGGGATTAAAGAATGGGTAAGATAAAGACGATGATTCTGATTTTTTGCTAATTTTGTAAGGAATATATCAAAATCACATACAAATGATAAAAGCAAAACAATAGAATATTCTATAAAATTAAAGTTAAAGAAATAATGTAAAATTGAAGTAGTAATTATTCCAATTGCAATATGAACGTTAATATGCATTGTTTTTTACCATGATATAATTCTGATTTTAAGTAATATAATTTTTCCTTTGGACACGCTGCATGATTTTTTTCTTAGTTTGAACACCATCAGTCCCTTTCTCCTCAACTAAGAATGATGCAGCTGCGGACGCTATATACCCACTTTTCTCAACTGCGTTCCAACTTTTATCAGAAAGGAGATACTCCAGTAAAAAAATAGCTAAATATACATCTCCTGCTCCTGTTTCATCTTTTACTCTTTTTGGTTTAAAAGCAGGAATCTTTAGTATCTTTTCTCCATTTTTAACTAGCCATGAGCCTTGTTCACCCATAGTCATAATAAAAATTGAATTCCCTTTAAAACTTCTAAAAGAATTCATTATTTCATGAGAATCTTCGCACCCTGAAAGAAGTTTCATTTCTATTTCTGATCCTTTCAAGATTAAACGATTTCCAATTAAATTAATAATATCTTTCATATTAGATATCAGATCTTCATTATATGTATAAGAAACAACTCCTTTAGAGTCTATTTTCCGAATAAAACCTTGCAAATCAATCCCGATTAGAGTATCAGGAAATAAATCAATTATGTGTGCAATATATTCATACAAGATTTCGTTACAGAGCGGTACAAGAACAATTATTTGAGGAGATTTTTCTAAATAAGATTTTGGAATATCCTCGATATTTAAATTAGGACTTCTTGATTCTAAAGTCAATATTCTGTTATGATCTAAGTAATCGAGTATAAATGTAGTATTATAAGTCTCTGACTTCTTAATTCCACGTAAGTCAATTTGACTTTTTTCTAACTTTCGTAATAGCTTTTGATTAAAACCAAGATTTCCAATATGGGTTATTATTCCTACTTTTAACTTTGGTTGATATTTAGTTAAAGCTAAAGACCCATAAGATACACTACCTCCCAATGTTGGCTTGAAGATCTCATTAAAGCGAAGGATTCTGTCGACAGCTAGGTGTCCAATAAAAATTACTGAAAGGTTCTTATCCATTTGATCGCGCATCGTTTTTATTGTAAATTTGTTATTCTTCAAAAATATTTCCCATTATTTCTGACAAGCTTAAATTTCTAGTCATATATTTCTGAATATTTGTACATCTAGAATTTAAAAAAGATTAGAAAAGGGTTATTATTGTTTTAAAAAAATAATTAAAGTTAAGTATCAGAATAAAATCTCAATTAGATTAAAGATATTAATTAAACTCCACTTAATTTTTTTAGTTCAGTAATTTCGTGGTCTTTTTCTTTAATGGTTAATTTTAATTTATTTATACTTTTTTGTAAGTCATCAACAAGACCAGACATTTGACCAGCAGGAATTATTTTTTGCTCTACTTGGTTTAACTTGAGTTCGGTAATGATCTTATCTTTTTCTTGTAATTTGAATTCCAAATCAGATATTTTTTCTTCTAAATTTGATAAGTTTATGGAGACACCATCAGTATTTTGTTTAACTTTTAATTGATTTTGTAAAGATTCTATATCATTTTTTAATGCTTCATTTTCCTGTTGCAAATTTTGGATATCTCCACCCGTGAATTGAATGTCCTTACCTTCTAACGTTGACTTTAACTCTGAATTTTCTTGCTGTAATTTATCAATTATTTTTTTATGTTTGTTTAAATCCGTCTGAAGATCTTGGCATAAGGCTTCTAATGGCATTGAGGAACTTTCAGGAGGACTTGGTTTAATAACAGAGGATTCAGGAGATTCTACAGGTACAACATAATCAATTGGTAAAGATTTCATTTTCTCGACTAATTGTTTTTGTAGTTCTTCATTTTCTTCCTTCTTTTCAAGAAGATCTCGCTCGAGGTCTGTAATATGTTGTTTGTATTTAGTTAATTCTAATTTTAACTCTTCAATAATAGCAAGATTCACGTCATTTTGATTACCTTCTTGAAGGTTAGATATTGTAGTATGTAGATTATTGATTTCTTGATCTTTTTCCATATTTAATTGAACCATACTTTTAATCTTATCGCTTAGCTCCGCATTTTCAGTTTCCAATTGATTTAATCGTATACTCACTTCTTTTAGGCTTTGTTCGTTTTCTAATCTTAGTTTTTCCTTTTCTTGGGCTGCGTTTTTAATAATATCTTCGGCTTTACTAATTAATTGGATATTCTCAGCTATTTTATCTCTTAATTGCTGGTTTTCTTGTTGAAGCAAATCAAGTTTATTAGTTGTATTGCTGATGGACGCTGGTTTATTATTTTCCTGTTCCATTTTCTTTTTCCATAAGCTAATGAAATCTTCTACTTTTTCGTTATCTTCAGACATTATTCTTAACCTAAATATTAATCATATAAATAAAGATTCAATTTATTTAAAAATTCTTTTAGAAGTAAAATTGCATATTCCTTTAAAAAAAATTTTTTGTAAAAATAGTTATTAAGAGTTTTAAAATTACACTAAAAAAATCATGTAAATTTCTATCTAATTATTATCCCAGAAAAATAACCAACTGTCCATGTACCCCCACCAGGAGAGATATCTTTGCTGGCATAATACTTCAAAAGCTTAGATTCTTTAGCATTCATATTTTTTCCAATAGAAACCAAAGTAGCAATTGTTTGTCGGCCACATATACTTGGACCTCTCTGATCGGCACGAAATTGATCATAGACTTCTTTAGAAACAACATTTTCTGGGTTTAAAATATTCTCTGGTTTAAAAGTAAGAAATTGATCAATAACGGTTAGATCAATTTCTTTCAAGGTTTTCATTTGCGATTCATTAATTATGTCATAATGGGACATATCAGATGATGCAACTAATATGATATCTTTATCAATCCCATTAATTACAGTTGAGATTTCATTTGAGATAGTTTCCATTTCATTACGATTTATGTGGTTGGTAATCTTTATTGGGAGAATCTTTACATTATTTTCCCCCGCACAAAATTTTATAAATGGAAGTTGGATTTCAATATTATGTTCTTGGTAGTTTATAAAAGCCGATGTATCCTCGGTGATAATTTTTGCATTGTCAAGTATTAACTCTGCTAACTCATGATCTATTTCTAAATTTCCTAGTGGAGTTTTCCACACTCCTTTTTGCATTAAACCCACCTTTGAATAATAATGATGGTGTGTTCCAAGAATGATAATGGTATCTGGGATCCGCTCTTTGAAGAGATTAAAATAAGTATATGCTGCGCAAGGACCAGAATAAGCATATCCTGCGTGGGGCGAAACTCCCCCAATAATGGTTCGCGACTCTTTATTTTGACACTTCGGAAGTGCTCCGGGACCAAATGTATCATTTTTAAAATGACGCTCTAAATCACGTTTTAAATCGTCTTTGTTATGTGAATACCAGTGGCCAGCAAAAATCGCTTTTCGTTCAATCATGC
This sequence comes from Promethearchaeota archaeon, assembly GCA_016840165.1. Classification (GTDB taxonomy): domain Archaea; phylum Asgardarchaeota; class Lokiarchaeia; order Sigyniarchaeales; family SOKP01; genus SOKP01. The sequence goes on from JAEOSU010000037.1 coordinate 36,686, forward strand.
TTTATATCCTAATTATTATTGAATAATATATTGATAACAAGATATAAAACAATTTTTACTAGTTTTGATAATGCCTTACGACTTATTATCTTTTATATAAATTTACAAGAATTCTTAAGGTATAAATCATAATTCTGTCTTGATGAGTGAAGATAAGGAAGCTCTCATTTCTTTAGACGATCTTACAGAAAAGGATATCCCAGAAAAAATCCCCACTAAATTCATTAATTCGAGAGTTATAGTATTTAATCCGTTATTTGCATCCTATCTTTATGTAAAACAGAATTTTTTTGGTTCTCCTTTAGGAATTAATAAACCGAGATTAGCATATTTCTCTAAACCTTCAGAATTGAGTTTAATTGAAGCATATTATTTACTTCTAAAGGGAAAAATTACGATTGAAAATCCTGAAAGGAATCAACTAATCTCTCCTGAAGAATTTTTTGAGAGCGCAAAACAACTCCATCATAAATTTGAAGAGAAATTTATTATCTATAATGATCTACGCGAAAAAGGATATATTCCTCGACCTGGACTTAAATTTGGGGCTGATTTTGTTGTATACAAGAAAGGTCCAGGATTAGAACACTCCCCTTTTATTGTCCATGTATTACCTCATGATGCTAAGATTTCTGCCATCGATATGGTCAGAGCAGGAAGATTAGCAACTTCAGTCAGAAAAAAATTCGTAATCGCAAATCCTTTGACAATAAGTTATTATTTCTTTGAATGGTTCAAACCTTAATCTAAAATAGGCTTTCCACAATTAGGACATTTCTTAACAAAGTTAGGAATGATTATCCCACAATAACGACATTTTCGAATTATAGATTTTTTATACTTAAAATCTAAAGAGATATTATGTCTGGGTTTATCTGGAATTACTGGTCGTTCATACTTTAATTCTTCTTTATACATTTGATAATCTGATTTTTTCTTACTTTTATCTACCTTCTGAAATAATCTACGATACAAATCTTTTGATATTCCCGTAATTAGCGGTCCAATAACAATTAAGATTAAAAATATTAGAATGAGTAAAATGATTAAAGGATTCATACCTAAATCAAGAAAAATGCTATATAAATAGAAAAGAAGTATCGTGTACAGTATTATAAATATAATTCGGAAGATAATTGATTTTTTACTTCTGCTCTTTTTTCTATTTGAATTGTTTGGTTGATTTTCCATCCTATTTCCGATTTAAATATTTATTTTCAATATACTTAACCGCCTTATCTACTTCTAATTTGGCTTTTTCTGGTTCAATCTCTTTTTGTATCTCTTCAGAGATTAAATCCTTGTCTAAACCCACTTTAAATTTTATTGTGGAATAATTATTATCCAAATAAAATGGAAAAAATTCAGTTCCTGTACCTTTGTAAAATTTAAAGAAAAATTCGTAGAAATGAAGTCGAATAGTGTTGATAAAAACCAATACCCCTTCTAATAAAATTACCAAAAGATTTCCGAATATTGTACCAGTTATCCTTAATATGTCAAATAATAGACCTTCCCCTTGAACTAAGCCAGTTAGCGCTTGAATTGAAATCATTAATGCTATATGAGCAAGAGCTAGTGCTAACAAACGAATATATGACGCCACATTACTTAAAATGGATAATGCAGTTTCAAAGGTTTCAACAGTCCCTTCTCCCATAAGAGCACCATATGACTCTTTTTTTAAGTAGGAAATTCCAAAAATTTTACCGAGAGGTTTTAATATTATTAAAAGAATGCCAGGGATAATAACAAATAAGATAGGTGGTGGTAACGGAATCGGAACACCAGAAAATGGGAGATATACGGATGTTGGTGATAACCAAGTTCTTAGATCTATACCATACTGAAAAATTAAATATGTACCTCCAGTTAATAGACATATTTTCATAAATGAATTTGTAAAAGCTATATACTTTTTCGATTGTCTAGCATAGTTAATAAATTCAAGAAACCATCCTAGATTAATATGCACGACTCCAATAAATAAGGCAAACATAAATACACTTGTGATATTTTGAAGAGGATCGTAAATATTTACTGGTCCCAAGAATGGAAGATATAGAAGTATCGGTTGTAATTGTATCCCCAAGAAATTTTCATAACCAAAAAATTCTCCGTAAAATATTCCTCCCAAAGTGGCTCCTAATCCACAATAAAATACGATCCAACTAAATTTGCCAATTGATTTCTTTCTAAAAATAATTCCTCCGAGAATGCCAGAGATAATAAGGATTAGTCCATGACCAATATCCCCAAACATTAACCCAAAGATGAAAGGAAATGTAAATGCTAAAAAAGGAGTAGGGTCAATTTCAGAATAGGAAGGTACTCCATACATTTTCGTGATCATTTCAAAAGGTCTAATGACCCAAGGATTTTTCATAATTGTAGGAGTTTCTTCCTTTATCTCTTCTTTATTGATACTCTCTTCCAATTTACTTTGTTCTAAATCATATTCGTTTTCATTTTCTTTTAAAACTTCAATCTTTTCAGATTTAGGTACTAGTCTCTCTTCTTCCTTTATTTCATGAAAACGTGGAATATCAATAATATTAATCATTATTTTATTTCTAAATGTTTTTAACAATTGTTGCTTTACTTGTTCTTTTTTCCAAGAAGGTACATAAAATTGAAATGAAAGAGTATTAGGAGAAATACGCTTAAACTGCCTTTCAGCCCAATGATATTCTTCAATATTCTGAACTACTTCATTTATGGCAGCAAACTTATAAATATTTGAGTCTCTTAACTTTTGTCTTTCGGTTTTATATTTTAATAAAGTTGTATTGATGATATTGATTTCGCCTTCGATACGAGTGAAATTAATTCCTTCTGGAGTTAAATACTTTTTTAAGATTGGAACTTCTTCTGCATGAATAAGATTTAATTTTTCTTTTAATTCTTCCTCCAAATCTTTTGGATAAAAGAGATAAAAAGTAATTCGATCCTCTAATTTATAGACATTTGGGAACAGTTCATCCGTTTCATGGATATTGGGAAAGTTGGAAAATTTAAATAGAGTATTAAAGTTATCAATATTCTTTTTAAACATAGTATAAACTTTAAAACTGATCTTCTTTAAGTCCGATATACTTTCTCTATTTAAATTAAATTGTTCTAAAAATGTATAGCTAGATTTTATGATTTGAATATTCTCTATTTCAATCTGTGCTTTTGCTATGTATCTATCTAATTCATTTATCCGGTTTGTATAAAAATTTATCTCTTCTAAGGATTTATTTACTAATTCTGCTAAATCGTGTACTATGAATTCAACTCTATCCTCAGATGGTATTTCTTTTAACTCTTGAAGATTTACTTCATTAATATTAAGTTTGCTCAATAAAGAGTCTAAATTTTGCCTTAAATTTTTTAATTTTCCTATAAAAGGATCTTTTTCTTCTGATGTTTCCAATTTTTTTTTTTCTTTTGTCTTTATGTGAGTATTGTTTATATTTGAAAGTGTATTTAAAAGTTGATCCTTATAGTATTCATAAATACCAACTTCGATTAGGCTCATTTGAACTTTATTAGTCATAATATTTCATCCAATTCTATTCATTTTCTCTTCTTTTCAATTAAATCTTTAGTTTTTTTTAATCGAACAAAGTTTTCTCTGTCCATTTCTTCCAATATTCCTTTAATTTTTCTAATATCATCCGAAAGAGCAGGAATAATTTGATTTTTTAATCCAGTAATTCTTCGATTTAACTTCTTTAAATTAAAAGCTAATGAAAAAAATAAATCTTCAAATTCAGCAAAATTAATCATTAATTCGAAAAACTTTTCTAATAACGGCATTAATTCATCAATAAAGCGACTAGTGTTTTCAAAGGAGTATGCTGGGAGTCTTCCTATTCGATTTAAATCATAATCTATTTTTTGAAATGAAATACCTATATCTTTAGCAAATTTAACGCTAATAGTAGGTTTATATTGGATTTTGCTTAAATTACTAATTAAGACAACATCTCTCTTTCCCATTTCTTTATATGCCTCATTCATATAAATTAATGATTTTTTAACAGTTCCCAAAAATTGCTCCAATTTATCTTGATAAACTTGATTTTTAGACTTAATTTGTGAAATGAGTTGCTCCCGTTTGAATTCTAAAAATGTTGCTCCTTTTTCAGCAAGAGCTAATTTTTTCTCTAAACTGATTAAATTTGTTTTCGTTGGCTTAATCTCTCGGAAGCTTAATGTAAACACCTATTTGGTATAATATTTTTCAATAAATTCTTGATGAATTCTAAATAATTGATTTTGTGATAAATTTGAAAGGACCTCCCATGCAATTGTAAAGGTTTCATCAAAAGAACGGTTTTCTGTAATTCCCTGATCCAAGAATTTCTTCTCAAAATCATCTCCAAAAGAGAGTAATTCTTTCTGATCCGGATTTAAACCATCTTCTCCGATAACAGAAAGGATATCTCGAACTTCTAGAGCATCTGAATATGATGCTAAAAGTTGAGAGCTAATATCAGCATGATCTTCACGAGTGGTACCCTTTCCAATTGAATCCTTCATTAATCTTGAAATTGATGCTAAAACTTCAAATGGTGGATAAATACCTTTCTTATTTAAATCTCTATTTAAAACTAACTGTCCTTCGGTAATATAACCCGTTGTATCAGGAATGGGATGTGAGATGTCGTCATTGGGCATAGTTAAAATCGGCAATTGTGTAATTGAGCCTTTCTTTCCTTTTAATTTACCAGTTCTTTCATAAATTGAAGCTAAATCAGAATAGAGATAGCCTGGATATCCTTTCCTACTAGGTATTTCTTCTTTTGCCGAGCTTAATTCTCTTAACGCTTCAGCATAGTTAGTCATATCAATAAGTACTACGAGAACTTGCATATCTTTTTCAAAGGCAAAATACTCTGCTGTTGTCAAAGCGACGCGAGGAATTATTAATCGCTCCATTATTGGATCAGAAGCAAAATTTATGAAAGAAATTATATTTTGGATATTTCCACCTTCTTTAAAAGTATTTAAAAATGTGATAGCCTCATCTTCAATAATTCCAATACCGCAAAAAATGATCAAAAAAGGTTCTTCTGTTAGTACCTTGGCTTGAGTGACTATTTGTGCTGCCAGTTTATTATGAGGCAAACCTTGTGCACTGAAAATGGGTAATTTTTGTCCACGAATAATAGTAAAAAGACCATCAATTACAGAAATCCCTGTTTGAATTACTTCCGAGGGATACTGCCTTGAAAATGGATTAATAGGTGAACCATAAATATCTAATTCAAGATCACCTATTATTTCATTCTTTAGAATTTCTTTGGAAAAAATGTTAAGAGGTCTTCCAAAGGAATTAAAGGTTCTACCAAACATATCATTTTCTGATATTCTTACTTTGAAAGTGTCTTCAGTGAAGAATATTTTAGCGTTTTCACTGGATAAACCTTTAGTATCCTCAAATACTTCAATTATGATTACTTCTTCATTTATTTTAATTACTTGCCCAAATCTATCTTTACTATCTTCAGATTGGATTTTTACAATCTCTCCGTAGTGGACCTCATGCTGATTTTCCAAGAAAATTAAGGGGCCAATTATTTTCTGAATATTTCTATAAATGATACTCATTTTGTTTTCTTCCCACTATAACTTAATTTTATGGATTGAATCTCTCTTAACAACTTCGTCTTTATTTCTTCTATTTTTTCAAATTCATCATTTGGAATTGCTTGATTAACTCTTCTTATATCATCTAAAACCTCAAGAGATTTAATATCTTCAAGCATATATCCCTGATCTAAAAACGTTAACCCTTGTTGGTATAAAAGTATAATTAATTTTACATATCCCAGTAATTTAGTAGAATTAGTGAATTTATCAATATCATCAAACGCATTTTGAATAAGGAAACTTTCTCTTATTAGTTTTCCAATAAAAATTATGAATTGCTGGTCATCAGGTAAATTTTCTTCTCCAATTAATTGGATTATGTTTTTTAATTCATTTTCTTTCGATAGAATAGAATTTATTTCCGCTCTACATTGAGTCCAGTCTTGATCAATTTCGGACCAATTTATATCTCTTTCATGCCACCATTCTGAGACATATTCTATATAATTTGAGTAGGACGTTAACCAATTTATTGCAGGATAGTGTTTTGAATAAGCAAGACTGGCATCTAAAGCCCAAAAAGCTTGAACAAATCGCTTTGTTGTAGCAGTCACTGGTTCACTAAAATCCCCTGCAGGAGGAGAAACAGATCCTACTACCGTTAATGAACCAAATCTTTTATTTTCAACATCATTACTACCCAATAACTCTACTTTTCCAGCTCTTTCATAAAAGCTTGAGAGTTTTGAAGGAAGATAGGCGGGATATCCTTCTTCTGCAGGCATTTCCTCTAATAATCCAGAAATTTCCCTCAAAGATTCTGCCCAACGCGAAGTGCTATCTGCAAGAACCGCTACGTTATAACCCATATCTCTATAATATTCTGCTATAGTTATTCCTGAAAAGATACTTGCTTCACGCGCAGAAACAGGCATATTAGATGTATTAGCGATAAGGACTAATCTTTCGATAAGGGGTCGTCCACTTCTTGGATCGATTAATTTTGTAAATTCCTTTAAAACGTCAGCAATCTCATTCCCTCTTTCTCCACATCCTACAAATATAATTATATCCGCGTCACACCATTTTGCCAAGGATTGTTGAATAACCGTTTTTCCGGTACCAAACCCACCAGGTACTGCCACCGTCCCTCCTTTAGCGATAGGAAAAAGTAAATCTATTACCCTTATTCCCGTAATCAAAGGTTCTTCTGAAAGAATTCTCTCTTTATATGGTCTACTCCTTGTTATAGGCCATTTTTGCAACATTGTTAATGAACTTTCTTTTCCATTTTTTCTCAAGCGATAAATTTCATCTATTATAGTGAAATCTCCTTCTTCAACTATGAAGGATAAAACTCCAGAATAATTAGTTGGAACTAAAATTCTGTGTTCTATTAACTCAGTTTCTTGAACTACGCCAACTATTTCACCAGGAATAATTTTATCTCCCACGTTCTTTTTTGGTACGAAATGCCATTTAACATCCCTTGATAGAGAAGGAATTTCAGTACCACGTTTCAAAAATGAGTTTTTCGTTTCTTTATGAATTATATTTAAAGGACGTTGAACTCCATCAAATACACTTGTTAGGAGTCCTGGTGCTAATTCCATTGACAAGGGTTCTTGTAGATTAATAATTTCTTGATTTAGTTTTAAATTATTTGTATTTTCATAGCACTGAACGACGACATAATTTTCATATATTTGAATTACTTCCCCCAAAATATTTTGTTCTGAAATTTTAACTAAATCGTGTAATTTAATCTGTTTTTCTATGCCCTTAACATAGATTAGTGTTCCATTTATAGCACTAATATATCCTTTTTCAAAAGTCTCACTAGATTTGTTCATACTCATTTAAGTAATCCTTCATTTCTTCTTTTTTATTTTTAATAAAATTTTCAAAATTAACCTGTAATTCTTTTACTTGTTCTTCAGAAAATACCTGTGATAAGTGCTTCTCGATAATAATAATGTTTCGCTCTAATAATGCATTAATAGAATAGTTGTAGTTAATTTTTCCTCCTTGAGAAACAACTTTAAATCCTCCGATAAATTCTTCTTCAGATCTAATGATCTCGACATCATTTTTGAATAAAGAGTTAATTTTAGAGGGGTTGGTTTTAATGTTGTCATAATCTTTATCATTTAATATAACGATAACTTTTGGTGATTTATCGATAATATGAACTAATTCCTTTATTTTCTCAGTTAAAAATTGTAGATAATGTGAATAATTGTTTGTTATCAAATCTTTAATTTTCAACAACAAACTATTATTCAAATCACTTAATATGTTGTTTTTAAGATTTAAAATCGATTCTTTTGCATCAATTAGGGTCGAAGCTAATGATTTATTTAAGAAATTCCTATACAAATTTGCAAATTGATCTTTGAGTTTTATCGAATTCTCATTAATACGCCTTAAATAATTTTTTTTTGCTTCTGCCTTTTGATAAAGCATTTGTTGGTTTAATTCTTTTATTTTTTCTTGAGCACTTTTAATTAAATATATTCCTAACTTTCCGAATTGATCTTTTATAATATTTTCCTCAGACAAGTTAATCCCTCACCCTAATCTATAATTCTCCTGATACTTTTATTTATTTCTTTAAGAAATACAGTTTGTTCTTCAATTTTTGTTTTGAAGATATTAGGTAAATAGAATATAAATGGTTTTAACTTACTTAATTTATGTTCCATTAAGATTTGAATATCTTCATCTAATAAATCTATCGCGATAACAATCATACCTATAGAAGGATCTTCTTTTAATCTGTTGAATTCTTCTAAAAAGTCCCCAGGTTTATTGAGAACTATTCCCTCAATACCTAATAATCCCATCAATACAATGATTTCTTCTTCTCCAATAACATAAATTTTATCTTCAGGCACTAAAATCTAAACCTAGTTTATCTATAATTTTATTTATCAAAACAGTTTTATTTTGGTTATAACTATGTTCAAATTCAATTAGAATCTTCTCTAAATTCTTTTTAAACTGAGAAATTTCTTTATTAACGTCATTTTGTAGAGAATTTAAAGCTCCTTTAACTAAATCTTGTTTAGTCTTTTGAGTTTCTTCTAATGATTTTTCATTATTTTTCCGGAGTTCATCGATTTCCTTTAAGTTCTGCTCTTTAGCTTTTTTTAATAAATCATTATAAACTTCTTCCAAATCCTTGGCCCAGTCAAATATTCTCATTCCCATTTTTTAGACTCTCATATTTTTCATGAATAATTCTAATTACATTTGGCATTATGTTAAATTTGATTTCTTTTTCTTTTTTAATTATCAATTCCAATATGCGATAGATTGTAAAATACTCAAAATCATCAATTTTTAATTGGAATTTTTTAAAATAATAATTTTGATAGATTCCTTCTAAGGACCATCTCAAATGTTTTTTATTTATATTAATAGGGATATATAATTCTTTTAATTCTTTTATGGAGTTTAAGAACTTTTGAATTTCCGATATGAATTTATCGATATCATTAATCTCTAATAAAGCATCGATTTTTTCTTGGCTTAAAAATAAGTATTCTCTAATAAGTAGTTGCGATGTTAAATTCTTATCAAAATGATTAATTATTGCTCGTGATAAAATTCTCAAGTTATAAACTTCTGCTGAATAATCAATAAAAAGCGATATCATCGCTTTTTCTTTTTTATCATAAAAATGTTTTGTTAATATAAGATTTTCATAATATAATTTATCTAAAAAAGCCTCTAAAATAAAAATTTCGTTAGTATTTTTAAAATAGAGTATTCCCTCCCTTATGGGCTTGTTATAGCGCGTGTTTTTCATATAAAACTGAATTTCCTCTAAACTAGTGATCTCGAGCAAATCTTTAATAAAATCTGAACGCTCCAAATATTCTTCAACTAAATAATTAATCCTTTTAGATTTTTCTGATTTGCTAATACCGATTATTGATCCGAGTATTATTTGCTTAATGTTAGAGATTTCATACTTTAAAAGGTAGGCTTTTAAAAAGAGTTTCATATTATCCGGGGAAAAATATAAAATCCTTCCTATTAATTTAATAAGGATATGAAAAAGAGCTTGTTCTATTTCCATAATATTATAATCCGAAATTTTGATTTCAGGATAATACGGAGAGATAAATTCCATGAAATCCTTAATGCTATCAAATTTCTTTAACTGTGATAGGTTATTATCTTCAATAATTAATTTCTTAAGAAACTCTATCTTGATATAGGTATAAACATAAGAGGGAATTACTATACTCGTAAAACAACACCAATTTATGAAATATTTATTTAGCTTAGTTTACAGATATGTCAAATCAATTGATTATCCTGGCGGAGAGGGTATTTTTGTCCACAGAAGTATACCAACAATTAACCCATAAACCGCTAACGCTTCTGCTAACGCTACTACTAAAAAGGCTTTAAAGAAAGATTCTTCTCTTTCTGCGAGTGAAGAAATTGCTGCGGTTCCTACGGTTTTTATTGCTAATGCACTACCCAATACTGAAGCCCCAACAGAAATTGCTGCTGACATAGCTAGGATGGCTGAGGTGGCTGTATTGTAATAATCTAACGTAGTTGCTTGGGCTGCTACTAATGTCACTACTCCATTTGTAGAAAAAAATACAATGAATACTAGAACAATTTGAAATAATCCAAGTAATAAATAAAATTTCTTTTTGCCATTCATTTTTTAACCATTGCAATAATTTATTAATGTTTAAAAGGAATAAGCGTTCACTAGCGTATAAATTCTTCGTTTATAAAATTAAAATTTATTAAATATTAAATCAGAAATAGCAAAAAGGAGTTTTTCAAGTTAGAAGTATTAATGTATTATTATTCCGATATGAAATGATTTTCTTCAATTATTAGTCAAATATTTAACAAATCAAGAATAGATTATTACTCTGATTTGATCTGCAATATCGTGTATTCTATCAGCTAGATTTTCAAGTAAAACAATACTATCTCTAATTCTAAGTGTCATTCTTATATCCAAATCTGTATTAGAATAAAGATATTCAAGGAATTGCCTATAAATTCTATCAATTTTATTTTCTATTTCATGAATTTCAGTAGTGTTATTAAAGACTTTTTCTTGATTATCTCTTAGATTTTTTATAGTTGTTTTTAACACATTTGCCATATTCATTATCATGTTAATTAACTTTTCATACCTCTCAAAAATTTCTTTAGAACTATTAACTTTCAATTTAATATTAGGAAGCATATCAACAAATTCGAGAGGATAGTTAATTAGATTGTCCATTCGAAGGATTAGAGCTACAATATTTCCCAATTGTGAGTCAATTTCTGCATAGTCTTTTATTATTTTGATTTTAATCTCATCTGCTTCTTCTTCAACTAATTGCATTTTACTTTTTTTCTTAGTTAAGCTTTTTTTGTTCGATTCATAATTTTCAGACCATCCAGTATAATATACGCCCATGTCACTGATTACGGAATAGATTAATCTTGAGTGATCTATAAGCAATGTGATTATTTCTTCTTTTATCTTTCTGTTTGATAACATTTTAAGTTAAACCAAATTTGAAATACAATATTAATAATATATGATTAAAATAATAAAAATCATAAGATTCCAAATTACATAAAAGAAAAATAATAAAGAAAAAATATTTATTATCTTACGATTAAGACATCAGAAGGAGTTTTGTTAATCACTTCATCTGAGTTTATTCCGTAATTTTTTAAAATCAAATCAGAAGATTAGTGATTAAAGATATTATCAAGACGTAATACTAATTTTTTTACAATAATAAAAGTATTCAGTAAAACATGAGTATTTACCTTATCGGGTTGATCTTTCTTAGTATGTGAGCATTTTGAAGCAGAAGGTGTTGAAAAATCAATTGTTTCTAAAATAAGCAAATGAAAAGGTAAAGAATCAGTAGGAGCTCCTGATAATAAAGTGTGACCCTTGATCTCTATTTTTTCTTCTTGAAAAATTTCATCTAATATTGATATAAGTAGGGAAGAACTCTTTTTTTTTGGAATAATACCATATGATTTAATATATTCAACTCTATTTTCACCATTTCTACATGAAACCATATCAAAATTGATCTGATATATTTGATTATTAAGTAATTCTTGTTTAAAAAGATCAAGAAATACTCTAGAGCCCATTGTACCTATTTCTTCTGCTGAAAACTGGTAAAACCAGATGTTATAATTATTAAGTGGATTTGCTTTAAAATATGAAGATAATCCAAAAACTAAAGACATGATTGAGTATTCAAAATTATATGTTTATCATGATAAATTTAATTTCAAATATTATTTTATTAAATTTTATATATTATTAATAATGGCGAATACATATGAAAGCTGTAAAAATAGCAGATAAAGTTTTTTGGATTGGAGCAAATGTGCATTCAGAAGATTTATTTGAAGGAATTTGGCCTATACCAAATGGGATAGCTCTTAATTCTTACGTAATAAAAGCAAATAAAGTCGCTGTGATAGAACTTGTTAGAGAATGGGGTGGCGCCTCAATGAGTTTTATTGAGAGTCTTAGATCCCTTAATCTTACTTTAAAAGATGTTGACTTCATCATACTTAATCATCTTGAGCCAGATCATACAGGATTTGCACATATCCTGAAGTCTCTTTCACCAAAGGCTAAATTTGTAACTACGGAAAAGGGTGCAGCATTATTAGATGGTTTTTATGGCATAGATGAGAATATTATGGTTGTGAAGAGCGGAGATAAAGTAGATCTTGGTGAAAACAAATCTTTAGAGTTTATAGAAATACCACATGTACATTGGCCTGAGACAATGGCAAGTTATGAAGAGGATTCGAAGATATTATTTAGTGGGGATGCATTTGGAGCATTTGGGGTCCATCAAGGAAGTATTTTTGACGATCAGACCCCGGAAGTAAATAAACCTTATTGGGAACAAGAAATGTTAAGATATTATGCAAATATTATTGCTATGTTTTCTCCGAATGTAATTAAAGCAATCGACGCTCTTGCTCAATTTAAAATAAATGCGATCGCTCCTTCTCATGGTTTAATTTGGCGAGGGAAACCAGAAGTGGTAATAAAAAAGTACTCTCGTTACGCTAATTATAATAAAGATTTTGCTGAACCTGAAATATGTGTTGTATGGGGAAGCATGTATGGAAATACGGAAGCGATGTTAAATGCGATCTTAAAAGGTATAGCCTCTGAAGGGATATATATCCATATTCATAGAGTTCCTAATGAAGAACCATCCTTTATTCTGGCAGACGCTTATAAATCAGCTGGTTTAATTATAGGAGCTCCTACATATGAATACAGTATGTTTCCCCCAATGAAATATTTATTGGAACTTTTACAAAAGAAACATATGTGGCATAAAAAAGTCATATATTTTGGATCATACGGATGGAGTGGAGGAGCTCAAAAGGATTTTAATGCGTTATCTGAACATATGAATTGGGATATCATTGAACAACTAGTATTTAAAGGTCATCCAACCGTTCAAGACCTTAACAAAGGAGAGGAGATAGCAAAGAAATTTGCTCAATCAATATTAGAAATACCTTCTAAAATAAAAGATGAGGATTATTGATTTTTTTTTCTTCTTATTAAAAGTTGAGGTATTGAAATGTAATTTATATATCATATGAAGCTATAATCACAAAATATTAATTTCTGGAATCCTTTCATAATTTAAAAGTAAAATGCGAGATAGATATAGCATCACTTATAATGATGGGTTGTATTAAATGATATATCAGGGCTTATTTAACATTCTAAGCTTATATCTTGATAATCTAGAATTTTTTTATAATTCTCTTGACCTATATTTTCAAGATAAAATTATACCTTCTCTGAGTATTGATTTAAAGGGTAAAAAGAACCTTGATCTTGCTTTAGATGAATTAAGAAAGGTAATATCGAAAGCTTTACGAGAAATTGGAGTAAAAGAAATAGAAGTTGAAAATAAATTATCTGACCCTTTTTTAGAACTTAATCCGGAGGATTACGATAGAATAAATTCTTTAAATGATTTATATCAATATAAAATAGCTCCTATTATCTATGAAATCTTTTTGGAGGAATTAGTTCATTACATTGCTGAATCCACCGCCAGCGAAATTATTATAAATCTAAAATCGAAAGGTTTTTTAAATATTGAGTTTATGGTCGATATTAAGGGCTTAAAAAGCTTATTTGATGAGAATGAGGATAAAAAAGAAAATTTAAAAAAATATATCGAAATTCGAGATACCTTTATTAAAAATTTAAGTGAGAACAAACGAAGAATAGAGGTTTTAGAAGATTTAAATAACCCGAAGGATAAACTCCAACTATTATATTTGATTTATCGAATTATTAATTTTTTTCATTTGCAAAGAAGATTTGATTTTTCTCATATAATTGAGTATATTAAAAATAACGTGGATGATTGGCTAATGACTATCCCATTAGTTACTTTAAAAAATCCTGATCTTTATTTTTGCGGTTTATATTTAGCTACAAACCTAAAAATTCCATTAGACAAAGAGAAGATTAAAAACTTCCTTATGGAATTATATGAAGAAGCTATCGATGAGTTTGAGGCTCCATTAGTGGAAGCAACAGATGGATTGTACTATTTTTTAAAATCAACCAATTTAATGAAGATATGGTTAGATGACTCCCAGGTAGATAGATTAATTGAAACTGATACAAAATTTTTTGAGCCTAATTATTTAAAAAATTTGGAAACTTCGCAATTAGTCATAATTCTTAAAATTTATAATTTAGTTAAAAGAAAGGCAACAATGGAAGAGAATATTACTAAAATCATAGCAGAAATAGAAAATAGAATTAGCTCCGATGGTATTGCACAATATAGAGAGGGTTTTATATCCTCAGAAGCTACATATTATGTGTTGTTTTGCCGATATATGAATCAGTCGTTAGATAATTTACAGGATTATGAGTTATTAAATACTATCGTATCTCGAATTTATAGAAATCTTGAATTATTAGAATTTACAGCCGATATGAATTATGACCTCATATCTGAATTGTTCTATTCATTCGAAAGTTTAAAATTATTCAACTGCATAGAAACTAAGGAAATGATTATCCTGCTAGCAAATTATTTGTTCCCTCCAAAAGTTGTAGAAAAAATTGAGAGTTCAAGCGAGATTGTCAAGGCCGATGCTAAATTTCGACATTTGAAAGTAGACAGGATAACGGGCGAGACCATATATTAAAACCCCAATATTTAATTTACAAATTTTAAAGTTTTAAATTATCAAAAATTACTCTAAGAAGATCTATGATTTATATTGTAAACTTAATAACGGTGTTAGATTCTGATCTATTAATTAATTTATCACAAGATTGATACCTGAAAAGAGATTCAAACAATTGATTTAAAAGAGAGAGGATAGCAAATGGGTCTGAAAGAAACAACTGCAAAATGGAGAAAATATGCAGAAATGTCTGATTTGGGCATTATTGTTCGGAGAAAGTTTTTTAATAATTGTTTTGATGGAGCATTAACTTGTGCAGGAATTGTAAGCGGTATATTTGTTCTTTTTTTAGCTGGTATCAGTGAAAACACTCCAGGGAATATTGTTGTGTTAGGATTTTCAACAGCATTAGCGATTGGTATCAGTGGATTGTGGGGCGCCTTTCTTTCTGAAGAAGCAGAACGAAAAAAAAAAATAATTGATCTTAAAAAAGAGATGGTTATCATTGATCAAGAAGGTGTTAATGATATACTTGAAAAAGAAAAATTAGACCTGGCAAGAGAAATACTAAAAGAGAGATCCATAGAAAGAGCTATGCTAATTCCACTTAAGAAGAGTAATACGGGGGAAAATGAAAAAGCGGTCTTGATTCCTATCCAAAGAAGACCTAAAATGAAAAAAAATGATAAAACTCTTATCGAACAAGCAGAAAATTTCGCAACGATAGTAGCTTCTCTTGTGGATGGTGGTGCCCCTGCCTTAGGATCAACTCTGCCTCTCATTCCATTTTTCTTTGGAAGCGAATTAGTTATTTTACACTTTTTAATTTCGTATGCGATTCTTGTTGGTTTACTTATTTATTTGGGGATATTTTTGGGTAATATTTCAGGTCAAGGGAAATTAAAGTATGCTATACATCTTGTAACAGCAGGGGTGGTAACACTCTTAGTTTCCTTATTATTAAGTCTTGCAACCGGTAATTTTTAGTAAAAAGTTGATTCGAAGATTATAATTTCGTAATATATCATAGAAAAGTTTAAAATATTCCTTTAAAAGTAAATAATTGGAGTATTTCTATTGAAGATAATCGAAAAAGTAAAAACTTATTCTAGGATAACTAACTTATGGGGAGTTGCTCGAAGATATTTTGTAAATAATTTCTATGATGGCATGCTTACAGTATTAGGCATTCTTTTAGGATTTTTTGTGGTTTTACTTAAAGAAAATTTAGTTATAATAAATAGCAATTTAGTTATTCTTGCGGGATCGGGATCATCGATAAGCATGTTAATATCTGGAATCACTGGATCTTATTTATCAGAGAGAGCTGAACAAAAAAAAATCAAAGATACTATAAAGAAATCGATGATAATGAATGAAGAATTGGAAATGAATAACATACGCAACCAATCTATTGAAGAAATAGAGAAATCGATGCTTATTAAAATTGAAAAGAAACGGAATAGAAAGCGAAATATCTCCCAAAAAGAAAAAAAGCAGATAAAAACCATCCAAGAAAAAGCAGAAAGATTCGCTAGCATTGTTGTTTCTATAGTTAATGGCTTTTCTCCTTTTTTAGGTGGAATTGTTCCTTTAATCCCATTCATGTTTGTTTCAGAGGCGGGATTAATGATTTTTGTTGTTTCTTTTTTAATTATTTTAATATGTATTATAATGTTAGGCACGTTCTTAGGTTTAGTTGCCCGGGAATCTATTATTAAAAACATACTTCAAATGGTATTTGCTTTTTTAATTACTATCATTATTACATTGTTTTTCTTAGGTTAAATATCGCTTATTTGATTTATAATAAAATTAAAATCTTGTTAACCATTTTTAAAATAAAATTAAAAGGAGCATAACTAGATCGTGAAGAATTTTATTGGTATTGATATTGGATCCTTAGCAACGAAGATTGTTCTTATTAACGAGGGGAAATTATTGGATCATAAAACCGAACGATCCACCTATGATTTTAAAAGAGTTGGTCACAATCTATTTGATGATATATTAAAACAGCACAATTTAGAGAGAAAGGATGTTTATGTAATGAGTACGGGTTATGGTCGTAATACAATCGATATTGCTGATGACAGAGTGACAGAAATTACAGCTCATGCGCGTGGAGCACAATATTTCTTTCCAGATGCTGCTTCAGTTATAGATATAGGCGGTCAGGATAGTAAAGCTATTGTAATGTCTAAGAAGACCGGAAGTGTTATAGATTTTCAGATGAATGATAAATGCGCAGCAGGAACAGGCAGGTTTTTAGAAGTGATGGCACATGCTTTAGAAGTTCCGATTGATCAATTTGGAGTTTTAGCATTACAATCTAATAAACCAGCATCGATAAGTTCAACATGTACAGTGTTTGCAGAGAGCGAAGTTATTAGTTTATTTGCCCGGGGGGCTTCTAAACAAGATATTGCGAGCGGCATTCATAAATCAATAGCCCGTAGAGTAGCAGGGATGGCAAAAAGAATTGGTGTAGGCCCGAAATTAGTTTTTTGCGGTGGAGTTGCTAAAAATGATGCCGTTAAAAATTATTTAGAAGAGGAGCTTGGATTTGAAATCATTCGTCCTGAATATCCTCAACTCACCGGAGCAATAGGAGCCGCGATCATTGCAGAAGAAAAAAAATAAAGAGTAAGATACAATTTATAATTCTTAGCTCAATTGACTCTTTTTGATTGATTAACTATATATATTCCAATTAAAATGCAAGCATTAGAGATTTTCGAGGAATTTTCTCTTTATTTAAAAGAGATGAAAAGCAAGGGGAAAAAAGTAATAGCATTTATCTCGCATGATAATATTCCTGAGGAATTAATAGACGCTGCCGGATTTATTCCATTACGGTTGATTTTCGCAGGAAATGATGAATTAATGGATGCGAGTCATGATTATTTACCCCCATCTACCTGTGCTTTTGCGCAAACTTGTATCGGTCTTTTTGCTTTAAAACCTCGTCAATTTGATTTTTTAGATTTAATAGATTATTTTATCGTATCTAATCATTGTGTATCAGATATATGTGCTTCTGAAGTTATATGTAAGTATTTTAATATTCCTCGATTAAATTTTTACATCTCTTACATAAGAAATAGCAATAGTGAGAAATACTTTCGGTTAGAAATCTTGGAATTTAGAAAGAAATTAGAGGAAATTAAGAATTCAGTAATATCTGATGAGGCAATAATTGAAAGTATTAAGAAATACAATGAATTCAGAAAATTCCTTGAAACTTTAAATAATTTAACTATTCAAGGAAGTCTAAAACTAAAACTCATGCAGAAGGCTTTTTTATTTGGACCTAAAATCATCCCAGAACTAAAAGATTTTATCAATTCCAATAATAATTTAAGAGCACAATCGTCCAATTCGAAAGATCTCTTACTTACGGGATGTTCAATCTTCATGAACGATATATTAATCGATTTAATCAAAGAAGGAGGAGGAAATATTATATTTTTTGATTCTTGGATTGGATCCAATTATTATTCGCAACAATTTGATAATAGTGCTTTTGAGAATACACAAAAACCAATTGATTTATTAGCCTCTCGATATATAAACAATATTTATGGCGATCATTGTGTGCCGAATTTTTTAGAAAATAAAATCGCTCAAATTGAACAGATCTACAGGAAGTATAAGGAAAAAACGGGGAAAAGATTAGGAGTGATAAACCATATCATAAAATTTTGTGATCATATGTCTCTCATGTCATCCTTTTTTAAAAATAAATTACAAGAAAAGGGTATTCAAGTACTAAATATCGAACGTGATTATTCAAGAGCCAATCGAGGTCAATTGTCGACTCGTATTGAAGCTTATTTGGAGATGGGTGATTCAGAATGAGTTTAATTGCAGATGAAATCGTTAGATTCTCCTCAGTATTAAAAATAGCTTATAATTTCTTGACAGGAAGAGCATATTTAAAACGAAAAAAGTTTAGGGAAAAACAAAAATTAGTGTCAGTACCACTTCCGTTTTCGGATTTGCCTTTCGCTGCGGGAACGGTACCAGTTTTTCCGATCAGGATGCATAATTTTAAGATAAATCAATATCTTACCTATTTAGGGACTGCTTCGAATATTTTTGGATGGAAAGGAGTATCGAATTTTTTAAGTTTTGTGAAGAACCTTGGGATTAGTGAAGTGAGTAAAATTGTTGATGATATTATCGAAGATGTCATCCGAGAAATTAATGAAAAATATAACGAAATGTATGACATCGGTATAGAGGGGGGGATTTCAAGTGATTTCTGTTATGGCCTAAAAAGTCTTGTAGGTATGAATTTATCAAAAAGTCGCAATGTTGACGCGTATATGAATGTCACTATTCGATGCAGTGCCTTCAATAAATACTTAGAATCATTAAGTGCTATAAATAATGAACCGCGCCCAATTTGGATCGATATTCCTCCTAGAAATATAGGTAATGCTTTAGAATTATTAACAGATAACGTATCACACGCTTTAAGTGATTTTGAGCAGTTAACTGGGAATACCATATCAGACAATATGTTAAGAAATCATTTTAATATCAGTAATCAAGTAAAGCGTGCTTACAACACCATTATTTATGATATTAGTGCCTCTGATTTTTATCCATGTAATCCTGCAACTTTTAGCGAAATCATGTCTTTATTAAACATTACATTTATTGATTATAACTCTAATGCAACTCGTTATAGAGATAATATGAATTCGTTAGTGAATGAGATGCGAGAAAGGATCAGGAAACATATCGGAATGGATGTCTCTGATATGCCACGAATCTTTGTCACCCCTATCTTTGGTGGATGGGAACCAAAAACTCATGACTATATTTATGAGTTAGGAGGAAGGGCACTTTACGCTGATTGGGGGCTATTAAAATTACTTGAAGAGTTACCTATTTCACCTAGTAATAATCCAGTAGAAGAATATGCACGATTTCTTTTGAATGCCACACAAACAGGAATTGGTTGTGATAATGACAAACTGACGGATTCATATCTTCGTATGGCAAAAGAATTGAATGCTGATGGTGTAGTTTTTATTCAATTGTTTGGTTGTCATTCGATTTCTAATTGTTATCGAATGTTAAGAGACAAAGTAAGAAAAGAATTAGAGATTCCTATAACCGCGATTACTTTTAATAAAATTGGAGAGAATATCGAACAAGTGAAAACTCGTATTGGGGCTTTTATGGAGATGTTTTAAGAGCAATCTGTCATTATTGTGTTTAGAAGGGAATTAATAATTTTTAACAAATCCGAATCTTTACTTGGTAGGTTATTTGGAGATTTTTTCTTTTGAATTTAACTATCAGAAAAGGTGAAAAAAGATTGAATGATAAAGATACTGAGAGTAAAAATGTATTTGTTTATGGTACTTTACAGCATGGAGAAAGTAGAAACAATGTACTTGAGAATTTAGAATATGAAAAAGCAACATTGCCAAAACATAGAAAAGTCTCTCCTCCTACTTTAGGATTTCCATTCATAATTTTTGATGAAGATTGCGAAGTAAAAGGGGAGGTATATTATAATATAGATTCAGAATTGCTTAAAACTTTAGATTCGATTGAAGGTGAAGGTTCATTATATCATAGAATTGTTGTTGAAGTCCTAACTCATATGGGAGAAAAGGTTAAAGCCTATACTTATTATCCATCTGATATATTAGTAAATAAATATTTGTAAGGTGAGAGATTAAATCAATGGAAGAAAGTAATGTAGAAAAAGATGTAGATGAGAATCAAATCCTACTAATTGATAATTACTCTTATGGTTTTCCCACAGATCGAATAAAGAGGATTGAAACCATTGTTAATGATTGTATGGCGGATGTGACACTTAAAATAATTCATTATAGTCAATTCAACTATGAATCTGCTAAAAATTACATCGGAATTGTTTTATCGGGTTCAGATCTAAATGTTTCCAGTTTTTATTACCATAATAAACTTAAAAAACGTTTTGAAGAAGAATTAAAATTAATTCGATGTATTGAGCAAACTCCGATACTCGCTATATGTTTTGGGATTCATTTAGTTGCTTATACTTATGGTGCTCAAGTCTGCCGAATGAGGATACCAGGCTTAGTTGGAGATATCATCTTCTTAGTAATTAAAGAGACTGATGTATTAATTACTCATCTTAATTTTCCGGTAGATCTACATCATCGCGATTTTGTATCTCCTAATGATTGCGAAGTTCAAAAAAACTTTGATATTAAATCAATTTCTAGAACAAAAGGGTATAGAATTGTACAATATATGTCTCATAAATCCAAGCCCATCTATTCAATCCAATTTCATCCCGAAACCCATAATCCCCTCTACTTTCATTCAGGTCTCTTTGATGAGAGGATAATAAATAAAGTAAGGATTATTGGCAAAGAAATTATTGAAAATTTCTTATGGATGTGCCTCTATAAAAGAAATTATTAAAAATTCTTTTATATTGATTTTATTTTCCGAATATTATTTCTCTTCCAATTTTCTTTTTAGCTCTTCCTTTTCTTCTTCAAGTTCTTCAATTTTCTTTTCACGTCTTTTAATTTTCTGTTGTGCAATGGTAATTCCTTGTAGACTTAATAACTTTTTAACAAAAATAATCGATGCTATAACTATACCTATTAGATAAAAAAGCTCAGCAGTCCAATAGAAGTTAGAAAGATTAGTATAAACTGAAAGGTTCAAAAATGGTAAGATCAATGTAATTATTCCAATAAAGACCAAAGATATTAGCAATGATATTCTTTCATATGCCTTAATCTTGCTTCGAAAGAATATGTAAACTCTTAACCAAAAGATAATACATATCAATGTAATAGGAGTAAATATAATAGAACCGATTCCTATTATCAATAGAAAGTTCAAAGCAAACTTTTTTCTCCATAAATCTAATATTTCCTTAGTTGTCATTTGAACTTGAACTTGAGCACTTGCATATTCTTTTCTCAATTCAAAATATTTCTTCTTGATTCGTCTCGCGACTCGCTTAGCGCCTTTTTTCCACCAGCTTAATTTGCCTAATTCTGCTGCTTCTGTAATTTCATCCCTAATTATTGGTAAGATGTAAAGGTTCAATAATAAAGAGAGTATACCATAGAAGTATAATAGCAAATCAAACCAAAACCAAAAGCCTGTTTGAGTTATAATTGTTTTACTAATGTAACTTATGACGACTTTATACGTAGCATAACCAATTAAAATTAAAGGAACTACAATTTGAATAATATTAAAGATTGTTAATTCTTTCTCACCAAATTTATCCTTGAATTTTTTTAGAACTATTAAAAAAACATTAGCAATACTCAGTAAGAGTCCAAAACCGGATAAAAATTTAACAGCCCAGAAAAAAACTAGCAAGAATGTGTCTAAATAAAACAAGTCAAAAGTAAGGTTTAGTATCATAAAGATTAATGATACCGATAAAGCAATGAAATAAATTAATCTATATAACTTTTCATTCATGATTATCACTTCTATCTATATTAAAACTTTGCAACAATTAAATATTTAGAAGATTTTTAAAATATTTTAAGATTTCAAAAGAAAAGGGTAGAGAGAAAGAAAAAAACATAAAATAATGATTTATTTTAATTATAATAGTAGTAATGAAAATAATTGACTAAAAAAGAGGTGATAAATACGAGAAGAGGAGGAAAGGGAAGAGGGGGTGGTCCGTATGCTGCAGGGCCAGGGGGCAATTGTGTTTGCCCAAATTGTGGTTATCAAAAGCCACATCAAACGGGTGTACCTTGTATGAATGAAGTATGCCCAAAATGTGGTACAAGAATGACTAGAAAATGAAAAATACTTAAGGTAATTTTGGAATAGGAATTTATCCTTAGTTTCCAAATTAACTAATAATTTCAACAGATTTCAAATCTATATGATTTATTAAATCTACAAAAAAAATAAAAAATTATTAAATTTAATTAGAATGGTGCTTTTCGGCATGTTCTTTCATTTTTTTCTTAGCTTCAGCTTCATCTTTTCCCATGAATGACATACCACATTTAGGACATTTTAGTTCTACCATATACAACACTTTCCTCTTTTATTTATAATATTTTAATTTATTAAATTATCATAGGTTTAATTTCAATTGAGTTTATTAAATATTTTCTACATAAACTATTTATAATTTCGAAATTTCAACTCTATTTAATAAGTGGAATTAGAAAAAAGGTATTAGAATCTTTTTTAAAAAAAAAAAAAGAATTTTAAGAAGCTATAAAAATAAGTGTATTACAGTTTATTTGATCACTCACCTAAGAGTTCTTGGACTTCTTTTTTTCCGTCTTCAAGCTCTTCTTGTTGTTGCTTATCCAGTTTCAATAATAGATATTGGAACTCTCCGACATGCTCTTTTTCTTCTTTTGCGATATCCAAAAGGACCATCTTCAAATGCTTGTTTTCGGTCATGTTTGCCATTTGCTCGTAAAGATTAATTGCATCTAATTCGGCGAGGATTCCAAACCGCAAAATTTGCTTATCGATATCTTCTTTTCTTACTTTTTCTAACATAATTGGTACATTTGCCAACGTCATATTGATCATCTCGTTATATTGGAAAGTTATATCAATATCTAATATGATTAGGTCTATAATAAAATCTTGTGTTTTAACTCATTAATCACATTTCTATAAAATTTATGATTTTTAGGAAATTTTTCGACTAAATTCTTCATAACTAATAATAATCGAAATTGAGTAAAGATTTTTTAATTAATTGGTATCTGTTGTTCAGCTCCCATATTAATTAATTCTTCAGATGTGATTCTTCTCTTAATATATTCTTCTAATTTTAATTTATTAATTGTTCTGCCTAGGCTTTTGAAATCCATTCCACAGAGTATTGAAGATAAGTTTATTATGGAATCAATAATAGGTGTATTGATACCTAAAAATTCGGCTAAGGAAGAAATTGTCACTAATCCTGTTGGTACATCCTCAGTGAAATATCTTGTTACTAATCTTTTAGGTACGATAATATCCTTATATGCTATGATTTCTTGAATTACATCGTACATGCATTTTCCACTTACGCCATAAGAATTTTTTGCCCATTTACAGAAGTTAATTTGTTTTAGACCTAAAATATGCATAATTTTATTGATTTCTATTTGAATTCTCTCAAGTACTTCACATGTTCTTTTAGTCGCGCCTTCAGAATAGAATTTAAATTCTTTTCCAATATCTATTATTCCAGAGTTTAAGACTGAAAGAGTTGGATGAAGTAGCATTCCTATATTATTTAGGGTCATTTCAAGATAATCATCAACGGGAACTAATTGTGGAAAAATCTCATGTAGAGTGTCATAAACAAAAAATGTATATTTTTCAGGATAAGCCGAAAATTGAACAGAATCCTTGATTTTAAGAATTTGAACCCCATTTTTTTTTAACTGTCTCGAAGTAAATAATAAAGTTTGTGTTTCCGCGACAAAAACTGGAAAAGAACCGATTTCTTCTTTTATAGTTTGTGAAAATTCAATCGCTCCAAAGGTTCTTCCAGGATTTAAAAGGATGATTTGATCTTTTGTTAAGAAATGGGCTATTTTTTGAGCGATATCCTTGTGGGCAGAGGCAGGAGTCACCACTAAGATAACATCTGCTTTCTTTAAAGCATAATCTAATCTTTGGGTAATTATATTTAATGGAAAGTATCCTTTAATTTCTCCTTTTGACTTTACTCCTCCTTTTTTTTTAATATCTGCGATTCTTGAAAAAGACCTATTATATAAATTCACAGGATGTCCCTTTGAGGATAAGTATGCAGCAAAGGCACGTCCTCCGTTTCCAGCACCTATGATACTAAATTTCATTTCTCACTCCCCTGGCGGATAAATCTTCTCTTTCTGAATGGTGAATTAAAAAGACTTAATTCATTAGTTACATTATCAATGTCTTTTATCCTTTCGATTTCCTCATAAATTTTATCACGTGCAGAATCCCATGAATAACAAGCTCCATTAATAATCTTCGTTTTGAGTTCTCCTTTAGCAAACTTATTATTTTTCAAATGGGGGGCATCAAAGATTCCATACTTAACAATCCTATTTAATATGTTTGGATTAATATAAGGATCTTCAGCTTCTTCTAAATTATTAGCTAAGTTAGGAATTAAGCTTATTATATCTTGTGCTTGTGTAATTAGTTGCTCTTTTCTTGCTATAATACTGCTGTTTATAAAATTTAGGTTGCTAGAGAGGGATTTAGTAATAATTTGACTTACAATTTTGCAGCTTTCTATGATGTCATTAGGCTTAGCAACATGATCTGCCTCAGAGTAACTCACTATATGAACGATATCCGGTTTTAATGCTAATTGTACCATAGTAGCTGCTGCGAGTTGTCCTTTTGCTTTATCTAAATCTAATGGAAAACTAGCTAATCCAGTTCTGACTTGTTTAATCACTGAGAAATCTTTATCAACTAGAGTATTAAGTAATTCGTTTTTCGCTATCATCTTAGCTAAATCCATATCGAGTGTGAGATTTGGTGGAGTATTAAACATATATTGTGCAATAAAATGCTTGACACCTAATTTCTTAGCAATGATCCCACATAGGTACATATCTGCTACTGCTATTGCATCTGAAGTATCTCGCAAACTCCATTGGTGTGAATCATTTATCTCAACAGGAATATTGTTTGTAGCGTGCCATTTAATCGCTCTTAAATGTTGTCTAATCGATTCTTTTAATGACAAAGGACCTCTTCCATCCATTTGATTAAACCAGAAGATAGGGATTGCTGCCCATGCATTTTTTATAGTTTCAAGAAATAAGCGTCCCAGTTTAATGAAATCTCGCGTACCCGCATAAATTCGAAGCAAGGGATAATTACCTCGCTTTCTTGCATTATCTATGTTTTTAAAATCCTCTTTTGATCGTAGTGGAACTCCTCCGGCACCGTCTAGATCTTGTTGTTGATCTTCGGGATGAAAATAATGTGATTGAGTATTCTGATCAGGTGCGATTGAGATTATATCTAAAATTTTAGCTTCAGCAATTTTTTTTATCCCTTTAATTGTCTCAGATAAATCTGATAGTCCAAAATGAGCTCTTAAGATGGGATAAGGCTTTTTCCATTTAATTCTTGAAATTAAATCCATTGGGGGTTGAAATTTTTTTTCAGAAGATTCATCAGTATTTCTTAAAATTGAAATAATCTCATATCTAGTTTCACCACCAACAAAATAATAATCAAATTCCCCAATACTTTTTGCGGCTTTAACGACTTCAGGAGTTCCAGCAAAAAGTAATTTATTCGGCTTTTTATCTAAAGTATTATAACTTTGAAAAAATCGCTCTAGTAAAGGTATAACTGTTTTAGGGGTTAATCTATAACTAAGTCCAACTATCTCTGGGTTAGTATTATTGATTTTATCGATAAGATCTGGGATAGGGGTCGCGGGTCCCATAAAATAAGTTTGAAACCCAAGTTGCCGTGCGATCTGCATAAAGTTGTAACTACCAGCAACATGGACACATTGTCCAATACATGCTATTAAAATAACTTTTTTCTTTCGCATTTTAAATCACCCTCATATTTTTTGCATAATTGACTTATTGCTCTTTGATGCTCATGAAGTGAAATCGAAAATATGATTATATGCAGATTATAGCGCTGATATTGAGCCTATAGCTACAATTATACTATCAACTTTTTAGATTATAACCTATTTACTTATTTGAATGCGTCTGTTATACTCTTATATTGATAACTTATTGATATAAAGATATTTACTTCAGAACTTTCTTTATGTATTTATATCACCTTAGCAATATAAATTTTAGGGTGATTTAAATAGATTAGGCTTTAAACTTTAATTCTACTAAACTTTATATAAATTTCTTATTCCTTAAGCACTTTTAATTTGGTTATTTAATATCTTTAAATTTTTTATAAATTTATTTTTACTCCCCATCTTCTAATTTTTCTAATTCTTTAGATATCTGAATATGTAGCTGCTTCCTTTCAATAAAATCGTTGACTATTGGGCTCCTATAAACCTTAATTTTTATATTGAGGGAGTTAGATACCTTCCTCTTAATTTTTATTATATATTAGTGAGAATTAAAAAATCAATTTTCTTTTTGCGTGAGTGGTTTCGAAATAGCTTTTATACTTTCTTATCTCATCATGAATTTCTTCTAATTGCTCATTTTCTAACAATTTATTAAAAAAGTTTTTCACTGATAAATATAATTTAGGAACAAAAGTATCAACCTGAGACATATGGTAAGCTATCTCCATTATTGAGGAATAATCAATTTTAATATCAATCTGCCTTTTGCGAATGTCTTCTATTATTTTCTCTTTAAGCCTTTTCCTGCTAATGTTGCTCCAAATCAATTCATAAACAAAATAATTAATTGCTTGCACCGATTCAGTGAGAATTGCTGTTCCTGTGGCAATTTCAATACTCCCAGTTATGAAGTAGGCGGTTAAAGTGCCTAGAACTAAGGTAATTCCTCTATAAATTAGACTCTTGATTAAACTTTCCTTCCATTCTATATTTGGAGTTTCCATAATTGATAATAATATAACATCATTCTTATTTGAATTTGAGTAGAATATTCTTATTCTTTATAAAGACCGCTTATTTTTAAAAAACTGCTCAAAAATTTTATTACCTTACCATGATTAAATTAAAAATATATATATTCAGTTAAGAAGTTAAGAACGAAGGAGATGAAGAAGGAACGAGTATCTATGCTGATGATGTTATTAGCTTTACTTCCCTTTTAAAAATGGCAAATAACTTCTTAACAGGTAGAGAATATTTACGAAGAAAAAAACTTCGAGAAAAAAAGAAGCTCATTTCAGTTGCTTTAGGTTTTCCTGATTTAATTTTTGCTGCTGGAGGTATACCTGTTTTTCCAATTAGATTAGAATCATTTACTGTTAACCGATATTTAACTGCCCTAAATTCAGCGACAAGTGTTTTAGGATGGAGTTTAACCGCCAAATTTCTAGATTTTGCTCGACAATTTGATATATTAAAATTAGTGGATAAAATACTCGAGGAAGTAATTTCCTCAATCAATCAGAAATACAATCAAATGTACGACTTAGGGGTTCAAAATGGAGTTCCCTCTGATTTATGTTATGGAATCTATGCGCTTTATGGCATGCATAAGGAACGGAAGCAAATAGATGCCAATTTAAATTTTGCGATGAGGTGTGGAGAATGGAATAAAATCTCCGAATCGCTGAGATCGATTGTACCAAATCAAATTTGGGTAGATATACCTGCTTTAAATGCAGAAGATGAGAAAGAACGGTTATCGTTAATGGTGTCGAATGTCAATAAGGCTATTGATGAATTAGAATTGTTAACTGGGAACGTAATATCTGATAATAGCCTTAACAAGCAATTTCGGATAGGTAACCAGGTGAAACGTTTTTATAACACAATCTTATATGAAATTAGTGCGTCAAATTTTTATCCATGTAATCCTGCAACTTTTGCAGAAATCCTAGCTCTATTAACAATAACCTTTCAAGATTATAATTCCAATGCTCAGCGGTTTTTAGAGAATATGAGCCATCTTGTAAAAGAGATGCGAGAACGTATAAAAAAAGGGATTGGAATGGATGTAACAAATATGCCAAAATTACTTTTCTCTCCAATGTATAGCGGTTGGGAACCAGAAATCCATGAAATTATCTATAAATTGGGGGGACGTGTATTATATGCCGATTGGGAGATCTTAGGCTTACTTGAAGAAATTCCTGTATCAAAAAATTCAGATCCTATAGAAAGTTATTCCCGATATTTATTAGATGCATCTACTAAAGGTATAGGATGCGATAACGAAAACTTAACAAGTTCGTATCTCAAGGCTGCCAAAAACATGGAGGTTGATGGTCTTATTTTCAATCAGGTATATGGATGTCCTTCAATGTCAAACATATATGAGAATCTTAAGAGAAAAGTTGAATCTGAATTAAAATTGCCTTCAATAGTAATAAAGTTCAAAAAGATAGGAGAAAATATTGAAGAAATTGAAAATCGCTTGAAACCATTTATGGAGGAACTTCGAAGTATCGATTAATTTTTTTTGAAATATCTACTTTTTAAATAAATCTGAAGGTTTCATGAGGTGAGGTTCATCCTCATCATCTTTCTTCTTTTTCTTTGGCACAAATCCGTATATTTCAGTTTCTTCGCCAGCTTTATTGGGATCAGGGGGCTTTAAATTCATTGCTGCTGTGATTTGTTCTGGCTGTTGTCCTACAGAGATTTTTTCAGGTATAACTGAGGCTTGAGATATGCCTCCAGTTCCGGTAGCTGCTTTAAGTACCTTTAATTCACTTAAAACCTTTTCCAAATTCATACTCTGCACACTTTTATTCATTGTATCCATTATCTCTTGAAGTGACTTTGAGGTCTCCCTTAATCCCTTAGGATTAATACCCGTTAATAACGAATCTAAGTTGTTATTTATATTCTCATTTAGCTCTTTCAGTGATTCTAAAACAGTAGACCAATGTTTGTTCATTTGAGATTCAATAGCACTAATCATCCGGATAGTTTCATTCATGAAATTCACATGAGCTTCGTAACGTTCTTCATCTTTTGCTCTTAAATCAGATATAAGCATAATTAGTTTTCTAAGGGCTTCCTTTTCTTCACTCATTTTTAATTTAATCCTTAGTTATTTCTTTATATTATTATGATTATTTACTAATTTATATATATTGATTTTAACTTTAGGATGAAATTAAGCTTTTTTATAGATAATAACAATTTCTTGGTTGGAGAGAATTTATTTTATAAAGAAGGACGGATATTAAATATTATTCAAGATGTGAAATGGTTTTATGAAAATGAATTGTAATATTACAAATAACCATCCTCTTATTTTTGAAATTAATACTTTTCCATGGTTAAAGACTCTTTCAGATATATTCGGGCACCCTATTGATTTAAATAATATCCCCATCGAGTTAATTGACCAAGAATTAACAGTTTTTGATGCAATTTGGTGTATGGGTGTTTGGGAAAGAAGTCCAAAAGGAAGAAATATCGCACAAAATCGTGAGGACTTACAAAAAGAATTTCAAAAGGCATTAAGATATTATAATACAGATGATGTAATCGGTTCTCCTTATTCTGTTTACTATTATCATGTAGATGCTCAAATTGGAGGGACTGAAGGGTTAGAATCCTTCCGGAAAGACATAGCGGAAAGAGATATTTCGTTAATCTTAGATTATGTTCCTAATCATGTCGCAATAGACCATCTTTGGACATTAGAAAAGTCAAACGTGTTTGTGAAAGGTACAATCGAGGATCTTATGCAAAAACCCTATGAATATTTTTCTGTAGGTCAGGACGTATATGCCAATGGACGTGACCCTAACTTCCCTGCTTGGACAGATACAGTACAGATTAATGCATTCTCCCCAGAAGCTCGTGAGAAAGCAATATATACTCTATTAAATATTGCCAATCAGTGTGATGGAGTAAGATGTGATATGGCTATGCTTATGACGAATAAGGTATTCAAACAAACTTGGGGTGAGAAAGTTGGTGATGAACCAGAGACGGAATTTTGGGAAGACGTCATTCCAGCAATTAAAAAAAAGTTTCCAGATTTTAAGTTTATAGCTGAAGTGTACTGGAATATGGAATGGGAATTAATGCAACAAGGTTTTGATTACTGTTATGATAAAAGACTATATGAAAGATTAGCAAATGAGAAGGCTGAGAGAGTAGTAGAGCATCTTCAAGCAGATTGGGATTATCAAAAAAAACTGCTTCGTTTTATAGAAAATCATGATGAACCAAGAGCAGTTTCTGTATTTGGTGAAGAGGCATCAAAAGCTGCAGCTATAATAGCTTTGACGTTACCCGGGGCAAAATTAATTTATGAGGGGCAAATGCGAGGATATGAAATTAAATTGCCTGTTCAATTAGGAAGAAA
The DNA here is from genome assembly GCA_016840165.1 of Promethearchaeota archaeon. Lineage (GTDB taxonomy): Archaea > Asgardarchaeota > Lokiarchaeia > Sigyniarchaeales > SOKP01 > SOKP01. The sequence goes on from JAEOSU010000037.1 coordinate 67,426, forward strand.
TCCAACTGAGGAAGATAACTTAGATATCATGGAATTCTATGAAAAATTGGTAAAAGCTGTACCAGGAAAGAGATATAGTGATGGTCAATGGTCATTATGCGAATTGTTCTCAGTTGGTGGAGATGACCATTCTAATAAAAATATAGTGGCATTTCAATGGTGTAAAGAGAACGAGCGGAGAGTCATCGTAGTAAATTATAGTTTGAGACCTTCTAAAGCAAATATTCAAATTCAAGGAATAGAATATGGGAATTCAAAATGGCAATTTACAGATCTATTATCAGAGAAGATATATTCTCATTTTGGCGAAAATCTCAACAAGAACGGTTTATATGTTGAATTAGATCCTTGGAAAGGCTATATCTTTGATATAAAGAAAATGTATTAAGACTTAATGAACGGTAACTGTTTTGGCGAGATTGAGTGGTTGATCAGGGTCTAAATTATGTTTCAATGCGGCATAATATGAGAGCAGTTGTAGTGCGGGAATAAATGTAATTGGGCTTATTATATTATAATATTTATTAGCGGGTTGAGGAATTCTAATTGTTCTATCACTTAACTCAGTAATCACTTTATCTGAATCAACTACTACAGAAATGATGTTACCGCCTCTTGCCTTAAACTCCATAACATTTCCCACCAATCTCTGATAGGTTTCATCAGGAGGGGCAATAAAGATAATGGGGAATCCTTCTCGAACTAAAGATATGGGTCCATGTTTAGCATGGGCCGCAGAGTATCCTTCAATAAACCTACAAGCTACTTCTTTTAATTTAAGACCGCCTTCTTTAGCAGTAGCAATAGAAATACCTCGTGCAAGGTAAAAAAAATTTGAGCTTTTATCAAGGTTATTTACTATATCTTTAATGTTTGAAACATTATTTTTTAAATAATTATCAATAATATCTGCTGTGGATTTTAAAGCATCATAATACTTGTCAATCTCTTGTTTAGTTATAACTTTCCTATACCTAGCAATTTCTAACGCAATTAAGGCAAGAGTGAGAACTTGAGTACAATATGTTTTAGTAGCTGCAACTCCTATTTCAGGACCTGCCTGTGTAATGATCGATTCATCTGAGTATCTTGTTAATGAAGACCCAACTACATTTGTAATACACAATACTGTTATTTTTTTCTTTAATTTCTCTTTAGCCCATCTTATTGCCTCAATAAGATCAATAGTTTCTCCAGATTGAGAAACTGCAATAATAACAGAATCTTCTTGGAGCGCATCATCTAATTCTGTTTGGAATTCAGAACATTCAATTGCATGGATATATTTTCCTAAAAATTTAGTTATTATATGTTTTCCTGCTAATGAAGCATAAAACGAGGTTCCAGCTGCGGTTATATAGATATTTTTTGCAGACCAAAGAATTTTTGCAAATGCCTGCAGATTAGTTCGTGGAATTTTCATAGTTCTTCTTAAAGCTACAGGTTCTTCGTAAATTTCTTTAAGCATAAAATGTTCATATCCTCCCTTCTCAGCAGCATCAATACTCCATTCGATGTTAATAATCTCTTTTTTTATGGGCATATCTGGATCTAAAACATTAAGAAAATTTACAGAACCTGCTTTTAAGATAGCCATCTCATTATCTTCAAGAATATAACATTGTCGAGTGTAGGGAAGAAATGCGGGAATATCAGATGCACAATATGTAGTTTTACCTTTTTCAATCCCAATAACTAAAGGTGATTCTTTTCTTACCGCAATAATAATATCAGGATAATCGGCATGACATATGACAACTCCGTATGCGCCAATACACTGATTGACTGCATTCACAACTGCTTGTATCAAATCATCTCCTTTTTTCATATAGCTTTCAATTAGGTGGGGAATAATTTCAGTATCCGTATCCGATATAAATTTATGTCCTTCTCTTTCCAACATTTCTTTTAACTCTAAAAAGTTTTCCAAGATACCATTATGAATTACTGCGATTTTCTTACTACAGTCTAAATGAGGATGACTATTTACTTTAGTGGGTGGACCATGAGTAGCCCATCTTGTATGGGCTAATGCAAGCTTGGATTCAGAAGGAAATTCAGAAAGTTTAAGCCGTTCATTGATTTCATCAATTTTTCCCGCATCTTTTTTGATAAATAATTGTGAATCATGTAAGGCTACAATACCACATGAATCATATCCTCTATACTCTAAACGTTTAATTCCTTCAAGAGCAAATTTTCCGATAGAGATATCTTGATTAGTAATAATTCCAAATATTCCACACATTAGGATACATCTTGTTTCAAATAACTACAAAGAATCTTTTTTCTATCAATTTTTAATAATGCGAATAACTTAAAAAATAATGGTACTTATTTGAAGATCATCTCAGATTTATTCTAAACTGAAATTTGAGATTCATTTCTTTCTAATATTCACAAATTCTATTAAATTATCTAATAAAATTGGAAAAGGCGATTGAATTGAAAAGTAATGAAGATTTTGAAGAGAAAAGTAATTTAGGGTTATTAACAGAGAAAGAAGTTTATGAAATCCCTTCAGCCTTACATAATGTATTAGATCAAAAAGATTTTCTAAGAGATATAGCAAAAAAACTTATAGAACAAAAGATCCATCACTTATTTTTAATTGGTGCGGGAAGTTCCTATCATGCGGGATTCGCAATTTCTTATATGTTCAATAGAATAACTAAAATACCAACTTTTACGGAATTTTCGATGGAATTCCAGTATCTTATCCAACCAATTCTACAAAAAGACGATTGTGTCATTGGAATTTCTCAAAGCGGAGAGACTAAAGATACTATAGAATCACTGAAACTAGCAAAAGAGAAGGGATGCATTACTATCGGAATAACAAATAATTCAAACTCGAATTTAGCTAAAGTTAGTGATTATACCTTGGAGTTGAAATGTGGAAAGGAAAAATCGGTTTTAGCTACAAAAACATATCTTGCTGAATTAGCGGTGCTAGTTATATTATCCCTTGAGCTTGGAAGAGCAAATAAGGCAGTATCCAATGAGGAATATAATAGAATATGGGTGGAATTAATTAGAATCCCAGATAAAATTCATTCAATTTTACCAAATTTGCATAAAAAAATTAAAGAAAGGTCTTCATTTTTTAAATCAACTAAATTTTGCTTCATCATAGGAAGTGGCCCTGATTATGCGACAGCAATGGAAGCAGCATTAAAATTAAAAGAGGGAGCACGTATTTTTGGGCAAGCTTATTCTACGGCAGAGTTCCCTCATGGGCCTATAACACTTGCAGATGCTGACACATGCATATTAGCAATAATTCCCCATGAAGAGGACAAAAGAAAAAAGCATCTAATCAATTTATTAGATAGAATTAAAGAGAGGGGCGCAAAGATTTTAGCTATATATGAGTCAGAAGATCCAAAATCTTTCCCAGAGTCTTCTGATTATGTTATAGAAGTTCCTAATACCTATATTGATTTACAACCTCTAGTTATGATTATTGCAATACAGTTATTAACTATAGAAATCGCACGGATAAATGGTTTAAACCCTGACACACCAAAATTTTTAACAAAAGTTTCGAATCTTTAAGACTATAGAATTAAAATTTATTAAGAATGAATTAAATTAAGAGCCAACATTTTTTCTTTCGCAAGGTTATTTAGAGTAATAGTTGTCTCTAAATCTTTATTGGATTCACCAGAGATCCTTAAGTAAGGACTTGTACCCGAACGCCTAATCAAGATCCAACCCCCATCATAATCCAAGCGACATCCATCTAATTGATTTATTTGTTTAATATCCTTACCAAGATTCTCAAAAACTTCCTTCATCGCTGTAATTATGTTATTGTTAATTTTCTTGTCAAAGGGAATATCTTTTTTTAATTTAAATTTCTCAGCATGATATGGATAAATGGGAATATCTTCTAACAACTCTCTTAGACTTTTTCCCGATGATATGATCATTTGTAATACTTTTGCTATTGTGATTATAGAATCAGGGCCGTAATGAAAGCGAGGCCATATATATGTTCCAGATGTTTCACCTCCTAAAAACCCTCCCTGATTTTTTAAGGCGATAGCGACTTTGATATCACCAACTTCGGTTCTAAGAACTTCGCACCCTAAAGGATTTAGTACATCTTCCAATAAGCTAGAGGAATTAATTGGAGTCGAAATTTTCATATCTTTAGGATTAATCTTATTTTTATTTTCCTCTATATAACGTTTTGCCATAAGGGCTAAAAGTCTAATTGGATCGACTCTCTCGCCATTTTCATCTAAGAAAATTACTCGATCTGCATCCCCATCAAGAGCAATACCAATGTCCTCTTGAGGAGATATTCTTAGAAAGTTAGAAATTTGTTCTAAGTTTTCCTTACTTGGCTCAGAAGCTCGACCTGGGAATCTACCATCCATTTGAGCATTGATGGTAACAATATTAATATTGTATTTTGCCAATAATTTCGGAACAATTTCACAACCAGAACCATTTCCAGGATCAACGATAATATTTAATTTACTACCATCAAAGATAATTCGATTTGTAATGTCTAAAATATGAATATCATTAATATCATTTACTTGAGTAACCTTTCCAATCTCATACCACTGAGTTTTAGAATATGCTTTTTCATTAAATATTCTCTCAATCTCCTCTTCTTGTTCAGGAGAAAACCCAAGCCCAGAAGGATTCCATAATTTCAAACCTATATACTCAGGCGTGTTGTGGGATGCCGTTATCATAACAGAAGCATCAGCATTTAGATATCTAGAAGACATCGCTAGTGTTGGTGTGGTTACGATCCCTAAGTTCTTCACTGTACATCCAGTACTCACTAATCCCGAAACCAGCGCATACTCTATGGGTAATGCAGAAGTGCGTATATCAATTCCAATAACAACGGTGCCTCCTTCTAAGTATGTACCTAAAGCTAATCCAACTTCTAAAGCCATTTGAGGGGTAAACATTAAATCTGACTCAGAATAGTTTTGAAATACGCGTCTTATACCAGAAGTTCCAAAAATATTGCTTGTCATTTTAATTTTTCAATGTATTAATTTTTGTTGTTGTGGTTATGAGTTTTTATAATGTTGTGTATGGAGAATAGAATAAACCATTCATATTAAATTTAATTTTAGAAATTTTAATTTAATCTTAATCATTTTATTAGATATTATTGATTATCATAAGGCTGAAAATATTGAATATAGATAATTTTAAAGTAATGTATAATGAGAATCGTGTTAAAATTCACGATAAACAAAAAATTGAGAATAGTTTACGGGAGATTCTAGGTGATGGAAATTTTTCCTCTAAAGCGATTGATTTAATGGCTTATTCTAAAGATGCGACATTATTATCAATGAACTGGACGATCGAGGGAAAATTAGCCGCACTTCCTGATTATATCACTTGGCCAGAAAATTCTTCTCAAATTTCTCAGATTTTAAAGCTTGCTAATAAAGAAAAAGTCCCTATCATCCCTTACGCTGAAGGTTCTTCGGTTGTTGGTGGTTCAGTGCCGATTAATGGAGGAATTATCATTGATATGAAAAAGTTTAACAACATTTTAAAGATTAATGATGAGAACCTTACGGTCACTGTAGAAGCTGGAATAAATGGTATGAACTTAGAACGTTATTTAAATGCAAAGGGATATACTTCCGGTCATATTCCTCAATCATTATACACCTCATCCTTAGGGGGATGGTTAGGTCATAAAGCGGCGGGACAATTTTCAACCAAATACGGGAAAATTGAAGATATAGTCCTTGGATTTGAAGTAATTTTACCAAATGGCGAAATATTAGACTTTCACCCCATTCCAAGGAATTCAACCGGTCCACAATTTGACAAATTGTTTATTGGAGCTGAAGGTACTTTAGGAATCATTACCAAAGCAACTTTAAAGATTTGGCCCAAGCCAGAGAAACGGGCATTAATCTCTTATTCTTTTCCGAACATCGAAGATTCCTTTGCCGCAACAAGAACTATATTACGAGAACATATCTTTCCTGCGGTTATTCGAATTTATGATCATTCAGAAACCGAAAGACATTTTGAACATATTGATAAAGCTAAGGATCGAGTTATGGTTGTATTTGTTTGCGAGGGAAATTCCAAATTAGTTGACTTAGAGGAAAAAATTACAAGAGAAAAATGCGAGGAGCATAATGGTATTGATTGCGGAAAAACACCGGTAGAGCATTGGTTTGAAACCAGATTCCGGGTTACTGAGACCTCTTCGATGCCACCTTATAAAATTGTGTTTGATACAATAGAGGTTGCAGCATCATGGGACAATGCAGCTATTATATACCATAATGTATTAAAAAATATGGATACTGTAAAGGGAATACTTATGATCACTGCCCATGTTTCCCACTTTTACCCGAATGGAGTAGGAATTTACTTTTCATGGGGAGGAGTCCCCCCCAGAGAGATGAATGAATTCGAATTTTATAAGAAAGGTTGGGATACCGTCATTAAGGCTGTAATTGAGGCTGGCGGTTCTATAGCCCACCACCATGGAATTGGTATTAATCGTGCTCATTGGATGAAAAAAGAATGGGGTGACGCTATGAAATATTTATCAAAAGTCAAGGAATTACTTGACCCAAACAATATATTAAATCCAGGAAAATTATATACTGCCATTTGGCAGAGAGGTAATCCATAAATGGGTGTCTTTGAAACATTAAAAAAATATAAATGGATGCTTCCACTTATTAATAAGGCGGATAGGGAAACAAAATCCATTTTGATGAAAAACTTTCGAAAAAAGAAAGCTAATTTTTACCCTAAAAAAGAACTTAAAGCTAATATAGATGATCTTATAAAATGTATGTTATGCCCAAATATGTGTAGATTCGATTGCGGTACGCTTCAAGCAAGTAACACAGAAACTATGAGTCCTGCATACAAGGCAAGAATCGGATATTATCTTTCAATAGGTAAAATTGATCCTACTTTAGCAGAAAACAAAGAATTCATCGATTTAATGTACAAGTGTACAAATGAGGAGAATTGTAAAGTCTGGTGCCCATTTGATTTTTCGGTGGTTTCCTTATTAGAGACCGTCAGAGATGACTTAAATGAAAATGGATTAATGCCAGAGTACTGTAAGAAGCAAATTGAGAAGATTAAAAGTACGGGGACAATTGAAGATTATAATATCTTTAAAACTTATGAGGAAAAGGAAATCGATAATATCGAAACTGATGGAAAAGATGAGGTCTTTTATTATATTGGATGCGAAACCATGAAGTTTCCCGCTGTAGTTAATGCTAATATTGAACTTTTAAAAAAAGCTAAGGTAAAATTTTCAACAAATCTTGATCAACGAGTATGTTGTGGAGCTCCGGTGCTAAATATAAGAGACATGAATTTGGCAAAAGAACTTGCTCAGAAAAATATCGAATTGATTAATAAAACTGGAGCTAAAGTTTTAATTTCTGACTGTCCAGGCTGTGTTTTAAGTTTAACTAAGAGATATGAATCTATTGGCATTAAAACAGAGACAAAAGTAATTCATATCGCTGAATTTCTTAAGGATTTAATAGAGAAAGATAAATTAAAACCAAGGACTATAAATGAAGATTTAAATAAAGTAACCATTCATGATCCATGCCTTCTTGCGCGAAATCTTCACAATACGAGCACAATAAGAGCGGTACTTAAATCAATTCCAAATCTCGAGATTGTTGAACCTATTTATAACAAGGAAGATACTCATTGCTGTGGTTGGAGCGGTACCGCTCATTGGGCGGATAAAAATCTAGCTATTCAAGAAGCTACAAATAGGATTAAAGAGTTAATGGAAACTAATGCGAAAAATATCATATCAGCATGTCCATTATGTGAATTAGGACTAAATTATGGAATCAAAAATAAAGATAAAGAAAAGATTAAAATATATGATGTATCTGAATTATTAATTAAAAGTCTTTAAGATGTGATTATATGAGTGATTTGATTTGTGTATTTGATGTTGGAACAACAGGAGCGAGAACAATAATATTTGATAGTGAAGGTAGAGAAATTGCACATGCTTATGAAGAATATCCCGTTGCGAAACAACCCGTTGGAATATCGGAACAAGATCCTGCAATCTGGTGGAATGCAATTAAGAACACATGTAATTATGTTTCTCAAAAAGTCAATGTTAACGATATTGTTGGTATTTGTGCAGCTTTTTTACGCCAAACAGTAACAATTCTAGATGATAAAGGAACTCCTTTACACCCTGCTTTAACATGGATGGATGAAAGAGAAGAATCAAGTGCTAAAGATTGGGTAAATGAAGAAGGTGCTTTTAGGAGAGTCATGCCAAAGCTTTTATGGTTGAAAAAAAATAAATCTGAAGTTTTCGAGAAAGCATCGAAAATTGCTTTTGTTGATACTTACCTTATGAATAAATTATGTGAAAGAGCCGTAACTGATCCTACTAATGGATATTGGGGAATTCTTAATTTACAAACACTAAAATGGGATGAAAGATTAGCTGAAGCTTATGAAATTCCTTTAGATTTATGGCCCGAAGTAATATTTCCCGGAGAAGTTATTGGTGAGCTCATCAGTAATACTGCTAAAGAATTAGGATTACCACCTAATATTCCTGTGATAATGGGGACCGGAGATCAACAATGTGCTGCTTTAGGGTTAGGTGTCATTGAAACAGGTCAAGCAAAGATCACTATTGGTACTGGAACATTTGTTGATTATGTTGTTGATAAACCAATTATGCCCACCGGGAACATTCCTATATTTTCTATACCGTCACCAATCAAAGGAAAATGGAATCTTGAAGGTGCAGTGCCTGGAACTGGAACAGCTATGAAATGGTTTAAAGATAATTTCTCTCAACTTCAAATAAAAGAAAGTATTGAGAAAAATGTAAATGTTTATGATATGTTGACAGAAGAAGCGTCGAGTATCAAGCCTGGAAGTGAGGGTTTGCTTTTTATACCTTTATATATGTTTAGAAAAGGAGCAATTCATGGTCTTGGATGGAATCATACTAGGGCACATATGATTCGAGCTATTATGGAGTCTGCTGCTCTAAGTGCTCAGGTGTATCTCCAAATGTTGGAGGCTATGGGAGGCTATAAAGCCTCAGAAGTAAAAGTCGATGGAGGGGCCGTGAACAGTCATTTATGGGCGCAAATTGTCGCAGATGTAACAGCAAGAAAAATTTTGATACCTGAAATAAAAGATGGTGCGGCAATGGGGGCTGCAATTTTAGGGTTTTATGGCACTAAGAAATATGAAAGTTTTGAGAAGGCTATTAATAACATGGTAAGATTTACTGATGTTAAGGAGCCTATCAAAGAGAGTGCTAAGATTTATAAAAAATTGAATAGGATTTTTATGCCAGCCCTATTAGATCTCTATGAGAAAAAGAGAATAACAAAAGATTTATAATTTCTTTTTAAATATTATTTTTTTATCATTTTAGCATAATTAAAGAAAAATTCATTAAGCAATTTAGAGTATATTTTGAACCTATCTTTCAAAATCGTTTCATTTCTGAATAAGATACTTTAAAGAACTTAATTTTTTCATTCACATCATTTCTTATTTCTAACATATCTGTCTATTTTATTTAAAAAAAGTAATCGATTTTGAAAAAAATTCTATAAATATAAAACCCAATCTCATAAATTGGGAAAAACAAGCATGATTATTCATTATTTTGAATGATTTTTCAATTTAGAAAAGTATTTTTTGAATCTAAAATTTTCAATATCAATATTTTAAATAAGATGTTATAACATTATGCCCTTCTTCAAAAATCAAGAGGGATACAATCTATATTACGAAGATATTAATGGGGAAACAAAAGAAAAAACCGAAGGAACTATAATACTCCTTCATGGTTTTGCTTCTTCAGCTTCTTTTTTCAAAGGGCAAATTAAAATATTAAGAAAATTTTATCGTATCATTGCTTTTGATGCTCTAGGGCATGGAAAAAGTGATATTTCAAAAAGCTTAAATTTATCTAAAAATTTACGCCATGATATTATCCGGGATTTAGAAGATCTTTTACTCTATTTAGGAGTGACAGAAAAATATGGCATTATTGGACATTCATTAGTAGGGGGTATGATAGCTCAATTATATTGCTCAAAACATCCAGAAGAGATTAAATTTCTTATCCTTCTTAATTCAGGATATATCATGATTGATAATGTAATCCGAAATATCTTTTACAACTTGCTTCCTTACTTTATACGGATGAACTTTTTAGAGGTGGTTGCAAATTCTGTTGAAGATATTTTAGATAAAGTTATTCCTTATATTCTAACTTCGATTGCAGAGACTATAAACGGCATGAAATTAAGCAGAGATGAGATTTTAATGCTAATCGAAGATCAAATTTTTGGGATGATCACCGAAATTAAAGAATATGATCCTTCAAATATTCAATGTCCCACACTGATTATCGGGGGGCGATTAGATAATTTTGCCCCAGAGCAAATGTCAGAAGAACTGAATAAAAAAATTCCTAACTCACGGTTAGAGATACTTGATATGGCTGGTCATTTCGCACCTGCTCAACGTCAAGATGAAATTAATCACTTAATATGTGAATTTATTAATAGTCTTTAGTAAGATAATATTACTATTATGGAATCAAAATACCAATTGAAGTGAGTATTATTTTAAGCGATAAACACACTACACTTTCATTTTTCAAGGATGAAGTTGCAGAATTTGTACAAAACCGGGATTGGGGGAAATATCATACACCAAAAAACCTGATTCAAGCTCTACAAATTGAAGCTTCTGAATTATCAGAAATATTTTTATTCAAAGACTATTCACTCGAACAGATCCTCGATAATAGTGAATTATTAAAAGATATTTCAGATGAATTAGCAGATGTATTTATCTATCTAATTAGTTTAATAAACCTATTTGGAATCGATTTAACAGAAACCTTTTCCAATAAAATGAAAAAAAATAGTGCTAAATATCCGATTAAAGAATTTAATAATGGAATTTATTATAAGAAATAGATTATATCTTTTTACTCCCTTTTTTTGATGTAATAATTCCTCAATAAATTATAGATGAAGTATTTTAATGGCATTAAATCTAAAGATCTATCATGGTCAAGGATAATATTGAAACAATTATTAAAGAACAGTTGGGAAAAACCTTAAATGGAACCAATTTTACCTCGCTAGGCGAGTTGTATACAGGAAAAGTACGAGATAATTATATAAAAAAAGATATTCGTATAATTATCGCGACGGATCGTCTCTCTGCGTTTGATCGAGTAATTACTACTATTCCATTTAAAGGGGAATTACTTAATCGAGTTTCTTCTTTTTGGTTTGAAAAGACAAAGGATTTAGTTAAGAATCATGTCATTGAGATTCCAGATCCAAATGTAGCAGTAGTCCATCAGTGTGAGATGATTCCTATTGAAATGATTGTTCGAGCATATATTACTGGTTCAGCATGGCGTAATTATACAAAAGGTGTGCCGACATCTGGAATAGAGTTACCCTCAGGATTGCGAAAGAATCAAAAGTTAGATGGAGTGTTATTAACACCATCAACAAAAGCAGAAACAGGTCATGATATCTATATTTCTCGAGAACAAATCCTTAAAGAAAAGATGGTTGATAAAGAAATTTATGAACAAATAGAAGATGCTGCATTAAAATTGTTTGAATTTGGTCAAAGGTATTGCAGAAAAAATGGTTTAATTTTAGTAGATACTAAATATGAATTTGGAATGAAGAATGGGGAATTGATGGTAATTGATGAGATTCACACCCAAGATTCTTCTCGATTTTGGATTCTTGATTCTTATGAGGAAAGATTTGAACGTAATGATGAGCCAGAGATTTTAGATAAGGAAATATTTAGAGGATGGTTAATGGATACCTATCCCGATATTTTTCCTAACATTAAACCCAATCAAGAAATCCCTCCAATTAGTAATGGTATTAAGATAGAATTAGCAAAGCGATATATGAAGAGTTATGAGAAAATTACAGGATTAGAATTCGAAGCTACTGTTGCTAATGTGCAACAGAGAATTTATAATAATTTAAAGAAAGCAAATTACATATAGAAAATAAGAAAAATTATATAAAAGAATAAATAGTATTTTTTTGTATTATGATTGATTTTATTCTTCTCATTGGAGCTTTGGTTTTATTTATTAGTAGTTTTGTTTTATTAATGAAAGACCTTTTATTAAAAAATAGCCTTCAAAATCAAAGTTCAGAGGGAAAGTTAACTAAATATAGTGGGTATTGTCTTGGATCTTCACTGTTGGCTCTTATGCTCATGATTTTTGTAAGCTTTGGCTATATTTATAGATAATGAGCTATATTGAATATCAATAAAGCATTTTCTTTTAAAGAAACGATTTTTTGTCGTATTTCGTGAATCTAAATTATTTATTAATTAATAAGCATTAATATAATTATAACACACTTTTTTCTTTTAAAGATGGATCAATTAGAATTTATAATAGAAGTTTCACTCGAGAACAAACCTGCTGCTCGTGATCCAGTTGCTGAAACCATAAAAAGGGATTTAATCGCTAAAAAAGGTTATAATATGGTTTCAAATGTAAGATCAGGTCAATACTTAAGAATAAATATCTTAGCTGAGAATGAAACCCAAGCTAAGGAGATTGTAACCAAGATGTGTAACGATCTTAGGATATTTAATCCTGTAACTCAGAATTTAACCGTTCTTAATGTGAAAAAATTATGAAAGCAAAAATCGCAGTTCTCATGTTTCCCGGTAGTAATTGTGATTTAGATACAGTACATGTGCTTAAAAATGTGATAAAAGTAGAAACAGATTTAGTATGGCATAATCATTTTAAAGAAGAGAATTATGACGGGGTTATTTTACCGGGCGGATTTGCATTTGGAGATTATTTAAGAGCTGGTATCATCGCAGCACATAGTCCAGCTATCGATGAGGCTAAAGTAATGCTTAAGGATGGAAGACCAGTAATTGGTATTTGCAATGGATTTCAAATTTTAACTGAGGCACAATTTCTCCCAGGAGCACTGCTTCAGAACGATTCTCTTAAATTTGTTTGTAAGTGGGTTAATCTTGTCGTAGAGAACAATAATACTGCACTCTCAAATAAGATGAAAGAAGGAGAAGTTATCGATATACCAATTGCTCATGGTGAAGGACGCTTCTTCACAGATAATCTAAAAGAGTTAGAGGAAAATAATCAAATTGTCTTTCGTTATGCAGATGAGCAGGGAAAAGTCACCAAAGATTCCAATCCAAATGGATCTTTGGGAAATATAGCAGGAATATGCAATTTAGAACGAAATTGTGTTGGATTAATGCCTCATCCTGAACGCGCTTCTGAGGTAATTTTATCTCCAAAAAAAACGACTCATGGCCGATTATTTTTTGAATCAATGATGGAATATATTGGGAGGAGGATACTTCAATGACTAAAGTAAATCTAAATGGGGAAGAAGTAAATGTAGAAATGACGAAAAATGAATATGAGAAAGTTAAAGAATTATTAAATAGAGAGCCAACTATTACTGAGCTTGGAGCATTTGATGTAATGTGGAGTGAACATTGCTCATACAAGTCATCTCGTCCTAAATTGAAATTATTTGAGGATGCTGAAGCGGAATATGACTATGTACTTGCGGGACCTGGTCAAGATGCAGGAGTTATAGATATTGGTGATGGATATGCTTTAGCTTTTAGAATAGAATCACATAATCATCCCTCAGCAATTGAACCTTACCATGGTGCTGCTACGGGAATCGGAGGAATTATTCGAGACATTCTCTGTATGGGAGTTCGACCTATAGCATTATTAGATCCATTAAGATTTGGTAGATTAAAGAATAATCCTCATTCACAATGGTTGTTTAAGTATGTTGTAAAAGGTATTGCAGATTACGGTAATTGTACGGGAATTCCAACGATAGGGGGAGAAGTAGAGTTTGATGAAAGTTTTGAAAGTAATTGTTTAGTCAACGTAGCATGTATTGGTTTAGGTAATATTGAGGATTATAAACACGCTCCCAGTAGAGCATATAATCCTGGGGATTATGTAATACTGATGGGTGGATCTACTGGACGTGATGGAATTCACGGGGTCACCTTTGCATCTCGTACTTTAACAGAGATGTCTGAAGCAGATAGACCGGCAGTTCAAATTGGTGATCCATTCACCAAAAAAATGATTATTGAAGCTACAATAGAAGCTGTTAAAACAGGTTATGTAAGAGGGTTAAAAGATCTTGGTGGTGGAGGTTTAACCTGTGCCACTAGCGAGTTAACGGGAGATGGGAACACGGGAGCAAAAATAGATTTGAAAAACGTATTCACGAGAGAACCGGGCATGAACTCTTACGAATTAATGTTATCTGAATCTCAAGAAAGGATGGCTTTTGTCGTTAAACCAGAAGGTTTAGATACAATTTTGGAAATATTTCGAAAATATGAGATGAATTTTGCCGTTCTTGGAAGAACTGACGATTCAAAAGTATTAAAAGTATTTTATGGTGATCAGTTAGTAGTTAGTCTACCCGCAAAAGCGCTTTCTGAATCACCAACATTTAAAAGACAAGAGAAGCGTCCCTCTTATTTAGATGAATTACTGAGGCAAAAAACGCCAACACCATCACTAGGATTTGATGAGAATATATTTCAATTAATAGCTTCGGAGAATATTTGTAGTAAGGAATGGGTATACCGGCAATATGATCATGAAGTAGGAGTTCGATCCGTAGTTAAGTGTGGAGAGGGAGATTCAGGTGTCTTAAGAATAATAGGGACTAATAAATTTATCGCAGCAAGTGTTGGCGTTAATTCTAAGCATTGTTATCTAGATCCTTATGAAGGAGCTAAAGGGGGGTTAGTTGAAGTCTGTGGAAATGTTCTTGCAAACGGAGCGAAACCGATGGCTATGGTGAATTGCTGTAATTTTGGTAATCCAGAAATTTCCGAATCTTATTGGTATTTTTCTAAAGCTGTGGAAGGGATGAATGATTTCTGTAGAAAATTGAAAATTCCAATCGTTGGAGGGAATGTCTCTTTCTATAATGAAGACGAGGTTAAAAAGACCGCGATTAAAGCTACTCCAATGATTATGGTGGTAGGATTGATTGAAGGAGAGGAGAAAATAATCACTTTACCTTTCAAAAGTCCAGGTAATGATATTTTTTTAATTGGAAGTACTAAAAAAGAATTAGGGGGATCTGAATATCATTCTATAATTCACAATATTGAAGGAGGTCAACCCCCTAAAGTCGATGAGAACCAAATTAGAGCTACTTGGGATTTTCTCTTGAAATTATATCAAGAAAAATTAGTTAAATCAAATCACGATGTAAATAAAGGCGGATTCATAATTACCATTATAGAGATGTGCTTTAAAAATGAACTAGGGGCAGATCTTGATCTTAGTGGTGTTAATATCGATAATTTACGAGATGATGAGCTTTTGTTTAGTGAATCTGTAGGGCGATTTATAATTGAAACAGATCCTAACAGCTATGATATGATAACTGAATTAGCTAATAGATATGGTGTTTTTGCTCAGAAAGTTGGAGTTGTAGATAAAAAACCACATATTCGGATAGAAGGTTTAGCAGTAGGTTCATTAGAACTTGATGTTCATAAACTGAAAAATCTATATGAATCGACCATTCCAAATCTAATGGAAATTTAATGTTTTTTATTGTAATTCAAAGATTGAAAGATTTGTACGTTCTTATAACACGAACATTTAAAAAATAATTAGAAATTAGAAATATTTTACATTTTTATGTGTATATAGGGTTAATACATATAGGTGTATAGGCTATAAGGGTTCGAGCTTGTGTTAAATGTAAAGAGTATGTTGTTATTCATCCTAATAATCCTATAAATCAGAATTTGATTTCGGTATTCGAAAAAAATCACCGACAGCATACGCTTATTACCGTAAATTTAGATGAGGTTAAAGAATCATATCAAATTTTTAAAGCCAATAGCTCTACAGAGAACTTAAAGGATTACGGCCAAAATGGAGAGTTTAAATATAGTCCAGAATCATTGAAAAATTCTCTATAACTAGATGGGGTTTTATTGATTTGTTTGAATCTTCATAAGATTTACCCTTACCGGTTCTAACTAATAATCCTTTTAAACCTGCGTTTAATGCTCCTTGAATATCTGAAAAGAGATCATCACCTACAACCAAGATCTCTTTTTTGTCTAAGTTAATCTTCTTTAATGCCTGGATATAAAAGTGTTTTGATGGTTTTCCAAATATCTCTGCGGATGAGTTAGAGGCATTTGAGAGCATTTTTATGAATGAACCTGTATCCAAGACAGGTTCACCGTTCCGATCGAGATAATAAATATTTCCTTGACTTCCTATTAGTTTAGCACCTTTTAAGACATATTTAAATGCTTGATTAAGACGCTTGACGTCCCAATTGTCATGAAAATCACATAATATAACAAAATCTGGGACTTCAGAACCTGTTATTTGTGGAAATTCTTGGAATTCCCTTTCAACTTCCCTGGTTGTTACAAAATATGATTTTTTATCTAAATTTTCATTTAAAAATTCCTTGAGTGCTATAATTGGTGTATAGATCTCATTATAATCCACTTCAAAACCATAATCTATTAACGTTTTAAAAACTGTTTGCGGAGATTTACTATCTGTGTTTGTAAAAAATAATA
>JAEOSU010000038.1 GCA_016840165.1 Promethearchaeota archaeon
ATCCTAAATCTATATACTTTCTTACCTAATCCAGTAAGTACTAGAAATGCAGTAAGAATCATCAATAAAACATCAATTAAAGCCCTAAAAATATCAATTCCAATAGCAAACGACACAGAGCGAAATGAATTTATAAAACTAAAGGATCGAAACCAGAGAACTAACCATATTAGCATATAAAAAATTGAAGAAAATATATTTGGCGTATTATTTTTTCTACTTTTAATATAAAGAAAAATTAAGCGATATGAAGTTAATACAATAATAGCGAAGACAACAATATTCCAGCCATTAAACCAATAAAGAGGCTCTACTGAATAAGTGGGAGGTTGAGGTTCAAAAAAATATAAAAAACCAAAGTATGTTCCTATTTGAATTAATACTGGTGTGATCAAAGCAATTAATAAAAATACAATAGATAATATCTCAGTTTTTTTTGATGAATAATCATTATCGATAAGTTTATTGTCTATATTTACAGAAATATTTTCAAATCCAGTTTTAATAAAGAAAATTTGGATAATGTTCCATCCGAAGTAAAGAATGATATAGAAGCCCGGAAGAATATAATCCCATCCCAGAAACTGAATTGGCAATTGACTAGAAGAGCCAAAAAGGAAATAAAGCAATATTGTAATAGCAGAAAGTATAAAAATAACTAATAGGAACAAAGTTTTTTTCACTTGGTCTTTTTTCTCTTCAGAAAATAAGGTTCTCTCCATCTGAGGAACTCTTCCAATAAAGATAAGAATTAAAAAAGTAAGTGCAAAAGAACTTATAATAAATAAAACAGCATTTCCAAATCCTTGTATCGGATTAAAACTAAGAACAATACAAGAAAGTAGAATTACAATGAAACAGATCGAATATACAGCATGACTCATGCTAAATATGTTGTGAAATGTTAACTGAATTTTTTCTTTAAAATTTAAATCCTTATCAATTTTGGTCATATTATTATTCTCACCACATTCATTAATAAAAAATTTGATCAATTATTGCATTTTTAAAGAAGGGTTAATTTGGAGAATTTTGTATAGATAATTTTATATATCAAAATGAGTATTTAAAATCTATTTACAATAAAAAACGTATTTATCAAAAAATTAGAGTTAACTACATATGAAACATATAAAACTAAGAAAATTTATTTATATTCTTATTTCAATGCTACTTTTCTTGAATATCGCTGGTTTTGTTTTAAGTAATCTAAATCCAAATCGGACATTGCTAAATGATGACATAAATATTCCTCAAACCTCACAGTTTATCTCAAAAAATATAAGAGTAGCGATATATGATGAAGCAAATACCACTACACCATCATATACAGGAGTTGGGCTTTTAACAAACAATCATTCTCTTATTCAAGCTGCTTTAATAGCTGCTGGATATGATGTAACTCCCCTTACAACCAATCAAATCTATAATCATGAATTAAGAACAGCTGACTATGATGTATTTATAATGGCTGATCACTTACCTAGAGAAAATATTACAAATTATGTTAAAGAGTTTTGGCTAGGTGGCGGAGCTTTATTATCAATTGAAAGCGCTCTTAGCTATATTTGCTATGCGGGAATTTTACCTCCAGAATCTGCTGGTGATGATGGATATACAACATATTGGACTTACCAATTTTCAACAGATCAAAACATTACAGCACGTCACCCCGTTTCAAAATCTTATGCTCTTAATGATACTTTTACAATAGATGACTCATTTTCATCAGCTACTTTTAGTTGGACTGCTCTTCAGGGCACAAGTATCGCAAATGAAGTAGTAAAAATTGCTACAAGACCTGGACTCCCTAATGCTGCCACAGTAGTTGCTTTTGAGCCTCAATCAGCAGGAGGTAAGGTTGTACACCTGCCAAATATCGGAGATATAGAAGATGATATGATTTTAATTGATGCGATTGAATGGCTATGTCCCAGACCGAAAGGGCGTCTACTATTCGATTTAACTCATAAACCTGAATATGGAATCGATCCTTGGGATGATCTTTCTGATAATCCTGGTTTTTATGAAATTTGGCGAGATAATCTGGTCAATAGATCATATACAATTGATAAATTGTATCCTTCACCTTTTGGAAATCTATCAGCATCAAATTTAGCTCCATATGATGTTTTAATACTTAGTTTTACTGATTATAATTACTCTACATCAGAAATCAACGTAGTTAGAGATTGGGTAGATAATGGAGGAGGACTTTTTATAATTGGAGACCAACATGACTATCAACCTCATAAAACACTAGCTTTAAATGATTTATTAACTCATTTTGATATATCATTTAATGAGACTAGCGATGGCACCAATACCGTCACAGAAGTTTTTAATCATCCGATAAATGAAGGAGTCTCTCAAATTACTGCCCTCGCTCCAGGTTTGGTCAATATAGATGGCAATGCTTTTCCCATTTTAGGTAACGATCTATCAAATATCATTGTAGGGGGCGAAGAGTATGGTGGTGGTAGGATAGTTCTAAATGCAGATCTAGCAACTTTAAGGGATTCAGGTATAGAAGATTTTGATAGCCTTCAATTCGGTATTAATCTTGTAAATTGGTTAACTGCGGATGATGCAGAAATATTGGTATTTGTATATGAACACTCAAGTCCAGATCCAAACGATAATATATATAGGAGTCCTATAGCTACTGCTTTAAACGATCTAGGATGCCCATTTTATATGACATTTGATGAGACTTACTTAAATTTAAGTCTCACTGATACTTCATATAAATTAGTCATAATTGATAATGTTATGAATTATATAATGGATACAGTGGGCGTAACTCTGTTAGAATTCTTAAAATCTGGTGGTTATCTTATTTTGAATACTTGGGAGTATCGCACAGCAACATATAATTATCTATGGGATTATTTAGGCTTTAGTTACGCTGGAAATTACTTTAATGTACCACAAACAATAAATATTTGGGATACAAATCATCCTATATTTAAAACCCCTGCAGATTATGGAGCAACTACCATAGAAACATCATTAAATTTTGCTGGTACAGATTATACTAATTTAACTTTACACAGCAATGCAACTGGAATTGCTGGCTTAACTTCTTCGGCAAACTCTAGCACGGCTGCTATAATTCTTGGTGCTAACGGTCGTGCTATAACGAATGCAATGCACTTAACTGAATATTATGATGATACAGATGATTCAACGTATCCTGACGCATTAGAAATATGGGAAAATGAGATTGCTTATATGGTAGACTTAATGACACCGGTTATAACACCAGGCGGAGGAATTCCGGGTTTTGAAATAGGAACATTTTTGCTAGTGACATTTTCTACGATAGGAGTTATTTCTGTTATATCTATAATGAAGAAAAAAAATTAATCTCTTTTTTTTTATTTTATTCTTTTATATGTCCTAATACCCCAACATAAATAGAGGTTTCATTGATTCCATCAATCTCCAACAGTTGGTTTAACTCATCATCATATATCGCACCGATGGTACAAGCTCCAAGGTTTAATGCTTCCGCTACTAAATAAAAATTTTGCCCTATGTGTCCTGCATCTAAATATATGTATCTATAGCATCGCTGGGAATATTTCCATTGCGATCTGTCAATTACTGCTGTCAAGATAAAATTGACACTAGATTTATATGCCATCTCTTGATCCAAGCATCCTTTTGCTACTTCCATTCGAAAATCACCTTTATTTAGTAATTCAAGATTATGGCTGGCGATATCATAATGATAAACGCCTTGGGATAAATTCGAAACATTATTGATTATTGGATATGTCTCTATTGGATAGAGGCCTCCCGCAGAAGGGGTAGTTCGAAATGCAAAATTAGGAAACTTACGCGTCAATCCTGTCATTCCATATAACAATAAACTTAATTCCATAATTGATATCGGAGATGAATTAAAATTACGAGATGATTTCCTATTGGTAATCGCTTTCCAGAATTGAATGCTATCATCAAATTTAGGTTTCGGAAGCTCGACTACATCCATTGCATCGGGGTAATTCTTATAAGTTGGAGGTTTATTATCCCAATCCAAATAATGACGTGGTAATTGCCCTCTAATATATTTCGATTTTTTTTGAAACTCATCTCCATATGGATCCATACTATCTCCCATAACTAAAATGAGTTTAATTAATTTTAAAATATTGAGCTAATAAATTAAAAATAAAGTAATTAAGAATTAAAAAAAAATAATTGACACATTATTTTACTGCTTCAAAATAGATGTGCCATTGTTCTTCGTCTTCGATAAAATCGGTCCCTAAATGCTTATGTTTCGTTTGTTTTAATAAATCTCTTGGAACAGACTCACTAGCTGGTTTGTAATCGGTTATGACCTTCAACACAGTACCTGGTCGCATTTTCATAAGCTGTTTTTTTGTTTTGAGGGCTGGTACAGGGCAAACTAATCCACAAACATTTAATTCCATATCAAAATTCATATTTTTTCCTCTCATTTAATTTTTTTAATAAAATTTAAGATTCACACAATAGTGTGAAAATGGGTTCATCTCTTCCTTGATCAACTTTCATTTCAAGTTTCATCATCTGTGTTAATCGAAGAGCTTCATATCGTACTTTTTTCGAGTCTAAGTTCAAGTTTTTTGCAATTTCGCTGATGGTCCCTATTCCTTGAGTAGTGATGTAGTCAAATACTTGTTGTCTGGGTGTTTTTTCAAAAGTCATTAATTCTCGTTTTGATTTGAGATTTATCGCTTTGTTTAGCTCCTCTTCGTTTACTTCTCCTTTTTCAAATAAACCCGATTCAATTGCACTCTCTACTATTTCCTTACCCCTTTCAGTCCACACCACAACAGTTGTATAACCTTTTTGGGAACCAACCTCTCCTGCGGTTAAATCTGAATAGATTGCAGGAAAGTCTTGACAGTGACTACAAAAATGATTACAACTTAAGCATCTACGGGCTTCTTGTAAAGCCATATCCTCATTAAACATTTGATCTATTTCTTCAAAGCTCCAGTTGATCTCTTGCGTTGCCTCCTCTAAAGATTCAGGTTTTAATGAATAATCTTTTGGGGGTTTCTTAGGACCAGTAAAGAAAGAATTTACTTTCTTATATCGTCCTTCTGTTAAACTTTCTCCTTTTAGATATTTATCAATTGAAATAGCAGCTTCTTTTCCGTGAGCAATCGCTGCTATAGCAACCGCTTTTGAATTGTTAATGATATCACCACCGGCAAATACTCCAGAAATATTTGTCTCAAAAGTAACTTCATTGACTTTAATTTTATTTCGTTCTTTTTCAAGTTTATTTTCTGTTGCAGCGTCAATTTGATCAAAATCCACTGCCTGGCCTACTGCAATAACAATTGAGTCTACTGGAATCTTATAATCCGAACCGTCCACTTTATTAAGAGCCTTTCTGCCATTTTCATCAGGAGCTCCCCATTCAATCTGATAGCAATTTAAAACTAATTTACTATCTTCACTTTGTGTGATTTTAGAGGTCGAAGTTTTAAAGTGATATTTCATAAAGTTCATCTCGTTATCGGGGATATCCTTCAATACTAATTCTAATTGTTCTTCAGACATGATATCCACTAAATGCACTTTCTCAGCACCCAAACGTAAAGCGGTTTGGGCTACATCAACGGCTACTGGACCACCACCAATGATTCCTAATGTTTTTCCCTTGAATTCTTCATTATTTTCCCAATAACGATATTTCCTATCCATCAGAAAACTAATCGCAACATGAACATTTGGGAGATCATCACCTTCTAAATGAAGAGTTCGAGGCTTATATTGCCCAGTAGCAATAAAAAACGCTTCAAACCCATCATTTTTCAAATCCTCGATGGTCATCTCAGGACCTAATGAGCTATTCAGAACTACTTTAACTCCCGATTCAACTATCCTTTCAACATCATAGTCTAAAACGTAATTTGGTAAACGAAATTGTGGTACTCCGAATCGAAGCATCCCTCCAGTTTTATCAGTTTTTTCAAATATTGTGGGAGCGTATCCTATTTGCCTTAAATAATATGCTGCGGTCAATCCCGCGGGTCCAGAACCAATAATAGCAATCTTTTTAGCATTTTTGTCTATTTTTGGTTTCTTTCTTGCTTTTGTGGAATTTTCGATTTCCCATTCAGTTACGAATTTTTTTAATTCTCTAATCGCGACAGGATGATCATCTCCTATTAATGTACATCCATGCTCGCATTCATTTGTACAAATTCTTCCACAAATTGAAGGTAATGGATTATTTTGACGGATTAAATCTACCGCTTCTTGATACTTTCCTTGTCGAATCAATGAAATATAACCTTGAGCATTTACCCCAGAAGGACACCCATTGCAGCATGGAGAACAGACGATCCCCTTATCAGTAAGTTCAGTTCGCATATGAGAGTTGCAGAAAAGTCCGAATTTAAATATTTCACGGTTCATTTCTTCTTCTAATTCCGCAGCACCTCGAATCTCACAAGGAACTCCTACAATACCTACTGGTTCTGAGGTTTCTCCTACAAGTTTCACCAATTTTTCAAGTACTCCAGAACGCCCATAAACCACGCCTGCTTTTTCAACGACTTCTTTTGGATCCGATACTATATCTGCTTCTGGTTTTTCTTCTATCTCTTGTACCATCACAATCTCAGCTAACTCCTTATTATCTAGCAAGGATTTTGCTAAGGTAGTAACTACTCCACCACTAGCTGCTTTTGCTAAAATTTCAGGATTTTTACTTCTAAGTGAGTATATAGCTTTTGGCTTCTGTTTTTCAAACTTTTTCTGAATAACTTGGGGACAATTCTGATAACATTTCCCACAGTCTTGTCCTTCACGTTCTAAAATACAATAATCTTTAAGAACAGGGCGTCTAACTTCCATTTCAATATGCTTACACGACCCCACACAGAGACCGCATCCCTGGCATAAACCAGCGTCTATTATTTCACTTTTTAATAGTTCAAAACTCATTTTTATCCCTCTTTGATTGTAATTTCTTTAATTACTCCTTTTGGATCAATACTATAGTTTAAAGACCCATTTTTATAGGTCCCTTCTGCTACTTCAAAAATATGACTTTTGTAGCTTTCAAAATCCTCATTATCATCAATTTTCTGTTTAAATCCACCAAAATACACATTAGACAGATTCATGTTTCCAGCAATCTTTCGGATTTTTTCAGTTGTTTCTTTATATTTTTGAGCATCTTTATTATTCGTAGCTTCAATTAATTCTGTTTCTAATTCTAATAATTCGCTACGATACTTTTTCGTTTGTTCACTGATTTCTATATTATTCGCTTTTTCATAAGTTTCAATAATTTTAAGTATTAATGAAATTGATTTATTTCCACCTAATAATCCCGCAATAAGGGGTAATTCTTCGATTAATCTTCCAGTAAAAACATCTTGAAGTAAATCACCAGAAGATTGCATTCTTCCCCTTGGTAAACCTGAAGTTGGTAAGGTAAATCGAAAGAAATTTCCAAGAATGTCTGGTAAACTATCCGTTACATCATCTTCAGCATCCGCAAGTTTGTCAGTAGCTCCTTTTTCAGAATGCTCGGTAGCCATTTCAATATTTCCCATAAGTGTGCCAAACATTCCCAACATACGGACTCCAGATCTTTCTACCATAGGTTTGCACCCTCTACACGGAGTATTATAATCGATACACCTTTCTTTGCATTCTTTTGCAATAAATCCATTACAAAGAAATCCTAAATCATTAAAGCAAGTTTCATTATCTTCAATCTCAATTTGTCTATTTACAGAGTCAAGATATTCACAGGTTGCTCTCCGCTTACATGCATTACAAAGTGGTCTGTTCTCTCGCGATTCTTCACCGTTTATTGCTGCAATTAGTTCCTCTATTTCCCCTAAACAACCATCTACAGTAATCTCATTAGAAACGAAGTTTTTTAACGGAGTGACTTGATGACCTTTTTGATTTGCTAATGCAAAGATTCCTCCTGTTGTAGTGCAATCCCCAAATGCAATAATTCTTTCAGCATTGTTTTGGATATTTTGAACGGAATCTAAATCATTCGGTAATAAATATCCAGTAATTATTGCAACATCCATAGATTCTGCTTTCCACTCGTGAGGATTGGAAATGAATTCTACCTTAATATTATCCTCTAGCTTTAATAATAAAGTTTCATAGAAACATTTATTACAACCATTAAATTGAAATATTTTAACATCCATACTTTATCGTCCCCTCTTCTTTAATTGCTGTGGCTAATCGTTCCACAATATCTTCAAAGTCCCCTACCGCAGTTTCTCCTTCCGCAGCTCTTGAAGTGTACTGGTTTATGAACTGGTCACTATATCCTAGTTCTTTAAATAACTTTTTCATGAGTTTTATTCTATGCATTGATAATAAGTTTCCATTGAAAAAATGACATGCCCCTATACAACATCCAACGCATGCAACAGCATCAGCACCGTTATTTAAGGCATCCATAATTTGGATAGGTCCAATTTGACCAGTACATTGAACTCGAACAATTCGTATTGCAGGTTCATAAGCCATTCTTGCTACGCCCGCAGTATTTGCTGAGCCTTGACCACATTCATTGCACATAAAAACAACTATGTTTTGAATTTTCCCTTTTATTTCTTCGTCTATAACTGCACAATCACTCATTCGCAAACGGCACCTCCGCCAGATACGGCGATTATTTCATCTAACAATTGATCATCGCTAAAATTGATTAATTGAATCGCTTTTGTTGGACATACGGGCATGCACATTCCACACGATTTACACGCAACTTCATTTACGGATGGTGTCCCATTTTCATCAATATCAATCGCAGCTGGAGCACAAACCGTTTTACAAAGTCCACAATTCACACATAAATCATAGTCAATTGTAGGAATAAGCATTTCTTTCTCAATATATCCTTTTACTAATGGAGCAGCGGCTAAGGCGGCAGCACTTCCTGCGTGGGCAACACTCTCAGAGATATCTTTTGGACCTTGAATTGTACCAGCTAAAAAAATACCTCCCTTACTACTTAAAGTAGGATTCATTTTTATATGGAATTCTTTTAGGAAACCTTCCTTTGATCGTAATACATGAAGTTTAGAACCAAGTGGTCCAATTCCTTCAGGAGGAACCATAGCAGCTGACAAAACAACTAAATCTGCTTTTAATTGTAATGGAGTCTGACTTAACGTATCTTCGACTATCACTCTCAATTCACCAGTTAATGGGTTTCTTACTATTTCTGAAGGTCTACCCCGAATAAACCTAACTCCTATTTCTTGAGCAGATTTGTAAAGCTCTTCAAAATTAAGTCCAGGTGTTCTTACATCAATATAACAGATGGTAACATCAGTATCCGGATACATTTCTTTAATAATTCTCGCATTCTTTACAGCAAACTTACAACAGACGCCAGTGCAGTACACATTCCCTACCTGATCATTTCTACTGCCGACACATTGTATCATAACGACACTTTTTGGAATTTTACCATCCGATGGTCTCAAAACTTCGCTATTTGTTAATGAAGTTGGTGATAACATTCGTTCTAGTTTAAGCTGCGTAATTACATCTTCAAATCCTTCTTGTCCATAATGATATGGCTCGATTTCTGAAGGATCATATTCATCATATCCCGCGGCGACAACAATCGATCCAACCTTAATGGTTTTTGTTTCTGGTTGCATTGAAAAATCTACTGCTTGAACAGGACAAATATTTACACATGTATTACAATCAATACAATTCTTTTTGTCTCGTATATATGTAGCAGGAATCGCTTGTGGATATGCTTTATATATAGCTTTTCTCATAGACATTCCCATATCCCATTCACTTGGGAGTTCAACTGGACAATGCTCAGCACATTCACCACAAGAAGTACAGTTATCTTTTACATAGCGTGGCTTAATTTCAAACTCGACTTCAAAATTACCTAAAGAACCTTCAATATTTTTAACTTGTGAATTAGTATATAGCTCTATTAGCGGATGATTGGCAACACCGTTAGTTAACGGCGAGATTGAGCACTGAGGACATTCAAGAGTAGGAAATGTTTTATTAAGTCTTGTCATATGTCCACCTATGGTTGATTCTTTCTCGATAAGATAAACTGGGATCCCTAATTCTGCCATATCGTGGGCAGCTCTAAGACCAGCAATCCCTGCACCTATTACCAATGCAGCTTTAGTTGTCTTTACTCTTCTGGTCTCTACATCCTCTAATTTACGGGCTCTATTTACTCCCGCTTCTACTAACTGCATGGCTTTTTGATCTGCTTTCTCCTTTTCTTTTTGATGTACCCAACTACAATATTCACGTACATTTACTTGCTGATGTCGATGTTTATTAAGTCCCATTTCTTCAATTGCCCGCGCAAAAGTTTTTCCATGTTGATTTTTAGAGCAACTGGCAACTACAGTCCGGTTGACACCTAATTCTTTAATTGAATCCTTTACCATTTGCACCCCAGGTTTGGAACACATAAACATGTAATGTTCAGCCTTTACAACATTAGGTAAGGTTTTTGCATAATCCGCAACTTTTGCGACATCAACCGTACTAGCAATGTTATGGCCACAATGGCACACGAATACTCCGATTCTTGTTTCTTCTGAATCATTTTCCTTAACTGTATCATCTACATTTTCTGCTTTTTCAACTTTTTCTTCTTTTATTGTCAATTTAGACGACCTCTTGTTCTTTTTTCATTTGCTTTTCTCCAAAAATATAATTTTTACCCATTAATTGATATTGAAGCCCAACAAATTCTTGATCCATTCCCATACAATAAGCTGTCAACTGAGATATATGAATTACCGGATAATCATAATCGCAGCTCTTATTCTTATTTAAGTAGTCCTGTCCTGTCTCAAATTGCAAATGACAAAATGGACATATATCTAATATAAAATCAGGTTTCACAGTATCGATATTTCTCATTTTCTCTCCAAATATCGTCATACTCGCATCACCTGAATAAGCTTTTACACCACCACCCGCACCACAACATGTTAGTTGTTCTTTAAAGCGTACCGATTCGACACCTAAAGCTTCAATATACTCTTCGATAATGGTAGGCCCTTCAGAACTTTCAATTTCTCGGATTCGGGTTGGTTTTAAAAAATGACAGCCATAATGAACTGCAGCACGAGCGTTTACTTTTCTTACGATCATATCTTCAATACCCCAAGGACCTATATCATAGC
Source organism: Promethearchaeota archaeon (assembly GCA_016840165.1). GTDB lineage: Archaea > Asgardarchaeota > Lokiarchaeia > Sigyniarchaeales > SOKP01 > SOKP01. Next base: position 11,193 of record JAEOSU010000038.1, read on the forward strand.
CTAAAACTTCACCAATATGACGAACATTAATTGTACCCTTAAACTCATAATCCCCAATTAACTTCAATTTTTCATTAACCATGATTCGATGATCTTCATTTTCTTTCAGATGTTTGTTGACTTCTTGAAGGGTTCCAAAACAGCCATTACAAACTGTTAGAATATCACAATCCAATTGTTCCGCGATACATAGATTTCTTGCAGCAGCAACCATCCAATCTATTTTATTAAATGAGCGAAATACACCAGGAGCGGGACAGCAGCCTGCTTTTTCCATATCTAGCAATTCATATCCTAATTTTTCCATAACAAATTTCGTAGCTTTTTCTATAGCAGGATATCTATTTGGCATTAAGCATCCAAGAAAAAATGCAAATGATTTCTCTTTTACCATTCTTTTCTCCTCCTATTCTTCTTTTTCTTCCTCTTTCACGGGAGGAAGATCAAACATATATTTTTCAAAATTTTTTAAATCTTTATCATCCCCCTCTTGCTTAAACTTAAACAATGTGGGAGGTAATTCTTCTAAACCTAATTCTACTCTTCTTTGTTTAACTTCATCATTAATCGGAACTGCATGCCCCGTATTTTTTAAATAACCAACAACCGCCCTATGATTTGGAGAAATATTGCCTCGTTTCGTGGCATAATTCCTTAATTCCATAATAACATCAGTTGGCCTCACATCTCTTGGACATCGTTCATAACATTGATAGCAAGTAGTACATAGCCAGATATCAGGATCATCTAAAACTGAAAGATCCCCTAATACTACTTTGCGTACTATATTGCGAGTTTTTAAAGCAGTCCATCGACCACTTTCACAACTAGCAGTACATGTTCCACATTGAATACATTTCCAGATGTTAGACTTTCTCTCAATATTTTTGAAGAATTCTTGATCAAAATCCTCATCTGTCATGAATTCTTTATGTTCTTCCTTTACATCAGACATAATTTCTCACCAATTTACTATAAAAATAAAAAAAAATATTTATAATGATACTACTTGACCGCCATCAGACATTTCAATAAAACCTGCGGCGCCTATGGGATCTTCGACAAAGTCCCACATTTCTTCTCTCTTGATGTTCATTAAATCCATAGTCATTTGACATGGGTAAAGTTTCATCTTACCATCATCGACTGCTTCTTTAATGAGGTCCCAAGGTTCTTCCATTCCAAACTTCTTTAAACGCTTTCTAAACATCCCAGCTGCCATACCTTTCATTGGAGCAGGCATTCCTGCCACTTTTGGCTTAAATTTCTTTTTTAAGAGATTTAATCCCCAGAATGTAAAAAAGAAGTTCATCTCAACGTCCATCGCGCCTCCTGTTGTGCCAAGTATTGTCATCATCATAAATTTTTCGAAAGATTTGTCTTTCACAATAAAATTCATTTTTTCAACCATATATTTCACCTTATTTTCTTTTTTTGTTTTTTTTAATATATATTTTATAATTTTGGCTAATCGATTAATTAGCCGGCTTTATATTCAAATTATTACTTACTCGTAAAAAATATCTTATTTTTTTCTTAATTCTATTTATTTAGTCATCTCTATATCCAAGAAACGACTTTTTGTGTCGATTCTAAAACATCTACAAGTTCATTATAATCAATTGCATTTATTTTATCATGCAATTGATTAAGGGCTATACCTCGGGCGTTCATATCAGGTTTCAGAGCATAAACTGTAATATTTAAATCTAAAAGCTCAATCATAGATTTCGGTATCTTGCCTTTTTTAGAGATACCTATTACTCCATCATGGATTAAAACAAATCCGATTCGATGATTTTTATTAATCTGAGCTTTTAGAATTGGTAATAATCGCTCTAAGTGGCTTCCCGTCATTTCACTAAATCCAAACAAATATATTAAATCCATTTCGATACTCCTCCTTTAGAACCTAATGCAAATATCTACGTTATCTATTAAATCTACTAAATCATCTACCGAGATGATATTTAGATTCTCATATTCTACCAAATCATCTTTAGAAAGACCTGCATCAGCCAATGCGGAATCCAAGATATATAGTTCTAGATCAGATAAGTCTGCCATTTCAAATACCTCCTCTAAATTATCCATGCCAACAACTTCAGGCGCTGCATCTTTATTTAACAGATACACTGCATCTCCAGTAAAGACTACCTTACATTCTATATATTCACCTAAAGCCACAAACCCAGAACCAATTCTTATTGCTTCAACAGCCGAGTTTTTACCCACAGGTGATTTATCAGTAATTATTAATGCGGATTCAACCATGATGACTAACCTCCTGGTCCAAAAACTATGACTTTTTCAGATTCTACTGACCAATTAGAAAAGTCTCCTAAACCTTCTTCAACTGCACCATCAATGAATTCCTCTTCCTTCAATCCCGTTAAACTCACCCAAGTACTACATCCAGCGATCGGAATGGCATTTTGTTTACAAAAATCTTCAATCTTTTTCGGAATGTTTCGAATAGAAGTCCCACAACTGATCTCCTTTTTAAGGTTATATACTCCTGAACCATAAAAGAACAAACCCTTGATATTATGCCCCTTTTTAATCAATGCTTCAGCGATTTGAATCAAAGAATCTGATGCTTCGAATTTATAAGGTTCTGTACTTATAAAGAACGTGTATGTCGTCATTGTATAATCTGCCTCAATCATTCCCCTATTTAATTCTTTTTAATCATAAAAGTGACTTTTTCGCCTTCTTCTCTTGTCTCCATTAACTCATCGCCAGTTTTATGCAATAAAGCTGGCACGTCCTTGAGGGCTCCTTTGTCGTCTACGATAAGTTCTAAAACTTGACCCGAATTTAATTTTTTTAATTCTTTTCTCGTCATTAAGACAGGCATAGGACATTTTTTTCCTAAAGCGTTAAGTGTCATATCAGCCATTATTTTCAACTTTTTCAGTTTTTTTTTCTACTTTTTTGCGTTATAATATCAGAAAAAATCTTGTTTGATATTATTTATAGATCAAAAATATACAAATCTATTTAAAGTATAGTTTTTTTTCTTATAACAAGTATGATTTTATAATAAAAAAAACTAAGAATAAGTATATTATAGAAAAAAAAACTATTTAATCGAGAAAAATCGATAGTTATATGAATTACTATTACCAAATTATTGATGGAACAAACTAATATTTTATAATTTTTTTAAATATTTTTCAAAAAATTGGAATCGTGACAAGAATATGGTCGTTGCAGACTCAGAGAAAATAACTCTGGATAATATTGATAAACAAATTCTTGAACTACTTCAAGATAATGCGAAGTATACCATACGGGAAATAGCCGACAAAACCGAAAAAAGTGTTACTGCTGTAAGGGTTCGCATTAAAAGATTGGAGGATGAATTAATTAAAAAGTATATGGCGATTGTGGATTGCCGAAAATTGGGTTATAGAGAAATGGTGATCGCTTCTCTACGCGTGAATTCTTCGCAACCTCTAGATGATATCAAAAATAAAATTGAAAAAATGCCACAAGTTAAATATGCCTATATAGTAACAGGAGAGAGGCCCATAATTGCTATGTTTAAATGTTTAGGTCATGAAGAAGCAATGGATTTAATAGAAGATCTCCGTAAACTTCCTGGTGTAGAAGAAATAAACACGCAAATTGTATTAGATCGGATAAAAGAAGATCATTCGATAATTATCCCCGAGGATAAGAAGAAGCAATCATAAATCAGTTTTTTTGTATTTTTTCGGTTTAAACTAAGAAAATTACTACTAGGTAATATTAATATAATTTATAGCTTTCTTAATTTCTTGATCTTTTCTTTATTAATTCGTTTGATCTCTTTTTTTAAATTTAGAATAGCAGCATTTATTTCAACGCGTTTAACTTTTAATGTAGAAATTTTAGAGTGATTAATTTTTTTTGATTCATGTTTTATTCTTTGGTCAATTTGGGCTAATTCTTTATGTTTTGTTGCTAGTTTTGCCTCTAATTCTTTTAACTTTTGATGGTATTCTAACTGAACCTTTTTAATTAGAGCTGCTCTAGATTCATTTTTCATAAAATCTCCTTATAAAAAAATCCATTATTATTAAATATTATTTTGAATATACGAGATTAAATAATTTGCGTTAGCTTGTATGAAGAGGTGCGATTAAGTGAAATTTAAATAAATATTAGACTTACAAAAGCGTCGAATTTTCTAAAACTGACTTTTAAAGAAAAATAGCACAATATTTTATATTTAATATAGGATCATTCGATAATTATCCCTGAATAAGGACACTTGTTAAATATTCTATTTTTTAAAATCAAAAATAATTCAATTAAAACTATCATCGATCAAATTCTAATATAATTGTTAAAAATTTTTATTATTAATGTTTTTTTACTTCACTTTTCAATGGTTTTCGGAAAGACAATCAGATAATAATGTTGCAAAATGATTAGATAATAGTTTATTGTACTTTTACGTCAAACTTATCGGGAGCCAAGAAACCATATTATTATATATAGATTTATCATAAAGATATATATCTTAACAATATTTTGGGATAATAATATGAAAACTAAAACAAAATACCTAGTGATTTTATTAATAATGGGACTTTTTTTTCCTTTACTTCTCAATTTTAACTTTAATTTAAACAGCGAAGTTAATACTAATTTAATTAATCCAAAAAGTTCGGGAGCTTATATCGAATCATTCATTCATATTGATGGGAGCGTTCCTGGGAATTGGTCTGATACAGTAACTACCTATTCGTGGTGTTCTGGTGATGGGTCATGGAGTAATCCCTATATAATTGAAAATGTTACTGTTGATTGTGGTGGTACTGGGACTGGAATTTTAATAGAAAATTCAAATACTGAATATTTTATCGTAAGAAATTGCACGGTTTACAACACGGGTAATGGATTGTTTGATAGCGGAATCAAACTAGAAAATACGTGTATTGGCACGATTTTTAAGAATAATGTCTCAAATAACCAAGTTAATGGAATTTGTTTGATTGGATGTAATAATAATACCATAATTGAGAATACCGCAAACCATAACTATCTATATGGGATAAACTTAATTAATAATTGCGATTATAATACCATCTCGGGAAACACCGTAAACTACAACTCTCGTGGTATACAATTATATGATTATTGTGATTATAACAATATTTCGGGAAACATCGTATGTAACACTACCGACATCGGGATACTTTTATATGATTATTGTGGTCATAACACCATCTCGGGAAACACCGTAAACGATAATGCCTACGGGATATATTTTGAAAATAAATGTAACAATAATACGATTTCGGGAAACACCGCAAACGATAACCCGTACGACGCGATATATTTACACAAGTGTGATAATAACACCATCTCGGGAAACACCGCAAACGATAACGATTGCGGGATATATTTTGATGATTATTGTGATAACAACACGATTTTGGGGAACCATGCATTTAACAATACCAATGAAGGGATATATTTGGTGGATTTGTGTGATAATAATACTATTACTGAAAATGCCTTATACAACAATACTATAGGAATACGTGTTGAATCAGATAATAATAACAATTCAATTTATAAAAATTTCTTTCTGGAAAATGGAATACATGCTGTCGATGATGGAATAGATAACAAGTGGAATAACACGATTATTGGAAATTACTGGGATAACCATACTGGTCCAGATGTCAATCCTAATGATGGAGTTGTGGATGTTCCATATACATATATCGGTGGTTCTGCGGGAAGTATAGATTATTTGCCAATAGCTGAAGATGGTGCACCAATGATTACAATTAATTCACCTTCTTCAGGTAGCATATTTGGTGTTTCTGCTCCTTCTTTCGATGTGACTATCACTGACACTACTTTAGTATCAATGTGGTATACTATGGATGGAGGTATTAACAACTACACTTTTACAGAAAATGGAAAGATAGATCAATCAGCGTGGGATATTTTACCTAAAGGAAGTATCACCATTACCTTTTATGCTATTGATATTGTAGGTAATGAAGCATTTGAAGAAGTTAGTGTAATCAAGAATGTTCCAAGTGGTTTAGACCCGGGTGCGATAATAACTATTGTAGTTATTTCTGTAGTAGGTGGGGTTGCTGTATTAAGTATGGCTTATATATATCTTAAAAAGCGAAGAGCATCAGCGTAATTTTCAATTATATTTCTTTTTCTTTTTATTCTTTCGATTTACAAGAGTTATTCCTAAGATCACTAATAATAGGGAGATAGGATATATAAAAAAATCAAATTTCTCTTGTAGAAAAAGTGCGGAAAATAAAACCCCAAATAATGGCACTAAAGTTTGAAAAATAGCCGCTCGACTAGCATCTAAACGTTTAACACCTTCTAAATAAAATGTATAAGCACCCACAGTAGAGAGAAAAGCTAAGTAGAATATCCCCATCCAAACTCGAATTGGAATAGATAAATAAACTATGGGATTGAGAAATTCGGGACTAAATATCAAAGCTATTGGGGTCGTAATAGCAAATCCAAAAAGGGAAACCCACGTCATAATCCAAATAGAGCTTGGCTGGTATTCTGATGAAGATTCTTTAACCTTATTTAAAAAATAACGTGAGATAACCGTATATATCGCATAAGCCAAAGCTGCTATTAGGATCAAAAAATCACCTAATATTCTATTTAATACATTAAGATTTGGAGAAAACCCAAAAATTATAAAAACTGCGAAAAATGCTAAAAGGCTGCCTAATAACTTTTTCCATGTAAAAGATTCTGACTTAAGAAATATGCTAGAGAGAATAACCACCCATATCGCATTCGTTGCAACTACAATACTAGCATCACTCGCAGCAGTGAATAGTTCACCAAATAGATATCCAGTTTGATAAATTGTTACAGAAAGAAGACCCATTATACTGAGAATTTTTGCATTTTTCTTAGCAAATTGCCAGTTGACTGTGTTTTCCTTTAATTTAAGGATAATAAAAAGACAAACGATTGCTAAAAAATATCGAATTACCGCAATCATGAGTGGCGGAATAGTTGGACCTCCTATATCTTCTGAAACTAACCATCTACCGATTGGCCAAGTTCCTCCCCAGATCACTGCTGTAAAAATTAATAAAATATAGGCGATTAACTCATTTTTTTTAATGGCATAATTCCTTAATATCAAAGAAAAATCACATTTAAGTTATGAAATATCTTATTCTAAGGCTATGTACTAAAATAAAGTGCAATTTCTATACTTTTTCAAAAATAAGTAAATGAAATAAACAATTCTATTCAGGTTTTTTTAATTCTTTTTCGATAATTCGTATTTCCTTGTCCAACTCTTTCATCTTAATTTTTTTCTCGTTTTCTATGGCCTTTACTTTCGCTTTTACTGAACTCTGCATCTCTTTTCTTAATCTTTTCCTTTCTTTTTCTAAGCTCTTAACAATTGGATTTAATTCTTTTTTTTTTGTACCTAAATACTTTAATTTTTCGTTAACCTCAGCTAATTCAAACTGTTTAGATTCTAATTTTGCTTCTACTTCTTTAATTTTTTCATCATACTCTTGACTAAGCCTATTTTTAACGTAGTCTAGTTTCTTTTTGGCAACATCTTCAATTTCAACAATTTTTTGAGCAATAATATTTATTGAGTCTCTGAGTTCCTCGTCTGACATCTCAATTTGAATATAATACTATATATATTTATTTTTTAGTATATTTTCTATAGGATTTAGTGAATTAATATACTTTAAAATAATATACTATAAGAAAATAATGAATTAAGTATCAGGGAAATTGAGTTATTTTAGATAATTACTCATTTAAAAATTTGATTTTTCTATGTTTTCTTGGAGGACAGCGATAAAACTTTACGTTGGGATAACCTAATGTAAATACGCCCCAACTTCTTCCTCTCAACCTCACAATTTTACTAAGCTTAGGATTATTTTCAAACGCAATATGGGTCCAGCCGTTATAGCAAGTCCCTAACCCTAATGATTGAGCAGCTAATCTCCCATAAGTCACTGTATTCGCGATATTGTAGTGATCCATAGCGCTATTACCTGAGGTATACACAAATATGACATGAGGAGCATCAAAATATATTTGATATTCATATAATTCACCCCTAATTTGAAATGATTCTTCATACATAGATCTCGTTGCTGGATTTTTCAATAGTTCTTCTTTCACTGCATCTGACAATAATTTTAATTGCTCAATATCAGATACCACCGCAAATTTCTCTGCTCGGAGATTAGCACTTGTGGGTGTATATTCCATTGCTGCGATTACTTTTTTAATTAAATCAATGGGAACTTGTTTCTTTTTATACCACCTAATAGACCGATTTGCACGTAAAAAGTTGTATAATTTCTCATAGGGAATATAATTAGATAAATCATCAATTCCTTCAAAACTATAGTGTTCCTCTCCAAAATCATCGAAGAGAATAGCATCTTGAGGGCAAAGAGAGATACAATGACCACAACGGATACATCTTCCAGTTGGATCGTCAAAAATTACTTTGTTATCGCTCTTACTTCGTTTGAACATTGGTGGACATTCTAGGACACACATTCCACATGTATTACATTTATCATAGTCTATACCAATTATAGACATCTTAAATCAGCTTTTACATTTTTTATTTTTTTTTAAATAATATTATTTTATTGTATACTATTAATAATTTTAATTATCTCTCTCATATTTTTAACTTCAAAATCGGGAATAATATCTGATTGCCTCTTTTGATTCATATCATTAAACCATATGCTTAAGATTCCGCAATCCTTCGCCCCCTTCACATCTGTATGTAATAAATCACCAATATGGATACTTTCCTCTGGTTTTGATTTAAGATGTTTTAATGCTTCCTGAAAGAGTATTTCAGAAGGTTTATAATACCCAATTTCATCTGAAAAGATAGTTGTTTGAAAATATTTGAGAATATCATATTTTTCCATAACTTTTTTAATAATTTTTCCAGGCGTGATTCCCGTATTGGAAATAAGGCCAATATTGTATTTTGAATTTAAATTTTTCAATGTATCAACCACTCCTTCTTTTAACAGGGGAGGATCCTTCAGCATTTCGCTTTCCATTATATTTAAAATCTTACTTTTTTCATTATTAGAGAGACTAACTTCAAGACAATTTAACATTTTTTCAATTCTCTCATCGTTATGGATATGCAAATATAATTCATTTAAATCTTCAATATCATAGTACAGAAAGATATGATCATAACATTTTGTAATGACTTCTATATCCATGATTTCGCCTTTATTTGCAAAAAAACGAAGCAGAAACTCTATTCTGGATTTTGAATATGACTTATTTTGAAAAGTCGTATTCCATAAATCAAATGTAATTGCTTTAATCACTATCTATCTCCTTATTTTCTACGAATTCATAGATTCATTAGTTCGTTAAAATTGTCTTTGCTTAATTTCAACAAGCCAGCTTTGGGGAGTCTTTTTGCAAGAAGTTGCCAATTCCTATCCTTCTGAAAAACTTCTTGAAATATTGGTAAGGATTCAGAGAATTTATTTACATTTGCTAAAGAAACTGCGGTCCAAAATTTCATTTCAAGATTATGAGGCATTAACTTTTGAGATGCATCATATTCTTTTAATGCTGTTTCCATATCGTTTTTTTCTAAGGCAAGGTCTCCATTATTCATATGTTCATATGCACGATGGACCTTTAATAATCGCTCTAATTCTTTCAAGGGTTCTTGATGATCCTCAACCCTTAAATCAATTTCAGGATCTTCCCATCGATTTTCTTTTTTCTCACCACCCACAATTAAGAGTGCTGCTGACTGTTTTCCTCGAATATCTCCTCCTTGAGATTCAGCCGCTTTCAGAACCTCTATAATTCTCTCTGGAAGGGGTAATTCATTGTTCTTTTCAAATTCTTCAGCCATAGCAGACCAAACAGTATCATTAAGCATCATATTTGCTTGTACAGAATAATGTTTTCCTTTTTTATGGCCAGCAGCTTGAATACAATCCTTTCCAGTATGAACTGCAATTCTGCCTTGGTTGTCTAATATCGCGAGCTGTCTAACGTCCCTTCCCTCATCTGTAGATAATAATATATCAAGAGCTTCATACGAGGTTTTACCTTTCTTTAGAAGCTCTAACCCTCGTAATCCAAAAGAAACATTAACTAATGCTTGGGTAGCAATAACTCCTACCCCCGACTCACCCCATGATACTACAGAACCCACTGAAAACCAATGACTCTGTACACCAACCCCCATTTTTCCTGTAGAAGGATCTCGGGCTACAATAGAATAAGTATGGGCAAGCGATTTATGAACGTTGAAATTTCTTTTACTCATCTTGGTTCCCTCTATAAAAATTATTAATGATAAATTGAATTTATTAATAAATCCTTTAATTATTTTGGTTTAGTTTATAATCTATTAAATCATCTTAAAGGCTTATTCTCGAGGAAATAAAAATATTTATTAATTAGACTACTATTGAAGAGTTAATGAGTTCAAAAGCAAATATTACGGAATTATTCGAAAATTGGAATAAATATAATCAAGAAGTTCAAGAATTAATGGGAAACTTTGATTTAGCTAATGTAAAAAAGATAAGGAAAAAGCAACAAGAAATTGAGGATAATATATATAATCTATTAAAAAAGAATGCTCCTAAAGATTATATAGAGATGTTACCTGAAGACTGTGGCGAATTAGAAGTAGGTTATGATACTACTAATAATGAATTCTATTTTGTTATGATTGATCCTAAAAGTGAAGATAATGATAATATAAAACTAATAGCATTCACGATCAATACTGAAAAATTAGTAAATATTATAGAAGATTTCACAATTGAGGATTAAAATAAAAAAAAATTGAAAATTAAAATTTATCAGCATCATCATACCAGTCAGGATACCACTGATAATACTCTCTTGGAAAAGCTTTTTTCAAACCTTCATATGTTGCTTTTATAAGGACCAACTTCCCTTGACGGTCGCGATGAGTAATTACTAGATTTTGTTGTTCAAGTGATTCAATAATTTTTCGTATTGTTGAACGACTCCCTCCGATATCTTCTCGAACGTCATCTGGGCTCATATATAGACCGGGATTTACCTTGTAATCATGAGCTAAAACCTTCAATATATTCTCTTCATTCAATTCAAGTCCATGAAATCTAGATTGTTTCTTTGATACTACAGGTGCATTTACTTCATCATTCCATCGCATTCTCATAGGATGGTTGTATGTAGGGAGCATTGAGGCAAACCTATAGACAATCATTTTTTGGACTTCTGTAGTTCCAGCAACAATTTCACCAATTTTTCCTTCACGTACTAACCTTTCTACGGGATAAAATCTTGTAAGGCCATCTCCTCCCATGACCTGCACTGCTTTCAATCCTGCATCCCTAATATATTCACTAATAACCCATTTTGCGACTGAAGCATCAATCATAGGTTCAAGACCATCATCTAATTGCTTAGCAGTATTATATGCAAATAATCTTCCCATTCGATATTTAGCTATTATATCTGCGATTTCGTTTTGAATTCCGGGAAATTGATTTGTACTTCTTCTAAATTGCACACGACGCTGAGTATACCAAAATAGAATGTTAATAATATCTTTCAAGGTACCAACATAAACGGCACCTGCAATTAAGCGCTCAAAATTTAATCCAGCCATCATAACGTTCCAACCTTTGCCAACAGGGCCAATGCGATTCTCATCGGGAACCCGTACATCTTCAAATGAGATGTATCCGTTTGGAACATTATCAAATCCAACCAGTTTATTTATCTTTTCTAAGTGGAATCCAGGTGTTCCTTTTTCAACTAAAAAGGAAGTTATGTGACCATACTGCTTTTTTACATCTTTTTCATTACTAGTTTTAGCATAAATAAAATATCGATCTGATACTCCTGCTCCCGTAATGTAGCGTTTTTTTCCATTTATCACCCATTCATCGCCATCTTTCTCTGCCGTGGTCATAACATTTGCTGCATCTGATCCTGCAAAAGGCTCGGTGATACATACCGCGCCTAACTTATCACCCTTTGCAAGTTGAGGCAACCATTTTTCTTTTTGCTCGTCGGTGGCAAAACGTAACATTTGTTCTAAACCCGCGAGCATTGATACAACAAAAACATGACCAACAGCATATAATCTTCCTAGTTGTTCTGCAACTATACAGGACCCTGTAGCTCCTAATTCTAAACCGCCATATTGCTTAGGAATTCCCACACCAAAATATCCTTCGTTTGCAACTCTTTTAACTAAATCCCATGGAAATTTCTTCTTCCAAAAATAAGCTTCTGCTTCTTCAAATAATTCATCAGCAAAATTTTCGACTTTTTTGGCAATTTCCTTTTGCTCTTCAGTCCACCAAAAATACGGTTCCATCCTTACTCTCACAACCTATTATACTATAAGATATATTTTTCATAATGATAATGTGATGTAATTATTTTTATATCTAAAATTTTAGGAAAATGTTCTTCTGTTTTCCCTCTATAAAATATTCTGCATTTTTGTTAATCTATTTAAAAAAATGAAAATAAATTAATGATAGTGTATTATGATTAAGATAATAAATTTAAATTGTGAAGATTTGCTAAAATTATATAATATTAAGTGATTTCTTATTTCTATTCCATCCTCACTACGAGAAGGACCAAGAACTACAAATACATTAGCAAAAAAGCGTTATTTAGCTATTTATGTTTCCATCATGGTTCTTAGTGCTCAACCTCTTATAATTTGGTTTTGGCTTTATTGGAGGATCTTTTCTGTTGATGATGTACTCTTTTATATATTATTTCCTGTTTGGTTTATTATTGGATTATTCGTTTTCATACTATCTTCAATTATCGTCGCAAGATTCTTCTTATTTTTTGCAAATTTATTGCATAAACCACAAGAGGGGGTTTTTACAAGGAGTAACGATGATAAAGATTATTGTTATTGGAGTCTGAGAGCAATAATTAGAAAATGGCCTGTTTGGTTAATTCGACAATTTTCTTTACCATTTTTTGAAATACTTGCTTATAAAATTCTTGGAATTAAAACCTCATTTTCTAATGCCCTAGACAACGCATGGGTTGATTGTGAGTTTATTGAAATGGGGAAAAATGCAAGAATTGGCCAGGGAAGTTTAATTATGTCAAATATTATTGTTAGCGATAAATTAATAATAAAAAAAGTACTTATCGGAGATAATGTTATCATTGGTGCTCATGTTTTAATCCTTCCTGGTACAATAATTGGAGATAATACAATCGTTGACTCTAATGGGCTTACGTTAATTAATCAGAAATTAGAGGCTAATTCTATTTATAGCGGCAATCCAGCTAAGAAATATATGACTAATGATGCGATTAAAAAGATAGAAGGTATAGAGAAATTTTCACTCACGATAGATCCAATAAAAGATATAGAGAAAACTTTTTTACGGGAGGAAGTTAAAGAATTATCAGTACCATTCCACTTCTATGTTATTACGGGATTTATCATCATTGCTTTCTCTTTTGTCATACCTGGAATTTTATTTTTCATCGTTGTTTTTGGATTAGTTGTTCCTCATTTATTTAATACACCCTTAATTCTTACGACTTTCCTTAATCCAAAACCTTATTTCATAATGATCTCCACCCCAATATTGTTTATTGGACTCTATTTATTACATCTTTTTTTTGTAGCTCTTTTTACCCGTTGGTTTTATAAAGTAGCAGATGCACGAGGAGCATCCCAAGGTATTTACGACCGAAATTTAGATGAAAGTTCCGAGGCATTGGATTATTATCATTTTAGAGCCTTCTTACTGAAGTACCCGGTATTCGCTTATTCTCGTTCGCCCTTTCCTTGGTTACTTAATTGGGAATTAAGATTTATTAGATCAAACAAAATAGGAAAGAATACTGTATTAGAAGAAACGTTCCTTCATAGTCATATCAATTTTGGGAAAAATTGTTATCTTGGCACATCCTCCCACATAACTAATCATCTGGTTGATGGAGTATATGGTTCAGAAAACCTTACATTTATAGGAGTCTCGATTGATGATAATTCTGTGTTAAATTCTATAACTGGTGGTTTGCCTGGAACTAAAATTGGAAAAAATTCAACATTATTACCTAGCTGTACAACGATAAAGTTTGATAAACTCGGCTCCAATGGTATATATGCTGGTTTCCCTGCCAGAAAATTAACGAAAGAAGAAGTTTTAAAATATCTAGGAGGTGAATATTCTGGAGAATGAAAAGGTACCCAATTTTCCCAATTCTTTAGACATAACGAAATATCCCATTACTACCAATACTTTCAGATGGTCATTTACCGCTTCATTGCTTTCAATTATCCTTCATATTTTATCCTTCTTTATTCCATCGGTTATGATTATGACGTTCTTTAGCTTTGCAATGGACTCTTTCTTTTTCCATTGGCGAGTATTTATAATATTTTTAGATGTATTAGCATGGTGGGGTATTTACATATTAGTAAGCTTGTTTATGGGGAAAATGACTTTAATTATACTTAAAATGCTCCATATGCCTAAAGAGGGATTATTTAAGCTCGATCATAAAAATAAAGATTATAAGTATTATTGTCTTCGATATTCCGTAAAGAAATTTATATTTTGGATTTGGAATAATTTTTGTTTTCCATGGGCGTCAAATCTCGCATTTAAGCTATGTGATATGAGAGTAGATTATAAAAGTACACTTTTTGATGGGTGGAGCGATTTAGAATTTATATATTATGGCAATAATATGATGATTGGGCAAGGTGCTGTAGTATTATCGAGTGTAATAATCAGAATTGATAATATTGACTACCTGTTTATAAAAAAAGTAATTATTGGTGACCATGTTGTATTAGGAGGGCATTCGATTGTTGCTCCTGGGACTATCATAGGAAAAGGGACTACTTTAGGGATTTGGGCCGTAACACATATCGGTCAGAGATTAGAACCAAATTACATTTATATTGGGAAACCTGCCCGTAAGTATCAACCAACGGATAAAGCCCGGGAGGAAAGTAAAAAAGTTCTAATTCGAAGATTAGTTGATACAGGGGAAAGGATTCCTTTTGATATTAAATCTCTTGAAAAAGATTCAGATTAGAATTAATATTAATAGTATTATTCTATTTTAAAATAACTTTTAGCTTTTTTATGTTTAAACCATATTATGGATATTGAAGCGATTATTGTGGCAAATAAAAAAAAATTACCAAAGGGAACAACCACCACGACTTCTGATTCTACTAATTCCCATCGAAATATAGTGGTCTTATTAGTGATCTTTTCGATAAGTGTGGAAATGCCATTTGAGTTATAGGTGATTTCCACGGTAGTGGTATTTTGATAATCTAAGAGGAGCGTAGAATTAATGAACGAATAATTAAGAGGTCCTGAGCTTTCAAGAGCATCACCAATCAAAGTTAAATTCACTGGTGTAGGAACAATAAGAGGTAAGGCATCTTGATATGCAATTTCTGACCAATTAAGATAATTTTGTGAAAAATTATATGCCATATAAAACGTGTTTTCTTTTTCATAAATCCATACGAAATTGTGATAATAAGCTAAGGTATAATTTACAATGAGACAATTGGGTCCATCAGACCAAGTATCATTATATATGTCAGTAACCGTGAACCTTATATAGGGAAAACCAGTATAAGGAGATTCAGTAGCATTTAAAGTCTCCCAACGTAGACTCTCTCCCTGTTCTAATGGAAATGTTGAGTCATAAATCGTAATTTGGCCGAGAGAAAGGGGACTAATGCCAATTCTTATTAAGAGGGTAAAGATCAAGGCTATAGTGATAAATTTCCAAGTTCTCATAATAAACTAAAATATAATTATAATTTGATTTTTTTAAGTCTATCTGATTGTAATAATCATATCAATATATTACTTTTAAATCTAAACATATTTAATCCCAACAAATTAATTATCAGATATATTATGTTAAGAAAGAAAAAAAAGGTAAATTATGATTTTACATTCGTTCCATTTCTTGTAGCTTTTTATGCTTTTTATCATGGAGAATAAGGATCTCTTTTCTAATATTGTCCCAGTACTCTCCTCTTATCGGATAGAATTTGAGTATCAACGCGGATAATAGCAGTGCTATTCCAGGAATAAGTAATGTGAATGATCGAATAGATAAAAATGCTTCAAATGGTTGGTTGAGATTAGGTGGGTTATTTCCAACTCTAGGTATAAATCCGGATAAGTTAAGTAATAATGTAGGTATAATAATAGCTATACTTTGTGCTGGTTTAGTTACTAAAGCATTAATTCCGAAAAAAGCTGCTTCTCGACGTACGCCAGTCTTTAGCTCATCTTCATCAATAGTTTGAGCAAATAATAGATCGTTAAAAATTAATGGTCCAACGAAACCAATTCCCGCAATAAGTAAACAAATATAGACAGATTCAGCTAATAAATATGAGAAGAAGAACGCAGCAATTAAGCTTACCCCACCAATAACTAAAAGAATTTGATCACTTTTCACCACACCCCATTTTTTAGCCAATCGAGGTGTAAACCATATTCCGATTAACAGAGGAATGAAAATAAAAACCAATAGAATCAAAGATGATTGTTGAACGATATAGTCTGCTAACCAGAATACCGCACTAAGAATACTGGACTGAAAGAATATTACCATAAAGTTTGCCGTTATAAGAATAAGAAAGGATTTACTTTTGAAGGTGTATTTTAAAGCTTCAATTAATCCAAGAGGTTCATCTACTTTAGTAAATTCAGGTCGTTCTTTAAACTTATAGGTAGTAATGATTATTGCTATCGATCCAATTATACCTACTACTATCATTGAGATAAGTAGTAATTCCCTTGAGATATTACGAAATAGTTCTGGTATAATAAATCCTAAAATCATCCCTATTAGGTTAAAGAAAGAAGCAAAAACTTTTAATTTATTTCTCTCGGGTTCATCCTCCGTTATCTCTGGTAGAAGAGCAGAATAAACAAGAAATACTATTGTATATGCTGTATCATAAAGACAAGTAGTAATCACCATCCAAATAAAAACCGCCCAAACCCCACTAGTTATATCGGGTGAGAACCAAATTAAAACGAAAGTCAATCCTAAAAATGGAGCTGTATATCGCATGAATGGTATACGTCTTCCTTTTCGCGCTCTCGAGCGATCTGAGAGAATACCAAATATTGGATCATTAAATGCGTTAACTAATAGAAATATGATTTGAATATAAAATACAACTATTCCTTCACTTGAAAGTCCTAGATAATCATTATAGAAGATATTTATTAATGCCGCATAAATTCCATTTATTAAAGCCCCTCCAAAACTCGCAGATGCCCAATAAGCTCGCTCTTTTGGTGAGAATTTTGGTGCTTCTAATGTTGTTTCCATTTTATTATCTCACTTTTTTTATAAATTATTGTATGGATTATTATTTGAGTTTTGAACTTTAAAAGATTTTCTTTTATAAAATCAACTACTAGCTTATCTATATATGATATAGTAAAATTATTTAATTTAATAAGAGTTAATTGATCTTAACAATAATTTTTAGATGATTAATGAAGA
The DNA here is from genome assembly GCA_016840165.1 of Promethearchaeota archaeon. Classification (GTDB taxonomy): domain Archaea; phylum Asgardarchaeota; class Lokiarchaeia; order Sigyniarchaeales; family SOKP01; genus SOKP01. Next base: position 28,770 of record JAEOSU010000038.1, read on the forward strand.
ATGAAGAAACTCGTCTTATTACGGCATGGAGAGAGTATCTGGAATAAAGAGAATAGGTTTACAGGATGGACTGATGTTGATTTATCAGAAAAAGGTATTGAGGAAGCAAAAAAAGCAGGAAGGATACTCAAAAAAGAAGGATATACTTTTGATGTTGCTTATACTTCAGTATTAAAACGAGGAATACGAACATTATGGATTGTACTAGATGAGATGGATTTGATGTGGATCCCAGTCTATCGATCTTGGAGGCTTAATGAACGCCATTACGGTGCATTACAAGGCCTCAATAAAAAAGAATTAGCGGAAAAAATTGGTGAAGACGAAGTACAAATTCTTAGAAGGAGTTATGATGTTCCTCCACCACCACTTAAAACCTCTGATCCACGTTATCCTGGAAATGATCCACGATATGCAGATCTTAGTCGACAAGAAATTCCTTTGACTGAATGTCTAAAGGATACTGTTGAGCGATTTTTACCCTATTGGCAGGAAGTTATTGTCCCTACTATCAAAGAGGGTAAAAAGGTATTAATATCGGCTCATGGAAACAGTCTTCGTGCTCTTGTAAAATATTTGGATAATATGACGGAAGATAAGATTATTAAACTCAACATTCCTACCGGAATTCCACTTATTTATGAATTAAATGATGACGATCTTAAACCAATTAGACATTATTACCTTGGAGATCCAGAAGAAATAGAACAGGCAATATCCTCAGTAGAAGATCAAGGAAAAGCATGATAATAACCAACTAGAAACGAAAACGGATTAAAAATAATGAATGTGAAAAAAATAATTAATAATCCAGCCATTTCAAGAACAATATTTTATCCTAGAAAAGTTCCAATTCCAAGCAACTTAGAATCAAATATTAAACCTTTTGATTTGAAAATAGGATCAAATATAATAATTGGGGGTTATTTTTTTTTGAATGATAACACTCTCCCCTCTATATTACTCTTTCATGGAAATGGTGAAGTTGCATTGGAATACTCCTACTTTGCCCCGATGTTTTTTAATTGTGGTGTAAACTTAGCTGTGGCAGACTTTAGAGGCTATGGTCATAGTAATGATCAGCCTTCTTATACAAGCTTAATTGATGATGCTGTTTTAATCTATAAGAAATTTCAAAATTGGTTAGATAGTGGTTCATACAACCCCAAAACTTTTGTCTTTGGTAGATCATTAGGAAGTATATGTGCCGCAGAAATTGGCTCAAAAGAGTTAGATCATCTGAGAGGAATAATTTTTGAAAGCGGATTCGCAAGTACTTATAATCTGATCAAACATTTTGGAATAGATATCCCAACCCTTACACCAGATTTAATAAGTCCTTATTCAAACGATACTCGAATCCGAAAATTTCATTATCCCACATTAATAATTCATGGCACTTCTGATTTTATCATTCCAACTTCGGAGGGGGAATTAATTTATAAAAATTTACCTAATGACGTTGAAAAGCAGCTTATTTTAATTGAGGGTGCCACACATAACAATATTATTACATTTAAAGAGGAATATTTTGAACCTCTAAAGAAATTTATCCATAAATATATGTAAAAAGCCTAATTTTGAATTCTTCATTTTGGATTTTTAGTTTATTTATTTATTAATTGTCTTATGGGAGAAACATTTATATATAAGAGCAAATAGCTTATTGTAACTCGAAATCTAATTAAATAATATATAAAGTGATCAATTAAAATGGCAGGACAAATCTCTAAACAATTAAAAATATTGTTTCTTGTACATTTTTTTGTATGCATCATTCTGGGATTAGTCTTTTTAATCTTTGTTGAATCATTTACAGATTTAATTCAATGGCCTAATGTAGATCCGGTGGCTGGGCGATTACTAGGTGCTTCGTTGTTAGCATTTTCTACAAGCTCCCTACTTGCATGGAGAGAAACAGAATGGTTGAAAGTGAAACTCATTGTCCAGATGGAAATAGTATGGTGTGCTGTTGGATCTATAGTGCTTTTAATATGTGTTTTCACGCCCATTTTTTTACTCCCCTTTTTCACATGGGTGTTCATCGTTCTACTTCTATTTTTCCTTATTGTATTCGTCTGGTTCTACTTTCAACAAGAAAAGGATTAATTTGACTTAAAATTTAATAAATTTTTTTATTTTTTTCCTTTAATATCCTTTTTTCGATTATATTAATCATTGGACTAAGAATCCTTTTAGTACTAAATAACATTTTGAAATCTTGAACAAGAATAAGATCAGTATGAAATTAAAAGGGAGTTGATATGATAAAATGAATTACTGCCCCAATTGTGGAGCTAACTTGAAACATTTTGTAAATTTAGAACCAAATTTTTGTCCTAAGTGTGGAGTTAGATTAATAAAAAAAAATAAATACTGCTCAATTCGCATTCAATGTGCAATTTGCCATGAATATGTAGAAATTAATGCGAAAAAAATTATCTGTTCTTATTGTGGGAGCTCCTTCCATGAATCATGTGTTCGTAGATGGATTTTACAACATAATTCTTGTCCTTTATGTCAAAATATATATATTATTCCCAAATCTAAAAGCTAAGTTCCTTAAGATTTCAAATTCTATTTTCTTTAAATAATACCTAATTCTATTAGATAAAAAAACCCTTAACAATTAGAATTGCCCCAATATTTATTAAAATTAGTGCAACGCTTTCAATTGCTATTAGATCGATAATTCCTCCAATTAAATTGACAATGAGTCCTATAACTACTATAATTATCCCTAAAAAAAACCATTGTATTCTTCTTTTAGTTTCTCCTTCTGTTTTTCCAGTAATGATTGCATATTTGTATAAGACATAGATAAGCAATCCTACTCTGCTTATATTTACAAATGCATGCCAAATATCAGGAGTTATTGTATTGATAACTCCCTGTTCATATAACACTGGATCTGGATATGGTCTCCAGATAAAGTATCCGAAACTTAAAATTACCAAGATAATTATCATAATTCCTAAATATTTTAGATTTAATGCCACTTTTTGGGATTTTTCCAATATAAGAACAGTCATTATCAGAGAGATAGAGACGTTCCGTGAAGCAAAATTAACCAATAAAATCTTTGATTTAATCCCAAATTATGATCTATGTATAGTAATTCATTCAAAGGAACATCCATTATTGTATTACCAAACAGCAATTGCTAAAGCTGCGGGCAAACCTCTTATTTTTTTGAAGGCAAAAGCAGAATCTTTATCATTCCATCTCAATCAAGAATTCAAGGTAGATTATGATCCTAACGATTTATCTGAAGAAAATGTTGAGGATATTATTAAAAATCTAATTACTAGAGTCAAAGATATTGAAATGAATGATTGGGAGGCTCTCCAACCATTTAGTTTTGAAAAGGTTCAGAAAATTAAAGATTCAATAAAAAATAATGGAATAAAAAAATGTTCCGTAATTGGACCTTTTGGGCAGGAAGGATCAGAGATCAAGGAACATATTAACAGCGTAATTGACTATATAATTAAGCCAGGATTGAAAAAATTTGGTTTAATTCCATTTACAATTAATGATTTACTGTCAACTCTTGCTTCATCGAAACCAGGGTTACTTTCTGAGCGAAAGTCTAGATTACTATCTGAAGATACCCTTAGATTATTATCAGGACAAGTTTATAAAGCAATTTTAACAACTAATCTATGCATTGCGATCTTAACCTTCCCAGATCCATCCGTATTTTATGAATTAGGTATGGCACATTTTGAATCTCGTCCAGTTATTAAATTAATGGATAAAGAGACCTATAAAAATTATCCTTTTGTTCTACGAAAAAAGAAAGATCTTATTCTCTACAATTATCAATATTTATCGCTAGAAAGCATCTTTTATGACAAAACTTACACAAAACAGATTGTTAATTATATTAAGGACTTAGAAGCTAAAGACTGGAGAGTTGAGAATTTTCGATTTAAAGATCTCGTTATAAAAAATGAATTTAAGAAATATATTAAGAATATAATAGCAAAAACACATAGAGAAATAAAGTTTGACAGTTTGGTTTACAAAACAGGTTTAGAACCTTATATAGTTGAAAAATTGGTTGAGAAAATGATCCTCAAGAGAGAACTAAATGCTGAAATCATTAAAAATAAAGTAATTTTCAGACAATCTGATGTTAATTCTGTTAGTTCAGCTCCTACTATATTGAATAGCAAAAAGTTTTTAATTTTCATTAGCTACGCAACTAAAGATGCTGATTGGTTTAAAATCAGAGAAGTTTCAAAAGTATTAACTTCCTATAATGAGATAGAAAATGTTCTTTATTGGCAAGAAGATATGAAAGATAATATTTTTGAATATATGGATCTGAATTTAGGTAAATGTGATGTTATGCTCTTGTTTTGTTCTCCTAATGCTTTAAAATCAAAACCAGTAATAAAAGAATGGACGGCAGCTGACAGCATGGAAATACCAATCATTCCCATATTTTTCAGTCCGGACCATATACCCCCACTTTTAAAGTCTAGGTTAGGCGTTCAATTTATCCCTTTTGAGTTTGAAGAGAATGTAAATAAAATTTATAAATTAATTATTAAAAAATGTGAACAAAACAGTCAGTAATTTAAAGAATAAAAATAAAAAAAAATTTATTTCTTTCTTAACATTAGAATCCCGTTTTCGAAAAACCAAAACAAGTTAGCAAATAAGAACAGCCATTCTGCAAAACTTTGAAATTCGGGTGCTAATCCGGGATTCACCCGATTTAGGATAAGTAAGATCAAATACAAGATAAAAAAGGCAACAACAAGAATATTAAATAATACTTGCCATTTTGAAAAGATCTTTACCTTATTTTCTAAAATCGCATAACCAAAAAGATATAAAATCCCTGTAAAGAAGAATACCAATTCAAATATGAAATGATTTGTGTATGCTTCTTCTGTATTAAAAATTGACATCCCCATAATACCTACAGCGGATAAAAAAGCAAGTATAAACAGTATCCACGTTCCTTTTTTTGCCAATCCCTTCTCTTGTAAATAAAGTGTAAATCCTAGCATAAAAAGGATGATAAAACAAGCTGTAATGAACCAAAAAACATTGAAAAAGATATATAATGAATTTGTTGGACCACCTAAATAACTAATATGGGTTTCGAAGAAATTAAAATTTGGATGTACCACCATCGCAGGGACAAGTCCTATGAAAAAAACGAGTAAGCCGATAAAGGCAAAATAGCTAGCATTTATTTTGGTATAGATTTTATTAATTAATTCCATATTTCTCACTACTTTTGTAGTAAAGTTATTTTATAATTTGATATATCTTATTTCTTTAAAGTTGTATTTATATCTATAATATCCTTAATTAATTAATAGATAGCAATCTCAAGAAAAAACAGTTTTGATAAAAGAATTAAAATAATTGAAATTTAGAAAAAGTTAAAGTAAGCTTCCTTTCGCAATAAGATAAACGTTTCCTCCTACCATGATATAGAATTTATTTTCCTTTTTATCAGCTCTAAGAAGAAGTAGTGAGTTTCTACCTATTTCATATCCTTGTTCCACTTTAATATCGATACTAGGTTTCCCAAAATATTCATGCCTTACCAAATAAGCAGCAAGGCATCCGGCAGCAGAACCAGTAGCAGGGTCTTCAGGAACTCCATAATAATCCGCGAAAAATCTAACATTAAGATCATTATTTTTATTATATGTTTCTGGACAAAATATCAGTATTGTTTTAGCTTCAATATTTTGAATTAATCTTTCATAGGGCTCAGTATTTATTTTGGCTCGTTTGACTGCATCTAAGGTTTTAAGAGGAACGATAATCGTCGGTACTCCGGTTGAAACTTCTTGAATATTAAATCGAGTATCAATATCTTCATCTTTAATTCCCAACACTTCAGCAAGGAATTCTGGAGCAAAGAATCCATGGAATGTGGGACTTTTATGTTCCATCCACACCTCATTGATTATATCACCCTTGTATTTAAATAATACCGCAATAGATCCGAGCTTAACATTCAATGAAATTGTTTTTACTTTCTCTTTTATGAAAAACTTTTTAAGAATGTAAGCCGTACCGAGTATTGGATGACCAGCAAAACTTAATTCGGTGGTTGGAGTGAAAATCCTTACATCATAATTCTCAATAGAAGTGATAAATGTGGTTTCTGAATAGTTCATTTCCTTAGCGATTTTTTGCATCATTGTATCTGAAAGGATATCCTCAGAAATAACTACAGCGAGTTGATTTCCTTCATATTTATATTCCGCAAATACGTCTACAATATAGAATGTTAGCTCATTAGCTAGGATTTCTTTCATTTGTTATCTCACAAATTTTGATATTAATTTACCTAAGTTTAATATACATTTATCCTATTTTAAATATTAAAGTTTGTTATCGTTAATTGCGCCTCTTTTTTTGGAAAAAAAATTTTTTAATTGAAAATATTTAAAAAAGCTTCCTAAATAGTCAAAATCACTAAAAAATATTACTTTTATATAGATTTTAAGCTGATATAAAATAATAAAATAATAATATTTCAATTGTGATATAAATGCTTTCCCCTATTGGTTGGCTTGATGGTCTAACTGCTTTGGCTGTTGTTCTTGCAGGAATAATTTTTGGACTTCTTAGTTTTTATAAGTCAATAAGATTAAAAGCAAACCTTCTAAGTGTGACTGGATTAGCTACATTAAGCGTAGGATTTATATTACTGGGGCCTGCTATGGATTTATTAACGATTCTAATCACGGAAGATAATTTAGAACCCTTTTGGTTATATGGGTTACTTAGCTATAGTTGGACGGCTCCAATTGCAATATTTGGGCTATATATCGGTTCAGAACTCTTACTCCCAAAAAGGAAATGGATAATTGTAGCATGTTATACTGGTTTAAGTATTATATTCGAAATAATTTTATTTGGTTTCTCATTAAATAATCCTGAAGTAATATTTCGTTATCCTGAGATTGATCCAAATGGAACGGAATTACTTAATACGAGTATTAATCCCACATCTATAGCTTTTATATTGATGTTAGTTTTTCTAATTTCTGGTCTCATTTTCAATGGTTTTGGCTTCTTAAGGAAGAGTCGTCAATCTTCTGGCGAATTAAAAAGAAAGTTCCTTTATCTTTCACTAGGATGGATTTTGTTTATAATCTGTGGAGCAGTAGACGGATTGGTCGATCCCGGGATATATACTTTCTTTATACGATTTGGCTTGATAATCAGTATAACATTCATGTATCTTGGTGTAAGAGTGAAGTAAAGATTAAGAAATCTTTAAAAAAATTTTATTTTTTATTAAAAATTCCATTTTTTCATTACTTTTCAGTTTAAGCAAATTTAATAAATTTACATTGATATTGTTATTTAATCAAATTGATTTCCAACAGAAGCACATTAGGATTAGGTTAGAAAAGCTTTGAGGTTGAAAAAAGAGAATCTTAAAAAGATAAAGATCTTATTTCTTCTCGGCGCAATTGTTTCGTTTGTATTATTATCTACATTCTTTATTGTATATACGCTAAATGTTAAAGAAATTTCTGAATTTTATGAAGTTTCTAGCAATCATTTAGAAATTACTGATATCCATATTAACAATCATTTAGGCATGGGCGATGTTAGCATTGAACAATCAATTAAAAACCCAAATAACGTTTTTGAAGCAAATTGGAATATAAAATATAAGGGGATTTACATCCCGAGTGAAATAATTATCATCAATTATGAAGTGAATATGTCTATATTTAAGATTAATATTTATGGTAATCTTAATGAACAATCTATTGATAGAGATATTGTATATTCGCATCTCTGTTTAAATATTAATCCTGATTATCAAGTTTATCACTTTCATAGTGATAGCAAAAAAGGTAATATCAAAATAAATACTCGCAATATCAATATAAGTACTATTGAAATTGAATCCAGTTCTGGAGATATTGATGTTCAATTAAATAATAGCAATATTCTTGATGATTTTGGTATATCTACTGATTCGGGAATAATTAATTTAGTTTTGGATAATATAAATTTCAGCACTGATTTTTTCAGTATTTCAGATTCGGGTTATCAATATTTTAATTTTTGGAATCTCAAATTTTCTTCTGGAGCAGAGCTAAGAGCTATATCATCAACAGGTATGATTAAATTAAAATGGGCAAATCATTACTTAAAATCTCAAAATGTTAATATTGTCTTATATTCTAAGAATAACGTCGAATTTCGCTTCTGGTCCCCTATTCAAATCATGAGATTTGACATAACACTAGTTTGTTATGGGTCAGGATCAACCCGTTTCACCGGAGTTCCCACTATTTTTACTGAAATAAGCCCAGATCATTATCAGTCTAAAAATATTGGTGATTCTGAAGTAGATATGTTGACTATTAAAGCCATATCTTCTTATGGTGAAGCTTACGTAAGACATATTGATTGCTTCAAAATGAAACGATTTTGTGATTATGATGATATTAATCCATATGAAGAGGAATTACAAGGAAATTATGAAATACCGAAGAAAGATCATGATATTAACCAAATCGAGCTATTTAACATTAGATATATCTATTTAAATGAAACTAAAGCCTTAAAACTAAATCTGGATTATCTCCAGAATACTAGTAGTAATATTATCTATTTTAACTGGGATATAAAATATATGAGAGGGTCTTCGTATGGGAAAGCTTATCTTAAAATAGATATATCAAATAAAACAGAAGGGAATGAACTAAAAGTTTATATTCGACTTGATTTTGAACTAGATCGCATGTTACCTTACATAGTTGAGTCCAACTTCACCGTTCTAATTCATCCTGATTATAGTTTCAATAATTATACTATATGAAATTAAACTTTGTATTCAAAGCTACAAATAAAGATTTAATTTATCAATATCCTTTTTTATGTGGGATACTCTATGTTCTTGAATTTCCTCATTAGTCATACCTTGAATATCCTCCTCGATGTTTGGATTCTCCTCTTCATATGCCTCCTCTACCATCATACCATAACGTATCGAAAAAGCTACGAGTTCAGGGATTAGGGAGACCATTGCCTTAAAGCTGAAGATTCCGCTTAATCTACTTAAAATTTGGATCATCTCAGCAAAAGGATCAACATCCACATCAGGTTTTTTCATAATATCCATAATTCGCTTGAATAATACCTCATAAAAAAGTTCCAACTCTTCTTTATTTAGTCCGTACTCTTCTTCCTCTTCATTTTCCTCCATTTTAGCATCTCTCTAATTCATTAATGAATTGAATTTAAAAATATTTTGATATTAAAAATATAGCCTTAATAATATTTAAGAGAAGATGAATTCCTATATCAGTTCTAATTCAACAAAGTGTGAGGAATTCTTCTATTAAAATTGATTGATAAAGAGGGTCTCTTTCCTTAAATGGTATATCTTCAGTACCATCATATATATACTCAACTTCATGGTCAGCATGAAAAGGTTTGACAATTTCAGCGACTAAAGAATGAAAATATGGACCATTTTCTGTTAAATGTTCCAATCGATCCCTAAGATGCTCCTTCAATCGTCCTGAACTCATTTTCTTACTCGATCCTGTTATTATTTTTGACTAATTCTTTTATGGTACGTTCGAATAACATCTTCGAATTCTAATTTCATTAAGGCTTTAAAAATAGGGTGGCGACTGTTAAATCGAATTAACTCTGTCCCATCATAAATATCAGGTTTTTTTATCTTATTTTGAGAGTTATCATTAAATTTGTGCTGAACAATCATTATCTTATTCTTTGTATATCCTATCCCCTTTATATTTTAAATTCAAGCCCGATTTTTGAATCTTATCTCCTTGTGTAAAGAGTAAATACTTAACAGCCTTAACATTAATTTTTAAATGTTCGGCCAAATCTTTTAAACTAATGTCATCGACCAATTGAAAAACCTGAGGTAATTTATCAATAATTTCTTTGATGTTACCTATCATTGACGCCAAAGCTATTTCTTGAGTGATAATTTTCACATCAACTCCATAATTATCTTTTAATTTCTCGGAGTTATTTTCGATCCAATCATGGATTACTAATCTTGTAGCTTCTGATAAGGGAATATTTCTATTATTAGACATATTGCTAATAACATTGTAATCGAATTCATCCAAACTCACTGTAATTCTGTCCATTTTTGGTTTCTTCCGTTCGTTCTCCTCATTACCACTATTTGATGACATTTTTAGATCGACAAAAATACAGAGTTACTTAGGAGAAGATCATTAGAGTATTTAAACGTTTGCATAAGGGATCATAAGATGATCACGGAGTGCAACATTTAAATATAAGTTATGTCATATTGATATTATATTAATATCATCCATATATCACTTGGTCAAAAAAGAAAGAAAATATGCGTGATTGAGATGCTTGAACTTTATTCTCCGAATTTTGAATTATTAAATACTAAAGAGCGGGTTACAATGGATTTAATTAAACAAGGAAAGGAATATTTGGAGCAGTTTGATGTAAATCCGGACTTAATGTTGGATACATACTCATTAGTATATAGATATTTAAGAAAAACAGGTAAAATCCCACACAATCTCTACAAATTTTTCATAGCGGCATATTACATAGTATCCCGCCATCCTTTTGCGTTTCCTGCCCACCAATCGAAAGCTGAATTTAGTAATCAATTCGATCTTCCTGTAAGCTCACTTGAGTATAGTGTTGGCAAAATTACTACAACTTTTAATTATATTTGTATCTTAGATGATATGAATTATCCATACTTCATTGATCCTAAACGTGATTTAAGTTTAAAATTCATAAAATCTATAGTAAGATCGAAAGTAGATAAGAAAATGATGCAGTTTTTGCTATATGAAAAGCCAATCAATTCTCAAATTCTTACTGAAGAGTTAGTTTCTGAGATACTTTTTGAACACAAAGCTTTTCCTGATGAACTGATGCGTCAATTATATGAGATTGTTTTTGAGTTAGTGGAAAATGAATTCAAAGATTATAATGAGTACGTTTCGCTACAAAAGAAAGTTTTTATTTAATTATTTAACTTCTTTTTTCTACTATTTCTATCTCTCAAATTTTTAAAATTAGTCTTATAAAAGAAAAAAATAAGAAAAGAATCTCTAAATTAAAGTCTTATGAGATGTATGAAGAGATTAGAAAATCGATCAAATATAATTCTTTCTCGATATTTGGACGATAAAGCAATATCATAATTGAAAGCTTTAAGTTCTTTTTCATAATTGTTATCCCATTCGTGAAGTGCCAAGATAACATTAAGTACTTGCTTTTGTAAATTCACAGGAACGGAGAATTCATGAAAATGTAAGAAAGGGCTAACTTTATTTATTTTATTTGCATTTCGAGGGAGCCATCTAAATTCACTAATTTTTGAATGAGCATTTTTTCCAGGTTTATTGAACCGAGAGCATAACCGATTAGTAGAAAGAGTTATTCCAAGAAGTTCAGGAGAATGATATCTTTTCTTTCTAAGTGAAAAGTGAAAATCAAACAAGATATAAATATTTTCTTTAATCTTTATTACATATTTATCATTTACACCAATCCAGATGATGGGTAGTACTAAGCTAAAGATAAGGTAACCAATCATTAGATTTCGAACAACAATACTATAAATACTATTATCAAAAACGAAAACCTCTAAATCAGTATAAATCATAAAAACAACAGATAGACTATTTAATAATACAAATAAGAGCCCACTGGTATACTTCTTTTGAAATTCATACCCCATATAATTTAATTCTTCTTTAATGTAATTTATCAGGGATGGTGTAAATTTTACTCGAAGATGGTTTATTAAATAGAAAATTAAAAAGATCGAAGCGCTAAATAAAACCCATCCAATTGTTAAATTTAAATTAATAGAATATGGGCGATAATTTGCAATTTGAAGATAGTTGAGAAATACTATTCTTGGTTGTAAATCTAGGATTACGTACCCAATTAAAATTAATAAAATTAAGCTAATTAAGCCACTTGCCTTTATTGATTTGATCAAGAACTCTCTTTTGAGTAATCTAATTGATTTTGAAATATTCTTCTCATCTTCAAAATTTAAATCTGAATTTTTCTTGAAAAAACGTTTCATTCCTCCAACCTCCATCCTTTTGTTTTTTTTAAACCTTCTAGCGGAGTTTCCCAATAACTCTGGACGATTTCTCTAAATAGAGTCAAATCTGGGTTATCATCCTCATTTAATTTTATAATATGAAATTTTGAAGTTTTCTTCTCGATGGTGATATAATTTTCATTTTCTAAGTATTCAAAGGCATGCCATAATTTGTCTAATCTATCGATATTTAAACTGTTCTTTATATCGGTTTTATTTACTACGGCATCCGGTGTAGTTAATTTCGCGATACTCATCATTACTTGACCTCCTCTTAAAGAGGCAATATTCGTTAATTTGTCAAAAATTATACAAACTTTTTCCATGAACGAATTAAGTTCATTATAAAAGTCTAATTTGGTGGTACCATTTAGCTCCAGTTTTTTTTTGAAATCATCTAATTCGTATTTTTTTACAAAATCTTGAAATAAATTAATCATTATGATTAACTAATAGTTAAGCTTTTATAAAAAAAATACTACTATTTGAAATATTTTATTCTCACTTTAATAGTAGTCTGTCTAATTGTGTGTTAAGCTTCACAGTTTATGCGTCTTCTTATACGGATAATCCGTATAAGAATACAGTTTTTTCTTAATTCAATACGAATCATGCTCATTATCACTTATATAAGGGATCATCTAACTACTAAACAATATTGTAGAAAATTTGGATGTCTCTCTAAAAGTAAAAAATGGTGCGATAAACTATTACAGAAAAAGTTTTGTTTAAGACGTTTGAGCAAATCTGTTTAGATAAACTAAAAGAAATAGGAATATCTACTGCCTCAGAATGGTGTAAGGCCATGGGCTACATGCATCGCGGGTCACTTGCAAAAATTATCAGAAGGATCAAGCAAAACTCTCCGGAAAAACTCAAGATATATAATGGCAAAAAGCCAAGACGATATGAAGCAGTATAAATCTCTATATATTTAATTTTTCATCATATAAATCGCGATCAATAATCAATGAGTTAATCTTTGAAAAAAGACCTAAGATTAAACTCATCTCTTTTTTTGTCATCAAAGCTCGTTCTAATACATTCCTAAATGCGAAATAAACGCTTTTTTGTTTGTAATTACGTATTTTAAGGGTTCTAATAACATTGTCAATAATTTTGAGTAATAATTTTCGCTCTTCTCTTTCTGCTAATAATACTGGATGCTTGCCTCTTCCAATGTTTAAATTATGAGTCGTTTTAAATACCTCATATAACACTATAGCACAAGCATGGGATATATTTAATGTGGGATACAAATTGTAAGTGGGAATCCGTAAGATGATGTCTGAAAAGCTTATCTCTTCATTTGTTAGTCCACGAGATTCTTTACCGAATAATATTGCGATTTTTAGATTTTTTTTGGAGATTGGTAGTTCTAAATGTTCTGGAAATATAGCACTTCGCTTAATATTGGTATATCTTTTGCCTTTAGCCGTTGTCGCAATAATTAAATCAAATTGGTTCATTAGTTTTTCAAGTTCTTTAAGATGGTGCTGTTCATTTTCAAGCTGAATAACCTTAGCATTAATAAGTATCTGTTTTCCATGCATTGCAAATCCTTGAGTTTCATAGCTAAAAATTTTCTCTATCTTCTCAATAGGGTTAAATATTATCAGATTTTGAAAATTAAAGTTCACCATTACACGAGCAATGGAACCAATATTTCCAGAATGTTCTGGTTGAACTAAAATAATACTAAATTGGAGATTTTCATATTCTTTTGCTAGTGTTGTTTCCTTAAAAGCATCTAAGTCTATATCTTTCATTTTTTACACCAAAAGAGCTATTATTTTAGTAATTCACTCTATAAATAGCAAATTTTATGGATGATAAAAATGTTTTTAATAGAACTTAGTAAAGAAAAAATAAAATAAAAATTATTTAGTTAGAATTAATCTTGTTCCTTTTTTCATTGTGTAATGTTTCGATATCGATTTTGATTTGTTCATATTTTTCTTTATTAATTGGAAATTTAAGTATCGCTATAATTCCTATACCAAGAGCAATCGCAGGAAATACGAATATAAGTATCTTTAAACCTATTTCAACGCCTAATATGCCCGTAGGATCCAAAGAAAACACTTTCCATCCAGTAGTTCTAAATACTAAATTAATCGTAAGAATTACTAAAATGGTAGATAGTTTCGTGATTAAAGCATTTATACCGTAAAATCCACCTTCTCGTCTTGTTTTAGTTAATAACTCATCTTGATCAATAATGGCTCCTAATACAATATCGCCAAACAACAACGCTCCCGAGAGTCCAATACCTACTAGGAAAAAGATTAAAAATGCTATTTCCATACTGTTTATGAGTGTTAAAGGGAAAAGTGTAATAATAAAAACAGCAAAAGACAACATATAGCCTTTTTTCATACCAACTTTTAACGCGATAAATCGCCAGAGGATCATAAAAATGGCTGCAGAAATGAAGGTAAATCCCAATAATAAACCCAATAACATTGATTCTTCTTCAGGTATATGTAATACAAAACTCCCATATAACGGAACAATCATCGGAAGCATACCAATTACATACCAGTATGCTAAATTAGCCACAATAAAATACCGAAAGGATCTGTTTTTAATTGATATTTTTAAAGAATTTAAGAAAGATGGAGCTGTTTCGTAATCTTTTGAAAATTCCTTTTTTTCTTTAATTCCAAAAAAAATTAGCAAAATGACGCCAATGAACATTACAATCATCATTATGATAGCCGCAAAGCTATAGTTCGAAAAATTATTTGGATCATCTAGTTTTCCTATAAGAAAAGGAGGAATAACAGATGCAACAATCAATCCAAGAACGGTAAATATTTGTTTAATCGCATTTGCTTTTGAACGCTCATTTAGATCTTTAAACATCTCCGGAAATAACGATGCATAATTTAAGTCATAGGTTGTATAAGAAATATCGAATAAAATAACCATGATAATAAGATAAATAAACGAGAGTGGTAAAGAACTTGCTGGTGGAGTAAATAGAAACACAATGATTAGACATAAAGGAATTAATGCTAATATGATATATGGTTTTCTTCTCCCAAATCTACTTTTTGTCCGATCTGATAACGCTCCCATCATTGGATCATTGAAAGAATTCCATAGTGACCAAATTATAAACGCTATAGTAATAAAATCAACATCTATACCAACCACAGCAAAGTAAAAAGTAAAGACATACATATTAAACATCTGGATAACAATAGTATCTGAAAATTGTCCAATACCATATCCTACTGCCTTTTTTGTTGAATACGAATCTCTTTTCTTATCCATCATTTTCATTCAGTTTATCTAAAGATTAAATTTAATATTAAGTTGAATAAAGGTTTATTTATAGCTTTAGCAAATATATATTCAAATTAAATCAATAATTTAGATTTATACACAAAACTGTTAAATTTTGATGAGTTTATGTCAGATGAAATGTTAGAAGAAATCACTGAAGCTGCTGCAGAAGGAAATTATAAAGAAATTGGACGTTTAGTTAGAAAGGCTCGGAGAAAAGGCTTTAAAGTAGAGGAAATAATTGAAGCATTGTCAAGTGGGTTAACGGATACGAGTAAAAAATATAAATCCAAAGGAATGTATCTTGATGATATAATTAAATCTGCGGGAGCTTTTGAAGTAGGATTTCAAGCGCTAGGTCTTCCAGATCCGACTAAAGAACCTGAAGAGAAAATCATTCTTGGTGTAATGGGAGGGCCATGGACAATTGGAACTAACATCGTATCGGCAAATCTTAAAGCTCATGGGTTTGAAGTTATTAATGCAGGGTCAGATGTCACGCCAGAAGATATTGCTAAGAAAACTCTAGAAACGGATGCTCGAATAGTTGCTTTTGCTATATATTTAATGCAAACTAAAGGAGATGTTTCAAAATTAGAAGAAGAATTATGGAAACTAGGGATACGTCATAAAGTGAAAACGATACTCAGTGGTCCAGCAGCATCTTCAATTATGGCTCAAAAGTCAAATGTGGATGCATATGTAAAAGATGTAAACGAGCTAATCCTTAAGGTGAAAGAATTTTCTGAAGAACTTAAATCAGAAATGAGTTCATATGAGAGAGTAATGACTTCCGTTGCTCATAAAGAACCAGATAGGGTACCATTTATGCCTTTTGCTCAAACTTTTTCAGCTAAAGTAGCTGGAATTCCTTTCTCTCAGTATGTAAGTAAAGCGGAAAAATTCGTAGAGGGTCAAATAAAAGCTTATAAAATGTTTGGTTGGGATGCATTATGTTTCTCATCGGACGTAGGAATGTATGCGGAAGCCTGTGGGGCAAAAATTGAGTTTCCATATGATGATGTTCCACGAATTGCAAAACCCGTTTTAAGTCATGCTAACCTCTATGAGGATTTTAAAAAGTTAGATCTTCCAAATCCAAAGAAGGCTGGTCGGCTCACAGAATCAATTAATGCTATTGAAATGGCGAAGAAAGAACTAGGAGATCTTGTTCCCTTGATAGGATGGACTGAGGGACCCTTTCAAGGGGTTACCTTGCTTTCAGGAGCTGATCCAATGCAATTATTCTATGTACTAGATCACCCTGATGAATTTAGGGAAATGTTAGATTGGTATGCAGATTTTGAAATTGAAGTAGCTCGGGCAATGTATGAAGCAGGAGCTGATATTATCGGAGTAGGTGAGACTGCAGCCTATTTTATGTCTCCTAAATTTTTTGAAGAATTTTGTTTAAAACCAGAAAAAAAAGCATGCCAAGCAATAAAGAAAATGGGCATGATACCACTAATTCATTGCTGTGGATATGTACCGCAGTGTATTCATTTTGCTGTTGAAACTAATCCAGGAGGAGCTATTCAATTTGATTATCAAGTAGATTTAGCATGGGCTAAAAATGTACTTGCTAACAAAGTAACTATTATGGGGAATCTCAATTATAATAAGTTAACGAATTCAGATACCCAAGGGGTATATGAGGATTGCAGAGAACATATTAAAATTGCTGCAAAAGGAGGAGGATTTTGGTTGGCATTTGGATGCGAAATTCCTCGTGAATTACCAATTGAGAATATGAGAACAATAATGAGAGCTGTAAAAACAATAGGAAAATACCCAATAAAATCTTAAAAAAGAATATATAACATATAAATATCTTTTATATTTTTTAATTACTATAATATCGAATTATTCAATGTTGTCAATGTATAGCCTAAACAACCCTCAATAAATCGATTCACCATAAATTATGTTAGATTTTAACAATATTTTGAATTATCTTGAATTTATTAATATAAGTACTGATGATCAATCTATTTTTGAATGGAAACCTCCAAATTCATATAAGAGTTACATGCTTGATTTAAATATAGTTAAACAAAATAGAATGAGCAATATTTTCTTTCACCTTAATAAAGGCAATTTAAAAATTGTCCATATTAGAAAAGACAAATTAATCTATTCGGCTGGAGCATCTAATGAAATTCAATTTCAGCTCTTAGAGGCTCTAATTGATCATATTTCAATAAAATTTTATGAAATATGGGATGTTGATTATGTTTTAAGCTATGAGAATTTTACACCTACAGTTTTTAATCCATTTAAAAAAGAAGTCCAAGAAATCATTGAGAAATTTCACACATTAGATTTAATTAAAATTATTAATGTTGAGTGTATGGTATGCGAAAAGATACTACCCCTCATCGTAAAAGTAAGTTTGATAAAAAATGCTGAGTCATACCCAGTACCGATTGTTTTTGATCATTTAGGACATTCAATCCTTTGCTACATTGATAAAAATTTTCATGTGCGAGGCATAGAACTCGTGAATAAAACAGGTTAATTTGTTTTACTGGGATTTAGGATTCTCTTATTTTAATCATCATTTAATAAGCAAATTATTAATACTTCATTTTTATTAATAAATAATATGGCTAATAACAATCATTCCGACGAGGATGTCTTCTTTGAAGATATCGTCAAAAAGACTAAAACGGGGATTACGTTTCCTAAGGAACTCCGAGATATTATGTTTAGTGAAGATGCTGAGATTTATTTTAAATTAAAAGTTCCCAAAGATAAAAGTAAGATTATTTTAGAAGTAATTTCAGAAGCAGATGCAGAAAGTCACAAAAAAGTGGTTATTCTTAAATCAAAACCTGAGTTGAAATCTAAAGGAAAAAAGAATGGAGAAATTGTTAGTGGTGGGACTAGTTTAGCGCCTAATTGGGGTGATTATTTTGTATATGATTTTAAAAGTAGAGAAAAAGTTAAACCTATCTTAGAATCCGCGTTTTATAAATTTGCAGAAACTCCAATGAATTTAGAAGACGCCATGGGAAGAGTAAAATATGTCTTGGTTTCCTTTTTAACGTCAAAAGTTAAAACAGAAAATGCTAAACTCTATTATTCTGTTATAAGGTTTTTAAATGATATTATTGAAAAATTTAATCAACCTAATTTATTAGATTGGATTTTTGAAAAAATCATCCCTAATATTGAAAGTAAATTCCTATATGAGCTTGCTCTTTTAGATCTGGTCGAAATCTCATTAAAAGTAAAACGATGGGAAAAAGCAGAATTATACATCTTTTATGTCCTAAAAAATATAGATGAATATCCTCCCTCAGAAATGTATAATGTGATGAATAGCTTTAAACAATTAGTTAAGAAAGTGAAAGGTGTTGAACGTAGCGATAAAATTGATATATTACTTAAAGAGAAGTTGATGGAATATGCCGAAAATGTAATTAAGGAAGATGTTGATTATAAAATCCAGATAATTGAATTTTTAGAAGATTTAGATTATATCGAACTCGCTTATAAACTTGCAAAAGAATTAGAGAAAACTCTCCCCCCTAAGAGTGTTCGTATTGATGAAGTGAGAAAAATTGTTAAAAGATTATATATTGCTCCTATTGCTGAAAATAAACCACAATCGAGTATAGATTATGATGAAATTGATGAAGATGATAATACCGAAAAAGATCAGACTTGAAATGTTATATTTAACCACGTTTATTACTAATACAATTATTAAAGTATTGGAAGAGGTAATTAAAGGTGATTGATCCATTTGTCATTAAGATATTTTTTCTCATTGTTATCCTTTCCTTTCTTGTTGGAATGTTTGTCCCAATGATAATAATAAAGAAGAAAGGATATGATCCTCATGGAACACATGAAAGTGCTTCATTTCTAACCAAATTGACTCCTTATACAATTTTCACATGGCTTACATACATTATTCTATATATTATAATGGATGAAGAAATCTTACTCTTTTTAGGATTAGATGTTTTAATTTCAGATTTTTTTGTTATCATGGGAATGATTATTGTTAGTTTAGGTTTATTATTAGATTTATGGGGGACTCTCTCACTTGGAACTAATTTTAGGATTGAACTTCCAAAAGAAAATATTTCATTAAATACTACAGGAGTTTATAGGTTAATGAGAAATCCTATAGTAGTAGGAGTATATTTTCTTCTGCTTGGAAGTTTTCTGATTATCCCAACCGTATTATCATTAATCTTCCTAATAATAAATATATTAACTTTTGATTCTAAAGTAAGAGATGAAGAAAGATATCTTGCTAAAAAGTTTGGTAATGAATATAGGGATTATAGGGAAAAGGTAGGCAGATATTTTCCATTTAATATTTTAAAGATAAGAGAATGAATATCTTTTCTGTAAATTAATAAATTTTAAAAATGAATTTAAAATGGGTTTAAAAAAAAAGTTAGTGGCTCAAGTTAGAAATCCAAGCGGGAAATTAGGGCGCTTTATCGCTAGAGGAATGAATAAGGGGCATGCTAAATTAGCTAAATGGGGTATATCTAAGATTTTGATCAAGCCAGATTATTTTATTCTGGATATTGGGTGTGGAGGAGGAGGAAATCTCCATAGGTTTGGAGAGATGATAAAAGATGGAAAGGTTTATGGAATTGATTCCTCAGAGACTTCAGTAAACATAAGCAAGAAAATAAATAAAAATCAAATTGATAATGGAATTATAGAGATACAAAAAGCCTCAGTATCTTCATTACCTTTTAATAATAATTTCTTTAATTTAGTCACTGGTTTTGAATCATACTATTTTTGGCCAGATTTAATTAAAGACTTGAATGAAATATATAGAGTTCTTAAACCAAAAGGAAAATTAATCCTTGTTAATGAAGGATATCTTTGCGATAACACGAAGAAAAGGAAAAAAGCTGAAAAATGGTCAATATTGGGAAATTTTCATATACATTCACCCAAAGAATATGAAGACTTCTTAACTAAAGCTGGATTTATTAATATTCAAATTTTTGAAGAAAGAAAAAAAGGATGGATTGCTGTTATTGGCGTTAAATAAATAGTAATTCTAAAAGAATAGAAAGAATTAGTCATTCTCTTCTTCTTTTTTATCTTTTTCTTCAAAAAATTCTTCGGCTCTCTCTAATTCACCTTCTAATAATTCTTTTTCTTTTTGTTTAATTTGCTTTTCTTTTAATTCTAATTCGACTCGAGATAATTCATTTTCCTTTTCTATTAGTTCTTCTTTTATTTTTAACGCTTCTTCCTTCTTCTCAATTGCTTTTTCTTCAATTTCTTTTTCTCGTAATTCTAGTTCAAGTTTCTTCTTTTTCAGTTCGAAATCCTTCTTTTTAAGCTCTATCTCTTTATCTAAGATATCAGATTCTTCCTTTTTTATTATTTTTTTAATTTTCTTTGGTAACTCTTCTCTTTTCGCAGGTTTTTCTATTTCATGATCAATAATATCTTCTTTTATTTTCAATGCTTTTTCTTTTTCTTGAATAAATTGTTCTTCAAGTTGCTTTTCTTTTTCTTCCAATTCTAATTTTTTCTTTTGAATTGCAATTTTTTTCTTTTTTAACTCTAATTCTTTATCAGTGATTTCCGTTTCTTCCTGTTCTAAGTCGGATTCTTCTTCTACTATATCTTCTATACCATCGACAGAAACTATAGATTTTAAAATCTTATCCGCATTTTCTTTTAGTTCCTTATCTTCCGGGAATTCTTTAACGTAATTAGAAATTATTTTTGTTATTAATGATGGTTTATCTTTACCTATAGCAGTTAATGCTTGAATAGCTTTTTTCACTACGAAATCCTTTTCATCACTTAATTTTTCCGTAATCGCTTTAATCAAATCATCATCTTCAATGTTCAATTCTCCCCCTGCTATAAAAATTAAGAGTTGAAGATCGGCCTCCCTTACATTGGGATCGTCAGAATTTAATAAATCTTTACTATAAGGTAAAAATAAGTCACATTCATCTTCACACATTGATTTAAGTAATAGTAGAAACGAATAACGAAGAACTGAGTCTCTTTTTGATAAATTTTCTAGCAAGGAAGGAATATCAATGATTAAACGCTCAATTAAGAAACGAAGAACCGTTCTACCTCCATGTAAGAGCATAAGCGTCTCAATGATGTCTTCAAGACGATCTAAGTAATCTTCATCCGTCGCGTCTCCTAGATAAAGTGCGATAATATTTACGACATCATCAAATCTCTCATCTTTCATGAAATCTTTTATTTTACTTATTTCAGGATTTTCTTGTTGTTTTTCACTCAATTTTTTCTCTCCTTCATAATTTAAATCCAAATTATATAAAAATCATTATATAAACGAAATAAAATATTAAACACTAAACGCAAGTCTCGATATCTAATGCCATTTTTTACATCGATATGTAATCTAATTTTTAGGTTTTCCTTTTTATCGATATATAAATTAATCTCTTTACAAAATTGACTCAAAGCATCCAAATCATTAGCAAAAGTATTCCATAAATATTGATCCTTCTTATTATCATCATTTTCAGGTGGTTCTTGGCTTGTTCTGTTTAATATATCTTTAGGAATATAAGTTTTAATTTCAACACAATCATCTGGAATAAGATTTCGCTCAATTTCTGGAAAGTATAGAGAGGTGAATAAATCTGTTAAACCTTTTAATATTTCTAAGTTGGCGATCATCTCCCTATTGGCATTACATAAAGCATACTTTTCATTTAAAAAGATAATGTGTATCTTTTCTTCAAATTTAAAAATCAAATAATTTATTTTATTAGTCAAGAAATATTGAAAATCTTCATCTCGATTATTTATTCGATCTTTAAAAATATCAGTAGCTGCCTTAAAATCCCCTTTCGATAAAAATTTATTTAATTTTCTATAATCTCCATGAAAAAACACGTCTACAAAGTCTATTAAATACAAATACGTATCAAATGGTTTATAAATTACCGTTTTATTTCGAAAATCACGTTGAATAATATTTTTGTGAACACTATAACAAAATTTCGGTTGATCTTCAAGACTTAATCCATTCAATATTCTAAGTTTGAGCAAAAATCTTTTAGAACACATTGGAGAGAGTGTGCATAAAATTCTATCACGCTCACATTCTTCAAAGCATAACTTTTTAATTCGGTTATTTAATAATTCTAGCAATTCATCTTTAGTTTTCGAGTCTGATTCCGATGTAATAAACTTATCAATGTGTTCAGGGGTTAACGGCATTTCTTGAAATTTTTTTTCTTTACTATATACATTAGTATTGATCTGATCTAATTGTAATTACTAATTTTTCATTTCATAAATTATTTTATTATCATTTATAATTTCGAATTTTGTAAACAAAATATATTAATAAGTGTTTTTTATATTTTTATTAAGAATATTAATAGCGTTCCTAATAAGAAAGCAGAAAGATAAAAATGTTAAGACAACTTCACGTTTTTCTCAAAAGTGAGTTATTATTTACTCATACATATGCAATGGCCGTTGGAGATGAAGAGGTAAGTAATGTTAAAAAAGTTCTTGGTTCTTTTCTTGAGATGCCAATGCCAGGTAAAACATTTCAATTTCCTGGCTCCAATTTTCAAATATTTCATCGAAGCAAGGATAATTTAATATTTATATTCATAACCGATTTAATAGACAATAAGGACTATATTGAAAAGATCCTTATTAAAACAATTGACAAATTCCAATCTCTTTTTCCGAACATTGGTTCTATTGAGCATTCCATATTATCTTCAAATGAATTTCTTGATTTTCTAAATAAAATCCAACATGAAATGCATTCAAAAATAGCACTCATGGGACCCTACAAATCTGGAAAGACTTCTCTTTATCAATTACTTAAAGATAATGAAGAACGTGATATTGCAGATTTTGCAAAAGTATCTCTTTTTAATTTAAATAAACTTCAATTTGATTTATGGGATTTTCAATTACCTGAAAATTATCATGGATTATGGGGCAAATTCATAAAAGGCTCAGATTTAATAATACTCCTATTTGATATCTCAGACTATAATTTGAAGGTAATAGAACATTTTTTACAGTTATATAATCAAGAAAGTAAGCTTTCAAGACTTTTAATTCTAGGGAATAAGGCTGATTTAATTAATGAAGAGGAAATAAAACTAACTTCTAATTTATTAAAAATAGGTAAATATCAAACGATATCTTTGAAACAAACTGATGCTGAACAAAAACTAAAAGAACTCATCGGGCAAAGCTTAAGGTTAAAAAAAGGATTACCAGATAAATTTAACATTTTAATCAAAGAAGCTGAACAAATAGAAAATGATAGAAATTATGTATTAGCAATAGCAAAATACAAAGAATTAATCAAGATTTGTAATGAATATCAAGACTTTCTTTATATCTCCGGATTTAAAGATAAAGTTGAGCAACTTACTGAAAAACTAGAAAAAGATAAAAAATTTAGACGTCAACAAGGAATTAAGCTTAAATTTGAGATTCCAAACCAAATTAAATTCCATCAAAAAGTTAGTGTCAAACCACTTCCTAGTGAAGGCCCACAAGAATTAATAAAACCAGTTCCTCCCAAAAAAGGTTTTATTGAAATGCCTCTTGAGGGTACATATAAGAAAAAGAAATTAGAAAACCTTACCTTGTTTACTCAAGAGGATAAAGAAGAGGCGGAAAAAAAGGAGTTCTTAGAACCAGAGGATATTAGTTTCGATATAAAACTAAAAGCTCCCGAAGAGAAAGAGCTTTCTATTGAAAAGGAGATCTCGAGTTCGGAATTTCCTAAAAAATTACAAACTCTTATTATAAAAAATGGAAGCTCTCTTAGCTTAAATTTATGTGAACATCTTATAAAAGAATTAAAGAAAACGCTCGATAGGCCATTAACCATAGAGGATGTTGAAACCGCGGCGAAAATTTTTGTCAATCAAGAGAATCTATAAATACATTCAAATTTAAACATTAAAAGATAGAAATTAACATTCTATAGTAATTTGGTAAAAAAACATACATTATTGTGTTTCCTATCAGGAAAATGATTAATAATATTGCAATTAAATTCACAAATTTATATTTTAATTTTGGTGTTGAATCTTTCTCTAAATAGGAACTGTTTTTACTTATGTAAACCTGAATAAAAAAGTGAGATGTGTAGAGAAGATTTATTAGAACTGAGATTATAAAAAAACTTATTGCGATAATATACACCAAGCTTATCAGCGAATTAATCAAGAGGAATGCAACCTCAAAATAGAAAAGGATAAAATAAATAAAGATTAAACTAACTGGAAATATCAATAATACACCAGAGAGAAATAATAACAATCCAAAAAATTTGTTATTTTTCCAAAAATTACCTAAGAACCTCACATTATCTTCATAAGATACATTCGCTACTTGTAGAAATGAATAAGACAGTAATAACTTAATAATGATTAAATTTGCATATAGAAAACCTAATAAATTTAGCATATCACCACTATAAGACTCAGGGAACAGAGAAAAAATCATGAATAAAAATAGAACTAGATTAGAGTCACTTATTATGCTATAACCTATTATCTTTTTAGTTGAATAAGTAAATCCATCTTGAGATGTATATAACTCCAAAATAATATAATAAATAGCGATGACTATACCTGTACCTGAAAAAATTAAACTTATAAAAATAGTAATAAAATTAAGCAGACTAATAGCATGCAATATTCGTATAATGCTAACTAATGTTATGAAATTAAAAGCCATATAAATGATTAAATGGAAAAAATTAATTTCCTGAAAATACAGTTTAAGATGAAAAACATAAAAGGGAAAAAATCCGCATGCTATGCCCATTCCAAGTATTAACAATATCGCTACGATAGTACCAGCGATATCGGATGTTATAATAGCCCCGATATTATAAATCTGTATTGTGCCGGTATTAAAGTAATAGATTAATGCTGCTAATATGAGTAGGATAATGCTTAGAACACAAGCTAAGAAATAAGTCTTTAATAGGTTAAACTCTTTCTTAAACTCTCCAAAATAAAAAATCATCCCTACCAGCATTGAGGTCAAGATAAAAAATGCGATTAAAGTTAAGAAATTGATACTGATAACCATACCTATAAGTGATAAAAAAATCAGTAATGAAAATGTATCAAATAAATAGGCATTTGGATACTCTTCTGAAGTAAACTTGATAAAAATTGAAAAAATGACTTGAAAGAGGAAAATAATTCCCATTAGGATATATTGATTTGAGGAAAAGAGAATATTGAATATGGATTCTTGATGGGGAAAAAGAAGATTAAGTACGATAAGTATTAAAGTTATGATTAGATTTACAGATGATAAAATTAAGTGAATAGTTTTACGAATTTCATAAGTTTTTACCACCAGCATTAATAATGCTCCAGCCAATAATAGAATAGCGGGAATTATTGCTATGAAAAGAAATATTGGAATGGTCAAGTTAAATCACCAATGTTATGATCAATTTTCTCTTTAGATTGAGAGTTTTCTCACGATCGTTATAGCACGATTGATTTAATATTAAATAACTTTCGAAATTTAATAAATTTAATAATAACTCTTTAAATTAATTAATATTAAATTTTCTAATAATTAATTCAAAAGAAGTATGATGAATGCAATTAATCAATTAAAAGAAGAGTTCACTGAAATTAGACGACTTCAGTATATCACAGCTCTATTAGGGTGGGATACCCAAGTCAATTTACCTCCAGGTTCATATAAAGGACGATCAGAGCAAGTTTCAATTATGGAAAAGATTACCCATGAAAAGCTAATTTCTGAAAAAATTGGTAAACTAATTTCAGAATGTGAAAAAATATCTGATTTAGATACAATAGACTCTGCTATGGTAAGAGAAGCAAGAAGACTATATGATCATGAAGTAAAAATCCCTACAGAACTCGTTATAGAAATAGCGAAAACAAGTATATTAAGTCATCAAGCTTGGGAAAAGGCAAAAGAAAAGAGTGATTTTTCTATATTTGAGCCGTTACTTTCAAAAATGATTGAGCTTGAAATCGAAGTAGCAAAAAAATTGGATACTGGACCTACATTATATTCCACATTAATAGATTTATATGAACCGGGTGCTACTTATAGCTGGATTAAATCTGTTTTTGATGGATTGAAACCGAGACTCGTAAGTATTATAGATAAGTTAACTTCTTCTAATGATAAACCAAACTTTTCAATACTGACTCGAAAATATGATCCTAAAAAGCAATGGGATTTTAGTGTTGAGGTTGTAAAGAAACTACAATTTGATACTAATTTCGGACGACAAGATAAATCAGTACATCCTTTTACGACAACATTATCTTCAACTGATACTCGAATAACTACTCGAATAAATGAAAATTTCTTCTCCCCAGGTATATTCGGTTCAATTCATGAATGTGGTCATGCTCTTTATGAAATGGGCTTTAAAAAAGAAATTCACGATACAATATTGGCTGATGGAGCATCAATGGGAATCCACGAATCCCAATCACGGATGTATGAGAATATAATCGGGAGAAGTAAAGAATTTTGGACTCATTTCTTTCCAATTCTTAAAAATAATTATTTTAAAGATACATTGAAAGATGTTAATTTAGATGAATTTCACCGAGCTATTAATACTGTACAACCTTCATTCATCCGAGTTGAGGCTGATGAAGTTACTTATGCTTTACATATAATCCTTCGATTTGAAATCGAGCATGACATCATTGAAGGTAAAATTGAGAGTGCAGAGATCCCGACAATTTGGAATGAAAAGTTCGAAAAACTATTTGGCCTTCAGGTTATGAAAGATTCTGATGGAATGCTTCAAGATGTTCATTGGTCTGGTGGAGCCTTCGGCTATTTCCCTACATATGCACTAGGGAATCTATATGGCGCACAAATTTATTCAGATGCTTTGAGAAAACACCCTTCTTTACCTGAAGACTACAAAAAAGGAGATTTTACAAACATTTTAGCCTACCTAAGAGAAAATGTACATCAACATGGAAAGATATATCAACCACGAGACTTAGTAAAAAGAATAACTAATGAGGATTTAAACCCCGATTACTTTATAGAATATATTGAGAATAAATTTTATCCAATCTACAAAATTTAACTCTTTTTTATTTTTTTAAATTTAAAAATTGAATATTGATGAATTTAGATACTAAAAGGTATGCTGAAAAATTATTAATTCTATTAGGTAATAAAATTTTTCAAATATATTTAGAATTCCTTGCGTATGAATAAAAATGATGAAATTGAAAGTAAGGATATAGGAATCGCGATTCCTATAACAGCTG
The DNA here is from genome assembly GCA_016840165.1 of Promethearchaeota archaeon. Classification (GTDB taxonomy): domain Archaea; phylum Asgardarchaeota; class Lokiarchaeia; order Sigyniarchaeales; family SOKP01; genus SOKP01. The sequence goes on from JAEOSU010000038.1 coordinate 56,469, forward strand.
CAAAAATAAACGGGTTTATGATATTAATAAATAATACTGGTAAAATGGAAAGTGCCGAGAGTTGATTACCAAGATATACAGATAAAATTGCTGCAACAGGAACCGAAGAAATGGTAATCCCAAATAACAGCCCAATCGAACATGAGATTGCAATTGCCGCTAAACTTATAGCTAAAGATTCAAAAAGAGTAATTATCACCCCCTCTGTTAACCCACCAATCGTTATATAATCAATAATTAACCCTAAAGTTAGAGAGATGATAATAGCAATGACCAAACAAAAATATACAGCTATAAACTTTGCAATTAAAATAGTTATGCGGTTTATAGGTCTAATAAGGAATAAATCATATACTTTCTGAGTGATTTCACTCGTTAATGAAGTACTAAGCATTGCAGAAGCAAGGGTTCCCCCTATTGTTGAAACTACAATTGATACAAGAACGGAAAAGGGGAATTCCTCCATATCAGGCTGAAAAAAATGCATAAGAATAGTCAATATAGGTAGACCAACCCATAATACAATCATAACTTTGGATTTATAAAACCCACGCAATTCATCGAAAAATAGTATAAAGAATTTCAATGCATATCACCACTTATATAATTTAAATAAACTTTTTCAAGAGATGGTTTTAAAAATCTGAAGCTTCTGATATAACATTTTTGTTGAAAAATACTTCCTAAAATTTTATGGGAAATTTCATCAAGATCTGCTTCAGGATGTAAATAAAGCAATTGTTTTAGGTTGGACGCTACTTCAATTTTCTCGATTTCTTCAATATTTTCTAAATCTTTACAAATGTGTCCCTCTTTAGCATAAATTATTTCGATAATTTTTCCTACTTGGAATTGTTCCTGCAATTCAGTGGGAGTCCCAATCTTCATAATTTCACCCTGGTTTAAAATCCCTATTTTATTTGCAATATCTTCTACATCATTAAGGATGTGGGATGAAAACAAAATTGTAATTTCTTTCTTAGCTAAAGCCTTTATAAGCGATTTAATCTGAAATCTGCTAGCAGGATCTAAGCCAGAGAGCGGTTCATCTAAAATAAGTATTTTAGGTAAATTCAATAGAGCTTGTGCTAAGCGAAGTTTCTGGATCATGCCACTTGAAAGATGTTTAACTTTTTTTTCTTTAAACTCATAAAGACCCACGAAGCTTAACAGGGAATCGATTCTATTTTTAAGTTTGATTTTATCTATCCCTGAAAGCCTTCCAAACGTATATAAGGCATGATTGACTGTTCGCCAAGTTTGAAATCCTGTATCTTGTGGATGATAACCTAATATTTTAAATAAGTTATTCTGCTTTTTTGATATTAATTTACTGTTTATTAAATAATTTCCTGAATAGTCCTTGATTAATCCTACCATAATCTTAATAGTTGTAGTTTTCCCAGCACCATTAGGACCTATATAGCCAAATATATCCCCCCTTTTTATCTCTAGAGAAACATTTTTTAATGCAGTTATGGTTTTGTATTTTTTAAAAATATTTTGAAACTTTAGATCTTGAAATGTGTTCTCCTCTAAGTCCTCTTCATATTCATCAAGAAAATTATCTAAATTCCTTGTTTCAAGTGCCATATTTAGTTTATACTTTTCTAATTGGTATATACATTTTAAATATTACAAATAAACATGATTTATAATATTTTTTTAAAGATTTGAGAATTCAAACTCAGATTTATATATATATCCTTTTATAGTTTATTAAATTATTAATGCTTTAATTAAAATTAATTATGTTTGTTTCAGAAATCAACATTAAACTTGGTATACTAGGGCTTTGGTCTTCTGGTAAAACTTCAATGGTGAACTTGTTCCTCAATAAGGAGTTTCCCGATATCTATATCCCTACAATTGGATCTAATATTGTCAGAAAAGAATATCAATTAGAAAATTATCAAATTAGAATTAATATTTGGGATGTGGGTGGACAAAAAAGTTTTAATCCTCTCAATCCCGCATACTTCAGTAATTTGGATATAGTATTTCTTGTATTTGATTTATCTAATTTAAAAGAAACTCTTGTAGAATTAAAAAAGACCTATTTAAAATCGTTAAATAAATTATCTCCAGATTCTATTCGATTTTTAATTGGAAATAAATCGGATCTTATAAAACCCGAAGATTCTGATATTTTACTCAATAATATTAGACAATATGGAATTGAGGGTATACCAATAATTTTTGTATCAGCAAAAACTCGCGATAATCTTACAGAAGCATTTGAATTAATAATCTTTGAATTTCTCAAAAAATTGGAAAATGAAAGCAAAAAACAACAGATCCAAGGATTAAGCGAAGAATTTTTACATAATTTAGGAAAAAATGAAGAAAATTTGTATAACTTACTAATTAATTTAGATGAAGTAGACTCTACGAGTATATATCAAAAAATTAGTCCTCAAATAGTTAAAAGAGTAATAAAAACAAAGGATAGAAAAGAAGAAATTAGGAAAAAAGAATTAGAGCCTACTATTAGTTTTCCTGAAGAGTTTTTTATTGTTGATAAAATTAAATCGAATGTAATGAAATTATTTTATAATAATTTAAATTCGGTTCAAGAGTTAATTTTAAGTTTAAAGAGTACTCCAATTGATTATTTAATTAACAGAATCGATCTTGTTAATGATGAACTCAATGGAATAAAAGATGATTTTGAGCTCAAACTGAATTCACTCTTTAACTTGAGAAAAAAAGGATTAGATTCGTATAAAAACGACTAAATTGAGGTGAAATAAAATTCCAAAAACGGAAAAAACTGATAATGATGAGATTAATGTTCAGAATAATTTTAAAGAACAAATAAAACAACTTGAAATCAAAATAAAAGATTTAAAAGAAGAAGTGGCTAAGAATCAAAAAGAAATGCTCCAGCGAATAGAAGAGACAATAAAAACCCAAGAGGAAATCATAATGGACATGATTAAAAAATTCAATAATGAGTTTTATCAACATAAAACCAATGTTTTAGAGGACTTAGAGCATATTAAAAATCAGCAAGATGTTCTCAAAATCTCTTATACGGTAAATGAGAAAAAGCTTTTAGATAAAATAGAAAAAATCGTAATTAAAAAAGTTCATGAAAAAATTAATGGAAGGGAAAATGAAATTTTAATGAAAATTTGGGTAGAAGAATTTAAAGATATCATAGCTAATTTTGAAAAACTGAAAAAAGTAGACCCCAAAGAATTTAAAATTCGATTAAAAGAAATAACTGACACTATTGAAATGTTTAAATCTAAAATACTAATTGAATAAGAAAAATTAATTTAATTTTGGAGGAGGAACATAGACTCTTCTCATACCCTCAATTAATCTAATAGCATTTTCAGGGCAGAAATGTGCACAAACACCACAACCAATGCAAATTTTCTCATTTACTTCTGCAATATTTTCAGTATTCAAATGAATTGCCTCTACAGAACACTTTTCTACACAAATACCACATCCAGTACAAAGATCCTCATCAATAGAAGAGAGATAATTTGTGGAATTTATCATTGCTGTCATTCCACCCCTCCACCAATCGAGCGTTCCACAACAACATTTGCAACAGTTACATACACTTGTTTCGGCTTTTTGAATATCTGAATGTGGATGAAATGCCTTATGAACCAAACCATCTTGTTCAGACTGCTTCATTATTTTTAAGGCCTCCTCTTTCGAAACTAATCTAGCAAATCCTTGTTCGGAAACGAATCTAGCTGATTTCCCGAAAGTAAAACAATTTTCTCTTAATTGAGTCTGCTTACATGGCTCTCCTAGTAAATCTTTGTGATTTCGGCAGAAACAATGACCCACGGCAATATCATCAAATTTTAGTATCAAATCTTCTATTCTTTGGGTCGGAATAATGTCTTCTTCGGGAACTTCTAAATTCTCATTAACGATAATCTGAACTTCATCTCCCGATATGTTTTTTTCTAAAAGGGGTAATGTCCTGTCAAAAGGGCGCATTTTTTCGAAGATCGGAATGATAGAGTCATAATTCATTTGTATAAAATCTTCAACCTCATCAAAATAACTAGCAAATAACTCAGCAAGAGCTTTTTCATCTGCGGTATGCTGAATTTTTCCCATGAATGTGTATTCAAAAGCACCAACCATTACTAAAGGCATTAATCGATATACCATAATCCCTTCAGAATTTGGTTGATTAAAGATATAACCTTTCTTTGCTAATGATTTGACAAGACGAAAAATTTGATCATCAGGCATCTTGCTACTTTTTCTTAATTCTTCAAGAGTTTGGGAAACCTTTCTTCTAAAGGCTTCAACCAAGGCTAATTCATCTTCATTAATCATTTGTTTAATGATACTAATTAAAGTCTCATTAATAGGAAAAGGAAGTGAACCCGCCTTAATTATAATACGTGCGGCTTTATTATATTGTTCGACTGACAATTTTGTTCAATAAATTTTGTCTGTAATATTACTTCGTTAAATGATATATATCATTAATAGGTTTCATTTAAGAATTATTGGACTACTAATATTATAAAATAAATAGAAATTTTATTATAATTAAATAGGTTGTTTAAAAAAACCTTTTATATAAAAATTTCTGATATATTCATCATGTCGCAATCTAATATTATAATAAAATTAAAAAATGATGCAGAAGCGGTATATGCATTTCCAAATAAGAAAAAGGAATTTTTCATTGATTTATTCAATGCGAGTCCAAATTATTTACCTCAAGCAAAAATAAGAATTGAAGGTCCTCCCGAAGTTAAAATGCTTGTGAAATCTGAATGGTATGGAGGTGTACCGGCTGGACAATCCAAAAGACGCCTATATAGTATTATTCCAAAAGAAGAAGGAATATTTCAATTTACTGCCTCTCTCACTAGTAAAACAAGACCAATAATCGATATCCCTTTCGAGGTAAGGGTAGGGAACGTTGCTGTGACTCCATTATTATCAAAACCTCCAACAACACCAAACGCTACTAAAGTAATGCAGAAAATCAACTGTCCTTACTGTCACGAATTAATTGACGATGATGCGTCTTTTTGTCCCCATTGTGGCTCAAGTATTCAACAAAAATTGGAGGAATCTAAAAAGGATGGAAAGGATACTAAGTTTTGTACAAAATGCGGCACCGAGCTTCCCATAGATGCAAAATTCTGTGCTAAATGTGGCACTAAATTAAAATAAATACCTCTAATCTTTATTTTTATTGTTTACTGCTTTCATCACTAATTAAAATGACGCCAGAGTGTTTTCTCTAGAAATATAGAATAATATTTTTAAGCGAAAATAATATTATAGTCTGATATATACTGGGATTTTATAATTCATTTCAAAATTCAATTTGAAATCTGATATGAAACTAACAAACCTAAAAATTAATGATTTTTTTAATGAAATTGATAAATTCACATTTTTGGTAGGCGCTGGATGTTCTATTGACAGTCCTTCTAACCTTCCTGCTGGTTTTGCGATGATGGAAGCCTTAATTGAACATACATGCCATCAATCAGAGTGGAAAGGTATTATTGAGCTTATGAAATCGGGACAATTGCGATTTGAAACCCTCGTTGAGATTATACGAGATCAATTAGATCCCACGCTTGAACTCATTGATTTCTATGGAATGTGCGATAAACCAAATATTCAACATTTTTTCTTAGCTGATATGTTAATAAAAGGTCATTTTGTAATGACCACTAATTTCGATCATTTGATTGAATATGCCCTAAATCATTCAGGTATACCTTTAGGAGATATTGTTCCGATAATAACTAGAGAAGATTTTGAAAGATATACTGACCCTTATGAGTTACTAAATCAAGGAAAGAAGCTAGTTTATAAAGTTCATGGCTCTCCTACGAACTTAATAACTAAACAATCCACAAAAGATTCTTTAATAGCTACAATTCAGGCTTTTGGTTCAAATAAAGAAGCAGAAAACGTTTTTCAACTTGAATCATTTAAACAACCTGCATTTGAAAACATCACTAAAGAACGTTCATTAGTTGTTATTGGATATTCAGGTAGCGATGACTTTGACATAGTTCCTACATTAGCAGTGTTAAGACAATTAAAGAATGTGATTTGGATTAACTATTCAAATGACATCAAAATGGGAAATGAGCAGATTTATGAGATTAATGAGAATACTTCTCAATCATTAAATAAACTGGATTTGAATTTGAAAAAAGTAGTCCAGATCCTCTTAAAAATATGGCAGGCTCGAAATACTGAACATGTTTATTTAGTTAATGTCAATACATCCACTCTAGCCGAAGAGTTAATTGAATCCAAACCAAAGCTAAGTGTAGAAGACTTTTCCTTACAACCGACCGCTTATCTCAATAGAATTTATCCTGATGTAGAGGACGCTTTAAAATTCTATATACCTTACAAAATATATATTGATAAGGATTTATATGATAATGCTTTACCTTGTCTCAAAAAGTTACTTCGCGTTGCTGAAGATACAGATGATAAGAACTGGAAAATACTTACTCTGAATAATATTGGAGAACTTTATCATTCAATAGGAAATTATGCTGATGCTCTAACTAATTTAGAAAATGCATTGGAACTGGCTAAAAATTTAGGTAGTATATTTGGAATAAATATTAAATCCACTATCTTTAATAATTTAGCAACCGTTTATTCGAGCAGAAGAGACTATCCAGCTGCCATTAATTATTATAAGGACGCTGCGAGGATTCTTAGGCAAAATGGTAATTTGCATGGCACGATGGTTAATTTAAATAATGTCGGAGATATTTATCGGACACAGGATCGCTTTCCTGAAGCGTTGAAATATTATGAAGAGGCATTAGATATTGCCAATCAAATTGGAGATATAAATGCTCGTGGTTTAATATTGAACAACAGTGGAACTATGTATGTCAGTCAGAGAAACTATTTAGAAGCAGAAAAACGATATAATGAAGCTTTAAAAATCTCAAAACAATTAGGTGATAGAAGCTTAAATTCATCTTGTCTCCTTAATATCGGTAATCTAAGGCGAATCCAAGGGAATACCCAGGAAGCCTCCAGGTTATTCAATGAAGCACTTATCATAGCAGAAGAGATTGGAGATGTTGAAGCTAAATCCTCAATATTAGAGTACATTAAATTGAATAATCAACAAACTTCGGGAACACAAAAGGCACTTCTTTCTAAAGATATTGGCGTGGTAACTGAGGATATTGACTGCCATCCAAAATGGACTAATAACGATATAAAGAGTTTTATTAAAGGTTTTACCGAAGGTTTTTTTAATGAATTTCGAGATTCACTTAATTGGCAACGTATAAAAGTCGTTTATGAAGAACTCGATTCAAATACTTTTACAATCTCATCTGGTTCTCCAATAAAAGCAACGTTTCAAATATTAGAAAAAAGTAAGAAGAAAAAGATGCTTCAAATTAAATGGGAGGAGCGGAGTGACATAGCTAGGTCTGTATGGATTGGCATAGTTAAACAATTTAGAATTGTTTTCTCAAATCCGGGGCTTAAATCCATTCAAAAATTAATAAAAAAATAATTATAAACTCTGACCTTATTAAAATACTTTTTTTAATAATAAATTATAGTGAGTAATAATGATAAAGACAATTAATTGTGACCCCTTTTGGGATCCTCAAAAGATTAGAATTGCTATTAAAGCATCTTTAGAGAATTTTCTTAATATTATGAGAGAACAAAGAATATTTAATTTAGGAGAAAATACCTATTTTGAGGAAGTTCCTCCAAATGATCTTCAAATTTCAGCAGGTGCATCATTCAGCGGTTTAGCTAAAATATTAAAGGGTTCAGAAGAGAGATACTCAGTTAAAATTCAATATGATGTGAATAGTTATATGAATAAGTCATTATGGGAAGGTTATTTTAATATATTAGAAGACCAATTAACCAAACCTTTAGAATAACGATTTCATTGACATAGAATACAGATAAATATTTTTTTTAGTTATTACTGACATTTAAGTCATAAAAACCGCCTAGGTAAAAACCTTATATAGACAATTTGTATAGATAATAATATGCCAAAAACAATAAAATGTCACCAAGATTGGCAGATTAATCTTGTTATAGAAACTACAAAGTCAGCGGTAGAAGCTTACCTCAATGCATTAAGGGGTAGGCGAATGTTTAAATTTATTGGAGATCAATCAACTGTTACTGATGAAGCGTCCAATATCTTTACAATCGTTTCAGGTAAGCAATTTATTGGGAGATTTCAGATAATTGATGAACCAGATGGATTAATAGTCAAAATTGATTATGAAAAGAGTGGTAAAAAGGCGAAACAATTACTTTGGAATAATATTTTTGATGTCTTAGAGAGCAACTTCACGAAATCACTAGATCAAGTGCAATCTGGAAGTTAATGAAATATGTAATTACTTTTTTTTAAAATTTTATTTTCTCATACTTATTAGCAAGGGACAGGCAGAAATTATGGCTATGGAACATATATTTGTAACATTGATGGTGGGGAATTTGGAAACTCTTTCATTTAAAATAAATCTATTATCTTCTTAATAATATTCATCTATTTCCCTTTATTTTGTCATTCAATTTTAAGAGATAATTGAGTATTAATAAAAAGGTTAAAAATACTTTCGAATCTTACTTATTTCAAATTATTTATTTTACTTTGTAACCCAAATTATTTTCATTTTAAGTAGGTGAAAAAGGATGGTTAATGTATTAATTATTGGTCATGGAGCCCGAGAACATGTCATTGCTGAAGCTTTAGTAGAAAGTGGGGCGAATTTATGGGCATTTATGAGCTTTAAAAATGCTGGTTTAGAGGACTTGAGTCAAGGAAAGATGAAAATTCATTCAGAGACCGATTTTAAAGAAATTATATCCTTTGCTAAACAGCAAAATATAGATTTTGCAGTTATTGGTCCAGAAGCTCCTTTAGTAGTAGGGATAGTAGATGCTTTAGAAAAAAGTGAGATTCCGTGCATAGGACCGAAAATTGAGGCAGCTCAAATTGAGGGCTCAAAAATATTTATGCGAAACCTATTAGATAAATATAATATCAAATCAAATGTTCAAAGTAAAGGATTCGATTCTTTGAAAGGAGTAGAAGATTACCTTAATCAAATGGGCGAGGAAAATATTGTTGTTAAACCTGATGGTCTAACAGGTGGTAAAGGTGTTAAAGTATATGGAGATCATCTTTTATCTATGAATGATATTATTAACTATTGCAAGGAATTAATCGCTAAAGGTAACTCATTTTTATTAGAGGAAAAATGTGAAGGAGAGGAATTTACACTTCAAACATTTTGTGATGGAAAAAAGGTAATTGGAACGCCCTTGGTTCAAGATCATAAAAGAGCCTATGAAGGTGATGAGGGACCTAACACTGGAGGAATGGGCAGCTATTCTATGGAAGATCATCTTATGCCTTTTATTACTAAAGCTGATATTGAAACATCTCTTAATGACATGCAAAAAGTAGTTTCTGCAATTAAAACGGAAACGGGAGTAAAGTATAAGGGATTTTTATATGGGCAGTTCATGAAAACGAGGAACGGGATTAAATTGATAGAATACAATGCACGATTGGGAGATCCAGAGGCAATGAATATATTACCTCTATTAAAAACAAATTTCGTTGATATTTGTTATGGAATTATAGAGGAAAATCTTAAGTTAGATATCGATTTCATGAATTATGCTACTGTATGCAAATACTTAGCACCCGAAGGTTATCCTGTTTCTCCTTTAAAAGATCAGCTTATTGAAATCGATAAAAATAGAATTGAATCAACTGGAGCAAAATATTATTATGCTTCCGTTTACCGAAAAGATGGACAAGTATATACAACCACATCTCGAGCGATGGGTGTTTTAGGAATTTCAGATACTTTAGAAAAAGCAGAAGATATTTCTGAAAAGGGAGTAAAATGTATATCAGGTAAGTTATTTCATAGAAAAGATGTAGGTACAGAAAAATTATTGCAGAAAAGAATCAATCATATGAAATCAATTTTAAACCAATGATTTTTTTCTTGAATTATTTTATACATTCCACTTAATATTTTATATTTTATAATGAATAAATTATAAAAGATTGAGGATTAATTCTACGTAGTAAAATGGATTGGAATAGCCGAAATGCAAAATTTAATGCACTGATAAATCAATTATTTCATGGTAAAGGATGGAATAATAGAGCAAATGCAGCCTTAGAATTAGGACTTTTAAAAGATGCGAGAGCAGTAAATCTTCTATGTCGTGCCTTACAATCAGAGCGAGATCCTGGGGTATTAAATAATATCATTGAAGCATTGGGAAGGATTGGAGACCCAAAGGCAACATTACGTATTATAGAAAAATTAAAGGAAGAGATTAATCATTTTAAGAATAATAGAATGCAATTTGACAAATTAAAAGTTATAATCATTATTGAAAGCTTAAAGAAAATCAAAGATAAAAGAGCATTACCATTTATTAGCTACTTTTTGAACTCTCCGGTAGAAGAATTGAAAATTTTATCAGAACAAGCATTCGATACTATTGAACCTGATTGGCGGACTATTATTGATAAAGAACGAGAAGAAAAATCAATCCAAGATATTTTTAAAGTCAACCTATAAATTTTTTACTTCTAAATTTATTCGATTTTTTCATTATCTGAGAAATATTGTTTAAAAAACTTCTTTCCTTTTTTCATTGAATTTAATCGGCTTAAACTCATGAAATATTGTAATAAAAAGCTAATTAGCGATAAAATAATTAAGAACCAAATAGAAATATATATTGCGGGCATTGAAATGAATAAATTTCTTGTCAAATACATGAAGATGATACCAAATACTGATATTAATAAGTTGAGTTTTATGCGATTGGACTTAACCTTAAGATTTTTAATGAGTTTATGACTCTTAAGACTTTCATAACAGCTACAACAAATCAAGGGTATTTCGATGTTAAATCTCTCCTTTAAATAAAGTTTCTGTATCACCGATAACATACGATCAATAGAGTTTCCACAGAATTTACAAATAAAAAAATGTCTTTTTGTTCTATCTATCTCAATTCTATCGATTTCTTTTCGGGGAAAATAACAGTCATTATTAAGATAATGTTGACATGTTTTACATGTTAAAAGAATTTCCATCTGCTTTTCTTGGAGTATATTTTTATGGGGTATAGCGAAAAAGGAATAATTGGAGTGATATTGACAAATGACACGACCCTTCTCGTCAATCTCGAATGATGGTTCTATGAAAGACATCTTCAAATATTCTATAGTGAATATTCATATAACTATTTATCTCTAATAGGATTAAAATTGCTCACTTGCTTAAATTATAAAAAATAAGTTGCGTTTACAGATGCGTAAAATAATAAATTTCAGTATCAATATAGATCATAAATCCTATTAATTTTTATTAATAGGATATAAGCATTAATATTAATGAAGTATAGATTAGAAAAATTGAAGTAATGCGAAAATGACATCCATTTCAAATAAGTTATATGATATAGGAAAGGTAATATTTGAATCTCTTGATGATCTTATCTATATACTTAGTGAAGATTATATTTGTGAATTTTTAAACAAACCTATCCATGAAAAACGATTAGGTTATGATTCCCTCGGTGAGAAATTCCAAGACTTTGTCCATTTCCAAGATATTAAAAAGTTAAATAAGTTTTTCTTTAAACTTAAAGAGACTGGGATGGCAAATGAGCAATTACGAATCAAAGATAAAAAAGGCTATAGTTATTATGATATTAGGGGTAATAAATTCTTTGATGAATCATCAAATCCAAAATTCTTTTTACAACTTAAAGATATTACTGAGTTTAAAGCTATCGAGACGAAGCTATTTAATCGTTTAGAAAAATTAAAAGATTTAGCTGAAACTCTTCCAGAAATTAGATTTTGGAATCTTATGCAAGCGACGACTACGAAAAAGGCCTTACAACGCACCAGAGAAATGTTAGGAAAGGTAATCGATAACATTCCCCAATTACTATATTGGAAGGATAAAGAATTAAATTATATAGGATGTAATCTCAATTATGGACTGATTAATGAGCTTGAATCACCTCAAGAGATAATAGGGAAAAAAGCTGATGATTTACCTTGGATGCGACAATATAGATCTGTAGTTCAAGAAAAAGAAAGAAAGGTTATGAAAGAAAATAAAGCTCAACACCAAATTGAATCATGGGATTTTCCTAACGGCGAAAGGAAGCATTTTGAAGTCAATAGAATTCCGCTTCATAATTTAGAAAGAGAAGTTATCGGTATTTTAGTAAGTTATAATGATATTTCGAGTAGAATTAAGGCAGAAGAAAAGTTCAAAAAATCTGAAAGAAAATATAAAGACATTATTGAAAATATCCAAGAAGGCTATTTTGAAGTTGATCTCAAGGGTAACTTTACATTTTTCAATGAAACCTTTAGGGCGATATCAGGTTATTCAAAAGAAGAGTTATTAGGTAAAAATTTTCGTGAATTGACAGATAATGAAAATGCGGAACAAATACTAAAATGCTATAATGAGGTTTATAAAACAGAGCAAAAAAAGAAAAATCTCATGTTCAAATATTTTAATAAACAGAAACAAACAGCTATAATGGAGCATTCAGTCGATTTAATTTATGATTCTGATGGAAATAAAATTGGATTTTTTGGACTAGGAAGAGATATTACCGAGAAGTATAATTTAGAGCAAGAATTAAAGCAATCAGAAGCAATGTACCGCCTCATTACAGAGAACGCCTATGATTTGATTTCAATTATAAATCAAAAACTCAGGTTTGAATACGTAAATGAAGGACCTTTTTTATCAATTTTGGGTTACTCTAAGGAGGAAATGGTTGGTAAATCTGTTTTAAATCTAATATTTCCCCAAGACAGGAAGGAAAGCCTTAAAGTTTTGACAGAAGGCTTAAAAAGAGGGGAAGGAATATTAGAAACAAGGATAAGACATAAAAATGGGAATTTATTATGGGTTGAGGTGAAGGGAAAAGCATTCCATGATAGAGATGGAAAGCTAAAAGGAATATTAACTGGGAAAGATATTACTGAAAGGAAACTGGCTGAAGAAAAATTAAAAATACTCAATCAAGAGCAAGAATTAATTATTCAAGAAAAAACTAAGGAACTTAGGGATTCTGAAGAGAAATTCCGACATCTATATGAAAACTCGCCATATGGCATAATTTTACTTAATGCTGAAGGAGATATTATAGAATGCAATAATGCAATTTCGGAAATATTTGGATATAAACAGGAAGAACTGGTTGGTAAAAATTATTTGGATTTATTAAGTGTGTATCCTCAAGAAACTAAGCCCTTATTGAGAAAGATGAGTTATTTGCTTTCAAAAAATCAACATGTTGACCCAATTTTTAAGCCACAGATGATTAGAATTTTTAAAAAAGATAGAAGTGAATGTTGGGTTGATTCTGAAATTTCATTAATACGTTTAGGTGATGAGATTATCTTCCAACTAATAATTCAAGATATAACTGAGAAGAAAAAAGCAGAAGAGATGTTAAAACAATCGGAACAATTATTAAGAACACAATATGCAGAATTAAAAGAATTAGACAGATTAAAGACTGATTTTATTAGTATAGCAGCACACGAGTTAAAAACTCCATTGATTTCGGTCGGAGGTTATGTTGATTTAATACTATTACGAGAGAAGGAATTAAAAAAAGAAATAAAAGAAGATCTTAATCGGGTTTTAAATAACGTCCATAGATTAGAAGAATACATTAATCGCCTATTAGATGTTTTAAAGATTGATGCTAGAAAAATGGAGCTTGTAATGAAGCCAGTAAACATTTTTAGAGTCATTGAAAGTAGTTTACAAGAATTAGATTTTCAGATAAATCAAAAAGAGTTGGAAATAATTATTAATGTTGATAAAGGTATAATGATCAACGGTGATTCCTTTAGGATTCAACAAGTATTTTCCAACTTGCTTTCTAATGCGATTAAATTTACACAAAAACAAGGATTTATTAACATTTCAGCAATTCTTGATAATAATTATTATACAATAAAAATCGAGGATAATGGTAAAGGGTTAACGGAAGATGGGATAAGCCAGTTATTTACCAAATTTGTTACTCTAGAAAAAACCTCTGAAAACTTTTCTACACTCGAAAAAGGAAGTGGATTGGGGCTCTATATAGCAAAAGGAATTATCGAGGCTCATATGGGTAAAATCTGGGTAACAAGTGAAGGATTAAATAAAGGATCCAAGTTTTTTTTTACATTACCAGCTATAAATGGGAATTAAGTATTAGTGGCTCATTAACAATCGCTAAAATATTTAATTTTCTTTTATAATTGTTAAGAAATTAATGGAACTGTTTTCGTTTAAAGTATCAAAAATCATTTATTTATAAATAGAAAAAAGCAAAATAGATTTTATTATATGTCTACATTAATTATTTCTGAGAAAAATAAAGCTGCTCAAGCAATCGCAGAAGCATTAGGAACTGTTAAAGTTATCAAGGAAAATAAAATAAATGTATATTCAATTCCATCAAAAAACATATTTGTAATCCCCTTAAGAGGACATTTACTTGAATATCGGAATACAGATCAATATAAGGATTGGAAAAATCCTCCACCCCGTGAAATAATCGTCGATCAGCACGCAATAAAGAAAGTGCCTATTAATTATGCGGGAACTTATATAAAAGTGTTAAAAGATTATGCTAAAATTGCTCAAAAGTGCATTATTGGTACTGATGCAGATATAGAAGGTGTAAATATCGGTTTATTTGATGCCTTGCCATATATAAAAAGAGTAAAACCTGACATTAAAGTCTCCCAGTTATGGCTTAGTTCTCTACAGAAAGAGGAAGTAGTTAGAAAATATCAAAATCTCATCTCTCCTAAATTCAATTGGGGGGCTTCAGGTGAAGCTAGAGCTGTAATTGATGCGATTATTGGATTCTCTGCTACACGTGAGCTTACTAATACGTTGAAGCCATTATTAACCGCTTATAAAGTAGGTTTCACTTCAATTGGGCGTGTTCAGACTAGTTTATTATATCTTATCTATAAGCGAGAAAAGGAAATAAAAGACTTTGAGCCAGAACCCTATTTTATTATCGAAGCGATATTAATTCATAAAAAAGGGACCATCACGGCTCAACATGATTTAAATCCGTTTTCTAAAGAGAATGGGTTAAAAGCAAAATTAATTTATGAAAAGATTAAAAATGAAACTATAGCCTATATTATCGATAATTCTAAAAAAGTTAACAAAAGACCTCCACCATCTCCATTAAATACTTCAAAAGCATTAGTACTCTTAACGCGGAATTTGAAAATTTCTGCCGATATAGCATTGAAGGCTATGAACAGTTTATATCTAAATAAAATTATTACTTATCCAAGGACAGAAAGTGATATTTATAAATCTAATTTTGACCATTCAACCTTGCTAAAGAAATTTATGAACCATTCACAATGCGGGAGTTATACAAGACAATTAATTGCTAAGAATAGAATTATCCCCATTTCGAAAGGCAAAAAAGATGAGGGTGATCATCCTCCTATAACACCATTAGAATCATTGGAATTAACTGATAAGAGATTTGAAAATGAACTTCAGCAGAAGGTATATAATATATTAAGCCGGCATTATCTAGCTTTATTTGGAGAAGATGCTCTTGAAGCTAAACAGGAATTACGGCTTCAAATTAAAGAGGAAAATTTCAAAGCAAGGGTTGTTTCGCTTATTAAAGAGGGATATCTTGAAATTGCTCCTTTTTTGAAACCTCATTATAGTGCAGAGATTCAAATTTCAGGAACAAGCTTACCAATTAAGGAAATAAATTTAGAGAAAAAAATGACAAAACCTCCTCCCCGTTATCAAGATCCCTCATTATTAAAGCTAATGGAAAAGAATCATTTAGGTACGAAATCAACCCGACCCCAAATAATTAGAATCTTACAAAACCGAAAGTTGATTTATCGAAAGAAGTATCAATACATCATTACGGATTTAGGGCAATTCTTAATTGAGAGTTTAATCAAGGTATGGCTTCCATTCTTGGAACCAAATTTCACGAGGATGGTGGAAGAAAAGCTAAATTTAATTGTCACTGGCGTAAAATCAATGGATGAGGTTATAAAAGAGGTAAAAACACTATTTTTAAATCTCTTTGATAAATTCCTCGCAAATAAAAAAAATTTAGAAAATGAAGTAAAAGATCGTATTAAAATGAAACCACTAAATGCCTTCTCATCTCAGAGAAAACCCGCTTCAACAAGTTCGCCTTGTCCTTTTTGTCAAAAGAGCCCTATGGAATTCATAAATCTCAAGACTAAGAGGTTTTTAGTTTGCGTTGATCAGAACTGTAAAAAATATCTTTCGCTACCTAAAAAAGGAAGATTAATATTACTAAAATCTCAATGCAGAATTTGTGGCTTTAATATTTTCAAGGTTTCATTACGGAAAAATAACAAATCATTTATTTATTATCTTTGCCCAAAGTGTTGGAATGAGGGATTAAATGAAAAAAATGGAAAAGGTTTTTGTTCAGCTTGTGAGAATTTTAAAATAATGAATGATAAATGCGTGGAAAAATAAGATAGATATAATTTATTTAATATTTTAAAAGAGAGGTAGTAAAAAAAGAATTAATCCGTATTATCAAATCGATATTTATTATAGGCTGCTCTTGTTAGCCCAACATAATTATCAGAAATTTTATAATATAATTTTCCATCCATCACTTTTTTCTCTACATAATCATTCTTTAATGCATGATTGAGGGAATTTACCATAGTTCCAAGGGTTACCGCGCCCATATACTTCTGCTGTTTTTTTGCCATGCGAATTAATTCTAACTCTGAGTGCCAATTTCCATCTAATAGTTCCATTAAAATTCCATTCTTTACTGGCGTCTTTATATCTTTAATTTTATTAAAAAGATAAGAATAGTCAGGTCTATAATACTTTTTAAGTAGCTTAGCTTGAACAAAATCATTATTATCGGGATTTTCCATATATGATCACACTCACTAAATTTAATTTAGTTCTATGATATAATATCGGAATAATATTTTTAATGAGTTGTAATATGCTTGTAATACAAAAGTGTTCAGATTTTTAATTAATTGGAACAGTATTAATAAGCATTACAATAAACCTTCAGGTACTCCGTCCTTGAAATATTGTGCTCTAGTTATCCAGTTTTTGGAAAATTCGGGGATCATTGCTAATATGGAACCACCAACCCATACTGAGAAAACTCTTTCCCGAGGAGCGATTATTTTAATCGTTTGACTCTTTTTTTTTCTTTTTGCTAATCCCACTTCCAATTCCTGATAGATTCGGGATTTGATGTTTTGAAACATAGAAGATCCTCCTGATAGAAATATATTATTTAATAGATCGGGTCTAATATCAAGATCACACATTTCAATTACGTCTAATATTGCTTCTGGCAGCGAAATCTCTTCTAATTCTGGAGTTGGATTAAACAATAATTCAGGTACTTGAAACCTTTCCTTGCCAAGCGTGATAGTGGAGCCATCGGGAAGTGAATATGGTTTTTCATATTGTTCAACCCTTTTTAGATCCTCTTTATAATCGAGAGAAACAAAACATGCTTTTTCTTTTAATGCCCTTACTAATTCTCGACGTATCGAGGAATCGGCTGAGTAACCGGTTTCCCCTAAGATCTTTTCCATATAACGAGTAAGGGTTCTGCCCCCGGTTTCTAAATA
This sequence comes from Promethearchaeota archaeon, assembly GCA_016840165.1. Lineage (GTDB taxonomy): Archaea > Asgardarchaeota > Lokiarchaeia > Sigyniarchaeales > SOKP01 > SOKP01. The sequence goes on from JAEOSU010000038.1 coordinate 74,197, forward strand.
TTTAATTGCATGATCCAATTTATACCCTTCATAAATAGGAACAATTCTGGTAATACTATCTCCAATTTCAATAACTAAACCTGTTTGAAATCCTCCAGAATAAAGAGTTAACATTGAATCTAATACAGGATAAAACGCCATACACTGATAATGTTCTAAAAATAATTCAAATAATTTCTCTAAATCCTTTCTAGGAAAAAATGGATGCGTGGCAAATAAAACGTTCACTAGGCTTGGATCAACTCGTAAATTATAAAAGATATAATCAATAATTTTTTCAAAATATCCCCAATCTTGGATAATCCCTTTTTCAATAGGATAGAATATTTTATACAATCCTAGTGATTGGATCTCATCTCCAATAAAATATTCGTCCTTTTTAATTCCACCGTAATCAAAATCAATTTGTTGATATTTTGATTGACCCACTATTGTAAAAAAGACTAAACTTGGATTGTCTTCCCCTGCAAACCCACATTTGGTTGCAAACTGCCCAATATCTAAGATTACAGTTAGATTAGCCATGAAAGTTGAATGAATTTAATGTTACTATATTCTATGATAAGATATTCTTTATACTAATAAAATCTTTAGGGGAGTATAGGTTGTTTCTGGGATAAATGATTCCCCATATGAAGAATCAATTTCGTTACCGCGTAAGATTGCAGTATCTTCTGCCCAATCTAAGACTCTCTCTAATACTTCTTTTTGAGAAGTATACACTTGTGAAAAGATTTCTTTCTTTTTCATCCAATAATGTTCAATATCAACAATTATGAATACTGAGCCTTCAATATATTGAAACTTACATGAAGGTGATTCATAATAGTAAACACCATGAGGTTTCCAACTTCGCTCATGGCCTCCATATGCTTTGCCACTGGAACAATGATAGATTGCTTCCCTTGTTATTAAGGATAAATTACGATGTACGCGGTGAAAATCAGAAAAATGGGGTATAAGAATGATATTTGGACGCAAATCACGGATCAAATTAGTTATTTGCGAGACCTTATTACGTGTTATCTGCAAATCGGTGTAACTCAAACCCACTATCTTACAATTCAAGATTTTTTGGATAGCATCTAATTCAATTTTTCTTTGAGCAAGTATCCGGTCTTTCTGTTCATTTTTAGCATATCCTCCTAAACCCGATGTTGCTACTACAATGATGATTTCTGAGCCCAACTCTTGGTACTTAAGTAAAGTTCCTCCACATGAAATAATCTCATCATCAGGATGCCCTGCAAACACCATAATTCGTTTTGGTACTACAATGGGGATATTTGTATCACAAATGAGATATTGATTTTGCTCCATAAATAAATGAATGAATTTAATAGGTTAAAAAAGTTATGACAACAAATCAGGAAAAAGTAAACGTGAGAAAGAAAGCTGTTTTGTTTTTATTCTCCTCTCATAATTTTCTTTAAACGATTAAGTTCTTCTAACATTTCGTCTCGTAAAGAGCTTAATCCTCCTCCAGGTTTAGGTGCTGCCATTGGAGCAGTTGCAGTTGCAACAGGGGCACCAGGTGGTCTTGGAGTAGCTCCTGCGGGGGGAGCTGCCGGAGGTCCGGGACGTTTAGCAAATGTAGGTGCTTTTACAATACCAGAACTCGGTGCTTGAGGAGGGGCCGAACCTGGTGCGGGAGGAAGTTTTGGAGCAGGAGGAAGGCCTCCTCTTTTGGGAGGACCGCTACTGGGTGCTTTGGGAGGACCACTACTAGCAGGAACCTTAGGAGGTCCAGCAGTAGGTGGTTTAGGTAAGCTAGATGCGGAGGAAGCTGCAGGGGTAGCTGCCGCTGGAGTACCTGTGGCTGGACTACCACTCAATAAGTTAAAGAGAGTACTTGCCGCAGCAGTTTTTGCGGTACTAGGTGCTGTTGGTCTCGCTATTTGCTTTGAAGAGGTGCTGACCGTGGTGACTTCAGGTTCTACAGCGACTTCTTTCAAATCTTTCATTGCTTTATTCAAAGATTTAATAAAATCATTTATTCCCTTAACTGTATCTTCAAGATCATCGGATAATGAAGTTAATCCTTTTTTCATAAAATTAATGACGCGTTCTAGTTTTTTTTGTTCTTTAGAAACCAATATTTACTCAAATCCTCTCGTTTTTTCAATAGTAGAATAATTAATATATATTTATAGTGATAATTCTATTATATTAATTTTTATTTTTATTTTTATATTTTTATTAAATTTTTCTATAGACCGTCCCTAAAAAATTAATTTTCAAATTTCAGCGAAATCTGAAAAAAATAAGTATTAAAAATGCGAAATCTAATAATATTATAAATAGTTATATACTATATTTCATTTGATAATTTTAATAATAATCCTTTAATATTAATAGGTGGTTTGTTATTCCTAAGCGTGAACTCTTCATTAAAAGAGTCTATGAAATAGTAAATGAGCTTAAAATACCCTTAATCGATGAGCGAGTGTATGATAAGGTTGGTTTTAGTACTGGCGCTGCTATCGCTAAGGTTACTTTTAAATTCGAAGAAGATGAAAGTGTAATTCGAGGATTTCTTGGCCTTGCGGAATATTTCCATACAGTTGTTATTAAAAAAGGCGACCAGTTCTTTATTCCTCATGCATCTATTCTCTTTCAGCTGGTAAGTTCATAAATTATTATTTTTTTTACTTTTCTTTTAAATTTTGAGGCTTATTCCTTATATAACCTAATTAAAACAATAATTCTTATATAATTTGAATTTTAATTTAAATTTAAAAGAAGGAAAACAAAATAAGGATTAATATTTATATAGATCACATAGATTGACACTAAAGGACAATGAGAGATAAAAAATTAGACCTCTTAACCAAGTTTTTAGATGCATCACAAGTCATTAATATAAAAAAATTAAAGCTGGATGATATTGCCAACTTACCGACCTCAAGCTTTAAGTTTTTGACAGATGCAGATGCTGCGCTTTTCCAAGAATTATTAAACATCTCAACGATACGTCAATTTGCAGACCTTGACCCAGAGGAACCATTCTCAATCTTATATGAGGATAAAGCTACCAAACGAAAAATTGAACATATTCTCCAAACCGACCTTGAAATTGAGGAAAAGTTGCAAAAAGCGGTAACAATATCTTGTATAATTAAGCGGATTCAAGAGGAATCAGAATCCTATGTATCTAAGGAACAAAAAATTGTCGTTACTGGGTTGGCAAATGCTGGAAAAACTACCATTTTACGTAAATTTGGTGGTCAAATTGGAATTAAAGATTTAGCGAAACTCGCACCCACAAAAGGAGTACAACGAAAAGAGATAGTCACCCCAGATATGGCGCTAATTTTATGGGATTTTGGAGGTCAAGAAGAATACAGAAATGTCTACTTGAGTAATCCTGAAAAATATTTCCTCAAGGTAGATCTAGTGATTTATGTCATTGATCTACAGGATCCTAAGAACTATGAAAAAAGTATCACCTATTTTAAACAGATCCTTGAAGTTTTCGAAAAATTAGAGGAAAGTCCTTACATCTTAATTTTTATCCACAAATTTGATCCTGACGTAAAAGATGACCCTGAAATATTGCTTAACGTCGAATTGATAAAAGATATGATTAAAAATATGTTCCAAGAAACAAATAAGCTCGAATATGAAATTTATATGAGTTCTATATACTCTGCTATTGCTAGTGAACCAAAATTTTCCAGGTATTTAAAAAATACAATGGCACAAACAGGAGTATTAACTGAGGGAAAACTGGAAGGGATGGCAACGGTTTTAGAAAGCACCCTAAACGGAATAATTCGATTATCAGAAAGTGTTATGGGTCAATATAATGAACTGGACAGTAGAATAAGATCTCTTGAACGAAAAGTTCCTATTGACAAAGCAGAATTAAAACCTCCAATAAAAACAGAGGAAATCCCTTCCCAAACGCCTAGTCAGCACTCTGAGGAAACCATAAGAGAAAGTCGGCATGTAAAATCCGCAATACTGGAAGAATTGAATGAACTTTTTGATAAAACCAAAAGACGTCAAAGTTCAAAATAGTATCATTACTAATTAGAATATTACTGCGTTTTTTTTGGTGAAAGCCACTTTACGTCATTTTTAAATAGTCGAAGTTGTTACTTATTTATAAGATAATTTTTTCTTAAAAAATAGGGATTGATAATATGAAAAAAACCAAAATAATAGGCATAATTTTGTTTAGTTTACTCCTTTTATCTACTGTGAATCTTGCATCTGCAGCACCTCCAAGTTATGTCGGTTTTAGCGCGGGTCAAGAATATATTTGGACGCCAAGTATTAATTTTTCAAATATTAATACAACTGCAATATCTTTAGTTGGACAGGATAATTGGACCCTAGCCTATTCTATGCTTGAGGAGCTACTTGAAAATGAAACAGGGATGACTTTTGATATGCTGGGAGGCGTTGGCCTAAGGATGATAATTCATAATGTGACCGATGAACTTATTGACTCCGGAATAAGATACTCAGGTGCGTGGTTCAATATGGATGTTTCATATGCTGCAGGTATTTGGACTCGAGTAGTTAATGCAACTGATTCTACTTATCCTATGATTCGAATTATAAATCCAGCAGATGTAAATGAATCAACATTTATGTATTTATTTAGTAGTAGTCCATTTATGCCTATAGGATTAAATTATACTTTTGTCGCAACCCAGCTCAATAATTATTTAAGCGGAAACCCTTATACTGCTGGAAATATGAGTTTAGCCAAAAAAGATAATGGCTTTCAAATTACAATTTATGGAGACTATTTAGAGATGATGCTTGAGAGTATGGGGGAGCCTTTTAATGAAACTACTTTTGAATTGGATGATGTAATTGGAATTGTGCGATATAATAGTCTGGGTATACTTGAATATGCTTCAGTTTCATATGGAGGATTAATTCTTGCAAGTGCAGCACTCACTACTGGTCTCGGTATACCAGGTTTTACTATTCCATTAGTTCTGGGCATATCGGCTGGGACATTAATTACCGTAATCGTTATTGTAAAGAAAAAGAATAAAATAATTATTTAAATTCTTTCTTTTTTTAATTCACTTAATAATTTTAAATTTAATAACTAAATATGGAATTTTTAGATTCATTATTCTTTTTAATTATATTACTCGTGCTCCTCTGGAGTGTAAAAGCAGATTTATTTTTTGTTATATTTGGATTTGCTGTTTTAATATTTTTTTTATTTCAGTTATTTTTCATTGATCCACTTGAAATATTATTTTCAATAACTTCTTTTTTATTATTAAATCCTGCCGGTTTCATTCTGTTATTCATTCCCTCAATAATTTCTATATTGAAATATATAACCACAAAAATTTATAAAAAAAAAAGAGCTAAGTAAATCTACTCTGTTCTTTTCAACTTTTCTATTCCAATTATTAGCAATAAAAGTGATATGGTAAATGATATGCTAATATTTATCAAGATGATTTGATTGAATCCAACAGTATAATTAAGAAAAGGAGTAAAGGGAATAAAAACAATTAATGATAAAATAAATGATAAAACTTGAAGCAATGCTATGACATATATACTAAAATACATAAATTTCCCTTTCTCGTCATAGAGAGGTCTGATGCATTGAATAGCAGTCGCTTGCGTTAAAATGATTAAGCTATGTACTAAATATGAAAGAAAAAATACAACAGCCGATAAAGTATCCATTAGAAAAATCAGCGAAAAAATTGCTGTTAATAGAAATGCTAAAATCACACAAATAATAGTCATATTATACAAAAAAGAGAAAACGAGAATTTTTACACTTCTAATAGATTTTTTATATAGATAAACTATTTCCTTTGTATGAATAAAGACATAAATTCCCATAAAAACCCCAAAAGTTAATCCTCCCATCCAAGATAAAATAAACACTATTGAGTAATTCAAATCAATAACTTCAATTATTAGAAGTGAATCACCAAATGAAATCTCGGTATTATTTATTAATGGTTTATTTAATGAGAGAGATAAAAATATCCCAAAAACTATATTTAGGGCAATAAGAAAAATCATTTTGTTTATATTTTCTTTTTTTCTCACAAATTCCCTAAACTGTGTAATAACGGGAATTCTTATTTTACGTGGAGTTACTTTAGTTATAATTTTTAAAAAAAACTTTTCAATTTTCTTGGAATATTTTTGCTTTAGTATAGGTTTTTCTAAGTCATAAAATAATTCGGCTTTTTTATATGAAATATAAGCACATAATAACGGAACTCCAATGATTAGTATGATATAAAGCCAAAAATTCAAGAAGTAGGTATCGATGGACGTTGGATCTACGAGATGGAGTAAAATATTTGAATACCAAAAAGAAGGAAAAAAATTCGTTATGATTTTAAAATCAGGATATACTTCGAATATTTCGAAGATTATATGAAAGCTATATAATGCTAAAATGATTATAAATGGTAGAATCGTAAAGAAAAAGTTATTTAGCAATGATTTGCGTGCTTTGGAAAAAATTTTATGTTCTATCCAATTTGCTAAGATATTCCCTACCAATAATGCAAAAGCAATTAAAAAAAAAAGATTAATATAAAATAATAGATGATGCCATATAGTTAAATTCGAATTGATTTGCATTAGAACTGCTAAACCTAATGGGCCTATTGCTAAGACAATTAAAACATAGAATGGTAATTGACCTAAAAATTCGCCTAGAAATATATCTCCCGGTTTTGCGGGAGAAGATGATACTACTTCCTTTATACCTATTTCAAGTCTTCTGTAGAGCGTGATTAAGGGATAAATTAGGAATACGATAAATAACATCATAAAAGAATATTCAATAATAGGATGAAGAATCGTTTCTAAGGAGCTACCATATGTTTTTAAAAGATCCGGTAAAAGTAAATCAATTATATAGGGCCCTAATAAAACTGCCCAGAATAGAAAGAGACCATAAATTATCACAAAAAAAACTTTTCTTTGTTTTCTGAACTTAGAGGTCTTTAGTCTTATCTCTTTTTTAGCAATATGATACCAAATCATTTTTTATAATCGAAGTTTATTATTCATTTATTTCAAAATTCCAGTTTTCTTTTCCCAATTTGATAATTTATTGTTGTTAATGCCCATGAACTTGATATATGCGTCCTCCAAATTTTTTGCTTTCACTGATTCCATAATTTCTTCAGGAGATCCTTGAATTTTCATTACACCTTTATCTATAATACCAACAATGTCACATAGATCCTCGGCTATAGTGGTAATATGAGTAGAAATGAAAAATGTTTTGTCTGCGTTATTTATTAGACTAAATATAAGGTTTTTCACCATATTTGCTGCTGCGGGATCAAGATTTGATGTTGGTTCATCTAAAAAAACTAGTTTGGGGTCATGAATCAATGTTACACATAAACTTATTTTTTGCTTCATCCCTCTTGAATAGTTTTCTAAGAGATCATCTTCCCTCTGGTCTAAATCAAACAGTTCTAATAACTCATCTATTCTCGTAGTTATGATATCCTCTGATAGACGATACAGTGATCCAACAAATTCTAAGAATTCTCTTGCTGTTAATTTTTCATATAATCCAGGAGATTCAGCTAAAAATCCACAATTCATTTTTACCATATTTTTTTCCTTTTGAATATCATAACCTAATACTTTTGCGCTACCAGAGCTAGGTCGGATAATTGCGTTGAGCATTCTAATTGTTGTGGTTTTACCTGCTCCATTTGGACCTAATAGTCCAAAAATCTTGCCATACGGTATTTTAATACTTAGATTTTTAACTGCTTGAACAGAACCGAAACTTTTAGCTAATTTATCACTGATTATAGCATACTCCTGTGAATTCATTTTATTTTTTAAGAGAATTTTTGATTTACGTTCTATTAGTTATTTATAATAGAAATCAATTTATCCATAATTAAGTTTGACTTTTCTTGTCTTCTTAATAAATCATTCAAGAAAGCTAAGAAAACTTTTAAATCACTCACTTAGGTAATAATCAATCTATTAATTAATCAACTACATCTAAGGAAAGTATTTTTTATAATTTTAGAAAGCAGTAATATATCACATATTCTCTCTAATCAACAATCTTTTCATTTTATATCATCAATTTTGGACATTTTTATCCATTAATTCAATAAATATAAAAACCTAAATTTTGTCTTATTATCTTAATCCAAAATTTTTTGGAGTCGAATTTATCTATAAATTAAGAATATATTGATGTTCTATGAAAAAATTACAAAAAAGTAGATTTTTAATTTTATTAACCCTACTTATGGTTTCGAGTTTTTTAATGGTGTTTACCTATTTTCCAGCAGTAGTAGCTGGACCCGATATTCCAATGGAAAGTGAGTATAATGGTTGGCATTGGGGAGTAGAGGTGGGTGATGAGCTTTATTTTGAGGCAGAAGCTAACATGAGAAATATGAGTTCTGGAGAGGTTGTTGCGATTTTTCGTGATATCTGGATTTATAACATTAGCTCGATTGAGAATGTTACAATGGAATGGCTTGGGTTTCATGAGTTTTCAGTAGTAAATGCCACACGTTGTTATTATGATCCTGATACCATGGATCTCTTTGCTTGGGCGTCTCCCGAGGAATATGCGGTTTTTGGCTTTAATGAAACTGATCCAATAAATCATCGATATCGAGCTGGATTTAGCGCGCTTCCACAAATCCTCCCTCTCAATAATAGTGCTTTAGAGCTTGATATCTTAACACCCGTTATTAATGAAACAATGTATACTCCATTAGCAGACATGGGTGTTTTTAATGCGTTTAATTATTACGAATATAATCCTGCTGCAAACAGTTTGCGATTTGAAAATTCATCAGGTTATTATGCTTATGCTGAGTATTATGGAAATAATGGTACATTAAAATATGGTGAAGCCTCGATTTTAGCCAATATGGGAGATCTAATGATGATAAATGTGACAATTCAGCGAGTTTTTAATTATGATATTACTGATGAAGTACAATGGGGCCTTGATATAGGAGAATCCGTTTATTATGATTATTATGAAGGATCTAGCGGATTTGGCGAAGCATATGATTTAAAACTTACTATAACTAACATAACAGATTATATTGTTCCTACTCCAGTTAATAGCTTTTATTTTGGAGAGGATATCCCAATGGTCTTCCAAGTTGTATTTGCCAATCTGTATGTGTGGAATGGGACCGATTATGAACTCGATGGTTCAGACTTTGTGATGGGAGCTGCTAATAATTTCTATCCTATGTTATTCGGAGGAGGAAGTCCTCCAGAATTCTTAATGATAATGCCTACTACTGCAACAGTAGAAGATTTAGAATTCATGTGGAATGAAGATAAATTACGTATATGGGGGGCTCCACTTGATACTGTTGAATATAATGACAATGCAGAATTGGAATTTATTATCTCAAATTCAACAGGTTCCGAATATATCAGAGGAATAGTTGATAAAACAACGGGTTTATTTAAATCATTATTAGCGCTTATGGGAGAAATTATTTATTATGAGCTAAAAGATATGACTTTAGTTGATTGGGTATTGGAACCAGAAGATACTTTACATTATAAGATAAATGAGAATGATAATGAAGATTCGATTGTTCGAGCGACAATTCTTGGTACTTTTTCTGTTTTTGCTAATATGACTTTACTTGAATTAGATTCTGGAGGATTATTTACAATACCATCTGATCAGCCAGAACTGCAATTCTTTTCAGCAATAATCGCAGATTTTGAAACTTGGAATCCTTTAACAGAAACTTGGGATTTTGATGCAAGTGAGATGGTTCTTGGTATGGCAAATACCTATTGGCCATTATCTCCCTTAGCTTTTTCAATGTCTTATGGCTTTCCAGTACTATTTCCGATGGGAGTAGTAGCTAGTGATTTCTCTGGTTTATTTGGGGCTTATAGTAGCATTTATGATGATATTAGCTATGGTACTAATTACGTGACTATGACTAATACAACTTTAAATAGACAGCTCAGGCTTCATTTTGATAGCACATCTGGAATGACAACTTTTCTAGGTGGTTGGATCCGCCAACCAGGGAGTGCTCCCGATGATTGGAGTTACACTTCTGTCTATCCGTTAATCATCGAGAATCCAATTTTAGGTGTGTCAGAAATTGACATTCAAAGCATTCTGGTTTCAGATATTGAAATATCAGTCAATCTTAATACTAGCGGAACCTTTGAATATTTATATGCTTTGTATCCCTTTAATCCAGTCAATATTTCTCTTCCAAACGGAACTGCTCTTTGCTATTTTGATCACATCACAACCCACCCAAGTATGATAAGTGAAAATATTACTTTAACCATTACATTACCACTTTCAATTAATCTAGCGACAACTCAAGTGTATTTATTTGCATGGAATGTTTCAGGCTCATCAACATGGGAATTGGCTCCTCCAGAAGCCTATGAAATAAATGTCTTGACTAATAGTATAATCGTTAGTTATCCTGCATTCTCAGCAGATTCTATTATATTTGCATTGTCTTATGACGCGCCTCCTACCCTTCCGGGAATTCCAGGCTACAATTCGCTGTTACTCATAATGGGGTTAACTTTGTGCGCAATTATAATTGCAAAAATTAAAAGCAAAAAGAAATTCAAATTTAATTAATTCTTTCTTTTTTTATTATTATTTTTAATGATAGTAATAATGTGATTTTTGGATGATTTCCTTAACTTCTGATTCGGGGATATCATACCAGTGCTTATAGGCATCAGCAACTGCAAACCACGTTGTTCTTCTAACATTAGGACACTCAATGAAGTCGACTTTATCCTCAAACAGTTTAATTGTATGTAATGGAGCAGTAGGGACAGTTATTATGATTTTTATAGGATTATAATTATTTATCATTTTAACTGCAGCGAGCATAGTATATCCAGAGGCTAAGCCATCGTCCAATAAAAAAACCGTTTTCTCATAAATTTTATTCTTATAATCCTTATTAGAGATAGATTCTTTGTCATAGAATTTTAATCTCTCCTTAATTTCTTTCTTGGTTAGATTAATTGCGTCGTCTACTTGAGCAGGATTTAAATGCAATTGCGATAAAAGACGATTATTCAATATTATGGTCCCATCTGTAGTGATTGAACCAAATCCAGCCTCGGGATTATAAGGAATTTTGATTTTCCTTACAATTAAAAGATCATAGCGTATCTTAAGCACACTACAAAAACCTTCTGCTACAGGCACTCCTCCATTAGGAATAGCAAATGCTATGTAATTATCTGAATTTTTAATAAGCTCTTCATGCATGTTTTGATTTTTCCTAATTAGTAGATTTGCTACTATTTCTCCCGCAGAAAATCGCGATTCGTAAGGAATGACTTTCATTATATACAAAATCTGTCAATTTCTATTAAATAATTTATGGTTGGGATAATAATAAATACAGATGATTATTAGGCAAGACTAATAAAAAGATTTTTACATTTATTTAACACTTAATATAAAGTTAAATATTCCCTTAAATCTCTTTATTATATAATATTTTTTTTAAAAAACAAGGTTGTAGATAATTTTAAATAATCTTGATTATTAAAAGTAATATAAAGAAATGTTAGACGATAGATACAGTCTTTCAATCAATTCAATAGGCGTTAAAAAATGGAAGATCGCGACTCAAAAGGGAAAATCATCAAAGAGGCTTTTCCATCAGAGATCGTATCTATTATTGGAGATATTCTAGCAGGAGTCGTACTTTCAGTTTTAATTCTTCCATTTCAAAGTTTTATTCTCTTAATCTTAATCATTCCTGCACTTCTCTCACTTAGGGGAAACCTAAGTGGCCCTTACATTGCCAGAACCTCACGAGACTTTATAATTGGAGAGTTTAATAGAAGCTCATTTCTACAGAATGTGTTATCCACCTATTCACTGGCAATCATTACAGGTTTCGTAATTGGACTGCTAACTATTTTGCTAGACACTCTTTTAATTAAAATAGGGTTAATTCCTTGGACTTCCCTCTTAATTATCCCAGTAATCTCAATCTCTTTGACTATATCAATATCAATTCCTTGCTCTACATTGTTAAATTATATTGCATTTAAAAATGGACTTGATCCTAATAATGTTGTCAGTCCTATCATGACTGCTATTGATGACTTTCTTACAGTTATTTGTTTCTTTTTAACACTATTACTAATGGGGGTACCTTAAATGGATTATTTTAAAAAAATTTTCAAAGAATCACTTATTGTAGTAATAATATCTTCAATAATTGGGATTTTTTCTGGTACTTTCCTTTCGGAAAACGAGGACCTTCTGTATAGTTTTCCCATCATCTTATTATTACTTCCCTCATTGAACTCATTAATAGGTGATATCTCTACGATTTTAACCTCACGATTAACATCTCATTTATATATAGGTACAATTCCTCCCAAGCTTAAAAAATCAAAAACATTGATTCAAGATTTTTACGGTTTACTTATAACATTAATCCTTAGCATCTTCGCTTTAACAATAATCGGATATAGTGTAGGAGTAGTTTCAGGGATAGAGATTGTAAACCCTTTTTTAATTATTTCATTAATTTTTATTACCATTTTAATTTTATTTGGAATAATGTTTATATTTTTATTTCTATCTTCAATATTATTATTTAAACAAGGAAAAGACCCAAATAATTACCTAATTCCAATAACAACTTCACTACTTGATTTTTTGACCCCCCTATTGTTAATATTACTTATACAAATATTTATATAAAATTAAAATAAAAGAAGAGTTGTAGAGTATAATAAAATGCCCGGAAAGAAAAAGAAGTTTCAGTATAAGCCTTTATCGTTGAAGGATATTCTCAAAGAAATGAAACAAAATATCGATTTCATGATAGATTTATCTTATAGTGCTATTAAGTTTGGAAGTAAAGATATTGCAGATGAAGCTTCCAAAATTGAAAAAAGGATCCATGAACTCACTTTCTTACTAAATCTCCAAATTATTCAAACTCAAGCGAGAGGAGTTAAAGAAGCGAAAAAGCTTGAGCCGATTGTAGTTATGGGGTATTCAATCGATAAAATTTCCGATGCGTTAGCAGATATCGCAAAGGTAGTATATATTAATAATGATATATGTGATTTCACTCAATTATTTTGGGACCAAGTTCCCGAACCGATTGTTAAGGTATCAGTAAAACAGAATTGTGAATTTATAGGAAAATATCGAAAACAAATTCACTTCCGCTCTTATTATGGTGTTGATTTAATCGCTATTAAAAGAAACGATGAATGGTTATTTGGTAAAGATCAAATAGTTCAGGAAAATGACATCCTAATCATCAAAGGCGAATTAGAACCTCTTAAGCAATTAAAAACTTTGGCTTGTGATGATGATGGCTTTTCATTCCAAATTGATGAGAAAATGCGAGAGTTAGATTTTGATTTAGAGAATCCTGAAATTAAAGAATTCCTCCAAGAACTAAAGCGAGATTATATTTTAATTACTGATATTTCAGAAACTATGATAGAATTGGCTTTAGCTGCATTATTTTTTAATAGCTATGAAGTTGCAGAAGATGTTATTGAAATGGAGGAATTAATGGATGGTTTGAATATTGCATTTGAAAAAGACCTTTTAGAATTCGCTCATCTTGTCGAAAATCCTCGAGATCTTACTGGAATCATGCGAATTGTATTTTCGTGTGAACAAATAGCAGATGCCGCAGCAAATATAGCTGAAAATATCTTAAAGGGCTTTGAACCTCATTATATCCTCCAAAAAGCAATTGAAGAAACTCAAGAAATCGTAGTTCGTGAAAAATTATCACCTGAATCATATTTTAAAGGGAAAACATATGAACAATTACAAGATAGACGCTATAAAAGGGGTTTTCATATTATTGCTATGAAGCGAGAGGATAAGTGGATCTATAGTTTTAAGCCTGATTTTGTATTTCAAGAAGGTGATTTAGTAATTGGTTTAGGTCCTAAAGAAACGGTTGAACAATGGAGAAGATGTGTTCATCCAGAGATTTTTAAAGAAGAAGAATGAGTCTAAAGGGATAACTAATGAATTTTGATGAAAAAAAACAACTATTTAATGCTACGATTAATGAAGTGATTGAGAATTTACATAAAAATAATGAATTAATTGATTTTGAAAAAATTGAACAGTTCTTAGAACTATTAATCAGAAGTTATACTAACAATAGAATGGTATTCATTTATGGCGCTGGTAGATCTGGATTTATTGGAAGAACTTTTACTCAAAGATTAATGCATTTAGGATTCAAGGCTTGTTTTGTTTCTGATACTGTTACTTATAGATATAAAGCTAACGAGATTTTAATAATTATATCGGGAAGTGGTGAAACGACATCTCCTTTAGCTATAACTAAAAAGGCAAAAGAAATAGGTGGCAAAGTAGTTCTACTTACAGCAAATCCTTTAAGTAGCATTGCAAAACTATCTGATTTAATTATTCAAATTGAGGGGAAAAGTAAAGATAAAGCCACAGAAAGCAAAACCCTAGCACCTTACACTTCATTATTCGATATTTCAACACTTGCGATATTAGATACGATAGGGGGTATTATCATGAAAATCCTTGGAGTTTCTGAAAGCGAAATTGATAAAAGGCATGCGTCAATAGAATAAAATTAACTATTCCTTAGTGAGAATAATGCATCAATTTATTGAAGTGAAATTTATCTCTAAAAAAAAAGGAAGAGGTGCATTTGCAAAGAAAAATATCAAGAAGGGAACCATAATTGATGTTGCAAACGTAGTTCCTATACCTAATAAGGATTATAATAAAATTTTTAAAACAATAATTTATCATTATTGTTATGTATGGGAAGATCCGAAGCATTTACCTGAATTTGAGAATGCCATTACTTTAAGCATTAGCCAATTTTTAAATCATTCATATAAACCGAATGTAAAATATCTATATGATTATGAGGAAAAAGCAATTGAATTTTCCGCAATAAGAAATATTGTAAAAGGAGAAGAGCTAACTGTTAATTATAATGGATTAGTAACGGATACCACCCCAGTTTGGTTCGAAGTTGAATGATACTTACTTTTCTTTTAAAGAGTTCAATGTAGCAAGGTTCATAATATCCTCTTTCAAATCTTCTCCTTTAGGTGTTTCTAATATCCCAGGAATTTCAGTAAACCGCTTATCATTTACGAAGAATCCAAAAGCTTCCTTACCTATTTTTCCTTGACCAATATGAGTATGACGATCAATTCTAGAGCCCAATTCCTTTTCTGAATCATTAAGATGAAAAGCGAAAAGATATTTCAAGCCTATAACTTCATCAAATTTATTCCACATCTCATCATATTTTCGTTTTGTTGAGAAATCATACCCAGAAGCGAAAGAATGGCAAGTATCAAAACATACTCCAATTCGATCCGTATCTTCAATTTTTTGGATAATAAATGATATGTGTCGAAATTTTCTGCCTAAATTATGCCCTTGTCCTGCGACTGTTTCAAGTAAAACTTTCACTTTCGAGCTTTTCGTTTCTTTAAATAAGCTATTTAATTGCTCAGCTATTCGATTTAATCCTGTCTCTTTATTCTCATTTTTATCCTTATAATTATAGGTACCGGGATGAATTACAATATAATCTAATTTTAATTGTTCTGCCTTTACCATTTC
>JAEOSU010000039.1 GCA_016840165.1 Promethearchaeota archaeon
GCGGAACTTGCTAGAGCAGAAAAGAGTTAATTATTTTTTTATCTTCTCTTAAATTTTCAAATATAAAATCTAATCCTCTATAATTTTATATACTCTTTAGAGGATTTCTGATCTATCTGCTTTTGTTATTTTCTCTTCTCACCTTCTAATACATCAAAATAACGACTTAGTTTAATACTATAACAAGAAAGAAGTTTCAAAACTTTATATTATGCAAATTATCCTAAAGATATTGAATGATTATTTATTTCCTCTATATCTTTAAATAATGCTTACTATTATATTGGTTTGAATCTCTATTATATAAATTAAAAAGAAAAAATGTGATAAAAATTATGAGTTCTGAAGAAATGAGAGATGAAACTTTTTGGAAACTTATGGTTAAAAAACATTGGGTAAAGATAATACCTTTCGCAATTGCACTTGTGTTTATTTTCATTGGGGGAGTGTTAGTCTTTCTCAAATTCATCGAAACTGAAGGTTATGCATTATGGACATTTGATGATTGGTCAATATGGAGAGTTATTGTTTTTCTTTTCTGGCTTTGTATATGGGAATTATTATTAGTTGGTCTTCCATCCGCGGCATTTTTTGGAATTTTAGCTGGTATTATGTGGTATCTATTGCCAGAAGAAGACCGAACAGAGATTAAAGAAGTCAGAAAAAAAGAAGAAGAGAAAGAGAAGAAACCCTTGGCCAAGAAAAGCGCTCAGGGTGGTGGGGGCGGTTTTTCCGTTCTAATTACGATTATCTTTCTCATCAAAGTCGCTCTTGATGGAAACTTTGATACGACTTTTGGAAATTTACCACTAATATATTTTGTAAATACGACATTGTTTGCTATTTTCTGGATTGCTGTTGTTGGTGGACCGATCGTTTTAATTGTATTTATCATCTGGTTCCGTAAATTTTTAAGTTAATAATTTTTTTTCTTTTTTTTTATTTATTGCAAAGTTACATTATATCATTTCTATTTTTCGTATGATAGAAGTATAAACTCAATAAAATCTTAAAAAGATTCAAATTGATACATATATAAAAAAAAATAAAATCAAATCGAGAATATGGTACGTAAAACTCCCGAAGCTATGAAATATTGGCTTGGAATATATCCTTCAGAAAGTTTTTTAGATCATACTTGCCATTGCATCGCTGGCATGGGAAATACCGGTGTTTTTGAAACAAAAGATGGTTTGGTGATATTTGATACTCCGATAAAACAATATATGGGACGAGTTTTTAGAGAGATCCGCAGTAAAACAAGTAAGCCCGTAAAATATCTTATTTTCTCACATGGTCATTTTGATCATGCTTTTGGATATGCTCCTTTTTTAAAAGAAATAGAAGAGCAAGGTTGGGACAAGCCAGAAGTAATCGCACATGAAAATATCATTAATAGATTTAATAAATATAAATTACTTGATAAATATCATAAATGGATAAATAAAATGCAGTTTGCCTCAGTCGTTGGAAAAAAGCAATCAAGAGTAGTAGATCCCCATGAGACTCTTAACCCGACCATCGTTATCCGAGGCAATGATGGCACATACTCCTTTAACTTATGTGGTCTTAATTTTGAGATATACCATGACAAAGGAGAGTCAGATGATTCGATTTGGTTATGGGTTCCAGAGAAACAAACCATTTGCACAGGTGACCTTTTTGTATCCTCTTTTCCGAATATTGGTAATCCTTATAAAGTACAGAGGTATCCAAAGGATTGGGCAATTGCTATGGAAAAAATGATGGAAAAAGAGCCGAAATTTTTAATTCCGGGACATGGTCCTCTTATTGAAGGAAAAAATCAAATAAATGAGGTACTTTCGATTACTTCTGAAGTGATGCACTTTGTACATGATGAGGTGGTAAAAAGATTAAACGAGGGGAAATGGTTTGAACAAATTTTCCATGAAATGCTCGAAATCTTTCCAGAGAAATTTAAAAATCATAAAATGCTTCAGCCAGTATATGGTTGCTATCAATTTGCGATACATGCTGCTTATAGATTATATCATGGTTGGTACAATTCAGGAAACCCAACGGATTTATTCCCCGCTAAATCCTCGGATATTGCGAAAGAATTATTAAAGCTTAATAACGAAAAGGTCTATTTAAAACACGCAGAAGATCTGTTTAAGAAAGGAAAGTTACAATTAGCTTTACATATAGTAGATATTATTATCTTAGGGAGAGACTCGATTATACCAGAGATAATTTTAGAAGCTTTAACCTTAAAAAGTAGAATTTTAAAAGAAAAAGTAAAAAGAGAATCCTCCTTTATCGCCGCAAACATATTGGACAATTATCGTGTAAATGTCAAAAAAGAGATTAATTTTCTAAAAAAAAGAGCTTAATAACTAATCCTTGTCATTTATGAGCGTTCTTGGTTTGAAAACTCCCTTTGAGATAAGATTTAATACTGCTTGAGCATCTTTAGGGGAACATTCATTTTCGGGCAATAAATAAATTGAATAAACATAATCAAAATTGTGTTCCTTCATGAAATGCAATGCTTTATTTACCATTTCACGTTCGCTCTGAGTTAATTTTATTTTTTCATTAGGTATAACCTCTAATGGGTAGATAAATGAAGTGTTTAAATTTTTTTCGATCAATTCTTTGATACCCCTGAATCGTTTCACATTACCCCGAAATTCTTCAATATCCTTGCCATAAGTTTTGTATATATCGTATGCTAATGATTCAATATCATAATGAAAATTTTGTGAGGGGTGTTCTTTCATATTTAAGATTAATCTGACATTCACAAATTCCGTCATTAAAATAACGGTATCTTTATAGTCAATATTAACTGTTCTTGATCCTTTATCAACACGCGCCTCAGTGCCAAACTCGCGAATGGCTTGTAAAAATCCAGAGATCAAGCTTGGATCCAACTTTTGTTCCCCAAATGATTGAGAATAGATATCAACCCCAGACCTTCTATCAGTAACTATCAAATAATTGAGATTCAATATATCAATACATTTTTCCAAAACCCTCCCGATTTGATATTGACGATTATTTAATATTTTCCTTATTCCAATATAAGAAATAATACTTAAGGCGGCTATGATACCTACTACAACCCCTATAATGATAAGAAGGGTTGGATCAAACTCCGGAGTAATAGTAAGTTTAATTATGAATTCTTGTACTTGAACTGCAGCATCAGTCCCATTGTTCCAAAACATATATGCGATATAGGTTCCATCAGGAGAGCTTGAGGGAAGTTCATATGTGAACTCGTAGGTTTGAGGGGGTATACTTTTGGTGATTCTAAACTCTTCAATATCAGCAGCATTAATTAATATAAAAGTATAATTTCCAGGACGAGGGGAAACCAAGGAAAACCCTAATTCTTGTCCTAAATAATATTCTGTTTTAGGAGCATTTAATCCAAAAGAAAAGTTAGGAGATTCAGCCTGAATTTCCCAGTCAGCATTTTCAGTAAGTGTGATATTAGGTAATAAAATATAGTTTTCAGTTATATTTACCTCTGATTGCATATCAACCTCATCTCTAAGAACAACAATATTTTCCCAGTTATGAGGAAGATTAAATTTCACGGTATAGTTATCTGTATATCGAATAAACGTCGATGAGAGAGTCCACTGATTACTTTGAGATTCTTGAATATCTACTGTGCCCAGAATGGTTAAAATCTCCTCAAAATATAAATAATAGGAAATATAGAAGTTTAAAGCTTTTGAAGCATTATTATTAACAGGGACAGCGAAAGAAAGGCTCTCGGGCCGAAAGTTTTGAATTGTTTGTGATAAAAATCCATTCCCCTCAGACACATTATTTAATACGGGATAATTCTGATTATTTATATTTACTGTCATATTGATACTTTCTGGAAAGAGAGGAGCTTTACTTTTACGGATTAGCTTATATAGAAAAGTTTTATTATCTACACCATCATTCCAGTTATTAGTTTTTACAATGGTAGATGTAGAATATAGTGATGGATCACTGGGATTAGAATTATTATAATACCAATAAAAATTTAGACTAGGAGGACTTAAACTAGTTCCATTCAGAACTAAGAAATAATTACCATTGGGTAAATTAAGAGGTGTTGAGAAATTTTGCATATACCATCCAAGAGTTGTCGATATATTAAGAGTCTGAGTTGTGTAGATTGTACTATTTGGAGTATTATTTGTATTATTATAGCCTCGGATCTGCACTTGAATATCTTGAGTTGAGGTTTTATTTCCATAGATAAATACACCATATATTGTTTCAGGGTGATCTAATCTTATCTGAGTCGCAAGACCAAAATTATTTTGATTTACGTTTTGGTGAAATATTCGTTCATAGCCCGTAGGCGTATCTTCTATAATAATTGTTTCTTTTTCAAATGTAATGTTTGTAAAGTCTAATTCTATTTTTGTCATATTCCATTCAGTTGTTGGTAAATCCACATTTATCGAATTGACGCTCGAATTTGACCCTTGCATGTAAGAAGACTGAATTAATTCAAATTCATTACTTAGATTTAGAACTAAATCATGTTCTTGAGCATTTACATTTATAAATGGAGTATTAAAACTTATGAATAAAGTACAAAATATTAAAGTAGTGAACAGTAGACCTTTTTTATTTAATTCTCTACCCATTTTCAATCTACTTAATCTTTAATATTTTAATCTCGTATCAACAATAAAAAAGTTTTTGTCTTATATTGTATAAATGTTTATTCTTAGTTATTAAATTTGATGAAAATCTTTCAAATGTATATAAAATTCATTAAAATTAAAGAAAAAAAAAAGAAATTAGTAAAAAATTAACGGATATCTTCTTTACTTAGAGCTGTAATTGTTTTATCTTTCGGTTCTGGTACAAAATGCAATACTATAAATACACCGATAAAGGCGAACAGACTTAGCAGCATCCCGGTTCCTAATGCTTGTAGTGACACAAATGGATTCGCTATTCTCTCTGCAACTGTGGTAAAAGGATTTAATGCATCTGAAATTAGTCCTACAAAGAATGCACCAAGGCTAGCCCCTCTTGCGATAGAAAAGATTATAGAATTGGCTGAGGCTCTCACTTCCGTATCATATAATTCAGAAGACCAAACTCCAAAAATTCCATGAAGCCCGAATCCTAAAGTTATGACCACAGATGAGACTAAAACTATTGTATTGTTGAAAATAAGTAAGGTGAATATCGCAAAAAGAATTCCACCTATTATTCCTACAATATTATCGATTAGAAATGCTTTTTTCCGCCCTATATAATCACTTAAAAAACCAAAGAAAAACAATCCAAGGGCAGCAATAACCATTAAAACAAGCATATATAATCGCGATGATGCTGCATAGTTTGGTGCACCCGTGTACGCAAATAGATATTCAAAAAATAGAGGTGCAAAATCCACCAAAGCGTGATATGCTGTTTCGGCAAACCAGAAAAGTATTGTTAAAAGGATTGTAAGTTTAACCCATTTTCTGCTAAATATTTCTTTTAATCTAAACTTCTGCTTCACTTTGCCTACTTTTACAGATTTATCATATTCTGTCCAAATAGCTGATTCGGGTAAAGCAAACCAAAATAGCACCAAGAAGGGTAATGGAAAAAGTGCAGTTAAAAAGCAATATTGCCAACTACTTATTAAAAGTGTGGTAATAATCGCACCCATATACCCAATGATAAAAGTTGAATGAACCAAACCTCCAGCCGCTCCTCTCCGTTTTGATGAGAAATATTCTGATATTAAAGAAAATGATATGCCCCAACTTACCCCCAATCCCGAAACCATCCTTAAAATAGCAAAAAGAATGAACCCATTTGAGGGAACTAATGAGGTTAAGGAAGAAAATATCGCATCCCAGGCAATCGAGAGTATAAGCGCTTTTTTTCGTCCAAATCGATCACCTAACTCACCAAATAAAATTGCTCCAGGCACAGTGAATACAAATTGGAGAGATATTACCAATCCAATAGCTGTATCATTCACACCAAAAAAACTTTTAAGTTGATTATTTAAAAGGGTTATTATTACCAGTGAGTAACCATCATGCATCCAGGCAATAAATGCAGCAAGTAAGATAACGACAGTAGTAAACCTTGTTGCTTTATTTATTTCACTCATGATTAACCACAAATTTGTTATTAATTATTACAAAAAATCAGTATAATATTGTCTCATCTTCTATATAAAATTTTTATTAGTTGTTAAAACTGAGATGAGTATAATTCAATTAAATGATAGAAAATGAAAATCTTAAGGATAAGATCTATATTATGATGTGAAATATACTATTAAGGATGCGATTCCAAGAATTACGATTACAATCCCAATAGTACGACCCATTGTTACAGCTGACATTTTCTGAATATAAGTTGAGGAAATTAATCCAGAAATTATTGATCCGATTGCTAGGAAAAGAGAGATTTGTAAATCAACAAAAATAGTATTAAATATTATAAGCCCAAGAACTTGATATGTTATAAAGGTACTGAGGCTAACCATTACACTTAAAAATAAAGCAGTACCTACTCCTTTTTTAAGAGGGTAAGAATATAATATAACCAATGTCAATACAAATATTAGCCCAGAACTGCCACCAAATAATCCAGAATTTAATCCAACAAAAACTCCAAAAATAATTGCAAGTATATAGTAGATTTTAGTTCCTTTTTTAATATATCCTTCAAATGACTCTCTATGCGAGTGAAAAGCGGATTCTTGGGCTTTAACCAAGTTTTCTATTTGATTTTTCTCCTTTCTCCTTTTTGAGATTTTCATATTAATATTTTTGACCATTTTTTGAACCTTATCAGTAGTTGGGAAGCCATTTTTTAGGAAAAACAATCCCAAACACGTAATAAAGAGTGGAATGAACCAACCATAAATTTTTCCTAGAGGAGTAGTCATCAATATAAGCACTCCAAATATTGAAACTACTATTGCTATACCTATTATAATCATTATATCCGTTTTAATTTTAAATTGGCTTCGTCGAATATACTTGATACTTACCGTAAAAGAAGTAATTAAATCATTTATTAGATTTACAGCAATAGCTAAGAAGATATCACCGGTGAATAAAAGAACAATAGGAAGAACAACCCCTTGTCCCGTTTGACCAACAAAACTGATGCTAATACCTACAATTAATCCAATTCCGATTAAGATAATTATCTGATAAATTTCTAAATTCATATAACTCGGCTAACTTCTAAGATATTTTAATAAAGTATGTGTTTTTATCGCATAAATACTTACTACTTAGATTATTAAATTTACTAAGCTTACAAAAAATTGTAGGGAATCTAAGAATTAGCTTTAAATTAAGTGAGAAGAAATGTTATTATAATCATTAATCTTAAAAGATGGAATAATATGGATATTGAAGTTTCTAAGGACGATTCTAATTATATGTATGATCTTGTTCGGAGGATAGTAGATGAAGTTGGCCCAAGAATGCCTTGTAGCCCCCAAGAATTAGCAGGCGCTCAGATTATAAAAGCTGAATTAGAAAAGTCTTGCGATGCTGTCCATATGGAAAACTTTAGCTGTCACCCCAAAGCATTTCTGGGATGGATAAAGTTAATCATAATAATGGTATTTACTTCAATGATATTTTATTTTATTGCCCAGGTAATTTCAAATTTATATGGGTTGATCTTATTAGCAATAATTTCCTTTCTACTCGTGTTTTTCTCAGCATTAATTATGTGGGAAGAGTTTTTCAATTATAAAGAGTTCATTGACCCTATTTTTCGCAAAAAAAGTTCTCAAAATGTAATTGGTCAATTTAATTCGCAACAAGAATCTAAAAAAATCATAATTTTTTCGAGTCATATTGATTCTGCATTACAATTTAATTTACTCAAGCGTTTAAAAGAGGGTTTTGTGCCAATTGCTTTTGGGGGAATTATAGTCATAATACTTTGGTTATTGGTATCATTTGTTCATTTAATATTAATGGTAATTGGCATTATTAGTCTTAAATCTTTCTTCTTAATCACCACTTTAGTATTATTTTTAATTGGAATACCATGTTTTATTGGATTATACTTCTTTGTTCCAC
>JAEOSU010000040.1 GCA_016840165.1 Promethearchaeota archaeon
CTCTCCCAGCTTATAAGGAATTGCCACTTAGTAAACCTACGAAGGAGTCTGCTCAGGAGGAAGAAAAAGAAGAATCTAAAGATGATGAAACAAAGAAATAGTTGAATCAGCTTAAAGAACACAGAAAATAAATTAAACTATCAACACACAACAGAGAATCTTTTTTCTTCTTTAGAAGTTCAAACATTCAAAATATAAATATCTAATTCTCTTAATCTTAAATATTTCTTATTAACATTTAGAATTGAATTGTTATGATTGAAATTATTAATAATATTTATTACATTGAACCATCAAAAGAGGCAATATTTGATAGTGCAAAATATATAATCGATACCATGAGTGATGATGGTTTAATAATTATCGATCCTGGATTATATCTTAATTATTTCACTAAATTGCGAGAAAATAGTTTAGATTCTAAGAAAATTAATCATTGCCTAATAACCCACGCTCATCTCGATCATTATGGAGCATGTTATAAGCTTCTAGAGATGAATAATGATATAAAATTTTATGTTCATAATGCTGATGTAAATAATTTCGAAGAAATCGTAGATGAAGAACTTTCTAAGAATTTTTATCCGGGATATAAATATTCACCTGTAAAAGTGTCAGTAAAAGTTTATGATAATCAACTGCTAAAGTTTGGAGATTTAGAAATAAAATGCCTTCATACCCCAGGGCATTCACCTGGTGCTACAGCCTATTATGTCGAGATTGAGGGATATAGAATATTATTTGCTGGAGATATCGGAGGCTCTGCTTTAGAACATTCAGGAGGCAATATTGATGATTACAATAAATCAATGTGTAAATTAATCGAGATTGAACCAGATATATTATGCGAAGGGCATGAAGGACCTATTAGACCAAATGAGAAAGCAGAAGAATTTATAAGAAATTGTATCGAATTTAATGATTTATTTCATAAAGCCATTGAAGAATCCCCTTCAGATATCCAAATATGGTATAAATTAGCTAAAAATGTCTATGAAATGAAGGATTATAGCTTTGCATTAGATATTTGTAATCATTTACTAGATTTAAATCCAGGTAATAAAAAGGGAATCCAACTTAGAAATTTGATTAAGAAGCAAAATCCACCTGAAGTAGATTTTATAAAAGTAATACTAAAAAGACGCGATGAATATGTTAAAACGAAGCACAAATGATGTTTTAATCGATATATAGGAACCTCTCATCTTGGCCTCATTAATTCCCTAAAAAAACTCGTCAATATTATGGGACTTAGTTTTTATCTTGTCAATAGAGTGCTTTAAATTTTTCTTTAGTTGTTGAGCTTGATTATTAGCAAAATCTCTTGCTTCCTCTTTACTTTTTGCTGTCACGATGATTCTTTTATAGGGAAAAATATGAAACTTTATACTTACTTCATACTCAGGCAAAAGTCGTTTTCCTCCATGTATTACATTATTTAATATCTATTGGAATATAAATTAATTTCTTCTTAAGCTGAAAAGAAAATTAAATAAGAAAAAAAGTAGAGTTTACTGAATTTTATATTGATTTGTTAAGAAATTTAAAACGAAATCCTTAACTTTCCCACGATCGGGCAAGCTAGCGATTAATCCGTACATCGCAGCCTCTCCATCCTTTATTTCTTCAGGATGTTTACGAATCTCGGCTACAGCATCTTTTAAGTCTTGTAAAAAGGTATCGACGATATCAGCATGGTGGGGATTTACCATTATATGTAAAGCAGATGGAAATTGGATTCTATCCAAATGCCATCCCTTCTCATCCAAAAGATCTCCTAATTGGAAAACATTAAACACATCAGATGTGAAGGATAATACACTCATCACGGGATCTCCAAGGATATAAATTTCAGGTATCTCCTCAATACCTTTTATAATTTTTTTAGTAGTTTTCATCACTTTATCCGCAAGTTTCATATATCCATCCATACCGAGCGAATTCATTGCTGCCCATGCCGCTGCAATGGGTCCTCCAGGACGGGTTCCTCGCATCGTGGTTGCAATGTATACACCTCCCGACCAGTCGATATAAACGGAAAATTGATGTTTCCATAATCTTTCTTTTCGATATAAAACTAAGGACGCTCCTTTTGCTCCGTAGCCATACTTATGAACGTCAATAGTCATAGAAGTCACTCCGGGGACTGCAAAATCAAATTCAGGAACAGGATATCCCAATTTCTTTACAAAAGGAAGCATAAATCCTCCAAGACATGAATCAACATGCATACCTATGCCCCGCTCGGATGCTATAGGCGCTAACTCGGTGATTGGATCCACTAGTCCACGTGGAAAATCACATGCTGAACCTACCATTAGAATTGTGTTATCCGTTATAGCATCTTTCATTGCTTGAACATCAGCCCTATGTGTTTCTTTGTCAACGGGGACTTTTACAATCTTCACATTGAAATAATCTGAGGCCTTATCGAAAGAAGGATGAGCAGAACTAGGAACTACCATTTCAGGTTCTTTTATATTAGGAAATTTTTCCCTTGCCCAATCTCGATAAGTTTTCACTGCCATCAGAATACTTTCAGTACCTCCAGAGGTCAAACTACCACGGCATTTCTTATCACCATGCAATAAGTCAATTGTCATAGATACCACATCAGTCTCAAATTTTTTAAGACTTGGAAAAGCTAAAGGACTTAAGGCATTCTTAGAAAAGAACATATTATGGGTTTTCTTCAGCATTTCAGTATGTTCATCGGAAGCGTGGTACACTAAACTCCACACGCGACCCTCTTCCCATACAATATCATCTTTTCGGGCCTCTTCAATACTATTTAAGAGCTCTTTTTCAGATAAACCATTCTCGGGTAAAACTACTTTAGGTCTAACCATTTTTAATCATTTCATAATTTAAATTGATTTATTTAAAATCATTATAAGAATTAATAAAATTTTGGCAAAAATTTTTACATCGTTTTCAAATTTGTAATGGATAAATTCCAAATTTGTTAGTTGCTTCAATCATCCATCTCAATCGATCTACTTTCATAGCTGGGTGAAAATTTGCTGGTGAGAGCATATAACCGCCTCCATGACCTAAGGCTTTAATTGCATCCTTTACCGCATTTTCTACTTCTGATTTTGAAGCTTTAACCAAAATATATCGGGTGTCGATGTTTCCTGACAAGCAGAGTTTATCTCCTATTTTTTTTTTAACTAAATATGGATCTACAAATGGAGGTTCGAGACATTGGAGCCCATCAAATCGCGATTCAACTATAAAGTCTAGGAGAGATGTTACATCTCCGTCCGTGTGGAGAATATATTTACCACCCCACTCATGAATTTTATCTGCGACTTCTTGATAACGAGGGAGTAAATATTTATCAAAATATTTCGGATGAATCATTGGACCGGTTGAATGAGCTATGTCTCCACCTTCAAGAAAAATTTTAGCACCACAATCTTTATATGCTTCAAATACGGTTATTGTATAATCTGTAGTAAAGCGAAAGCGCTCTTCTATGAGTTTCGGATCATTCTTCAAAGCACGGGCAAATTGAGCCATACCCATACCCTGCCAAACGGGAGGAAATACAGAGGTTAAAGCGTTCTGGGCAAAAATGCAGATATCTTCCTTTATATCTCTACACTTTCTCAAGACACCTTTATAGAATTTTTTTGCATTTTTGTATTCTTGTTTCAAATCTGGCTTTGGATAAGCCTCCCAATCTTCTCTATTTTTTATATATCCCCCATAGTAATCGGGATAAGGATTCCCGTCAATATTCCTTACCTTGTGACGTTTACCGAAAATATCGGTCATCTCTTCTCGACTTTCAAAAATAAATGGGATATATTGAATACCTACTCCATCGAATCCTAACTCGTAGCCTGCTCTCAATGCTTTTGCAAAAACCATAATCTCAATATCAAATATAATTTCGTTAATCTTATCAATCCAGTGTTCAGGATCTTTTTCTTCCAACTCATCAAATACATCAAACGTATTCCTTTCGGGTTTTCCTAATACTAGATCCGCTACATTGCCATCGATATTGATGGTATGTGTTGGAATTCGATCAGGCTCTTCAAGGTTTAAAGCCGCCCAAATTCGTTCAAAACTATTCATAATTATACTCTAGCATGTAGAATATTTAATATTATATATAAAACTGGTACGTGAAAAGCGATAATCATGATAATTTTTTAACATTTTTGGAAATAGAGATTAATACAATTAGAATACATATATTAACACAAATTAGAGCGATGAAGATCATGTATATATTAACCTCAACAATAATTCAAATATCTTTTTACTTATATTTTCATGATAAAAATTTTTTATGAAAAGAGCAATTTTAAAGTATGAATAATCAATAACTATTCTATCTAAGAAGGATTAATTGAGGCTTCATTCTTTGATGTATGATGCGATCTATAAAGTGATCATATTTGGTGATGCTGGGAGCGGGAAAACTACATTATTAAAGAGATATATGACTAATATGTTCTTATCTGATACACAGATGACCATTGGAGTCGATTTTGAAATAAAGACAATACTTCTTGATGGAAAGACCATAAAGTTACAAATCTGGGACTTTGGAGGAGAAGAGCGATTTCGATTTCTCCTTCCTAGGTACGTCCGTGGAGCAGGGGGAGGTATCTTTATGTATGATATCACTAATTATGCCTCATTAATCCATGTCGATGATTGGTTGTCCGTTGTTGAAGAAGTAGGGGAAGAATTTCCGATGCTTTTAGTGGGAGGAAAATTAGATTTGGAAAATAATAGACAAGTTTCAAAGGAAGATGGAATGAAAATCGCTCGCTCACAGAATTTAAATAAACTTATTGAGTGTTCAAGTAAGACAGGTGAAAATGTAGAATATATTTTTGAAACGATTACTAAATTAATGGTTAATCGATTTTAGTTAGAAACTAGAGAGTGTTTCATATATTATTGAATTAATATTCTCAGATTTTCACTATCCTTAAAATTGAGTATACCAATATCAATACATCTCATCCCTCAGTTTCCTCATCGAGACGTGCATTACACATTTGGTCACATTGTTGAATATAAGGGTGATTTCGCTTTACGTGAAATACCTCAACTTTTTGAAAAAATTTCATTAGCTTACGGATCTCCTTAACGAGTTCTAATAAGTGCGGATAATTGATTTTCCATTTATTAGTTATTTGGTTAACGGCTAATTTACTATCAGAATAGATTTGAATATGCCCCACATTATATTTTTGAGCGATTTTAAGCGCATTTATAATTGCTTGGTACTCCGCGATGTTATTGGTTGCAATCCCGATGAAAGTAACTCCTTGATGGATTATATCTTTTCCAGAAATAATTAAAAAAGCTGACGCTGATGGGCCAGGATTTCCCCGCGCAGCCCCATCAGTATAAATTTTTAGAGATTTAACATTTCCGCTCATTTTATACTCAACTCTAAATTTTTCGTTAATTTAATATTATATTGCTTGGTTAATTAATCTTTTAAATCCTGGATAATTCTCTTCAGTCATCACGAATTTTGAAACACTATCCCCCCATCTTTCTCCTTGGCGGATTCGATTAAAAAAGATTTGAGAATTATTTACAATACTTCCTCCTATTGCAGTAATTTTTTTTTTAAACAGTGGATCGGGTAAAAATCCCGCAGTAGGTCCTATAAGAGCAAAAAAATTCGCTTTCTTTGTGAAATCCAATATATCATCTATGGTATTATTAATAAGTGTAGTAC
The DNA here is from genome assembly GCA_016840165.1 of Promethearchaeota archaeon. Classification (GTDB taxonomy): domain Archaea; phylum Asgardarchaeota; class Lokiarchaeia; order Sigyniarchaeales; family SOKP01; genus SOKP01. Next base: position 5,723 of record JAEOSU010000040.1, read on the forward strand.
TCGTACAAATTATTTTATTACATTCTAAAAGCTTTCTTTTTTCTAAAGTAATTTCCCAATTGGGATTTTTTTTCATAAGTTCCTTTTTAAGTTCTAAAACTATTAACTTATTTCCAAATTTGTTGAGCTTCCTCACTAATGGAGGAAAATAACCAACCATTCCGATGACATCACTTGATTTGAGATTTAAAAGGTCAAGAGTGGTCTCTGAATAATTAAATTGAAAGTTTGAATGTATAAATAGTAAATGACTGATTGCGTTGATCGTTCCTAAAGCTATTGTTCTTTCAAATAGATTATATGAATTAAATTTGGATACCAAATCTAGAGGTTCTTGTTTTACCAAACCTCTAAGATTTTCTTTAGTTGCGGTTTCATAAAAATCTGAATGAAGTCCAACAAAGAATATTCCGGTGGAGCCATCCTTTAATCTAATTGCCCCAAAATTTGCCTTCTTTCGATCGCTATTTAGAGCATTTTTAGAAGGGATAAATATCTCATCTATCTCAGGAATTTCTATTCTTTCTGCAACAGCCATCATTAAATCTATGAATTCTTGGCTTAAATCCATTATTACTCAATTTTAAATAGATATCGGTTTTAAACTAATAGTTAAAAATTTTATATAATTAAGAAGTTATTTATTTAAAATTACTTGTTATCTTTGTAGATTATTAATCCAATTAATGCAAAGACCCCACTTAGAATCCAGAGCAGACTCACCATGATACCAAAATCTATGGAAAAAAAAACCCAAATATAATTGTAGGGATTCCACACAATAAACTAAAAGTGTGACCTACTGGTTGATTAGTGAGAAACATGCGAGAGGAAGTTTTAACTCGCTCTTCCTTATAATACGCATAAATCGCAGGAACTAGAAAACCCAGTGAAAATAATAATCCAAAAAACAATATAACAAATAATCTTGAAATTTCAAGAGGAGAAATAAAGAAGTAGGAAAAAGTAATTAATAATAGACTTATGAAGCAAAAGATGCTTGAAAGGAGAGAGCGCCTCATTATTTAACCAAAATATTCAGTTGAATTTCTCTAATTACTATACAAACTAAAAATATTTTAAATTTTTGCTTAAGTATTCTCTTCTCGGACTTTTTCTATAACTTCAATGAGATTTTTCATATCCATTATATAATACTTAAATTCGGGTTTAAATTCCCCTGTTAAACATGCTTGAATTACATGCACACCTAAAATCTTGGCTATCTTCAAATAATATGGTTTATCATCAATGATTATTGCCTGATTTGGTTGGATATTTAAATCATTGAAGATAGCTTTATAGAATGCCGCATCAACCTTGAGAATATTGATTAAATCAGGTCCGTAATAGTTCTTAAAATATTTCTTAAGCCCTACACCTTTTAGATAATACTTCAATTCAATTGATTCTGTACCTGATGCCGTGTAGAGATTATAACCTTCTTTAGATAAGATTTTTATCGTTTCAATTACACCAGGAAAAGTGGCTTTCACTCTAAGATCCACAAATTTTGCTGCTTCATAATATATTCTCTTATATTGACTCTTTTTTGGATGCTGAATTCCTACGTAATCAAACATTTCATTAATCCATTTTTCTATAAACCATTCTATAAACTCTGGATAAGTTTTCTCTTTATTTTCGTAAATTAAGGTTGGAACCTCTTTATTTATAAAACTTTTGATAATTTTTTTATTTGCAGCGCCCCAATCATCGGGATTTCCTCCAAATAATGGACTAAAATATTGCCCAATTAGCTTTTGCCATCGGTTAGCTCTTATCTCATTATCGTTTAATACATTTCC
>JAEOSU010000001.1 GCA_016840165.1 Promethearchaeota archaeon
GATATAAGTGGGATGAAAAAATTTCCAAGCAAACAGTTTTAAGAACTCATACCACCGCAACCACGATTCGGAGATTGGCGCAATACTATTATGAAAATGGTAAAAAACCAATTAAAGTATTTTCAGTGGATCGTGTCTTTCGTAATGAGCGTGTTGATAAATCGCATTTAGCAGAATTTACCCAAATAGAAGGTATTGTTATTGATGATAATGTGAATTTATGTGATTTAATAGGATTATTATCAGAGTTTTATCAAAAACTAGGATTCTCTAAAATCGTGACTCGCCCAGGTTTTTTTCCATATACAGAACCCAGCATGGAAGTCTCAGTTTACTATGATAAGCTCGGTGAGTGGTTAGAGATGGGAGGAAGCGGAATTTTTAGACCAGAAGTTACGTATCCTTTTGGAGTAAAAGAGCCAACAAGAGTATTAGCGTGGGGTCAAGGTTTAGAACGAATTGCAATGTTGTATTATAATAGAAATGATATTCGTGATTTTTATGTCAATCCGATTAAATGGTTAAGACACCAATCATATCTAAAGTGAGGTTTAAAAAAATGCCAACAATTGATTTAAAAATCGAAAGATTAGAACGGTTAGTAGGAAAAAAATTGGATATGAAGAGTTTAGAATTTGATCTTCAAATGATCAGTTTAGATTTAGAGGATATTGATCCTGTTGAAAGGAAAATTAAGGTCGAATATAATCCGAATCGACCCGACTTTAGTAGTCCCGAAGGTATTGCACGGGCCTTGAAAGGATATTATGAAATAGAATTAGGACTTCCTAAATTTGAAATCTCTCAAGGAAATATTGTTGTAAATGTGGATCCGAGTGTAAAACGAGTAAGGCCCTACATTGTAGGAGGAGTTATACGTAATATTGATTTAGACGAAGATGAGGTTGCTACTCTCATGAACATTCAAGAACAGCTTCATTGGGCTGTGGGTAGGGACAGAAGTAAGGTTGCAATCGGTGTTCATGATTTAGATAAAGTAACTCCCCCGTACAGATATACTGCTGTTGAACCGAATGCTGTAAAATTTACTCCACTTCACGGTGATGGATATCCAATGGATTTGGAAGAGATTCTACTAATTCATGAGAAAGGTATTGAATATGCACATATCTTAGAAGGAAAAGAAGTGTATCCAATTATTTTTGACAAGAATAATGAAGTCCTATCCTTTCCACCGATAATCAATGGTGAATTAACCACAGTCACTGATAAGACACAAAATCTCTTTTTAGATTTGACTGGAACTGAATTTCATGCAGTAAATTTAGGATTAAACATATTAACTACCACTCTAGCCGATATGGGGGCTACGCTTGAGAGTGTAAAATTAAATTATGAAGGAGGTAAGGAATTTATTACACCCAAACTTGATGCTAAGAAATGGGAAGTGAAAGAGCAATATATCAACGATGTGGTTGGTTTGCATTTATCAACTAATGAAATGATTAAGTGTTTTCAAAAAGTAAGGATGGATGCGGCAAAATCTAAGAAAAAAGGATATATCGACGTGTGGGTTCCAGCCTATCGTGGAGATATCATGCATCCAATCGACTTCACAGAGGAGTGTGGCATTGGGTATGGTTATACCAATTTACCAAAAAACATTCCCATAGGCGGAATCGGAGAATATCATCCAATTCAAGAGTATCAAAATCGAATCAGAAAAATTATGATTGGGGCTGGTTATTTGGAGGTGTTAAATTTTATCTTAGCAAACTCGGAAAAGCAATATGAATATATGAGGCAAAAGAATGATAAAAAACAATCAATTGAAATTGCAAATCCAGTCTCAAAAGAATACAATACAATGCGAGTCCAAATTTTACCCAATTTGTTGGATACAATACGGTTAAATCGATCCGAAGAAAAACCAATTAGATTATTCGAGGTTGGGGACATCATCGAATTATCTAAAAATGAAGAGACGGGAGCAAAACGTAACGTCAATTTAGCCGCAATCACATATCATGAGGATGCAGACTTTACAGAGATACGATCAACATTAGATTATATTATAACCTCTTTAGGATATTATGATGATTACGAAGTTAAACCCAACGATAATAATACATATATTAAAGGACGTTGTGGTGAGATATTCTTAAAAAATGAAAAAATTGGCTATATAGGAGAGATTCAACCTGAAATTCTTTTGAATTTTAAGTTAGAATTTCCTACTGCCGCATTTGAAATAGACTTACAGAAATTATTATAAATTATGTTAGAAAAGGAGTGATCAATTTGGAAAAAGATAAGCAATATAAAAAAGAGTTAGAAAAATATAGAAAGCAAATTGATGAAATTGATGATAAGTTGATTGATCTTTTAAATCAGCGAGGAAATATTGTCTTAAAAATCGGTTCTTTCAAAAAAGAACAGCATATGGACACCTATCAGCAGGTAAGGGAGAAACAGATCCTTCAAAGAATCAAGAATAAATCAACTATTTTTAAAAGTGCTAATATCGAATCCATTTGGAATGAGATTATCGGAGCAAGTAAAGCCATTCAAGATACCATTGTAAAAGTTGGATATCTTGGACCAATGGGCACTTTCACCCACCAAGCTGCCCTTGAATTGTTCCCCAAATCAGGTACGGAATTCTTACCTTTTAATACCCCCGTAGAGATCTTTGAAAATGTAGAAAAAAGTATGGCAGATTTTGGAGTACTTCCCATTGAAAATACCCTCCAAGGCACTGTAAGAGACACTCTTGATTTATTGATAGATAAAGAATTAGTAATATATGGCGAAGTTGAGCTACAAATTACGCAAAATTTAATAGCAATAAAGGGAGCAGAATTATCGGATATAAAAAATATTTTCTCTCACCCCCAAGCCTTTGCTCAAGTACGATCTTGGATAAAAGCAAATTTACCAAAGGCTATTTTAATCGATGTTAGTTCTACGGCAGAAGCCGTACGTCGAATAAAAAAGTTAAATGACAAAACTTATGCTGCCATTGGTACTGAATTTTCAAGTGAACTATATGATTTAGATATTATGCACGCAAAGATCGAAGACAGCATAAATTTTACTCGATTTTTAGTGATTTCAAAACAAGAAAATCCATTAAAATCCGAAAATATGAAAACTTCAGTAGTATTTGTTACCAAACATGTACCCGGCGCTTTATATTGGGTTTTAAAAATATTTTCCGACGCAGATATCAACTTATTAAAAATTGAATCCCGTCCTAGCAGAAAAGGTCGTTGGGAATATATTTTTCTAATGGATTTTGAAGGGAATATTGATGACGACAGAGTGAAAAAAGCTCTGGAACAAATGAAAGCAAACGTCATATGGCATAAAATACTAGGATGTTATCCGCTTGACTAAATTTATAATAGTGAAGCAATTTTTTGCGATAAAATATTCGATTCTAAAACTATATTAATCATATTTTTTTATTTTATGTATTACACTGGATTATAACTAATTTCATTCGTATTATTGTCATATCAATTTCAAGAGTTTGAATTTAACGATGGGGAAAACGAGACTAGATGGCAGAAAATATGACGATCTCCGAAAAACTACTATAGAACGCGATTATTTAAAATATCCGGAAGGATCTGTTTTAATTACCCAAGGAGAAACGAAGGTGATTGTCTCCGCTTCAGTATTGGAGTCAGTCCCGCGCTTTTTAGCAGATAGCGGAACTGGTTGGATTACTGCCGAATATAATATGCTTCCAAGAGCTACGAAATATCGAAATAATCGCGAAAGAGATAGCTTACGGATAAAAGGCCGCAC
>JAEOSU010000041.1 GCA_016840165.1 Promethearchaeota archaeon
AATTCATAAAAATACTAAGAAAAACATAAATGATATCATTCTAATTGAAACTCCAGTGGATATCATTGTAAATGGAAAACCATTAGTAAATATAATTTGCTTGGCTAAAGATCTTAAATATTTAGGCATCGGGTTCTTATATTCAATAGGTATGATCAATTCCTTTCAAGATATTGAAAATATATCGGTAGATGAAGTAGAAAACAAAATCGATATTAGTCTTAAAAAGAATATTGAAGTTGATTTTAGCCTCTTACAAGAAAATCCAGTAAGTAGAGTTATTGATACCAGTTGTGGGATCTCGTCACCATGGAGAGAGATGATTAAAAGCTCATTAAATAAACAAAAATTAAATTTTCAAAAGAAAAACGATTTTAAAGTAAGCGCAGAGACAATTTCTAAAGCTATCCTTGAGATGCAAAAAAAGACGCCTTTATTTAAAGAGACAGGGGGATGTCATGGAGCTGCGATATTTGACCACACAGGGAGATTAATCAGCGTTTTAGAGGATATAGGTAGGCATAACGCAATAGATAAAATTATTGGTTATGCATTGAGTAATAAAATCGAAATGAGTCATATTTTTTTAACTACAACTGGTCGACTAACGGGAGATTCTGTACTAAAGGCTATAAGAGCAAATATTCCTATATTAGCATCGTTATCAGCAGCAATCGAGTCAGGAGTAAGATTAGCATTTGGATACGGATTAACTTTAATTGGATTTGTACGCGGCAAAAAAATGAATATTTATGCTCATCCTCATAGAATTAAAGTGTAAAATCTATTGTTTTACTAAAAAATAATGTAATCCATAATACATGATTTATTAAAAAATATACTAAGAATTAAATGGAAATATTTATCTAATCAATATAATAACTAATTTACATAATAACTGAAAACCTAATTTAAAAGAAGTGAACAAAATGGAGAATAAAAAGTGGATTTTATTAACTTTGATTGGCGGCGTATTAATGATAATAGGCTCAGCAGTTGGAAGCATAGCCTTTTATGAGTTTTTGTATAATATATTAGCAGATTATGTTGCTGAAGACTTAAAACCCTTAATTTCGGCAATTTTAGCTATTATAAGCTTTTTAGCAGCGGGAGGAGGTTATACCGTAATTGCAGGTCTAATTCTCTTCATGATTAAACAGTATAGACTAGGCAGAATTATTATATCTTTCGGAACGGGTTTTGGTTTAATTGGAATAATAGTCTATATTACTTATTATATAGTAAATGTCACTGGAATAATAACTAATCCAACTGTGCTCGCTTATTTAACGCAAATATATGGATTATTCTCATTTAATTCTGGCTTCGGATTCGCAGGTACAATCCTCGCAGTTATCGGGAGAATGGGTTTGAAAAAACCAAAGACAATAGTAAAAGAAGAACCAGTATCAGAGGAGGAATCTGCAGAAGTAATTGATACTCAAATAAAATATTGTCCTAATTGTGGAAATGCGATACCTCTTAATGCGAATTTTTGTAGCGAGTGTGGCGCAGATTTTGAAGAACGATAAGGAGGAATGATAAATGCAACATAAAACTGGATTTATTCTTTTATTTATTGGTGGGATATTAATGATTATTAGTTGGACTGTAGGAACTATAAAAGTGTTTGATTTTTTATACAATGTTATCGTAAACCAATGGCCACAATCTCAACCAATCGCATCAATAGTATTAGATATATTCCAATGGATCGCAGATTTAGGAGGAGTTGCCGTTATCGTTGGAGCATTTTTAATACTATTGGGCGCTGTAAGACTAGGTAAATTCATAATATGGATTGGATTAGCTTTTGGTTTGTTTGCATTAATAATTTGGGTTGTAAGTCAGATTGTTAATCTAACAGGAATTATCACTGATCCAATCATCCTTACTTATTTAAATCAACTTTATGCTCAATTCAGTTATGGTTCGGGATTATCTTTCATGGGGGTTGTAATCGCAATTATAGGACGAGCATTTGTACGAAAAGTAAAGAAGAAAGAACCAGAGAAGTATGAAGTAATCGAAGGATTCGATGCAGAAGAAACGATCTAAATTAAAGCTATTTCTTTTTATTATGATATACCTTCTTTTTTTCTTGTTTTATTAGTAATAACAATGAAGCAAGTCTATGAACTTATTTACCAAATTTTTTAATAAAGTTAGTATTTAACCATTTAATATTATTACAAATTACATTTAAATTTGAAATGGTGAAAAGAAAAGAATGCCTATACCTGTAGCGTTTATGCAGTTATCATCGTGCTGGGGATGCCATCAGAGCCTATTGAACGCTCATTTAGGGTTGCTTCCTATCTTACCCGAATTAGATATTGTTTATTGGCCGGCTGTGGTAGATTTTAAGCATGAATCCTTAGTTAAAAGAGAAGATGGAAGTATTGTGGTTGGATTCATTGAAGGCGTTGCGAGAACTAAACAAGACACTGCAAATATTAAACTAATGAGAAAAAAATGTACAATTATTGTTGCAATTGGAGCATGCGCCTGTTATGGAAGTGTAAAGGGGCTAGCTAATTTATATGATAAAGAGGAGTTAATTAATAGAAAATTCAAGGAAGTAGAGTCGATCACTGATGAAGACCCTCAAGAACCAACTGTTAATGTACCGGGAATAGAGGATTTTATTATTAATGTAAAGGATATTGTAGATGTAGATGTATTCATTCCGGGTTGCCCTCCAACAACTGAAAATATCATTGCTGCGATTTCCTATCTATTATCGCTAGTAGGAGAGGGACCAGAATCGCTCGATAAGAGTAAAACAGTATGCGATACATGTAAGTTATTTGAGAAGGGGTGTTTTCTAGATCAAGGAAAACTCTGTTATGGTCCAATCACAGCTGCAGGATGCGAACTTATGTGTCCTCACAATGGAGATGTGTGTTATGGATGCTTTAAACCTAGTAATAAACCAAGTAAGAAAGCAGAGCAACTGCAAAAATTACTTCATAATATAGAAGTATTAGATAATGAATCGGCAGCGAGTCTGCAACATTTTCTTGATTTATACTTAGGAGTTGCCAATATCACGAATTTTTATTTTCGGGGTGATTTACTCCAGCGTCTGGCGTATGAGCCTGATAGTTTCGAAGTAAAGGAAATTGAAACAGATAATGGTCCAAAATTAGTATTAGATACGTCTACCACTGGAAATAAAATAATGGATAATATTGTTGGGTATTCATTATATTTACTAAAAAATGATCCTCTCTTTAAATTTAGCTCTAAAACTGTATGCAGTCATTGCGAGCGTGAAGTAGCAGATAAAGTTCCAACTGATTTAAAGCGTGATTATCAGGGATTACCAACCATGGATAAATGCTTTTTAGAACAAGGATATATCTGTTTAGGACCAGTAACTCAAGCGGGATGCGGAACAATCTGTCCGAATAAAGCAAATGCACCATGCCTTGGATGTTATGGTCCACCAGTTGGAATTGAGGATCAAGGGTCAAAATTTATCAGCACTCTTGGCTCTTTATGTGCGGATAAGGATCCATCAGAAATTATGAAACTAATTAAAGATCCCGCAGGCTTATTTAATAGATTCACCTTAGCAGATAGTATTTTAGGTCATAAATATCATGATAAAATGGAGGAGAAATAAAAATGGTAAAGGAAATAGAAGTTGAACCTGTCACACGATTAGAAGGCCATGGAGGTTTGCGAATAGTAATAGGAGACGATGGGAAAGTAAAGGATGCCCAATTTAATGTTACCTCAACTCGATTTTTCGAGAAGTTCTGCGAAGGACGGTACGCGGAGCATGTACCCCGTATCACCCCTCGAATTTGTGGTATTTGTCCTATTCCTCATCATCTGACGCCTACTAAAGCGGTGGAAGATGCATGGGGCGTGGAAATTCCCGAGTCCGCGTATAAATTGCGTCAATTGTTAATAAATGCGAAACAATATTCCTCGCATGTCCTGCATTTCTACGCATTAGCGGCACCTGACTTTCTCTTAGGACCGTTTGCCGATCCTGCCTTACGAAATGTTGTTCACGTGATTAACAAGATGCCCGATGTGGGAGCAATGGCGTTAAAGATGATGGATTTCGGCCAGAAACTTTGTGCAGAAATTGGTGGGAAATCAGTCCATCCTATTTCCGCTATTGTAGGAGGAATGAAGAAGCCGATGGATGAAGATGCCCGAGACAGATTCTTAAGGCAAGTAGACGAACAGATCGAGTTTACAAAAAAGACAGTAGATATTGGCTTGAAAGTGGTTGAAGATTATTGGGATGTGGTGGCAAACGTCGGAGTGGTTCCCACATATTATCTTGGTATGACTAAAAACGGTATCCATGATATTTATGATGGGGATATTCGAATTGTCACTCCTGATGGGGAAAAGCTTGATTATGATGTTCACAAATATTTGGATGTACTTGGAGAGCACATCCCAGAGCATTCATATGCAACTCACATGTACTATAAGCCCGCAGGATATCCAGAAGGTATTTATCGGGCCAATACCTTAGCGATGATCAATGCCGCTGACAAGATGGCGACACCTTTAGCAGATGACGCTCTAAAAGCATTTCGAGATAAAATTGGTCCAATTTCGCATCATACGTTTGCATATCACTGGGCACGCCTAATTGAAACGGTTGAGGCAATCGAACTTATCAAAAACCTACTAGAGGATCCTGATGTTGTCAATCCTGATTGTAAAACATTAGACATCGAGCCAAAAGAAGGTGTTGGAGTAGGAGTCACCGAAGCACCTCGAGGACTTCTGTTATATAATATCTGGAGCGATGCTGAAGGAATTTGTAAGAAACTAAATTTACTTGTTGCAACCAACCACAATATTGCGGGCATTGAAAAGTCATTAATGCATACCGCTAAGCAAGTATTTGAAGACAAGGCGTTAGAAGGACTTAAATTACCAGATCCTTGGATAAAATAATTATTTTTTAAATTAGAAAATATTGAAAATGAATAAGAAAGAAGTGGATAAAAAAAATGGTAAAGGTTGACTATGAATTTAGAAAAAGAATAATGGACGCTCATATCATTGACACGTTAAAATATTGCTATCAATGCAATCGCTGTACTGATGTGTGTCCGATTGCTAATATTGCCCCTGATAGATATAACCCAAGGAGTCTTATCTTAAATTCATTTTTAGGGTTTAAATCGACAATTTTTGACAACGAGGATAATTTTTTCATTTGGGGGTGTACTGTATGCGATACATGCGATGAGGTCTGTCCCCAGAAAATTGAACTCACTGAAGTGTTTACGGTTTTAAAAAATATATCAATAGCCGAGGGAAAAGGTCCTGACTATTATACCACTCAAGCGTCAGCCATATATGAAAGTGGTAAAGCAATTCCCTCCCAACCCGCTATTGAAAGACGAAGAGAACAAATGTCTCTTCCCCAAATTGAGCCACCGAATGTTGAGGAGGTTCAAAAAATTTTAAATCAAACAAAATTAAATAAAATTATAAATAAATAAAAATGAGGAAGTAATTATGGCAAAAGCTGAATCGGAATATAAACTTTTTCAGGGCTGTACCATCGGTAATCGTATTCCATTTATTGAAGCTAGTGCGCGTAAGGTTTTTGATAAATTAGGGATAAAAACCTCAGAGGGTCCTTTCGCTTGTTGTCCCGATCCGGTAGGATTCAATGCTGTGGATCATACCAGTTGGTTAGCAATGGGGGCGCGAAATCTCACGATAGCTGAAGCAGAAAATAAAGATATCGTTTCTCTCTGCAATGGGTGCTTCCAAACTCTTAAAGCGGTAAATCAAGAGTTGAAACATAATGAACATGAAAAGCAAAAGATAAATGATATTCTAAAAACAGTGAAACGTGAATTTAAGGGATCTATTAATGTGAAGCATTTTGTTGAGGTGTTATATGATATTGGAGTCGAGAAAATTAAGGAACAAGTGAAAAAGGAGTTAACTGGTTTAAAAGTTGCATGTCATACGGGTTGTCATTATAATCGGCCATCAGAGGTAATGCAAACTGATGATCCAATGAAACCAAAGAAACTTAGAGAATTAGTAGCTGCAGTTGGAGCTACACCAGTAGATTATGAAGAGGAGATGCTTTGCTGCGGAGCTGGGACTGGAAATGCTGAAGAGGAACCCTCGATGCAAGTTTTAGCAAACAAATTTAATAGCGCATTAGACGCAGGAGCAGAAATATTCGTAGTAGTGTGCCCAGCGTGTTTTCAGCAAATGGATACTAACCAAAAGAAAGCAGGAGAGCAATCAAACAACACTTATAACATACCAATCTTATATCTCACCGAATTATTTGCATTAGCATTTGGAGAAAATCCCGATGATTTAGGACTGAAATTTCATCGAAGCAGACTCACATCATTCTTAGAAAAATATGGATTCAAATAAAAAATAACAGTTAGTTTTTTTAATAATAACTAAAATAATCAGATTATAGAAAGTAATAAGATTTATGAGGATATGTCATGAGTGAAGAAGTACCTGAAGGAGTGGTAAATCTTTTAGAAATGATAGTTCGTTGTTATGACTGTTGACTATCGTGTGCCGCGCACATCACGGTTGTTGATGAGGAAGGCACGGAGATTTACTCTCGTAAGTTAAATGTTGGCTTAGGATGAATATCTAATAAAAATAAGAGATTGGATATGACTGCCCTGTGCGGGTAAAAGCTGACACATACTCTTTTTCTTTTTGAAGATGTTTTAAGATAAATAAGATAAAAAAATGATTATTTTTGTACAATTCGATATACTTTCTTAGCAAATTCGGGTTGATACTTAAAAAAATTATTGGAATCAAATGTAATTAAGCGAAAAGTAACTTTGATAAAGCTATATAATCCTGAAATACGATATCGTGGTTTAAATCCAAATTTTTCTTCATAATCTTCGCAAAGTTGGTCAATCTTTTCAAGCTTCTTTCTAAATTGAGGGAAATAAAATTCATTTGTAAATACAAAATTATGGATTTTTGGATTTTCTTTTCGTTTAAATGCCGACTCGAAAACATTTCTTAAGTATGATTCCTTATTCCTTTCCAAATCTTCTTCTACAATCGGAGGATATCCTTCTTGCTCTGCTTGATCTATTTTCTTTTTAAATTGAAGAAAATCTTTGATATTTTCAAGTTTCAACGAGTATTTAACGATTTTTGCGGAAATAACATCAGAATTTGAAATTTCAATAAAAATGTTATCAAACGTTTCAATAGTAGTTTTAGTTAAATTTATTTTTCTTATAGCTCCATAAGCATCTCCAATACTTACAATATCGTCGAGTTCAAAAGGGTCTAATATTATTAACGCGATTCCAGAGACTAAATTCTCAAAAATTCCACTTGAGGCAAATGCAATAGCAACGCTTACAGAGCTAGTTATAATTGCTACATATTCAGCTGGCAGTGTTTGAAAGAATGGTAGCCCTTCAATCAACAAGTATACAATAATTAAGACTACAAATAATCTAAGAGAGAACCTAAGAATTAATTTCCTTTTTGGAGATATATTTTTAGTCTTTTTTACCGTTGAACTAATTAATTTATAAATTAATAATACAATAGCAGTAACGATTCCTACAATAAGAAGATCAACAAAAAGATTATTTGTGAACGCTATTAGAAATCACCTCTTTGCTTTTTATCAATCATTAGATCTACTGGAAAGTCGCCATCCCAATTTTCGAAGACTTCTTCGCTGTATAATTTATATAGCAAATCTTTTAGAAATTCGTTTACATGTAAAACGATTAATTTTGGATTTTCACATATTAATTGGATGGTGACACTACATCCAGAAAAAGTTGTGAAATTCACGTAGTAAATCGGTCTAAATCCTAACAGTGGTTCATATTTATCAAAAACTACATCAAGTAAATGATGCAACTTATCGGGATCAATGTTTGGTCGAACCTCAATAGTTTTAATATAGCGCGTGATTTTATTTCCTTTTGAGATGAGCCGAGTTAATTTATCTCCATATTTCTCAAAAAATCCTCGGTCTTCCTCACTTAAATTTTCATTTTTATCGAGCAAAGTTTTATATGTAAATTTCGTTATCTTCGAATTGAAAACTAATTGATTAGGTAGTAGAGTTAAGATTCCATTAAACTGACGAATTTGAGTATAATTAAGAGAAATATCTTCAACTATTCCTTGAACACCATTCGTTTCAATTAGATCTCCTACATCAAAGCCTTCTGCTAAAATTATCATAGCACCTGAGACAATATTATTGATTCGATTCCGAAAGGTTAATGATATAGCTACGATTAAGAAGGAAGTTATTGCCAGACCATAATTCTCATCAAGTGAAAAAATAAGCCATAATACAAAACCAACCCATATTAAATTAATTACTACAGAAAAGAGGAATTTTGATACCTTACCTTTCATAGTGGAATTAATAATGCCTAAGAAGATCGTTCTTATAATATATACAACTATATTCACGATAATTGGAAAAAGATAATTACTCCAAAGTAATTCTCTGTTGAGCCAGAGGTCAATTGGTAAATAAAAGAAAGCACTTATTATTAGGACTAAAACAGCTGCCCAGATTAAAATTTTATATATTTTTTTCATATCTCATTATATTTATACGCAAAATTTAAGCATTACTCCTAGAAAATATTTATTTAAGTTAAAAAAGCAACTATTGTATTATCTATTCAGATTGACTTCAATTTATAACTCCAAATAAGTTGAAGCCCTCTACTCTTTTTATTTTAACTTCCAAAAAAGTCCCAAATTTTTTATTGAAATTATCAATAAAAACATTTTTATAAGCAATATTTCTTCCGAAAGCTTGTTTGGGTTGTTCACCTGGATGCAAAACTAAGACTTCTCCTTCCCATCCTTCCCATTTTAAATTCATATCAATTAAACTTTCTCTAAATATACGTGAAAGTCTTGATGACCTTTCTTTTATGATTTTACTATTGAGTTGTTTCATTTTTTTCGCTTTTGTCCCTGGTCGAGGAGTAAATTTGGAAACGTTTAAGATTTCAGGTTTTACTTCCTTAATGATTTGGACGGTTTCATTAAAGTCTGATTCAGTTTCGCCAGGAAAACCACAGATTATGTCTGTAGAAAAACTTAGGTTTGGAACATTCTCTTTTAATTTTTTAAGATTTTGAAGCACAGGTTTAATTCTATAGGTTCGATTCATTTTCTGAAGGATATTATCACTCCCAGATTGAATCGGCATGTGAAATAATTTATACACCTTATCAAAGTTAAAGATAGTTATAAGTTGATTTAAATTTTCAACTATAAATTGTGGATTAACCATTCCCAACCTTAAGTAGAACTTTTCCTCTAAATTGACAATATTCTCAATTAGATTTGCCAAATTTATATTCCCATATTCATACACACTACAATCTTGAGAAGTCAAGTAAATTTGTTTTATACCTTGTTTCAATTGGGATTGGACATTCTGAATAATTGATTGAGGTTTATAGCAATATAGTCGACCTCTTGCGTTTTTAACACAACAGTAGGTACAGGCTCCTAAACACCCTTCAGAAATTGGAACGATTCCTGTCATTTTTCCTTGAGGAAGGCGAACTTGAAACTTGGATTTATCTATTGAATGTGAAGCTTTAAAAATTAGATTGCGTTTTCCTTCCTTTAGTTCACCTAAAATTTTTGGAATCTCATGAATGTTATTGAGATCAATAATTGCTCCGAAATTTGGTACTAACTTTTCAATGACTTTAATGTAATTCGGTGCGATATGAGGTAGACATCCAGCAATTATTAGATATTTAGTTAGATCTCCTTTATAACGCTCATAGAGATTACGCAGTCGTCGCTTAATTTTATTTTCTGTCTGTTGTTTTACAGCGCAAGTATTAATAATAACAAATTGTGCACTATTTAAAGCAGTTTGAACATAATTTGAGTCAACCAACACAGTAGAAATTATGTGGGAATCTGCCTTATTTGAGGCACATCCATATGTTTCGATATAAAATGAATTTTTTATCATGCGAGATTCAGTGGAATGTAATTTACAGAGATTTATATAACCTTGAGACAAATAGTTCTTTAGATTTCAAAAATTTTTTTAATTAAAAGACTCTATTATTAAAATTAATCAGCTCGAAAATTTAAGGTAAAAAATTTATGACACAATATTGGTATTGTAAGAAATGCAAAAAAGAAGTTGAAACACCCATTCGAAAACCAATGAGGACCTTTCATAAAGTTATTTGGGTAATTGTCATCATTGCATCGGTGGGAATTGCCGCTCTCGTGTTTGCAATATATTATTATAATCGAAAAAAGGTATATTGCCCAGTGTGTTTCTCAAAATTAGACGTCTCAAGCAAACCTTTTGAAAAAGAAGGAGAGGAAGAAGAATCTATCCCAAAAACTCCTAAAGAAAAGATTTTAAAAAAAGCTGGGAAAGAAATTCCCGCTAAAAAACGACCTAAAGAAGAGAAAATCGAAGAGATTGAGGAAATAGGGGAACAAGAACGAATAAAGCCGGAACAAACGTTCTGCCCTTATTGCGGAGAAGATATTAAGGTCGGAATTCGCCGTTGTCCTTATTGTGGCAGTTCCTTGAAAGGGCTATAATAAACTAATTTACATTTTTTTATCAATCACCTAATATTTAAATAGCCAAAATATTCAAATAAACATAAATTAATAATAAAATAATAGAAAATAGAAATTCTAATTTAAAATTTAAATTCTTTAGTAGATGATATAATTATGCCAAGAAAAGCAAGAAGAGCACCAACCAGAGCACCCGATCCTTTAGATGAGTTTTCCACATGGGATATACGAATCGCAAAATTAATTTATTATGGGATAATTCTCGCCTCAGCAATAACAATTCTCGGAATATGGCTTACTTTCATAGGAGTTTTAATTGAATCAGATGTATGGTTAGAATTAATAAACTTAAATCCGGGAGTTTTAGCTTTAATCATAGTTGGAATTGTTGTTGCCCATTTGTTTTTACTTGTCTTGTTTTACACCCTTTTCCGTGGTGGAATCTTGAAACTATGCAAAAGGCTGTTTAAAGATAGGCTTTTAGCTAAAAAGTATGAAGACTACACTACTTTGAGGTTATTATTAGCTGTTGCGTTAGTAAGTGCATACATTTTTCTTATCACATTATTCGTGGTTATACTCCCTTCGGTATTTTGGGAAGTGGTCGCAAATATCTGGACTGTTTTCTTTACTAATTTCTTACTTGTTTATCCAGGAGGATGGGTTTTATTTATAGGTCTTTCTATGTTTATAATACTTCTAATAGTATATCTTGGATTCGTTATCTGGAATCACGGAGTATTTTTCGTCCTTAAACGGGTGAAACGCATCGAAGAAGAATATGAAGTTGAAGAAGAACTTGAAATAGAAGAGCTACGTCAAGCAGATGAGGAGACTCTCCAGAATTACTATGAAAAACGGACTGGGAAAAGAGCCATTTATCGAGGCAAAGAAACTAAAGGATATATTGCTTGGAAAAAAGAAATCTTGGGCTAAAATAACTAAATTATAAGAATAAAAAAGGTTTTTTAAATTTTTTTAAATTTTTTTTTTTACCTACGCATCATTCTTGGATTCCTAAAGAGATCTAATTCTTGTTTTGGTGGTTTGTAGATCGTGGTACCCGTGTTTTTCATTTGCTTATATAACTTTTTAACAATTTTCACAGCACCATCCATAAAATTACATGCACATCCAAAAAGCGTCATATAACGAAGGAAAGTCTTATCTTTAGCATAATCTTCATCATAGATTTCTATTTCAAACTCTTTTTGAATTGGATGACCATCAACTCGAGCAATTAATTTCTTACCAATATACAGTTTGTAGTTTCTACCTGGTCCAACAACTCCCCGTGCAAGAACAATTTGTAATTGATCCTCTTTATCTTCTGGAAGTAATGGAAAGGACCATCTTGAACCAATTAATCTCCAACCACGAACAAGCTTTACTAAATTAATGATCCCGGGAACTTGTAAGAAAAATACTGGTGCAGGATGTTTAATTTCATAACTTTGAATTAAAGAATGAGTTACGCTTAGCTCCACACCTCCTTTGAAATTACCCCCTTTTGCTTTGGAATCGAGAGTTTCTTCCATAATAGTAAAGTAGCGGCATACTAACCGTTTTTCTTCTAAGGGGTCTTCCTCCCATTGCTCCTTATTAAAAGCTATGATGTGTTTTTTCTCGTCATCTTCTTCAATCACCCCTTCTATATCAAAATTCTTTGAAAACCATCTTGTTTTAGCCTGATACTTAAGTTGTTGATGAACACCAATTTCTTCGTCATGGAGCCTCGTGCGCCAGAAGTTTACTTTAATCTTTTTATATACAGTTTGCTTTGGTGCTTTTGGTTCTTCAGGTTTTGCAGCCTCTGTCTTCTTAGTCGTAGTTTTCTTTTTCTTCGCCGGAGTTGTTCGAGCTTTCTCTTTTGGCTTTTTCTTTTTAGCCATTTCTTCAATCTCTTCAACTGGATCTTCTTCAGTCATATTAATTTTCACTTATTTAGTTATACTATTATAATTTTTTCTTATGATATCAAATTTTTTGGATTGTATATATTCTTTTCCTAATTAGGAATTATTAATGATCATAGCATTATAGATTTATAATTTTGAGGGTTATTTTAAAATGGATAATTCTAAAGAATATCCTTACTAAAAATAAGAAAAAAAATCTAAATCCTATAAATGAACCTCACACTTATCGGAATCACAGAAACGTTCTCCAATAGCCCTATCTCGCGTCTCATCGAGATCTAAAGGCTTTAGATTAGCGATTTTATTTTCATACTCTTCTTTTGAAATTTCTTCATAAGGCGCTTGTTTATACCCATGTTCTTTAATGGGCAAAAAACTTATACTTTTTAATTTATCCTCACAGAATTGTAGTATTCTTTTAATTTCTTTTGCTTCTTCCTTCTTAAAGGTAACAGTAATAGATACTTGATTATCACTCCATAATCCTTGATAGTCTATCGCATTCGCAACTTGCTCCCATATCGAAACTTCATTTTTTGAACGGTCAAAATATTCCTCATGAACCGGAAATTCTGCAACTACGGTATTAGGAGAGTAGGAATCTTCCTCAACATAATATCCTGCTTTTTTTATTGGATTAATTAAATCAGAGTTTTTTGAGAGTCGAATTCTTCGAATATAATATTCTGAATGAGGATAATGAATCCCAGGAGGCACTCCAGGAAGGAGACTCACAGTTCCACTGGGTTTCACAGTAGTTATTTTTATGGACTTCGGAATACAGAGCCAATCGGAATATTGCTCATCTAACTGTCGTAGATAAGTATAGGCTTTATCGCACCATTCAAGCATATTCCTTCTACCATGTTTCACAAATGCTTCAATTATACCAGTTTGAGAAATCCCCATTCGCCGATTCTTCAACATAACCGCGTTCGTTTCTTTCCAGTGCGTATTTACTAATGTCACGCTTTTTGAGTATAAATAAGCATACTTTAAAGTATCTTGAAATTCCTTATAGGATTCATGTCGTGATGGAAATGTCTCTACCAAACAGCATAATTCAAAACTCTCTAGTGACTGCTCTCCACAAGGGTTCACACCCGCTACTTTCTTATCCTTATAATCTGGTTTATCTCCCATACGAGAATATTCCCTTGCGTTCTCTAACCAAAAGATTCCCGGTTCACCATTCACCATAATCTGATCAGCAATAAAGGAATAATCTAGCCCTTTCACAGCAAAAACACTATTATTACTCGCCCACCTATGCGAATATAATTTTTCTTGATCTTGCTTGCATGTGACAAATTCAAGATCCGTGGGATCTCCCAATGCAATTTCTGCACTGCGTCTTACGTTTCCTGCCACTACACATCTGCCAATAAGGTTCATGATATCGACGATATCCACCGATGTGATAGCTTTTCCAATTCTATTCTCTAAAATACCTTGGATATCAATCAACATTTCCTTTAATGGTCCGGGTCCGGAGGCAATTCCTCCAAATCCTCTAATAGGTTCTCCAGCAGGTCGGATCAAATTAAAGTTAAATTTAGGGATCTGCTTTCCGAGGAAAAAAGCTTCTAAAACCAACTTTAAAGATTCTACCCATCCTTCTCGACTGTCCTGAATCTCAAAGTCAAAATAACCCTCTTCTGGTTTTTTGATAGTTATCTTTCCTGCACCCTTAGTGTCAAAACCAACTCCAACACCTAACATAAGGGCATCCATGACAAATTCAAAGGCTTTTGAGTGTTTTAGGTCGATATCTGCAGTGGAAGCAAATCCACAATTATTAAGAGACATGGAGCCATGTCGTGCGATGAATTCAGTTCCCATCATCCAAAGCCCTCTTCCAGGAGGGGAGAATTTGAAGTCCCAGATTTTTTGAAACATAGTCTGTGCCGAACTTTGAGCTTTATCATCACTCCAAGGCAAACTTAGCTTAATACAGTGTTCCTTTTGTATGGAATAGCATCCTTCAACCACTCGACGCACCGTTTCCCAGAATTCTTCTTTTCGATTTTCTTTTTCGATCATTCGTGCATAAGTTCTTTTATAGGTTATATATCCTAAAGGACCCCAATCTGGCTGCTTATTTTTAAATTTCTCAATAAAAGCTTCATCTAATTTAAAACTAATATTTTCCAGATTAATGGCACGAGCAAATAAATTTCTATATTTATTCATACCCCGCTGTGTGAGTTCCACACAAACCAATTCTCTGATATAATTCGTTGTTATTTCATCTATGCCTAAACCGATAATTTTTCTAATTACATCCGTTGCCACTTCCTCAGCAATATGAAAATCTAAACCAGTTTCTTTATTAAGAATCTTTGCAATATTGGTTTCATCAAATGGTTTCTTTTCGCCCTTGGAATTTATAACATACTTTGGATATAAATCCGCTAATGAAAATGAATTATTGGTCATATTTTTCCTCTTTTAGATACCTAATTTTTTAAAGTTTTAGATATAAATCGTGAATTTTGAAATACCTCAACATACCTTATATAAAATTTTTTGCAATAATATAAAGTTATCTTTCTAATTTATTAGTGTATTGATTGATCTCTCTATTTTGCTGCAGTATAAATCTTATCATGTTCATGAGATTAATAGTAACACAAATTTTAATTTTTTACGGTTTCTTTTTATAATTTTTTATTGTCGAAATAATGTCGTTGTACTAATAAATATCTAGTATTATCCCTATTTAAACAAAAAGAAACTGTGTGTTTTATTATTTATAATTTATTTACAACCATTTAGAATTTAGGATTTATAAGTGCAAATTTTAAATTTCTGCTCTATAATCTTTACTTAATTTGAATTAGTTACGAAAAAGGATGATTATATGGTAACAGTAGAAAATATGCTACTAGCTCTTGGTATCGCAAGTATTGTGCTGTTTATTTACATAATTATAGCATTTATCGTCTGTACTATTAAGAAAAATAATGGACTTATGGATGTCTTTTATGGACCAGGCTACGTGGTGACCTCATTAACCGCATTGATCGTGAGCGTACTCTTAGGCAACTCGTTAAACATTCGACATATCGTTATGAATCTTTTAGTTATTTTTTGGGCAATAAGATTAGGATCTTATGTTTATATCCGAAATCACGGAAAACCAGAAGATCGGCGTTATGCTCGAAGGCGCGATGAATGGAAACACTTCTTACTTCAAAGTTTTTTCCGACAATTTCTTTTTCAAGGAGTAGTCATAATTATTGTAGATATTCCCGTCTGGTTTGTTAATATTATCGATAATCCACCATTCACGAGTCTTCTTGATTTCTTTGGAATTACTATATGGTTAGGAGCAATTATTTGGTTTATTGGGTTCATATTCGAAACATTAGGAGATTGGTCTTTATATAAGTTCCTACAGAAAGTAGAAAACAGAGGAAAGGTGATGGATAAAGGCGTATGGAAATATACTCAGCATCCCAATTATTTCGGGGAGGTTACGCAGTGGTGGGGTTTATTTATAATTGCTCTAGCTGTTCCATTCGGATTTATCACCGTTATTGGACCAGCCTATATTACCTTTCAAATTATAAAAGTATCAGGTGTGCGACTTCTGGATAAACATTTTGAAGGAAATGAAGAATATCAAGAATATAAGAGAAGAACAAGCTCATTTATCCCGTGGTTTCCAAAAAAAGACAAAGCATAGAAAAGAAGACTCTAAGATAAATCCGAATATCGAATATTGCATAAGTATATAATATATATCAACAATTTTTTATTTTCAAATTATATTTTTCTAACATCACATCTGTGTTTAAATAATTTAGATATTGGGATCTAATATGGGAGTATCCATTAAACCAGAAGAGAAAAAAGAAAATCCAGAAAATGCACAAATAATTAAAGAAGAAATTAATCTGCAATATCATTGGTATATGGCAGCGTTTTTTATGATCTTTTTTGGCTCTATCATTATTCCCGCACTTCTATTAATTATGTATGTCCAATTTTTTTATCTCCCATATTTCTTAAACTCAGACAGTATTATTTCAATATTCAACAATTTAGCACCATTATTAGCTTCGGTTCTTATGCCTTTCGTTCTGATTGGTTGCTATTTAATTCATATCTTTTTTGTCGGGCTTATTACTCGTTGGTTTTGGCATATCACTGAAAAGCGATCTCCCTCAAAAGATGGAATTATTCCCCGTAACATTCCTAGTAAAACGCTCAACTATTATCATGTCCGTTCGTTTATGATTAAGTATCCACGAAATGCAGTCCTTCGTGGTCCATTCCCATGGCTGATTAATTGGCTTTATAACTTTATAGGATCCAATAAAATTGGTAAGGGAACTACGATAGAGGAACAATTTGGGGCAGATAAATTCGTGGAAACGGGAGAGAATTGCTACATCGGGGTAAATTCCGGATTTAGCAGTCATGCTGTAGAAGGGATATTTGGTAATATCAGTTATGCCAAAATTAAGCTTGGAGATAACGTAACCACCGCGGGATTAAATTGCCTCGCGCCAGGTGTAGAAGTTAAAGATAACTCTGTTTTGTTCCCACTCGCAGGAGCTACTAAATATAGTACCCTCAAAGAGAATAATTTCTATTTTGGTGTTCCTCTAAGAAAAATCTTTACGAAAAAAGTCCTAACTTACCTAGATATTGGTGAAGAAGATTTAAAACTAATTGAGCAACCTCAAATCGAAAAAACCGAGAACGTAAGTAATAAAAAACAAAACCAAGAAAAATCATGAATGACAAAGTACAGACAAAAGAGGATGAGGCGTTCCTATCCGACGCTGAAGACGAAAAGAAGGAAAAGGATTATGCCATTAATTTTGTAACCAGTAGTGCAATCAATCGAATTAGTTTAAAATTCTTATTATTATATATTCCTATCTTATGGTTTAGCGGGTATATGGCTTTAGCCATTTTTTTCGATATATCAAGACTCATAAATAACTGGCTTATTACTGCCCTGTTAATTCCTGTATGGTTATTCGGACTCTACTTCATTTTGGTGTTTGGATTAGCGATTTTTACCCGTGCTATTCTTGTAATTATCAATATGATTCATAAACCGAAAGAAGGTATATTTAAGGCAAAAGAAGGATGCCGAGATTTTGAATTCTGGCGCTTGAGAACTGAGCTTAAGAAGCTGGCTCTCTGGTTCATGAATAAAGGTCCGTTACCTTGGATTGTTCCTTGGGGATTTCGCTGGTTTGGAGTATGCATTGACTTCTCAAGTCATCTTCAAGACGCCTGGGTTGATGTGGACTTTATTGACTTTGGCAGAAAAGTCACTGTGGGTCAGGGTGCGGTAGTTATGAGTTCCATGATAGTGGGACAATACCTCATTATTAAACGAATTATCATCGATGATTATGCGGTAATCGGGGGTGTATCCAATATTTCTCCTGGAACGATATTTAAGAGAGACACAGTGGTTGGCGCGTTTTCAAGTACGAATTTTGATCAAATTCTGGACGAAGGATGGATCTATTTTGGAATCCCCGCAATTAAGCTCAAACCTAATAAATACGCTGAAGAGCGCCGGGATAAGATCATTAGAAGAGATGTGGAACGCCAAATTAAGTATGAAGAGCCCCATAAAATCAATATTGACGAGGATAAGAAGAATTTAGTTAACAATAATCATAAAAAGGAGAAATTATAAATCATGTCGATTCCCTCAAGTTTAACAGCAGGTCCATTCGTCTCATTGGTATTGATAAAAAAAAGATATCTAATATTCTATATATATCTTATTTGGGTAAGTTTATTCACGATTCAATTAGAGTTTTGGTGGTACTGGGATTTGCTCTATGAATCGAAATTCATCCATTTCATTACATTTTTACCACTCCTCATTTTTTTAATGTATCTCACACTGGTTTTTGTTTCACTTCTCAATGCAAAATTACTCTTAGTTATAGTTAATCTCATTCATAAACCAAATGAAGGGGTTTTCATGCGTAAATCAAATAATAAATTTGGAAAGGATTATCGCTATTGGTGTATGCGTAGCGTTATTAAGCGATGGCCTATATGGTTGTCTCATAAATTCCCTCTTCCTTTTCTTGACAATATTTGCTTCAAACTTTTTGGAATTCGAACAAAATATTCAAACTCGTTGTTCGAGGCATGGGTAGACACTGAATTTCTTGAATTTGGGAAAGAAGTGGTATTAGGACAGGGGAGCATAATTCAATCATCGGTTATCATGGGTAACTTACTTATCATTCGGAAGACAATTATTGAGGATAACGTGAAAATTGGAGCTCATAGTGTTGTCATGCCTGGAACAATAATCCGCAGAAATGCCATATTAGCCGCAAGTTCGATGACAACTATCGGACAAGAACTTGAGGATGATTGGATTTATTTAGGAGTCCCTGCCAAAAAGTTTAAGGAAAATGTTTTTTATGAGGAAAATTTGGAAGAAATAATCGAAAAACAGATGCATGATGTAGAAAAAATCAGAAAAGAATATGAAAAATTATATACTAAAAGATATGACAAAGATCTATAATTAATATTTTAATATAATAATAAAAAAGATGTATTATAAATGGAAGTTGTAAAATTACCAGAGATGAATGAGAAAGAGATTAAAGAAGCTCTTCAGAGTAATCATTTATGTAGGATTGCGTTTATCGATGAGGATTATCCCTATATTTCCCCATTTCAATATGCATATATAAACGAGCGAATGTATTTTCACTTCACAGATTATGGAAAGAAAATGAGAATTATTGAACAAAATAATCATGTGTGTGTCTCTATTGAGAATTTTGAACACGATTTAAAGAAGTACTATTTCATTTCCCTGCAAGGGGAACTAATTGCTGTCAAAGATGATGAAGAAAAGAAACAAGTACTTTTAAAGATGATTTCCGATGCAAAGGATAAATACTCACGAAATTTCCTTGCAGCTCATGGGTTTAATAAAGAAAAAGGGTGGGATGCATTCGAATTAAAAAATCAACTAATTTATACTCTATTACAGAAAAAGAAAGCAATCGGATTAAAGTCCGCATGAAAATTATCATTAGACAACCTTAGATTAAGATTTATGATTTATAAAGTAATATTTTTTAAATTACATATCTATATGCTATTATAATGACGTCGCAAATGAATAAACCTTTATTGGTGGATAATAAAGGGGTTATCAAGGAAGAGGTTAATCTCCAGTATCATTGGTATCTCTTCTTATTCTTTATTGTATATTTAACTTCATTTTTACTTCCGAGTAGTATTTTTATGTTTTATATCTGGTATGCCTTTCTGCCTAACTTTTTAAAAGTATCAAACATCATCTCGGTTTTTACCAATTGGAATTCACTCTTATCCTTGTTATTTATGCCAGGAATCATCTTGGCTTGTTATATAATTCATTTATTTTTTATCGCATTTACCACACGGTGGATGTGGGCAATCACTGAACGGAAATCTCCCAGTAAAGACGGGATAATCCCTCGAAATATTCCCAGTAAAACGCTAAACTATTATCACATCCGTTCATTCATGATTAAATACCCAAAATATGTTTTTAGTAAAGGGCTTTTTCCTTGGCTTTTAAAATGGCTCTATAATTTCGTAGGAACAAACAAAATTGGAAAAGGAACTACACTTGAAGAGGAGGTTGGGGCTGATAAGCTCGTAGAGATCGGTGATAACTCTTATATTGGAGTAAACACTATTATTACCTCTCATGTAGTTGAGGGAATATTTGGCAATATTTCATATTTTAAAGTTAAGTTAGGAAACAATGTGACTTGTGGAGGGATGAATGGTTTTGGTCCAGGATCTATTTCAAAAGACAATGCATACTTACTACCTTTTGCGACGGCAGGGAAATATCATCAGCTTAAGGGGGATAATTATTATTTTGGAATTCCCATCCGTAAAATTTTCCCTAAAAAAGTTATGGATTATTTAAAGCTTACTCCAGAAGATCTAAGAAAAAATAAGGATAAGGATGATTAAGAGATGACAAAAGATCAACAAGCAGGCAATGACCCAGATTTAACCATAGATTTTATAACTAGTAGTGCGATAGGTCGAATTAATCTAAGATTCCTCTTAATTTACATTCCTGTTTTCTGGTTAGGAGGGCTAACTGTTATGATCTATGCCGTATCTTTTGTTCCAAAAGTAAATATTTGGATTGGTTCATTATTATATTTACCAGCTTCAATATTTTTTATGATTTGTTTATTTATATTTGGCTGCGTATTTTTCTCTAAATTATTTCTTATACTGATAAATTTACTCCACAAACCTAAAGAGGGTATCTTCAAAGCAGAAAAAGGAAATAGAGAATTTGAGTTTTGGCAAATTCGTATTCAGCTAAAAAAGATAGCTATTTGGCTATTAAATAATTGTCCGTTACCTTGGATGAACACTTTGGCTTTTCGATGGTTTGGAGTCAAGGTTGATTTCTCAAGTCATATGATCGATGCTTGGGTGGACACAGAGTTTATCAGTTTCGGAAGAAAGGTTATGGTTGGTCAAGGAGCAGTGGTTATGAGTTCTATGATATTAGGAAAATATCTAATCATAAAGAGAGTATATTTAGACGACTATACAGTAGTTGGGGGTCAAACTTCTGTCTCACCAGGCACTATTATCGGTCAAGACACCGTTCTTGGAGCACTTTCTACCACAACCTTCAATCAGGTTTTAGAACAGAGTTGGCTTTACTTTGGTTTCCCAGCTAAAAAACTTAAAGTAAATAAATATGCTGAAGTGAAGCCAGAGGCTATAAAAAGGATTGACGTAGATAATGCGATAGCATATGATGTCAAATTCGATATAAATATCGATGAAGACAAAAAAGATTTAATTAATAATCATAATAATAAAGATAAATTTAAAGAGGAGAAATAGAAATTTGTCGGTACCTTGTTCACTACGCGTAGGACCTTTTACAAGTAATATATTGCTAAAGAAACGGTTTATAGCTATTTATATCGCAATAATATGGCTCAGCTTTATACCGGTGTTAATGGAATTGTGGCTTTATTGGCAGCTATTGTGGAGTGAGACAAATGCTCTTTATTTTTATTTATTTTTACCTCTTTTTGGACTTTTAGCGTACGTTTCACTGGTCTTTAGCGGATTATTTGTTGCAAAAATATTTCTCATTGTAATAAATGCCAATCATTCCCCGAAAGAAGGTATTTTCGAGCGTTCTTATTCAGATAAAGACTATCGCTATTGGAATATTCGTTTAATCGTAAAAAAATATCCTATATGGATAGCTCATAAATTTCCATTTCCATTTTTGGATAATATATGTCTCAGGTTATTTGGAACGAAAACTGGATTTGGAAATTCGTTATTTGAAGGATGGGTGGACACAGAGTTTATTGAATTCGGAAAGAATGTTATAGTGGGACAAGCTAGTATCATACAATCATCAGTTGTTATTGGAAATCTCTTAATTGTCAAGAAAGTAATCATCAAAGATAATGTTAAGATTGGTGCTCACTCTGTTGTTATGCCAGGCACAATAATCGAAGAGAATTGTATACTTGCTGCCCATTCATTAACTACTGTTGATCAACATCTTGAAAAGGACTGGATTTATGTAGGAATTCCCTGTGAGAAATACAAAATCAATGGTTTTAACCAGGATGGCTTAGAAGAACTTATTAATTTAAATATTGATATAGACGGCATTCGAGAAAAATATGAAAAATTATATGAGAGGGGAGAACGTATTCACGTAGGGTTGCTTCAACGCAAAAAGGAAAAGGAAGAAAAAATTCAGCAAGAAAAACAAAGATGGCAAAAAGTACCCACTTAATTTCTCATGAAAATTGGATATCCGTGTATTAATCTCTCCATGGACTGCCGTAGTAGTCGAACTTTTCGCTTGAAAAATTATTCCGAATCCAAACTTATTGAGACTGTGAAAGGAAATTTGGATTGTTTACAAAAGATTCTTGAATATAATCTTGATCATAATTTGTATTTCTTTCGTATAACTTCTGACTTAATCCCTTTTGCGTCTCATCCTATTATGAAATTTGACTGGCAGGATTATTTTAAAAATGAATTTCGCAAAATTGGTTCATTTATAAAAAAGCATGACATGAGAATTACTATGCACCCAGGACAGTATACTGTATTGAACTCAATAAATAACCGAGTATTTCAAAATAGTATAAAAGATTTGGAATACCATGTTGAAGTACTCGATCTTATGGGATTAGATAAAACGGCAAAAGTACAAATACACGTGGGGGGAATATATGGGGAGAGAGAAAAAAGCCTCCAAAGATATATTTCAAGATACAAGATTCTGCAGAATAATATTAAGAAGCGATTGATAATTGAAAATGATGATAAGAGCTATAATTTGAAGGAATGTTTGAGAATTCATGATAAAACGCAGATCCCTATTGTATTTGATGTTTATCATCATGAATGTTTAAATTCAGGTGAATCAATAAATCAAGCATTTGAGATTTTTATCAAAACATGGCCCCCAGAGGATGGAATACCAATTGTTCATTATAGTTCAGAACACCCTTTAAAGGGAAAACCTGGACATGCAGAACATATTAATATGAATGATTTTAAAAACTTTCTTGATAAAACAAGTAATTTTGATTTCGATATTATGTTAGAAATTAAGGATAAGGAAAAAAGTGCTTTGAAAGCATTTGAAACTTTAAGAACAGATCCACGTTTTTTCAGATAGTAAAATCTATAATAGTTATATAATATAATTTGCTAAGTACTTTCTGGATTAACAATTGACTTTAAAATAAAAAATATAGCTAAAAATCATCTTGATTCCCTTTTTATTTGAAAAATATATAAAATATGGTAATTCTTAGATATATTATAATGAGTCAATCTTTTGATAATTTACTCCAATTTCTTAAGAAAGTTCCTTCAATATTTGGTTCACTAAGTAATGGTATCAAAGAGGGGTTATGGTGGGTGAAATTTAGAATAGATATACAACACCCTTTAGCTTGGAATGTCATTCAAGAATTTGGATACGTACTTAATGATTTATCCTTAAAAGAAAAATTACCTACTGTTTTCATGCCTATTTCGCCACCTCCATATATGAATGGAGGGCCTTATGAGTTTTTATCTTGGGTGATTGAATCCAAATCTAAAGAGTTTACTCCAAATGATGCTGTGGATTGGTTAAAAAATCGGTTACCAGATCCTGTCAATAATATAAAAAAGTGGAAAGTTTAGGAATAATTAAGATGATAAAAAATAAGCTTATTTAATTTCTATAGATATCCACGTTCTATTCATTCTATTTAGATAAATTCCTTTTTTTATTTTATTTTTCATTGTTATTGCAAGACGTAGAGAGGCCATTTTTTTAGAATTCCTTTTGGTATTTCTCCAGATTTTACCTTCTTTAACTTAATTTCGCGAGATTCCCAAAAATCAACTGGTTGATCATCAATCAATTCGATCATAATTGTATTACCTTCAAATAACTGATGAAAATCCACCATATCTTTGCTTTCTGTTATATTATCTTTAATAATTTTTGCATTCTGGCAAGAAGAGCTGTAAGGTAAAATGAGTCTATATTTATCCTTTTTGTTATTTTGAGATATTAATAGCATCGAATCGGTTTTGAACTCACAATTTTCTTTTAAAAAAAACAAAAGCTTTCGAGGTTCTTTAATATCAAATGTGTTAAATGTAAAAAAATCGCCCGCATAGAGATCAAAAGAACGAGGAGTCATAATTTTATTAGATAATTTAATAGGATATTGCAATTTAAAACTTGATCGTAGAATTTTTCCTTCAATAAGAGGGAGTCCATTTTTATTATCTAAAATAGAAATTACATCCCCTAAATCAATATTAATAAGGGCGTCTTTCTCATCCATTCTGGAAACAAATAGTTTTCCATATCCCGAGGTTATCTGAGATATTGGGTAAACCTTGGACTTTATTTCTAATGCAGCTATTGAGAGGGGAAAGACAAACATATCGTTAAAATGAGTATTAATATAATCTTTTTTAGCAATACTGGCAGCAAAGGGTCCTATCTCTGAAATTACATAAAGATTGGTAAATTTTTCTTTTCCTTTTTCCCAGTTCATAAAGTTTCGAATTAGATTCCAATTATCTTCTGAGAGTGAACTAATACTAAATACTATTGTGGCATCTGATAATTTTTTTGAGAGTCTTTCTTGAATGATTCTAGAAGCCTCCTCAAGACCCTTTTTTTTAATAATAGTAATTAACTCCTGTAATGCAGGATCAGGGTTCTCTGGGATTCTTTGGAGAGATGCAGCGATCCCAACCTTGAGTTTATCCTGATTTGCCCAACCAAGTATAGTTAATGCAGGTGCGGAAACTACTGCAATATTCTCTAATTGGAGCATTTTAGCGATTACTTCTAAATTCTTTGCATTTTTATACTCATAAAATAGATATGAACGTGGTTTAACTACTGAGAGCATTATCCTTTGAGAAAATTCGGATGAATATAAGGAGATATAATCTTGTCCATTAGAAGTTTGCAAGCCATCATACTTTATTCTAGAGGGCACAAAAATTATTGCAGATTTTTTGTTTGTTAATCCACTTGATTCAAAAATAGCTTGCATCCCTGGAGCCCAGTTTCTTTCGACGACCTCCTTCGACATAAAGAACCATTTAAGTGCAGATAATTTGCTATTGGTCGTTCCAGAAGTATGGCAAACGGTAGGAATGAATGAGTTATCATAATTTTTGAGGAAATTTTCTAAATTGAGTGAAAAATGTCTACTTTGTGTTTTAACTCTTTTAATTTTATCAAAAAGATCACTTACTGAATCTAATCCTGAATTTTTCAAGCATGCTTCTTCAAATTCTTGAGGAGAGAGCAGTTCAAGCCATTTCTTCCAATTAAGTGGTGAAATATCACCAAAATTATCATTTAAAATATCTTGAACATTTGTATCGAAATCGAATTTAGTCATTCACTCTTTTACCACAGAAATTGTTATTCTATATAGTATTATTATTGCTTTTATTAATTAAGCTTATAATCAAAAAGTAAAAAGAAAATAAAATGGAATGGTACTAAGGTAGATAGTGTGTATTACTATACCATATTCCCCGGTTAGTCCATCTTGGAATAGTGGTAAATGCGGAGGAAAATACGTGAACAAGATAAAAAGTAGCCCAATAATAACCAATCCTACTAGCGAGACTATCGACACTGACTTTTTTAATCGCTTCATTGTAAGAATTTTATAGCTTACAAACTGTGCTAGGACAACTGCGAGGCCAAAACTTAGAATGTCAAGAAATAAGACCTCTTCACCTAAAATTGGTGTATATGAGTAAAAGAACACTATAATGAACACAATAATCACTAAAGAAGCCGCTAATTTAGCGAGAAAAATGTTTTTAGCTTCATCTTTAATGAAATTATATTGAATTAAAGTAAAAAATATTAATGGCCAGTATCCTAATTTTAGATGCTCCCACACACTCTCATTTACTGCTGCTATTGCACCAATTGGAGCCCAATATCCTGTAAGTTCGAATAGGAAATGCATAAACGAGCCGAGGAATAGTATAAAGAACATACCACCAATTTCCCAGTATAAAATTTTTTTATTCATCTTAGTATCACAGATTTGATTAATTTAAAAGGGAATATGAATCGTAAAATTTAATCAAATTGGTTAGAGATTATAAATAATCTTGCCATAACACCTTTTTAAGGTCTGCAAATTAGTCTGGTACTTTATAATTTATGAGACATAATCTTAGTAATTACTTTTAAAAGTATAAAAAAAATCAATAATTATTGCTTATTATGAAAGCAGCAGTCTTTAATGGAAATGATTTAGTAATTAAAAATGTAGATACTCCAACTTTAACTCCATCCCAAGTCTTAATTCAAGTAAAAGCTGTTGGGTTATGTGGTACTGATTTAGCTATTATTGAAGGTCATCTACCAACTCCTACTCCAATTATTATTGGACATGAATTTTCAGGCATCATCGTAGAAGTGGGTGAAAGTGTAGATTCAGCATGGATTGGAAAGCGAGTTGTTTCTGAAATTAATAGCAATATTGACTTTTCGTGCTATTATTGTGAAAGGAATATTTTTACTCAATGTATATCGAGGAAAGCTATAGGAATCGATATTGATGGAGCATTAGCAGAATATATCGCTATTGAGTCCTATTTAGTTCATGAAATCTCAGATTCTCTCTCATTAAATGACGCAACATTTGTCGAACCATTAGCTGCTGCTTACCAGACGTTCGAGATGATGCCTTTAGAAGATGATGATAAAACTATTGCTATTTTTGGTCTAGGGAAATTAGGCTTATTAATCCTCCAAATTGCAGTATTTAAAAATTTTAAAGTTATCGCTATTGACGGATCTGAAAAAAAATTAAGATTAGCTGAAGAATTCGGAGCATCAAAACTAATTAATCGTTTAGCAGTCAATAATATTTCTCAAAAGATCAGAGAATCCACGAATGGTTTAGGTGCAGATATAGTCATTGACTGCAGTGGGAATCCAAATGCTCTCGTTAATGTTGTTTCATCATGTAGGACACGAGGAAAGATTCATATAAAAAGTACTCATGGATTAGGCACTCCACTAGACTTAACTGATTTAGTGGTAAGAGAGATAACTATATACACAAGTAGATGTGGACCATTTAGAAAAGCAATTGAAGGATTGGAAAAAAACCATGTTTCTGTAAAAGAGTTAATTTCGGATATATATAAATTTGAAAAGATCAAAGATGCTTTTGCTAACTATAAAAAGGATCGAGATATAATAAAAATTATCATCTCATTTGAAAGTTGAATCAAATACGTCTAATCTTTCCGTAATTTTCATAAGCTTGAGAATATAATCTACGTTTTAGCGGGGATCTCATCAAAAAAACAGGCTTTTTTTTATCAATATAAGTTTAAAAGATAAAAAACATAACTATTAAAATAAAATATAAACCGAAAATCAATTTGATTTAAAGAGTAATAAAAAAAATATTTGATCAATTGATATTTATGACAAAACAAGATATTGCTTATGAGCAACCTTCTGTAGTGAATCCCCCTAAAGAAGTAATGAGAGAAGATATAAACATGCAATATTCTCTTTATATAACAGTATTCCTATTGATCTATTACGGATCATGGCTCATTCCAGGAATCGCTTTTTTCACCTATGTATTAAATTTCTTTGTACCATACTTTTTAGAAGTGAGTAATTTCTTCTCCTTGTTTACTGACTTATATTCATTAATAATGTTAGTTACCTTTCCATTGGTGTTAATTGGGTGCTATTTGATACGACTTCTTTTCATTGGAATTATAACCCGAATTTTTTGGAGGATAACCGAAAAAGTTTCACCATCTAAATCGGGTATAATCCCACGTAATATTCGTAGTAAGACAGCGAACTATTATCATTTACGTTCATTCATGATAAAATACGGAAAAAACGTATTCACCAAGGGGGCATTTCCCTGGTTATCAAATTGGTTTTTTCGATTTGTAGGTTCAGCCAAAATAGGAAAAAAAACCACGATAGAAGAATCAGTAGGTAATGATAAGTTTTATGATATCGGAAATAATTGTTATCTCGGTGTAAATTCAACATTAGCCAGTCATTTAGTTCAAGGAATCTTTGGCAACATATCATATTTTGAAATAAAGGTGGAGGATAATGTAACAACTGCTGGGATGAACCAGCTTGGACCAGGCTGTGAACTTCATGATAACACATATCTATTACCCTTAGCTTCCACGAGTAAACACAGCATTTTAAAAGGCGGACATAATTATTACTTCGGGATTCCTCTTCGAAAAATCTTTAAAAAGAAAATTATGGAATATTTAGGAATCACAAGAAAGGATATCGAAAGAAACGAGAATCTTGAACAGGCAATTAAAGAGCTTGAAGCAAAGAAAAAGAAGAAAGTGAAAGAGGAGGACAAAAGTGAATTAATAGAGGAAATCGAGGAATCAGAAGAAGATGAAGATGAGGATGAGGAAGAAATTGAGGTTAACGAAGAGCTTAAAGAAGAGGAACTTAATATTGATTTCACAACGAGCAGTGCGATTAGTAGAATAAATTTAAAGTTTTTAGCGGTATACTTACCTATATTTTGGCTAGCAGGGTTGACGATATGTATTTATTGGTATGAGTATACTAAAGAGGGTGTTGAATTATCTACTCTTTTGTTTTTACCCATTTCTATCCTTTTTATGATTTATATCTTTATTTTCGCTTGTTTACTTTTCAGCAAGTTGATCTTAATTTTAATTAATTTAATTCATAAACCAAAGGAGGGAATATTTTTAGCAGAAATCGGTGATACGGATTTTGAGTTCTGGAAGGCAAGAACAGAGATAAAAAAGATAGTTCTATGGTTATTACGCAATTCTCCTTTAACTTGGCTAGACATGCTCGCTTTTAAAGCGTTAGGATTAAAAATGGATTCAGGAAGTCACCTCAATGATGCTTGGTGTGATGCTGAATTCGTAGATATAGGTCGTAAGGTTTTAATAGGGCAAGGAGCAACTGTGATGTCGTCGATGGTAATTGGGAAATATTTAATTATAAAGAAGGTTATTTTTGACGACTATTCGATGGTAGGTGGCCACACAACCATAGCCCCAGGTACGATAATCGGGCATGATAGCGTAATTGGCGCTGTAAGTTCAACATCCTATTGTCAAGTGTTAAAAGACAAATGGATATACTTTGGATTTCCTGCCATACCTCTAAAAGAAAATAAGTATGCGGAGGAAAGAAGGGATCTTATTATTAAACGAGATGTAGATGACGAAAAGAAGTTTGAAATGGACCACGATGTTAATGTTGATGAAGACAAGAAGGATCTAATAAAACTTAAGGAGGATGAGGAGTAATTTGTCTGTTCCAAATACTATGAAAATAGGGCCATTTGTTCCAAGTATACTTGCGAAGCGCCGTTATTTGATTTTTTATTTCTATATAGTGTGGGCAAGTATTATCCCTCTGATACTTGAATTTTGGGTATACTGGCGCTTACTATGGAATTTTGATAGACCGATTCACTTTTACACCTTTCTTCCATTATTATTTTTTGGATTATATGTAAGTTTAGTTTTCTCAGCCATCTTTTTTGCCAAAATAGCGTTAGTTGTTGTAAACTGGATACATAGACCAAGAGAAGGGGTTTTCTTAAGGCATCCAGCCGATAAAGATTTTCGTTATTGGAGCTTAAGAAATACTATAAAGAGATGGCCTATTTGGGTTGCCCATAAATTTCCCTTTCCATTTTTAGATAATGTTTGCTTTAAAGTTTTTGGAACAAGAACAAAGCTTGGAAACTCACTCTTTGAGGGTTGGGTGGATACAGAATTCATTGAATTTGGAAAGGATGTCGTGGTTGGTCAAGGTGCTATAGTTCAATCTTCGGTAATCATCGGAAATCTTATTATCATTAAAAAAATCGTAATTGAAGATGAGGTAAGGATAGGTTCTCATGCAATCATCTCCCCTGGCACTCATATTGGAAAAAGAGCAGTTGTCGCATCAAATACAGTAACCATCGTCGATCAAGAGCTAGAAGAAGGTTATATTTATATAGGAATTCCTGCGAAAAAGTACAAGAAAAATTGGTTTTTCGAAGATGGACTGCAGGATAAGCTAGGTCAAGTAAAAGATATAGAAGAGTTGATTGAAAAGTATGAAAAGATCTATATAAGACGGTATGATAGCCAACCAGGGTACAAAGAGCGTAGAGAACGTAAAAAAGAAAAGAAGGAAGTGGAGAAACAGCGTTTTGATGCTGCAGAAAAGGAATGGGAAGAAGTAGACGATGGATTTAACATATAAAATATTCTTCAATAGTGATTTATATTAGAATTTCCTAATAAAAATGAATTGAAAATCCACTATGAAGTCTGTGGAATAGAACATTCATTCCTTAATTATCCTATAAACTATATTTTGATTCTAAATGAAATAATTTATTATGAAAATTTAAATAAACAATTAACTTAATAAAATGATTGTAGAATTAAGTAATTGATTTGATGATAGCGAAAAAGAGTACTGGCGCAATTTTATTTTTTTAACCTTCTTGTTTTTTAATTTTTATTAAATCTATTCCTTGAGTGGCAATTTATCATTGCTGTTCACTCAACAATGATGCTAAAATGTAATTTTTAGATATACCTTCGAAAGAAACTACAAAGTTCGAATATTTTTATCTCATAGGAGGAGAATTATAGACCAAAATAAGTTGATTAAACTACTAATATAGTATATTTAATGAGAATAAGTACTTGATCTTCTTTATTGTCAAAAAAATAGACATTATTTGACATTATAAATAACATAAATTGATATTTAGATTGAGGTTCTAAACTTTATACAAAATTCGAATATTGATATTTTTGTAAGTATTTATTCTATGATAAAAAAGAAAAAAAGAATATAAATGACTTAAGGAAAAGATTGGTAAACTATTTGAGAATAAAATAAATTCTCCGATTATCTTTTCCTTTATTTACGGTTTTAATTATTTCAATTTGACCAATTTCATTAAGATGATTTATATGAGTCCCACCATCTACTTGTTCATCGATATCTCCTATTTTGACGATTCGATATTCTTTAATATTTTCCGGTAATCCCACTGCTAGTCGCGCAAGTTCGGGTTTATCCATAACTTCTTCTCTTGACATATAATCAATTGTAATTGGTAAATCTCGTTTTATAATATCATTTGCTTCTACAACAAAATCACGTAATTTTTCAGGAGCGTAATCCTTCATTGAGAAATCTATTCTTGTTTTTTCTAACTCGATTTGATTTCCTGTTATTTTGGCATTAGCCCTTCGATAAAGAATGTTGGATATCAAATGAGCCGCAGTATGATAGCGCATAAAGGTATAGCGTCGTTCCCAATTAAGTTTGCAGTGGACTTTATCTCCTACCTTTAAGCCCGGTTTATCGACTTCATGGCTTATTTGTCCAGAAAATTTCCCAACATACACAACATTATAGGTATTTCCATTACTGGATATTATTCCTTCGTCAAATGGTTGTCCTCCACCTTTTGGATAAAAAGCAGTATTATCAAGGATAATATATTTATCATCTTTTACATCCGTTACGTTTGCATCCCATTCTTTTAAATAGGAGTCATCCATGTATAAAGCTTTGGTCATAAATCAAATAAAGAGGGGTGTCTTAAATTCTTAATCTTCAATAGTTTTCATTCTATTATTTATGTTCATATAACTCACTATCGGGTTTAGAACCACAAAAAGCCTCAATCATAAAGAATTTCTTAATTTTACCGCAATTTTCGCAATAATATTCTCCCGGATCCTTCTTTTCAATTGAATAACCACATTCCTTACAAACTACTGTTTTCATAAACTAATATGATTGAATAAGGTTATAAAAGCTTCAGTCTTTAATTTAAAGCAAGAAATAACGAATTGCATAAATCTTATAATTGATTTATCAAATGTAGATTTAATTCAGAAATCAAGTCCAAAAGTTCCCCTTGCAGGGTTGTCAGCTTACATCTCCTTTTTTCATGGAAGCTTCATTCAGTAATTTTGAATTGATTTGATTCTATTTGCGTTTATCATTTAAATCGAAAAGGGAAGAAGTAGCTAACTTTACTACATGTTTTACAATAATAATATCCTTCCCTATTTCCATCGATGATATTTCTGCAATTAATACATACAATCATATTATTCATTTAGATAAACTATGGACTCATATTAAAGTTTAAACTTATAGAAAATAATTGGCTAATTACGATTTAAAAATCAAATCATTGATTAAAATAAAGATAAATTATTTATGCTAAAGAATAAATATTATTCAGAGAGATTTTTTTTACAAAGGTTAATCCTTGTAAGTTAGGTGAATTTCTTGAAATTTGTGGAAGTACGTGGCGAGAAGTTCGAGATCAAAAATAACTTTTTAGATTTGGGCTTATTGGAGATAGAGGAGATATCTGATATTGTAAATTTGGATAAGATAAATGTGAAACATCTTGAATTAAGTTCAAATGATATAACTGAGATAAAAGGGTTAGAGCAATGTAAAGGCTTAGAGATTTTAAATCTAAGTAATAATAGTATAAAAGAAATTTCAGGCTTAGACGAATTAAAGAATATAGAGATTTTACATTTAGCATCGAACCAAATAACTCAGATTGCTGGGTTGGACAACTTATCAAATTTGAAAGAAATTTACTTACGAGGGAACCAAATAGAAAAGCTGGAAGGATTTGAAAATCTAGGTGCTCTTAAGAAATTAGATCTTTCATGGAACCTTATACAAAAGATTGAAGGATTAGATTCATTAGAAAATTTGGAAGTGTTATGGATAGCGGGAAATCAATTAAATAAGATAACCGGTCTTGACAATTTGAGAAACCTTATAGTATTAAATATCGCGGGAAACAATATTGCAGAAATTAATGGACTTGAACAATTAGAAAAACTTAAGGAGTTATATCTCAATGATAATAAGATAAGTAAAATCGAAAATCTAAAAACTCTCACGAACCTCGAAACATTATGGATAACTTCAAATCAAGTTAAAGAAATTGAAGAATTGGAAAATTTAGCAAAATTAAACGTATTAAATCTTAAAAATAATCAAATTGATGATATTAAAGGATTATATCGATTGATTAATCTTAAAAAATTATTCCTTTCTGAAAATAAGATTGAAATTATTAAAGGTCTTGAAACACTCCATGATTTAGAAACTTTAGATTTAAGTGAAAACAATATTTCAAAAATAACTGGATTGGAATCACTTCTGAACTTGAAGGATTTATGGCTTATTGGAAATAATTTCGATCAAGATCTTCTTGAAACACTTGGAGGATTAGACTCTAGTGGCTGTGCTTTAGATGCGTTGAAGTTTGTTCAATATTGTTTAGTTAATCTGTAAGGTATTATTTAAATGCAATAAAATTTTCTCTTACATGGTTTTTTATAATAATTATAGGTGAGTCTAATTGCTACCGCGACCAAACCCATATGAGACTCGAAAAAAACAGCTCCAGATCGCAGCTGAGCTTCTTGATTTACATCCAAATACCATTGAATATTTGAAGCGTGTGGAACGAGTTTTGATTGTAGCGATACCAATTATCATGGATGATGGAAGCCTTGAAGTATTTGAAGGATATCGAATCCATCACTCTACTTTACGCGGTCCCGCTAGAGGGGGAGTTCGATATGCCCCAGATCTGAATATTGATGATGTTAAGGCGTTAGCATTCCTAATGACCTTTAGAAATGCACTATTAGGACTTCCACTTGGAGGATCAAAGGGAGGAGTCCGGGTAGATGTCAAGAAGATCTCTAAAGAAGAGTTAGAAAAGCTTACAAGAAGATATACTGGAGAGATTATAAATATTATCGGTCCTGATATTGATATACTCTCTCCAGATTTGAATACAGACGAACAGACAATGGCTTGGATTATGGATGTATATTCAATGCAGAAAGGGCGGAGCGTACCAGGAGTAGTGACCGGGAAACCACTTGAAATTGGTGGAACGGTCGGGAGTAATGAGGCGAGTGGTACGGGATTATATTATATTATTCAAGCATTATGTGAAAAATATCATTTTAATCTAAAATCCTTTTCCATAGCAATTCAAGGCTTTGGAAAGGTTGGAAGTGTAATTGCGAAGTTATTATATGATTTTGGATGCAGAATACTGGCAATAACAGAATCGGTAGGTGGTCTTTATAGTAAAGAAGGATTAGATGTTGATAAACTTCTGAAATGGAAAAAAGACACCAATAGCCCATTAGAAGAATTCGCTGATCAAAATCTAAAAAAGATCACCAATGAAGAATTGTTTAAAATTAAATGTGATATCCTTATTCCCGCAGCTATTGAAAACCAAATAACAAGTAAAAATGTGAATGATGTTGATTGTAAAATCATCGTAGAAGGAGCGGATGGACCAGTTACTAGTAAGGCTGATAAAGTTTTAGAAGAAAGAGGAATAATAGTAGTACCAGATATCCTTGCAAACAGTGGAGCCGCTTGTGTTTCATATTTTGAATATATTCAAGATATTCATGCCTATTTTTGGACACTTGAGAGAGTTTATAGAGAAATGAAGCGAATAATGCTGGAAGCCTTTGAAAAAGTATGGAATTTATCAAATGAAAAAAAAGTATCGCTAAGGAACGCAGCATATATGCTAGCAATTTCATCTGTGGCTAAAACACATGAATTAAGAGGTTTATTTCCTTAGATAGTTAATTTTCTAATCTAATAGCTCTGCAAGGAAGTTTTTAACCTCAAGATAACTTTTCGAATCTATAGGCAAATCGATTATTGGTTTTCCTTGTAAGTCAAATTCAATTATTTTTTCATCTTCAGGAATGAGCCCTAATAATTCAAAATTTAAAGATTTAATTTTGTCTACAATACTCGAAATATTACCCCTTACTTTATTAATGATAATACCCAATTGCTTGTATTTAGTAAACTTATCGGCACTTGATCTAATTGACTCAGCAGTGTCTATTCCTCTTATAGAAATATCAGTCACAATTATAATTATATCAACAGATTGGATAACTAATCGGTTAACTATTTCAAGACCAGCCTCGCAATCAATCAGAATTATATCAAAATCTTTAGAGATTGATTCGATCACTCTTCTCAGGATAGCATTCGAGGGACAGAAACATCCAGGGCCTTCAGGCTGACCGATTGAAAAAAGACTAAATTGCTTACTCTCAACAATTGCATTATACACATTGAAATCAACATTTTCCGCGATAGATTCAGTTGAACGTTCCTTGCTAAGAATAGAATTGATTAAATCAGCTCGTACTTTTTCTATACTTTTTTTTGGATTTAACTTTACCATTTTACTGAGATGTGGATGTGTTGGATCGGCGTCAATGAGGAGAAGCTTAAGATTATAATCTAAAGATATAGTTTTGGCCATAAGAGTGGTAATAATCGATTTCCCAACTCCGCCCTTACCTAAGATTGCAATAACTAATGGATGTTCGATAGTATGTATCATTCATATTTCCTCTTTTCTATTTCGAGCCACCATGACCTTTTTAATTTCATAACATTCTACTTGATACGGACATATTTCACAGCCCCATTCATAATCGCAATCAATCCTTTTTTTCCAATCATCTAATTTTTTTAACCAGTTCTCCTTTAACTTGAGAGTGAGCTCAGAGGAGACTATTAGGAAATTCTCGATGATATCTGGATAAGAATTAATCAAGATTATTTCCATAGCCTCTAATATATCAGTAAACTTTGTCCTATAAAGATATAAGATTGCATTTGCGAGGAGCTGGAAACTAAATCCCTTTTTAAGTACCTTTGTACTTATTCTGCTCCAGAATCTACGAGGAACAGAGCGAATTGAGAAACCTTCGATACTACTTGATATAAAGGTAAATGAATTTAACTGCTTTAATTCTTGACTTGATTGATCTTTAAGACTAATTAACAACAAGAGTCCAAAATCAATAGATTTTTGCTTAATGAATTTGATTTCTGGACCAATAAGAGTGATATTGCCATCTCGAAGTAAATTTTTTTCCTTCATTGGATAAATCAACAGAAATGACTCCTTATTCATCCCTCCAAGTTCAAGTCCCGTCTCTTCTTGAAGTATTACTTCCTTATATGTATCCAATTCCACTCCAATCTTATTTTTTTGAAAGTATTGGGTTGCATCTTCACATTCATGATATAAATTAACTTCGATATTAGCATTCTTTTGGTTAATGATAAAGGTTCTTAATTTATCGATTGTGCTTTCATTCGACATTTGTATTTTTTATGAATTGCTCTTTTATCTGAGCATATAGTTTGTGCTATATCCTCTAATTATACAATATTCTATAAACAATTAATTATTTATTGAGTAAAGTCAAGATAAATTTTATATTAATACTAATTAATTAAAAATAAAAATATCATGATATCGATACAAAAAGGCGAAGATCTTTTATCCATCACGCTTAATAATATATTAAGCTTCAGAAAGGATGAGGAAGAGTTTATTAATCTTGTAAATG
Source organism: Promethearchaeota archaeon (assembly GCA_016840165.1). Lineage (GTDB taxonomy): Archaea > Asgardarchaeota > Lokiarchaeia > Sigyniarchaeales > SOKP01 > SOKP01. Next base: position 36,579 of record JAEOSU010000041.1, read on the forward strand.
GCTGGAACAAAAATATCATAATTGAGATTATACATTTTTACCCTATTGAGGTGATATTTATGGGGATTCAGATAACTTTTAAAACTAATAATTTTGATAAAAAAATTCATTTAAAAGTAAAGTTAGACTTGCAAACTTTTTTAGATATCGCATATGGAAGAATTAATCCTATTTCCGCAGTATTGAAAGGGAAATTAAAGATTAAGGGATTATTGAAAATAAGAACCTTGCTCAAGTTTATGAAAATCTTTTTAAAAAGCATGAAAATGGTGGCAGCGAACCCAAATCTGAATTATTATGAGCAAAACAAAAAAATAAGGTGAGATTATTAAAATGACTGAGACAAAAAAAAGAAAGATTTATGATAGAGTAAGTAAAGAAGAAGTAGAGGAAAAACTAATTGAGATCTTCGGATCAGAAAGTGTGACAAGTAAATCAGTTGATTTGTATCCCTACTCTTATGATATGACTGAATGTGAAGCCCATATGCCTGATTTTATTGTTATTCCAGAAAATAATGATCACCTCGTCAAATTAGTTAAGTATTGTAATACTAATGCTATTCCCATTGTTCCTTATATATCTGGGAATAATGTCGGAGGTCTAACTATACCGGAAAAAGGGGGTATCGTTGTTGATTTTGGAAAAAAGATGAATAAGATACTGCATATCGATGAAAATATGATGTATGCTTTAGTTGAACCGGGAGTTACCTTCGGCCAACTACATAAATATTTGGAAGCAAATTATCCGCAATTAAGATATAGCTATCCTTTCGCACCGCCGTATGCAGGAGTTGTAGGCAATGCTATCTTAAGTGGAATGAATAATTTATCATGTAAAATTGGATCCATGGGCGATTCGATTAATGGCTTAGAAGTAATTACTGCAGACGGCTCTATTACGCGAATTGGAAGCTGCTTTTACGGCAAGGACCAAGCAGATGACGATAGTTGGTGGTGCCGATATCCTATGCCTGATCTCATGGGACTTTTTATTAACTGGCAAGGAATGACGGGCTTAGTAACTAAATGTGCTGTGCAACTATGGCCAAACCCACCAATCAAAAAAACTTATTTAGCCATTGTGTTTGGATTAGAAGCCATTGCTCCTGTAATGAGGGAAGTAGGAAAGACAGAAATTGTAGATGATATTTCTGCGGTAAGTATAGAAGTGGTAAAAATGGCAGTTGAAATACCTGAACCTGAAAAAATAGAAGGGGAACCTGATTTTGCGGCATTATTCCCAATGTCCGCTAGCACTGAGAATCAAATGAAAGCTAAAAAGGAGATTTTAGATTTAACTATTAAGAAATTACAGGATCAAGGAATTAAAGTTATTTTAGTTGATGTAGATGAATTTACCAAATTATTTAATTTAAGAGTTCGTTGTTATCTCGACTTACCCTCAGTAGTGCTTACATTGGTAGAATATTCAGGATTAACATGGTTTGGCTCTTATGCGCCCACTCATAAACTCGAGGAATTAATATCTAAGGTTTATCCTATATTTATAAAATACAAAGTTCCACCTTTCATTTATATGAAAATCATGAAAAATTCGCATTATGGGATTTTCCGTCCTATTATTCGATATAAAAAGTTCGAAGACGAGGAAAAGATTCATCAACTCTTAAATGAAATCACGGAACTTTGCATCAATAAAGGATGTATTCCATATAAAACTCCAACCTGGATGACTGAAAAAATGCGTAAATTGATTAACCCTGGTTGGCTCCAACTTTTCGATAAGATCAAAAAATGTATGGATCCAAATAATATATTTAATCCTGGCAGGTGGAATACGTAATGGTTGAAGTTGATGATTCATTACTTGGAAAAGAATTTCTCGAAATGGCATTTGATCGATGTATTAAATGTAGCACGTGTAAATATGGATATAAAAACTTTGATAAAATATGCCCTTCAGGGGAGAAGTTTTTATTTGAATCCTACTGGGCTTCCGGACGGATAAGAATAATACGAGGAGTCCTTTCGGGGGATATAGAATGGTCTGATGATTTAAAAGATCCAATTTTCGCATGCCCAACATGCGGAGCGTGTATCGATTCTTGTCAAGCACCTCATGCTGATTATATAGTCGATATGATAGAAGCGTTAAGAGAGTTAGCGGTACGACACATAGGTCCCGCTGATAAACAAGAGTTATTAGTCTCTCGATGTGAAGAAAACTGCAATCCTTATGGAGAGATGAATTCTAATAATGAAGATTTAAAGAAACAGTATAATCTTCCCGATAAGGCAGATTGGGTTTACTTTATTGGATGTACAAGTAATTATCGCCAGCAATCCTTAAGAGACGCTACTTTAAGGTTCTTGAAGAAAGCGGGTATTGATTTTACGCTTATTGATGAGCATTGCTGTACTAGTCCTATGATAAGAACGGGGCAAACTAGCATTGTAAAGGAATACATGAAATATAACATTTCTCAAATTCAAAAAACAGGAGCATCGAAAGTAATTACTTCCTGTGCGGGATGCTATCGAACTTTAATGAAAGATTTCGAAAAGTTCGGAGAATCATATGAATTTGAGGTGTATCATTCTCTCGAGCTTGTAAAAAAATTACTGGATGAAGGAAAACTTAAATTCAAATCTTCTTATGATAAAAGAGTCACTTATCATGATCCATGCCATTTAGGAAGGCATATGGGAATCTATGAGCTGCCTCGTGAAATATATAAGCAAATTCCGGGACTAAAATTGGTTGAGATGAGAAGAAATCGGAATTTTGCTTGGTGTTGTGGCGCAGGGGGTGGAGTAAAGATTGGATATCCTGATTGGTCTATAGAAATCTCAAAAGAACGATTGGAGGAGGCAAAAGAAACTGGTGCCGAAATAGTCACATCTACGTGTCCTTTTTGTAAGACTAATTTAAGTGATGCTAACCAAAAATATGATTTTGAATTTCAAGTACTCGATCTAATGGAAATTTTAGATCAAATAGAGATTGAAATATTAAAATAAAAAATGCACACTATATCCTATTATGAGTAAATATCGGCAATTAAAAGATTTAATTCTCAGATTAAAAGCTCGAAAATGGTCTCCGTGGTGGAAATTACCTCGATTATGTTTATATATATTTGGTATTGTAAGTTACTTTTGGTATTTTTGGTGTGTAATTGGTTTAGTAATAGGGTTTTTATATTTCATATTCTTCCAAGACCGCGGTTGGAGAAGAAATGGGTTAGTCCTTGCATTCGCTATTGGGTTCATAAATGTGTTAGTGTTCTTTTATAAAGCGTATTCTCCACTTAATTTGGTTATTTGGTCAGGATTAGGTATTTTTCTTTCGTATACTGTTCTGCTCGGTATAAACAGTCTGTTAAAAAAGAAAACAGAGATTATCTCTAAGATAAAATTAAGAATTGATAAGAAATTAATGAGGGTTCCCAGAAAAATCGGCTTCGGTTTAAAATTCATGGTTGTTTTAATTCCTATTATTTCTTGGTCTTCAGTAAATCTCGATTTTGGAGTAATGTTCGATAATAATCCACGATTGCTATGGATCCATGCACCTTCTAATGTGAATATAGCAGAATCATTTGATGTCACGGTCGAGGCATGGGATGCGTTCGAAAGATTAAGTGCAGTTTATTCAGGTAGAGTACAATTCTCCCTTCGTTCTTATAATCTTACCAACTATAGCCTCATAACTAATCCTGTTGCAGTCTTACCTGCAGCATATACTTTCACTGGACAGCTTTTTGGGTCAGATATTGCCTATGAAATAAAGGATGGGAAAGATAATGGTCTACATGCCTTTTCGATGCAAATTGATACTCCCGGAATTCATTATATATTAGTCAATGATAGTTGGACTCAAAATACGTATTTTAGCAATCCGATTATTGCGGATTCCTATGATCCTTCAGATTCCCGAATATATTGGGGTGATATTCATACTCATTCAGAATTATCGGATGGAACTGGAAGCGCAGAACATTCATACTATTACGCAAGACAAATTGCTTGTCTTGATTATAATGCGTTAACTGACCATGGCGAAATTATGCTTTTCAATCCTTTTTCTCTAGATAATTTAGAAACGGCAACCAATAACGCTTATGAACCAAATGAGTTTGTTACTTTTCATGGGATTGAATGGACCAATGTGGTTACTGGTCATTATATTTGTATTTTTAGTGGTGATTCTTTATTAAAAAATCCAGTCATTTCCTATTTAACAGTCCCGAAACCTCAAGACTTATGGAATGTGTTGGACAGTTTTACCTCTCAGACTGGAGCTAGAGCATTAGCATTTCCGCATCATACTACAAAGAGAGCATATATGGAGGATTGGACCTATATTAATCCAAAGTATGTAAAGTTGGCCGAAGTCACTTCTGTGCATGGAGAATTTTTATTTGAACAAAGGCATGAGCTGAATTATCGGGGTGCGATTGATCCCCCACCAGAATATACTCATGGATCATCAATCGTTGATGCTTACAAAATGGGATATCGTTTGACGCTATATGCAGCGAGTGATGAACATGATGGGCATCCAGGTCACAGTCTTAGTCATACCAGAGCTTATATAGGACATCAACGTCCATATAGTCTATGGCATACACGCAATGAGCATCCTTACCCAGGCGGAATTAGTGCAGTTTATGCTGATAATTTAACGAGAGAAGGAATTTTTAGTGCCATTGAACAGCAAAGGATTTTCGGATGCTCCGATCATGGCAGACCTATACTTGATTTTACAATAAATGGTACTCGTGTAGGTGATGGATCGACTCTCGTTGTAGATAATCAGAGTTCTCATCGTCAACTAAATATATTTCTTGCTCAAGATGGCGCTCCAATAGGACGAAAACATATTTCAGCATCAGTTCATCCGAATTGGATTCCAAACTGGAATGTTTCACTTGAGATCATCAAAAATGGAGAGTTGTGGGATACAATACAAACCTCGAGTCCTGTTACCAATGTTACAATAATAGATACGGAATTAATTACAGGAACTTCCTTTACGCCCTATTGTGTGGAAATCGATGGCCAATGGTATATTAACCAATATAGTGACAATCCAATAGATCCTTCTAATCTTAATACGGGAGGATTTGACTTCTATTTAGTGCGTGCAGTTTGGGAAAATGGGAGAGCTGCTTTTATCGGACCAATTTGGGTCGAATATCCCTAAGTATTAGATTAAATATTTCTCACTTTATTTTCTTTAATCTCAAAACTTTTCAAATCAATTTACAAGTTATAAATTTTCGATATAAGAAAGTTATTATTCAGTCTATTTTTAACCTAAAATTTAATAATTTCTAAGGAGAAGCATTTTGAATCTAAAAAGCTTAGATAAAATAATAGTAATTATTCTGAAAAAAAAATTAACATAAGATCAGAACCATGTTAAGATTTAGTATAAAGAATGCATTTCGAAAAAAATCTACTGCTATACTCTCAAGCGCGGGAGTAGGGATAGGTTTAATGCTAGTTTTTGTAATTGGGGCATTTACAGCGGGAGTAAATGCTCAATTTCAAGAAAACCTTACTGAAACTGTAGGACTTGTGGAAGTAGTTGAGAAAGGTAATTTAGGAGCGAATTCGCATTTACCATTAACTATCGTAGATTCTCTATTTAATACTCCTGAAGTAGGAGATTTTATTGCAGGTTATAATGTAGAAACTCAAGCCCCAGCGACTTATACTCTTGAATATAACGATGATTTAAATAATCTTGGTGATTCTCTTACGCTTATTGGAATAAACAAAAGTTTAGATCAAGCGTGGGGAGGCCCTACAAGTAAAATATTGAACGGTAGAGCATTTAATTTAAACGCCAATGAAACTATTATCGATGCACGCCTTCTGGAGGCAGCTCAATTTCCTGTTGATACTGGTGATGAAATTACGATCGATCTAGGATTTAGCAATGTAAATTTAACAATTGTAGGAATTTATGATCAAGAAGATAATGGAGCTCCCGATTTTGTTCCAAGAGAATATTTTCTCTATACTGACATTCAAGATATTTGGAATTTTTTAACTATATCAGGAGACGAAACTAACATCTATACACAAGTTGCATTGCGATTCAATGTAGAAACTTCAGAAGCCACTAATATTTTTGTAGACAAAATTAATGAATATTCAGAATCTGGTGGATATTTTCCTATAGAAGTTTCAGCTTTTTCACTTTCTGCGTTTTTTGAGTCAATTGAAGAGACATTTGCAATATTTGATGGATTTGCGGGAATTATCGGTTTTATTACTGTGCTTGCTGGAGGGACAGCAATAGTAGTAACTCAGTTAATGTCGGTGACCTCAAGATTAAAAGAATTTGCAATACTGAAATCAACGGGCTGGAAAAATCGACACATATTTACAAATGTAATCTATGAATCTCTTACACTAGGATTCTTAGGTGCAGCGATAGGACTAGGACTAGGAGCCATTTTAGTATTTTTCCTTAGCAGTGGAGGGAGTCCATTTGGAACTGCTTCAGCAATTATTACCTTCGAAGGAATAATAGAGGTAGTTGCTTATGCCCTGGGATTAGGAATTCTGGGAGGTTTATACCCGGGAATTAAAGCATCAAGAGTAAGACCTGTAGTGGTCTTAAAAGGAGAATAAGGAGGTTAAAAAAATGTCACTTATTACTTTAAAGAATGTAAGTAAAATCTATGGAGAAGAGCGAACCCAAATTAAAGCACTTAACAATGTAGATTTGGAAATCGACCAACAAAAGATTGTAACGATTATGGGTCCTAGTGGAAGCGGGAAGAGTACCCTACTAAATATTCTTGGTGCTATGGATTCTCCGTCATCTGGTACGGTGATAGTAAATAATTTAGCAATTGGAAATTTAGCGGAACGAAAATTATCTAGCTATCGAAAAAATACAGTTGGATTTATATTTCAAAGCTTTTATTTGCTACCTAATCTCGATGTTATGGGAAATGTCCTAATTCCTTTGATTCCTTATGGAATAAAGGATAATGATCGTCAGCGTGCTCAAGAAATCTTGGATAAAGTAGGATTGGGAGATAGAGGACATAGCAAGGTAGGCAAATTATCAGGTGGCGAATCACAGAGAGTTGCAATTGCTCGAGCCCTAATAAACAATCCTAAAATCATATTAGCAGATGAACCAACGGGAAATTTGGACTCAGAGACAGGAAAATCAATAATTGAACTCTTGATCAAACTTGCTGAGGATGGGAAAACAATTATCATTGTCACCCACGATCCACGGATAGCTCAAGTCGTATCAGAGCATCCATTAGGCAAGAATATCTGGATAAAAGATGGTCAGTTGAGTGAAAAACCCACCTATGATATGTATTGCTGGTAAAAATTAAGTTTTAACAAAATTTTTTCTATAAATCTTTTTTTTAAAGATTCTAATTGATTCATTGAAATAAAAAAAGAGAAAAAAATAAAATTTTAATTATATGAGATGATGACTTTCGGCATCCACTTTAATGTGTCCGGTTACCGTGGATAATGTGAAAGTATATTTATATAGTGCTGAGTTATAGTTGCTTGATGTAAGAATTCCATTAATTCTACTGAACTCTAAAGTATTGTAGTCGTAGTCAATAGCACCTGTGGTAAATGTGCTTGAAAATCTAGTGCCAATACTTGACATATCATTGACATATACGATATTAACCCACCCTGTGGTTATTAGAAAATTACACGTAACATTAGCGCCTAAGTCTTCATATTGGATGATATTGCCATTTATATCGCCAGTAGTAGTCTGTAAATTTATAGAACTGTCTTGTGTAAAACTAAGATTGTATGTATTATAGATAATAGCACCTGTAGTCACTATTCCTACAAGGTCATGGCTTAAAACACAATTTTCAAGATAAAGGTTTAACTCCCCCGTGGTTACTCCAGAACTAAAACCATAAGTATAGATTGTGTTCTGACCTATAACACTAGCACTTCCAGTGATACTTTGAACACTCAATGTTCCTTGAAAATCCGTATTGGGTGAAGTATCCAACAGAACGCCTCCCGTGGTTACTTGTAGCAGAGTATCATTCAAAATCACATCTTCTGGAACATTCATTTTTAAAGATCCGGTAATGGTATGTGCCTTAATATCATAGACAACATCTGTTCTTAAGGTAACTATGATATCGATATTGTAACTCTTAAACCAATGGGAGGGATCGAACCATGTTTCGGGTAACACATCCATCTCAAACGAAGTTGGAGTAGATATATTATCCCACCATTCTGTGTAAGGATTAAAAAAATCCAAATAGGTTGTCTCGGTCATAAATAAGCCTGAAACTGCTATTGAGACCTCGATTTTCGCATAATAAGGGGTGTCTGACGAATTATATTGAATTTGAACATCACCAATATCAACATTTACTAATAATTCTTCTATAGGAGCAGGAGAGCTTGGTTCATAATAGAAATTAAAAGATTCTTGAAACGAACCTGAGGTTGCAAATCCAGTTATGATGAATCCAAGGGTTCCGCCTACTAACAATGCGCCGATAAAAATCGCAATAATAGCTACTTTTTTCATTTAAAAATCACTCTTTTCATTTTTAATAATTTCCTTATTTATGATAGCAATTCATCTACAATATTTAAATCAAATTTAGACTGATTTTTAACTTAAATTTAGTAAAAAATATTTTAATTCTACTTTTATAGGGATAGATTGAAGAACTTAACAGCATTCTTAACAGTTATTTCACTTACTTCTTTTTGAGAAATATTATGCGAGTAAGCAATTGCTGCTATGGAATATCTTACATTTGATGGAACATTTACCGGACCTCGTAAAAATGGATGTTGATAATAGCTGTCAGTTTCAGTGAGTAAATTTTTGAGTGGTACTTTTTCAGTATTTCTCCGCCATTTCTTATTACCATACGCAGAGCTTGGAACTGAAAACATAAAACCTTGTTTAGATAGTGGTAAGGAGTATTCTTCTGGTCCAGAAAAACAATGCCACATAACCATATTGGGACTAATATTAAATTCATTTAAGATGTTAAGAATTTCCTTTGTAGCCCCATCACCTTTATTATAGGGATGCTTTGGATTATTCTGATCCATTTCATGCTTAGCGGCGTTTCTTACATGCAAAACATATGGTTTTTTGTACTGTTTCGTTAATTCAAATATTTTTCTAAGTTCTGAGACTTGCTTCTCTCGTTTTTCAAGTGATTTCGCATGATGAAAATCTAGGCCAATCTCACCAAACGCTAAAACTTCTGCATAGCTTTCCTCGATAAATTTAGCCCATTTTTTCCATTCTCCATTATATTTATTCTTAGGGGTATAGGTGACTGTTTGAGGTGCCCATCCGCAAGTAAACCCATAATTATTTTTATCCTTTGAAAAATTTAACGTAATATTCAGAGTATGGTTATCAATAGTGCTTGCAATAAGATACTTTCCACCCAATTCAAAAAATTCCTTGTATTGTTCCGTATCGGGAGGTAGTTTATCATTCTTCGTCGGTCTTGGAAATGGCAGATGACAATGAACGTCAATGAATTCAAGATTTTCTTCTGGTTCTGGTATGGTTATTTTTTTTGTCATGACTATATTCTAAGATTGGTTAAGTTTCTTTTATTAAGAAATTATTTGGAAAATTTAACTTTAAGCTTAATAGAACAGATTTGATTTAAATAAATTTTTATATAATTTCTATTAATAGAAGTTTATAATGATTGATCAAATTAAATCGCTATTAAAAGAATTAGAAAGTCGTAGAAATGAAGTTCAACCAAAAATCGATAATATTGAGACCAAGCGGCAAGAGGAACTTGCTGAGGTTAACAAGAAATATGATCATTTAGTTGATGAGGTAAGACATGAAGTTAAACATTTAGAAGAAAACGTTATGAACAAAATGATCGATATTTTTGAGGAGGTTATAATGAATGAATTTGATGCAAAAAGAAGTACAAGTGATTATATACTAACAGACAATATTAAAGATTTTAGGGATGAAATATCTGATATTGATATGTTTCCAAAAGAATTAGTTGAGCGTTTGGATAAAGCTATAAATGGTGATCCAATAGAAAAAATAGCGTATGATCTTGAGAAAATAAAGAATAAATATAAAGTCTAATTTTGAATGGAAATGCGTTTAAATTGAAGAATAATTTATATCCTATTTTTGTATGTTTTATATTTTCAATAATTTCTTTTTCTTACATAGAATAATTGAGAGTAATATCGCGATATTAGAATCTTACTTATCAGTTATTTTCTCTTTAATGATTAATCAATGATATGGGTTTTCTAATCATGGAACTAATAGAGGAAGAGATTGAGATATATAATTCAAAAATGCGATTATTAAGCTGGTTATATGACGAGATTAAGATTCAAAAAGATTTCTCCAAGGATGTTCTTAATGAAAAAGGACAAAAGCTTCCACTCAATCTATAAAATTTTATTATTAAAAAAGAATAGAAATAAAAAAATAAGAAATACTATAACTGTGATTCTACTCGGTTATCTTTTGTTTTAATTTTTCATCCATGATTTTTTCTAATTGCTTCTCTAACTTTTTAATGTCTTTGTCTAGTGCCTTTATTTTTGTCTTTTTTTCTTTATCAATACTGATTAGAAGGTCTTTTAAATCTTTATCTTTACCCTTCATGTATTTATCAAATTGGATTTTTAAAGATTTTACTTCTACTGTGAGTTTATCTCTTTTCTTTACCCATTTATCTGCTTCTTCTACTGCTTCTTTTAATTCAATTTCTGCTGCATCTAATCGTGTTTTTGTTTCGTTAATTTTATTATCCCAAACACCCTCAATCTTTTTTTCTGCTCCAGCTTCCTTTTTCGCAGCATCCTCTTCAATTCGGGTGATATCATCTTTTCTATCACTTATTTCTGTTCGAATTTCTTCTTCAGACATATACAGTTCCTTTTTTATTTTACTTATTCTATTAGGCTTTGTTATGTTTATTGTGTTAAAAATTTTGTTTCTCAAATTTAAAAAGTGATTAACTATAAATTGTTTAAAATTTAAATCTTAATCTATTAAGAAAATAATTGTAAAATGGATTTTTCTATGAGTAAAGAAACGATTTTAAGTGATTTAGAAGAGATTGTCGGTAAGGATTTTGCCTCAAACAAAAAGGAGGATTTATTCATCTATTCCTTGGATCCGGGAGCATCTCTTCCAAGAGAGGTGGATTATGTTGTTATGCCTAATTCTGTTGAAGAAGTACAGAAAATAGTAAAACTTGCGAATAAAGAAAGAATTCCCATAGTTCCTATGGGAGGGGGTTTAACCTTGAGTGGATTGGTGATACCAGTAAAGGGAGGGATAGTGTTGGATATGAAAAGGATGGATAGGATAGTCGAAATCAACGAATATAGTAAATATGCACTTATAGAATCCGGAGTTACCACGGGTCAATTACTTGCTTATTTAAATGAGAATTATCCCGATCTGCAACCACCAGTCCCCGATGCACCTGCTGCTGCCACTGTTGCTGGAAATGTGTTAATTCATGGATCAGGATATTTATCACAGAAATATGGTGATCATGGATCAATGATAAATGGATTAGAGGTAGTTCTACCCAATGGAGATATTTGTAAAGTGGGCTCTTGTTCCCTCTCTAAATATTGGTTTACGAGAGGTCCAATTCCTGACCTAATTGGATTATTTACTAGTTCTTTTGGGACTTTAGGAATTGTAACAAAACTTTCCGTTAAATTATTTTATAAACCCAAATTCAGAGAAGTTGTATTTGGATTGGCAACCGATTTTGATGATCTTCCTAATATTTTGTCAAAAGTCATCGAATCAGGTTTAGCAGAGGATGTGTTACTTGGAATGCAGGACAAACCCGATTGGATGAAGGGCTATATTTTTGTCATAGTATATGTTACCGGGGAATCACAAGATGAAATAGATACTAATACTAAAGTACTAAAAAAGATTTATCGTAAAACGAACGCAAGATATATGAAAACACCTCCCAGAATACGAGAAATTTATATGGAGAAACCGATTTTTGCCGCAACTGCCGCAGATTTTAGAAAAGGAGGCGGTTTTGAGTACGTTGGAGCTTTTATACCTTTAGAGAACATACCTGAAGCATATAAAGGAGGAGTGGAAATCTCTAAAAGGCATGGTATTATTCCAACGATTGGATCACGTCTTATCGGGCAAACTCATACTGTTATGGTTTTTTTCTCATATTCTTTCAATCGAGCCGATCCTGAGGACATGAAGAATGCGAGAGACGCTCTTCATGAAACAAATATTTTAGCGCTAGAATTGGGAGGAATTCCATGGAAGGCAGAAATAGCTGGTCAAAAGCTTATCCTTGAAAAAATGGACCCTAATTTTAAAAAGTTATTTAAAACCATACGCGATATATTGGATCCTAATCATATTATGAATCCAGGAAATTGGGAGGTAGAATAACTGATGACTGTCCAGAATGAAAAAGATTGGAAGGATATTATCCATAGATGTTTCAGATGCGGTTATTGTAAGTTCACCTATGATTATTCCGATTTTAATTGTCCAAGTTATAAAAAATTTCGATTTGAAACGTATAGTACAGGAGGACGAATGTGGCTTACTTTTGGTGCTATTAATGGCGATATCGAGTGGAGTGAAGGTATTGCCAATGTGCTTTATGCCTGCCCCACCTGTGGTAATTGTATGGAGAACTGTCGATTTGAAAAATTCAACTTTATGCTTGTTGATTTTATAGAAGCTGCTCGAGCAGAAGCAAATAAGAACGGTTTTTGTCCTGAGAATCAAAAATTCCTATTGGGACGTACCACGAATAAATCCTATTTTAATCCATATGCTGAGAAAAATTCTGATAATGAAGATCTTAAAATAAAACATGATCTGCCTGATGAAGCGGAATGGGTTTATTTTATTGGATGTACAAGTAATTATCGTCAGAAAGATCTGAGAGATGCCACTTTACGATTTCTGAAAAAGGCAGGAATCAATTTCACACTATATGATGAACATTGCTGTACCAGTCCATTAATAAGAACCGGTCAACTTTCTCCAGTAAATGATTTCATGAACTATAATATTCAAAAGATCAAAGCAGTGGGAGCTAAAAAAGTTATTACCTCATGTGCGGGATGCTATCGAACATTGAAGAATGATTTTGCCAAACATGGTGTAGATCATGATTTAGAGATTTATCATACTTCAGAATTGATATTACAACTTCTAAAGGAAGAGAAATTGAAATTTTCATCAGAATTTCATAAGAAAGTAACATATCATGACCCTTGTCATTTAGGAAGACACTCTGGTTTATATGAAGAACCAAGAGAAGTCTATAAGCAAATACCTGGAATTGAATTTATTGAAATGAAACGAAATAGGGAAAATGCGTGGTGCTGCGGTGCAGGGGGAGGAGTAAAGATTGGATATCCTGATTGGTCAATTGAAATCTCCAAAGAACGGTTAGAAGAAGCTAAAGAAACTGGCGCGACCATTGTATCATCCACATGTCCTTTCTGTCGAACTAATTTAAGTGATGCTAATAAGGCATTCGATATGGGATTTGAAGTTTTAGATCTCGTAGAAATTATAGATCAACTAGAATATGAGGTAATAAAAGAATAAAAAAAAGAAATTAATAATCTAGCTGTTCTCCAAGAGCCATTCGACAAAGATCACTTAACAAATAATTTTTTAATCCTTTTCTCTCTACTCTTGAACCCATGGTTTCCCAACAAAATGGACAATTATAAAAACATATTTCAGCACCATGGTCAATCATATCCTGAATATTTTTGTCTTGAACTTTTCTCATCTCTTTGGATCGGCTAAAAGCTGAGAGAATCCCAGCACAACATAAGGCATTTTCCCGATCGTATTTCCTTTCTACTCGTTCAACCCCAATTAACTCACAAATTTTATCAATCCACTCATCTATTTCCGGGCTAAATCGATTGGAGCAAGGTCGTTGATATGCTACTTTTTTATTGAGTTTTTGAATCTCCGATTCATGTTCTTTCAAGTAATTATAGAGATATTCAAATAAATGTATAGCTTTAAAATCTGGAGGGAGTTCAATATTATTGCGGGGACAATATGAATTATAGAATCCATAACATTCATCATGGAAACAAATCATTTCTTTTATTCCTTGTTGTTTTATTGCATCAATGATAATTGGTGCTCGTTCCATTATTACTGAATCTCTAGCATAATGATGGTAGACTAAGTTACAGAAATAATTGAGTCCAGCGACATATTGTAAATTCTCGAATATAGGTCCTTGCATATTTCTAGCATGAGATTTAGGAAAAGCACATTTATTTAACACCGGTTTGTTGGGATCGATTTCTTTAAGGCGCAACTCATCATAAGGTTTGTATCTTCTCACTATAGCTTCTACACCAGCAGGGTTGGCAGGTAAAGAGTTATATTTTTCTTGAAGTCCTGTAATTAAATCAAATGGATGAGAATCATAAGGACAATATTCATCACATGCAAAACATGTGATACATTCGCTTAGGACTCTTGACTCCTTTTCCTCAATCATTTTAGCTATTTCTAATCTTGCTTGCTCCGTATTTTCAAAATCAATCCATTGACACCTGGATAAGCAATCTACATTTTTACATTCTACACAATGCGATTTATCAAACATTATTTTTTCAATTTTAATTGTGTCATTTATGAATAATTATCAAAAATGAGAAATAAGTAATAAATCAAATGATTTAGTAGTAAGATACTCATTAATCCTCTAAAATAAACTCCCAAGCACAATAATATTCTTTAGGATGAGAATCAGGAGGACAACAAATACAATTGGTTTTGATACGAGGATCAATGGTTTTCGCAAAATCGCCATATTCTATAACACCTACAGGTTTACAGGGAAAATCAGGAAGATTTCTAGTATTACGAGCATATTGAACCCGACAATTATTCATGCGGAATACACATCGCTTCTCGGAAATCTCTACGATTTCTTGAACATTAATATTGGCATATACGCGATATTTTAGCGCTTTTACCAAGGCAGGAATACCTCCATGTTCGGGGATATTAAATCGCTTCATAATACGTTTCGCTTCAATTATGGTAAATCTTTTCCATTGGTCTACGTCTAATTCTATTGCCTTTTCTAATCCATATTCTTTCTCGACTGTCTGGAACCAGGTTATGGTTTTAAAGGTATCTTTAATAATTTCCATCTATTGCCAGCCAGTTTTTAGAAAGATCTTCAATATAATCGAGCAATTCCTCTTTCGTTAGTCCAACTAAATCTTCTCTCATATACTTATATCCTATTATTTGATAGATTAGAAAATATACTACAGCAAAAAAAGATTTTATATTTTGAATATATAAAAATTAAAGAAAAAAAAGAAGCTTTGATTTATTAAGGTGTATGTGTCCCGTCGCCATCGTAAATTGTCCAACTAAACGTATCCACAATGTATTGTCTCGCGTCAGCGGGAGCACCGGGTGATGTACAGTGAGAATTTCCCGCATTGAAAGTCACCCCGTTTTGTAAGATTAAACTCGACCACCCGAGTAATAAGCTGTCATAATTCGCGGTTGATAATGTAACCCCATTAAGCATGCCATCCATACTAGTTACTTGCGAAACATTCCAGCTTCCCAAATCTTGATCGAAAGATGATGCTCCAGAGAACATATATTGCAAATTTTCTACACCGGAAACATCCCAATCACCTATATCTTGATTAAATACTCCAGCATGGTCAAACATCATATTCATGTTTTTAACACTAGATATATCCCATTGTCCGATATCTTGATTAAAGGAGGTCGCAAAAGCAAACATCGAGTTCATATAAATTACATTGGAAACATCCCATCCTCCTATATCTTGATCGAAGGAGGACGCTCCAGAGAACATATAGGTCATATAGTCCACATTGGATACATCCCAATTGCTAATATTTTGATTAAAGGATTGATCTCCCATGAACATATACCTCATATCTGTGACACTAGATACGTTCCAATTATCAATAGACCCATTAAAATTAGTTTCTCCAAACATCCACAGCATTTTAGTTACTTTAGAGACATCCCAATTATTCAAATTCTGGTTGAAGCTATCAGCATGATAGAACATTGAACTCATATGAGTTACATTTGATACATTCCATCCTCCAATGTCTTGATTGAACACATAAGCATTATCAAACATACCAAACATATTTATGACATTTGAGACATTCCAATTACCGATATCTTGATTGAAAATTTCAGCACGCTCAAACATAGAGCCCATATCAGTAACACTTGAGACATCCCAATCGCTAATACTTTGATTAAAGGAAGCAGTACCCTCAAACATGGAGCTCATATCAGTAACACTTGATACATCCCAATTACCAATAGCGCCATTAAATAATCCAGCACTAGTAAACATATAACTCATATCAGTGACACTTGAGACATCCCAATTGTTAAGATCTTGATTGAAAGCGGAAGCTTCATAGAACATACGATTCATATCAGCCACGCTTGAAACATCCCAATTGTTAATACTTTGATTGAAAGAATCAGTATCCTCAAACATTTGAGACATATCAGTAACACTTGAAACATTCCATCCTCCAATATATTGATTAAAGGATACGGTAGCCCTGAACATATCGTGCATACTAATAACACTTGATACATCCCAATCTCCAATATCTTGATTAAATGTATCAGCATTATTGAACATCCCGTACATACTAGTAACACTTGAGACATCCCAATCTCCGATATCTTGATTGAATAGATCAGCCCCTTCAAACATACCAAACATATTTATGACACTTGACACATTCCATCCTCCAATATCTTGATTAAAGGAAGTTGCATAAGCAAACATAAACATCATATCCTCGACACTTGAAACGTCCCAATCACCAATATTCTGGTTAAATGACGTAGCCTTAGAGAACATATGATTCATATCAGTAACACTTGAAACATCCCAATTGCAAATATCTTGATTAAATGCTTCAGCGTAATCAAACATATAGCTCATATCCCTTACGCTTGAAACGTCCCAATCTGCAATATCTTGATTGAAATTTTGGGCTCTAAAAAATAAACCAGCCATATTTATTACACTTGAGACATCCCATTCATTCATATTAATCAATTCATTAATATTAGAGCAAAAGGAAAAGGCATATTCCAAATTGGTTGTCTCATTTAAATCTAAAATATCGGTCGCACTAATATTAAGATTTTGACATCCATAAAAATATCTTCCAGAATTTCCTAATCGTAAATCACCCCATTGTTTAATTTCAATCAATTTTAATTTATCTCCTTCACTATTGAATCGCCAACCAGCGATCTGTCCTAATATATTAATAGTGTAGACCCCCTCTAGATGATAAGTATGTGTCACTTCTACTTGATCCCAACTTGTAATCGTATCGGAAGTTTCATCACCCCATTCTATATAGAAATTATACATTCCTGAAGATTCCAGAGGTAACTTTACTTGATTGCTATTACTTGATCCCGAATTAGTTAATGTCGTATTCCACACAGATATAAATGGATTCCCAGTTATAGGTCCATTATCATTTCCTCCACCAGGAGGTTGTATAAAAGCAAATAATAATCCAACGGAAATGCCAGCTACAATTAAAACGGGGACAATTAGCGCAAGAATTTTTTTCTTATTCATTTAAATCATCTTTTATGTTTTATTTTTTAAAGTGATAATTAAGAAAAGGTCAATTTTTCTCTCTCTTATGGATATAGATGTGAAAATTTCATGAAAGTTTCACGCATAAATATGAGAGTTGAAACTTATTTAGAATAATTCAGATAAAGATGAATTCACAATATATTCTATAGCAATGTTTGAGCAAAAAGCTTGATCTTCTCTCGGATTATCTTCTCTGAAGCAAATCGCGCATCTCCCACATCTACATCTATTAAAAGCATAGGAATTCCCACTTCATCTCTTAAGGCCTCCCTAAGGATTTGAGGGACACTCCCAAATTGTTTACACCCAATATGAGACGTGAAGATAAAGCAGTCTGCAGAGTAATCCTTGGCTAATCTTACACAATCATCAATAAACGGATAATAAAATTCTGCGGATTGCTTAGTCATAGGAGCCTCCATTGCCTTTTTAGCCATACCATAAAACATCGTATCGTCATCGGATTTGGTATCAACGAGATCCGCAAAATTGTAATTGAAAATATCAAACAATATGGACATTCCCAACTCTCGATCAGCCCATTCACATAGTGCTAGGTCAAAGAAAATTATCATGTAGGGCCAGATGCTACGAATTTTTTCCTCACCACCGTAATGAACTCCTCTCTTATACCTCTTTTTCGCGATATCGAGCATATCTCTATAGAAGTTAAGTTTTTCCTCCCTTCCAGAGAGATAAATTGCCGCTGCGGCTGCCATCGCATTAAACATATTCTCTACAGGTGAGGGTACCGCCTTTTTCAGCTCGAACAATTCTAATTGCAGAGTAGTGACATTGTTTTCTATCTCTAAAACTTTCCTAAGGCGTTCATAATCTGGTTCTTGCCCTATAACTTCGCCTAACTTTTCCAAACTGAGTCTGATTTGTTCGCCATGATAATGATAGCTTTTCTCTTCTTTCAAAAAAGGAAGGTCAGGTGCAAGGAGCGGAATTTTCTTATGGTATTGGAAGAAAGGATATGAGGCATATGTATTATCACATGGTGCGGTAGGTGTGATAATCGCATCGAATTTAAATAAATCGTCCAATGTCATGCCAAGAACGCCCTTCTGACTCGAGCATGTATGGAAGGGATGTCCCCAGTTAGTAATTAGATCATAAAACGGTTCTGAGCCATGAGGTAGCAATGCTGCTAAAAGATATGAGGTTGCTTCAATACAAACGGGAACGCAATCAAAGCAGTAAAGATATTCGGTAGGAAAAGAGAAATGGTGGCCAATAATTGGTAAACCCTCTCCTGATTTGTCTATAAAGTCTTTCATAACAGTTTTGATATATTCTAATCCTATTCTAAGTGAGGGAATTCCAGTTTCAGGCAGAATACCTTTTACTAATCCATGAGTACCCTCAATTGCTTCGTAAAGCATCTTATATGGTATTATCCGGTTCTCTAATAATTCCCTAATTGCCACTTTGTTCCAATCCCAACTAATTTTTTTAAAAAATAAAGTATCTTATATTCCTATTGTATTATTAGTTATTAGATTTTCTTAACTTATTAAAAATAGCCTCTCAAAGGTTAAAAAGAGATCCGATACCAAAAAACGAATTTCTTGAAAAAAACTCGAGTCCATTCTTAACGGTGAATCCTACATCTAATTTCTTTGACGGATTCAGCATTGTTAAAACGAATGACATTGGTTTTTCAATACTAGACATGAAATATTCAAAATTGGATTTCGGCTTAAAATATATGTTTTTTATTTCATCCGGGACTACATACTTGGCATCTCTAAACAAAGGATTAGTTTTCTTGTTGCCAACCATTAAATCATGAAATGCCTCGATTCTTGTTCTAAGTCCTTCAAAACCAGAACTTCCATCAAGACTAATATGAATGTGGGGCATGTAAAACTTGTCCATGTTTTTCTCAGCTTCTAACATTCCCATGAGGGATATTTCAGGCATGCAAGTAAATGG
>JAEOSU010000042.1 GCA_016840165.1 Promethearchaeota archaeon
TTATTAAATATATTCGTTAAGCCTAAATTCATCAGTTTTATATTTAGGTTTTAATTAAATGTTGAAATTCACAATTTTAATAAACCGTAAAATTCAATATTACAATTATGGTAAATAAGAAAAAATACATTGGCACCTTACCTCAAAAAGAGTTGCTTAAACTCTATACTAAGTATGTTAATGGTCCTAAGGTACGATTTTTTAAATCCGCGGGACTCGGTGTTATACCTGGAGAAAGGGAAGGAATTATGCTCAAATCATTGGAGGGTCCTCATGTGAATGAACCTCCTCTAGCACTCTTTAATTGTCGTTCTTCGGGAGGTGTGTTTAATTTGGGCCATTGTAATCCGGTAATTGTAGAAACCTTAAAAGAAGCATTGGATGAAGGTTTGGATCTGGGAGATCATCAATTGCTTTCAGAGCAACGAGCCTTACTTGGACAAAAGATGGCAGAATTACTGCCAGGTGATATTAGCAAAACCACATTTGGAGTAAGTGGAGGGGAAGCAATAGATTGTGCTATTAAATTCTCACGAGCCTATACTAAAAGGAAAGCTTGTGTTTCAGCAGTTGGTGGATATCATGGTCACACTGGATTCGCATTGGCAACCGGAGATCCGAATTTCAAGGATAACTTCTTGTGGAATTTGCCTGGGTTTAAACAAGTACCTTTTGGAGATGCAGAAGCTATGCGTAAAGCTGTGGATGAAAACACATCTTGCGTTATCTTGGAAACTATCCCCGCAACCGCAGGAGTACTTATCGCACCTGAAGGATATTTTCCAGAAGTACGAGAAATTTGCGATGAAACTGGTGCAATGATGATTATTGACGAAGTACAAGCAGGACTTGGGAGAACGGGCCATTTCTGGGCTATTTATGGTGGAATGTATCCTGATGAGAAAGTAGTTCCTGATTTTATGGTCTTGAGCAAAGGTATGAGTGCCGGAATTTATCCCTTATCGACATGCAGCTATAAACCTTTTATAGAAAAAGCGGTATTTAAAGACGATCCATTTATTCACATCTCTACCACAGGCGGTGCGGAATTAGGTTGTGTTGTTGCCTTAAAGATGTTAGAGATTCAATCAAATCCTAAATTTTTAGAGCATGTAAAATTGATGGGTAAGATTTTTGGAAAGGGATTAGAAGAAATTAAAGATAAATCTCCGGATATGATTAAAGAAGTTAGAGGAAGAGGCTTGATGTGGGGTGTGGAGTTTTATAAGGAAGAAAACAGTTTATTATCAATGATTTCCATAATCAAAGAAGGGGTGTTATTGAATTATTGTGGCAATAAAAAAGATACACTAATTATAATGCCTCCATTGATCGTTCAAAATAATGAAATTGATGAAATTATGGAACGAATTAGGAAAGGAATTCAAAAAGTTAAAGAAATTGGAAAAAAATAAAATATTATGAATAAAGTACAAGATAAAGGTTTAAAATTTCGAATTTTTGCTTTGATATGGAGTGGTTTTTTAGTCCTTATACTATTTCCTGGTCTGGGCACATGGGGTTCTCTTATGATTGATTCTTTTTTTGGAGTACCAAATATCTTACCATTTCCGATAAATATTATAATAGGAGTAATAATATGGATACCCGGATTTTTCTGGTCTATATGGGCGAACATAGACTTGTTTAGTAGAGGAAAGGGTAGCCCTGTTCCTTTAAAAGATTCAGAAACAAGAATATTAGTAATAACAGGACCATATAAATATTGCAGAAATCCAATGATTTTTGGTTATATACTTATTTGGGTTGGTTTTGGATTCTTTTTTAATTCCTACACCCTTCTCTTAGGATTTTCACTTCTTGTTGCTGCATTATTAATATTATTTGTAAAAATCTGGGAAGAAAAAGATCTAGAAAGTAGATTTGGTGAATCTTATCGAGATTACAAAAAAAAAGTCTCATTTCTTATTCCGTTACCTTCTAAAGGACAAGATTCGATATAAAAATATAATCTTAAGATGATTCTGTTATAAATTTACTAAAAATTAACAAAAAAAAA
>JAEOSU010000043.1 GCA_016840165.1 Promethearchaeota archaeon
ATAAACTAGTAATTTTGAAATTTGGTGGTTCTTGTCTTAAAGATAGTGAATCATTCAAACAAATCATCAGTATAATTAAACTTTATCAGCCAAAAGATAATATAATCATAACCACTTCTGCATTGAGTGGAATTACTGATAAATTGATGGAATTTTATAAAAGATCCTGTGTGGAAGATATTGAATGTGATGATCTTCTCGAAGAAATATATAGGATTCATTTTAATATTCTAAGAGGGATCATACCTGAAGAAAAATCTGAGTTTCAAAGAGCCCAGCAGTTTATTGAAAATAATCGAGATGAAATTAAACAATTAGGGAAGATTATTCGGTTATTGCGACCCAGTTTAGATATTCAGGACCTAATTTGTTCTTATGGAGAACGTTTAAGCACATATATACTATCTGAATTTTTAAAATTTCACGATATTAGCGCAACATTTTTCTCTTCAGATCAATTAATAATAACTGATGATAATTTTAGTCGTGCCCTTCCTTTATTGAAGGAATGTGAGGAATTGATCAAAAGTAAATTGGTTCCTATATTAAATCGAAAGGAAAAGGAGATATTATGTATTACTGGATATTATGGTTCAACGTTAGATAAAAAGGTCACGACTATGGGTCGAGGTGGGAGCGATTTAACTGCAGCAATTTTGGCATATTCATTACGAAATGTTTTCGAATGTAAGGTAGTTTATTGGAAAGATGTAACAGGGTTTTTAAATGCAGATCCTCAAATTGCGGAGCAAACTGCACTCTTAAAACAAATATCTTACGCCGAAGCTAAAGAATTAACATATTTTGGCTCAAAAATTCTTCATCCATTATGTTTAGACATCAGTGAGAAAGGAAACATTATCTCCGAAACTAAATTCTTCAATGAGCCACAATCCAGTGAATTTACTACAATAACAAAGGAAATTATTGAAGGTGATCAAGTTATTAAAGCAATCACCTCAATATTTAATCTTGCCATGGTGACAATTGAGGGAGATATGATGGTACCATTATCTGGCACAGCTTCGAAATTATTTTCTCTCTTAGGAGATAATAATATTAATATTGTATTTATATCCCAGAGTTCCTCGGAAAATAATATCACATTTGGAATAAATTATGAGGATTCAACAAAAGTAAGCTTTCTCTTGAGAAACTCAGAATTTTTTGGAAAGAACTGGTTTCATATTAAAATTGATAATGAGATCTCTCTTGTTGCGGTTATCGGAGCAGGTGTCCTTTTTACTCCCGGAATCGCAGGAAAAGTATTTGGTTCATTAGGTAAAAATAATATTAACATCCTAGCAATTGCTCAAGGTTCCTCTGAACTTAACTTTACTGCAATTATCGAGAGAAAAAATTGTAAAAAAGCAGTTAACGTCTTATATGACATCTTTATTAAAAATCTTGATTAAGGATTAAAAATTTTCGAATTTATTCGAGGCGATTTTCTTTCTTTCTTCCTTTAAATCTTTAAATGATCGATTTTCTCGAAGGGCAGTATTGCAAATTCTTTTCCCGATTATCACTTTCGGGTTGTTCGCCCAATTTACATTCAGGAGTAAACATAAATAATATACTACCGATTGAATAAATGCTACTAAATTCCCGATATTCCTTTCATCAGATAAAGGTAAACTTATTAGTATTGAGGGTACTTTCTGTTCGATTAGTGCTTGAAAAGTTGCGTGGGCTTGATACTTGACTATGGTGTGAGCACTTTTATTATTAATATACTCAATCATTGAGGGTAGTTTTAAATCAATAGACTCTTCTTCAACTATCCATAAAGTAGGAAGGACAGCACCCTTTGTACCTCCTAAGAGGTATTCAAGAACAGAATGTTGACAGAGTGGAGCAGATTGATAGGCACCCATTAACCCTTTATTGTCTTTTCCTGTACTCTCTGAGAGTTCTTGAACGAATAAACCCACAACACCTTCTAGACTCGAGAAATAAGGCATCGAAAAAATTACCTTTACTCCATTTCCATAAAAATGATATAAATAGCAAGCTAATTGAGATGCATCATTAAGTTGATAATCCATATAATCCTTATAGCCTTGGTCTAAACCTTTTAAGAACTCCTTAACTTCTATCCCTGCGGCATACGCTGGAAAAATAGCTACGTTTGAAATCGAAGCTGCAAAGCGACCTGCTAAATCTGGAACGTCTAAAATGGGGCATTGGACTTTCTTTAGAATATCAAACATAGTACCCTGTGATGATAACCCAATTAAATTATATCCTTTCTCAATAAAGAGCCCAATTGTTGAATTAATATCTAAAGTTTCACCCCCTCGTGAAATGGGTATAACTAACGAATTACTTGGGTCCGTTCTTTCTAAAACATTATTTAGTTCTACGGAACGCGAACTTGTTATTGGAAAGATTTTCTTTTTAGCTAAATGTTTTAAAGCCAATAACGTTTGAATTGATCCCCCCGTGCCGAGAACAATTATATTCTCTATCTTTTCCAAATCTATTTTTTCTAAGAACTGAGAAATTCTATTAAAATCTATGTATGTTTGGGTATCTGTAAAAAATGGTTCATCCAAATGGGTTTTATTTTTATTAATAATATCAAGATATTTGTCAAGTGTTTCATTATTAATGAGAGGATAGTTCTCTATCTTTAGATTTGATTTCATAATTAACGACCTCTTTCTTTAATATAATTACAAATTTATGATTATATTAAGTAATTTTCATTCTATTTTTTAACTTTAGAACAGTCGATTTTATTAATAATCTTTTTCGGTAAAAATAAAATTTGCTTAACATTAATTTTCTCAGAATATAAATATTAAATATATTCCTCCAATTTTTATAATGTCTGATGATCAATTCTATATATTGTTAGAAATGCTATACAATAATATAGAAGATGTTCGATTTGCTGCAATTGTGTCTAGGGAAGGGTTAATAGTTCATTCTATTTTAGAAGATGGAGTATCCGATATAAGTTTAGCAGCAATAACGGCGACTTTACTTTCTTTAGGCCAATCAGCATTAGCAGAGTTAAGAGTAGGAGATCTTGAGGTTTGTATATTACAAGGAGATGAAGGAAACTTTGTAATTATGGAAGCTGGGGTCGATCTAATTATTGCGGTATGCCTTGATATTGATGCACGCATGGATACATGCTTTATTGAAATGAGGAAGATTGCTGAGAAGATTAAAAAAATCTCTTAATTTATCTTCTTAATTTATCTTATTAATTGATTAATAATCCTACAAACTGAAAAATTGGAACTCTATTGATTTTAAAATATTCAATATGCTACTAATAAATTAAATAAAAGTATAAAAAATACACGATAATTGAGAGAAAAAAAATGGCTAAGGCAAGTGAAGTAGATAGTAAAAATCATGTAAAACCAAATGAACCCTACTATTGTACAGAATGTAAAAGAAATCATACTAAGGGAAAGATTTACAAAGAACACCTTGGTTTTGCAAAGGTAGAGGAAGAGACTGAAATAAAAGAAGAAGAATATGACGATGAAGAGGAGTTGATTGAGGCTTTTGAAGAGCTAGAAGAAGTTGAATTAGATGAGCAGGGTTTAGATTTTGTAGATGATGAAGACAATGCGGATGACGAAGATGATGCGGATGACGAAGATGATGCGGATGATGATACTGATGATGAAGCGGATGATGAGGATGAGAATGATGATTTTGAGATAAATGAAGATCTTAGTGATTCTGTAGATGCTGTAAAAAAGCTCCCTGGAGTGGGAGAGGCTACCTTAAAAAAATTAATTAAAGCAGGTTTTAGTTCTCTTGAATCAATTGCATATACACCTCCTACTATTATCCAAAGTGAGAGTGGATTAGGTGAAAAAACAATTAACAAATTAATTAAAGCTTGTATGGACAAGTTAAATATTGGATTCAAGTCAGCTGAAGATATTTGGGAGCATAGAAAAAATATTGCTCGGATTACTACTGGAAGCCAAGAGCTTGATGACTTATTAGGTGGTGGTTTAGAAACTGGATGTGTTACAGAGTTCTTTGGCGAGTTTAGAACTGGAAAGACTCAATTAATGCATCAATTATGTGTAAATGTACAATTACCCAGAGAAAAGGGTGGTCTTGAAGGTAGAGCCTTATATATTGATACGGAAGGTACATTTCGTCCTGAAAGGATCATCCAAATGAGTGAAGGACATGACTTAGATCATAAAAAAGTCTTAAAGAATATTATTTTTGGACGAGCTTATAACTCTGACCATCAGATATTGTTGATAAAAGAAGCTGCTAATCTAATAAAAGAGAACAATATAAAATTTATTGTAGTTGATTCCATCATCGGGCATTTTCGAAGTGAATATGTTGGAAGAGGTACTCTTGCTAATCGACAACAAACTATAAACGGGCATTTGCATGATTTATTACGCTTAACAGATATTTATCCAGAATTAGGGGTAGCAGTGACTAATCAAGTACAAGCAAAACCAGATGTATTTTATGGTAATCCTATTGTTGCAGCTGGGGGAAATATTATCGCTCACGGTTCTACAATTCGAGTTTACTTAAGAAAAGGAAAAGGAGAGCAGAGAGTCGCAAAAGTTGTTGATGCCCCCCATTTACCTGAAGGTGAAGCTGTTTTTAGCATAACCGAAAATGGAATAATCGATTAAATTACGATTTAAAAAAGAAGTATTTTATTAACTAGAATCTTTCTAAATTTCTATTTGGTATTTTTATTGTTATTTTCTTTAGCAGCTTTAGATTTACTTTTCGTTGATAAAGGTTTAGGAGTATTATTTTCATCTTTTTTTGAATCTTTATCAGTAACTACTTCTTTATCTTTTTTTTCTTCAATATTTTCTGATGATTTTGTTTCATTAGAAGCCTCTTTTGCTTCTTCCTCTATATGAGGTTTTTTTACTTCAGCTTTTTTCTCCATTAATTCTTGGGTTGTTTTTGGGATCTCTGGTATTATTACTTTCTTTTTCTTTGATCTCCTCCTAATAAGAAAAACACCACCCAGAATAGCACCTGTGGCTGCACCTAATACAAACAATAAGATAGGTACAAAGGGAAAGCTTTCAGTATCCTCTACAAGTATTAGATCAATATCTCCAATTTCTAAGGTAGCAGAAGTGTAGGTACCATTACCCGAATAATAAGCTGTAATGTTAATTATAAGGGCATTCCTTGGGACATTTATTTCATATCTGACCATACCACTTATATTTGTAAATGCATGTTGGAAAGAAATAGAGGAGCCAAAATCAACTGTTATTGATAGGTTTGCATCATATATCGAGAATTCTTCATATAATTCATAATACAGTTCCAAACTTAGATAAAATGATGCACCCTGCTTTACACTAACTGGTTTCTCTACTGATCTAATTTTTGCAATTAAATTATTGATTCTGAAATTATATACACTTGTGCTATTTTCATAATAATTTTTCTTGAAAGTAATATTAAAGCTATATAAACCGTAGGGTAAAGAAATTGTGTCGATTTCCCATTCATATATGCCCTCTATGTTCCCTAAGCTTGTATAATTTACACCATTAAAATTTAAAATTCCAAGTGCTCCAGTTAATATCTTGTAAGGATAATCGTTTATGAAATTTGCATATATAGTCATATTATCTCCTGCTTGAGCTTCATAAATAGAACCATTTAGTGAAATTGTTTGACTATATTGGGTTATATTTATTAGATTTATTGATGTAAGGCCAATCAAATTAAAATTTAATACCTCAGTTTGATTATAATAGTTGGATTTATTCAACATAAAATATAGTGTAAAGGGTCCATATCCATCAAATAGAGAATCCCTAAACCAGAGTTCGATCTGATAAGTTCCACTTAAATAGCTCACATTGGTGTTAGAATAAGTGCCAGCTATACCCACCTTCCATTGGATATCAGCATTGGTAATAGCAGTTCCCTTCAAATAGTCATCAAAAGATAATTCGACTACTAGGGTCTCATTAGAATAGAAAGTTTGATCATGTGCAGGGGAATCAATTTGAGAGCTAGTTAATCCTAAGATGTTAATATCTAATTGTTGGGTCTGATTATGATAATATGTTTTATTTAACGTGAAATATATAGTAAATGGCCCATATTCATCAAATCCAGAATGCCTACACCAAAGTTCTATCTGATAATTCCCCCCTACATAACTCACATTCGTGGCAGAATAAGTGCCTGCTAACCCTACTTTCCATTGAATTTCAGCGCTGGAAAGAGGTATCCCTTTCAAATTGTCATCAAATGATAAGACAATTAAAATTATTTCATCTGAATCATAAGTTTGTGCTTGTGCTGGAGAATCAATTTGAGAGTCAGTCAACCCCAAGATATTAATATTCAATTGCTGCGCCTGATTATAATAATTCGTTTTATTGAGCTTGAAATAAAGGGTAAAGGGACCGTACCCATCGAATTCAGAGTGGCGCAACCAGAGCTCTATCTGATAATTTCCACTTACATAGCTTATATTGGTACTAGAATAAGTTCCTCCAAATCCTACCTTCCATTGGATGTCTGCACCACCAAGGGGTAAACTTTTAACCATATCATCAAATGATAAGACAATTATAATTATATCATCCGAATTATAGATTTGATCTTGGGCAGGTGAGTCAATCTGCGCGGTAGTCACACCTATAAGGTTAATATTTAACGATGTGGTTTGATTATAGTAATTAGTTTTATTAAACATGAAATATAGTGTAAATGGACCATAGCCATCAAATTCAGAGTGGCGCAACCAGAGTTCTATCTGATAATTCCCACCAACATAGCTTACGTTGGTACTAGAATAGACGCCACCTAATCCTACTTTCCATTGAATTTCGGCACTATCAATTGGTAAATTTTTTACTGAGTCATCAAAGGATAAGATTACTGTCAGAATTTCATCTGAATCGAAAGTTTGATCTTGCGCAGGAGAATCTATTTCAGAGTTAGTTAATCCTAAGATGTTAATATCTAATTGTTGTGTCTGATTATAGTAATATGTTTTATTTATCATCATATAAATCGTAAACGAACCGTATCCATCGAATTCAGAATGTCTTAACCAGAGTTCTATCTGATAATTCCCAGTCACATAACTCAGATTCGTGGTAGAATAAGTTCCACTTATCCCAACTTTCCATTGAATAACTGCACTAGTAATTGGAGCCCCTCGCAAACTATCATCAAACGATAAGATTACTGTCAGAATTTCATTTGAATCATAGGTTTGATCTTGCGCAGGGGAATCAATTTGAGAACTTGTAGGAATTGAATTGATAGTCAAATTGAATTCATAAGAAACATTTGCCCAGTTAAATTTAGTCATTTCAATCTTAATGAGAAAAGTTCCTTCCTTGTCATAAGTTGGTATATTCCATGAGTAAATTCCGTTATTTATGGTACTGCTGTTATAATAATAAACACCATTAAATAATAATATGCAATTTGAGCCAGAGTTTATCCATTCTTCATTTAATTTATCCCAAAATGTGAAGTAAATGGTTGTGTTGTAACTTAATAAACC
>JAEOSU010000044.1 GCA_016840165.1 Promethearchaeota archaeon
CGAAGAGGACAGCCTTTTAAGAAAATTAAAGTCCTGATCCCAGGTCCATCATAAATCGCATAATTCTGGATATCAAAGATAATCCCTTTCATAGACCCCTCTAACCTAATCGATGTTCACTTCTTATTATATTATTTATTGTTTAATTAAAGAAAGGACTTCTTCTATTAATTTCTTAATCTCTTCAAATTTGCCGGTAGCAATCAAATCCTTCCTTACAATCCAACTTCCCCCACATGCAATAACATTTGGGAGATCCAAATACGATTTTAATGAACTATTATTTATACCTCCCGTTGGTATAAACCTCATTGTAGGATAGGGGGCGGCTAAACTTCTTAGCATTTTTGGTCCACCTGAAAGATCAGCGGGAAAAAACTTTACCACCTCTACACCTCTATCTAGAGCCCATTCTACCATAGTTGGTGTATTTACTCCTGGAATTATGGGAATATGCTTTTTTAGACAATAATCAACAACTTTAGGATTAAATCCAGGGGTTACGATAAATTGAGCACCAGCATTAGTAGCTTTTTTTACTTGTTCAGCCTTTAATATGGTGCCTGCTCCCACAAGAAGATTTGGATAAGTGGAGCTTAGCACTCCAATAGCCTTAGTCGCGACATCGGTTCTAAATGTCACTTCTATGACTGGAAGTCCTGCTTCAATTAAAATTTTTGCTAAGGGAATAGCATCATTTATGTTCTTAATTGTGACAACGGGTATGATTTTGAATTCTCTAATTTTTTCAAATATATCCATTTTTAATAAATAAAACAACAATTTTTCAAGATCAAGTTGAAGATAGAAATTCATTTTCATTTTTTTAGATTATGACTTATTACGAATAATTAAAAAAAAGAAAGAAAAAATAGGATATTTTTTGATTTTTTCTTGGCTCCAACTAAAGATCTAGTTCTTTTAATTTCTCTTTATTCGCTGCTACAACATCTGGCGTAAGATCATAATATTTCCAGAAAATTAGCACCGTTATTAAGACTATTATTGCCGGAACTATAGCAGAATGAATTGTAATCCCAAAGATAGCTAACGGAGGTTGGTCTAATATGCCTCCACCTTCAACGTAGCCTGTGAGAATATGAGTAATAGCGATGGTCATAGCAATTACAGAACCACCAAAACGAACAAAAAAAGCTTGATACCCATAATATATGGATTGCTGTCGCTTACCTGTCTTTACAGTTATATCATCTAATACATCTCCCATGGTGGGTGGATCAATGAACCAATGCCCTCCAACTCCGAATCCAAAAAACAGTAAACTGATAGCCCATCCAATCGTGCCAATAGGAAAGAATAATGGTATAAAAGTTATAAATAAAGCAAAACCAGCGTAGATACTAATTTTTTTATTATTATTGATTTTTTTAGAAAAGTAGGTCCACAGAGGAGTTGATATTAAAGCGCCTACAAGCATTGCCCCTAATAGTATTGTAAATACAGATTCATCTGTATCAAGGATAAAAGTTGTTATATAGAATCCCGAGGTTTGTAGCATTACCGCCCCGATTTGATATCCCCAAAAAAAGAGCGTTTTCATCATAAATCTTCTGTTTGAGAGTGCAATCTTCGCTGACTTAAAAAATCGTTCCATCTCCTGGCCTTCGTGCATCTTTCTCCTCCGAGCGTTAAGCTCTTTGACATGTTTAGGCTCCCAGACTCCAGGGATTACCAGCAGAAAAATAAATAATCCAACAACTGAACTAATTAATCCCATAGTTCCATACGTTGCGGGGAAATCTTGATCTACGATAAATGGAGGAATTATTGCGGCTAAGGCTAAACCCAAAATTCCCAGAATAGTACCAAATCCTTGAACTGATCTTCTTTCATTAAGTCCGGTAAATTTATCTGGGAATAACGAAATAACATTCACATCATATATCGTAAGCAGCGTATCATAGAGGCAGATTGTGCCTAGATACCAACCAAAAATCAACCACTGGTTCTGGGTTACAAGAGCAGCATTTCGGATTCCTCCTATAGTAAACCAATCTAATGGAACCATGAAGATAAGTGCAAATGAAAATAACCATGGGACAACTCCGATAAGCATCCATGGGAATCTCCTTATCCCCCATTTTTTTTCCCATGGCATATGAACCCTCTCCATAATATAACCAACGAGGGGATCATTAAACGCGTTCCAGACAGAATAGAGGACAAATGCTAGTAAAGCTAACTCGGATGGTATTCCTATTACTTGCTCATAGAAGAAAAATACAGAAAATCCAAATGCAGCGGTTATCCATTGACCAAACAATTCTCGCGAACCATAACTTGCCCTTATAAGCATAGAATTCTTGTACTTCTTTTCTCCAGTATCAGTCTCATTCATGATTTATTCATCTATTTGATTTTTTTTACTAACCAATTTTTAATTAGAAATATTATATATGTTATACCTAAGAATTTTTAAATCTTAGTTTATTCAAAAAAATTTTAGATGGATAACACATAAAAGTAATTAAAACCGTGATAAAAATGGCATTCATGATTGAGGTTTTTTTTGCATATATGATTTTGATCCCGTTTATTATCTTTAATATATTCTTTTTATTTGGCTCATTTTTTCAAGGACGAGCTTCAAAACTCCTCCAAAAGATCTTGAAACCAGAGAAAAAAGTAAAGGGATCTCTTTATAATACATTTAAATTTCTCAACATATTAATTTGGATTGTTATAGGGATATTATTTTTCGTGTCGCTAGATAATCCTTTCTCTTTAGCAGGTCTTATGGTGTTTTTGGCATTTCGCACTGGGGCTAGTCTTAGCAGACGCTTTATTTTTGGAATTCATGATATAAGAATAATGAAACGCCATTTACCAGATAATAAGGCTATGGATTTAGTCTCATTTATGGTAAAATTTGGAATATTTGTTGAATTACTATTTATGTTAATATGGGGAATATTATATCAATATCTTAGCGTAGCTGTTAATTCAATATTCGGAATTGAAGTAAACATTTTAACTCTATTCCTATGGATTGCGGGATTTGGTTATGGCCTTATTGCTTCAATCGTTCAAAGCATTTTCTCCAAGCAATTCCTACTTAAAAATGAGATAGGGATAGCTCTTGTGTTTTCCGGGCAAATTGTAAGAGAGAAAGTTGAGGAGAAAAAACGATCTGTAAAAAAGCTCTTCAAATTCTAGATTTATACTACTTTATTTGTAATTTATAATAAATAGGTTCTCTCACCTATAAGAAAAGTAAATAGAAAAAGAGATTAAGAATTTGTAACTTTTACTCTTTCAAGAAATCTAAAATTGCCTTATTCACTTCTGGTGTTCTGGTCATAGGAGCAAAATGCCCCGC
>JAEOSU010000006.1 GCA_016840165.1 Promethearchaeota archaeon
ATTGCTTCGTTTCAGGATCACACTCGATTCTCACAGGAACAGTTAATCCTTTGAATACCATTGTTTTTGCATTGACCTCATCGACAACATCTTTTATGTTAATACCTGTAGGTCCAACAGCAGGGCCAATCGGTGGACCCCCTGAAGCACTACCACCAGTTACAAGTGCTTTAACTACGATTTTCCCTTTCTCACTCATTTTGATCAATCATTATTCTAATTAAATTTGTATTTCAGATTCAATTCTTAAGGTTTAAGAACAAATGAAAAATGACTTTTTAATGAACTCTTTTCAATATATAATCCATATTGAAGCCGTATTCCATTACGTCCTAAGCTCTTTAAGAATGTGGTCTGAACTTAGTATGAAGAGAAATGAAAACTCGTTAAAAAGTTTTATTATAACAAAATTAGGGCAATATTTTAAAATCTACAACACAAACGACGCCCAAGGTCAAGATTATGCTTGAGATATTCATCAGATAAAATATTCATTACCTGTTCGGTATCCAGTTTAGTGCCATATTTATCATTTACTTTATCAGGAATATCATTAACTTCCATACCGGGAATTACGATTAGTTTCAAAATTTCTTTTTTTACTAATTCGGATATTTCTTCAGTCATTGTAATTTAGATATTAGCAAACTCTAAAAAAGGTTTTCTATTATAATTTTTTTGCTAATAAGAATTTTCATCTCCTTCTAAAATAACCTTATGTGTAATTTTACCTATTTTTTCTATAGATGCTTCGATTATATCACCTGGAACAATCGGTTTAATACCACTTGGAGTACCCGTTGCTATTATATCCCCTTTTTTAAGTGTTATAAATTTTGAAATATATTCCACAATCTCGGGGATTTTAAAAAGCATATGCTTCGTATTTGATTTTTGCCGTAACTCATCATTCACCTTAAGCTGAATATCTAAATTATGAGGATCATCGATATCACTAGATGGAATAATTTTCGGGCCGATGGGCCCAAAAGTATCGAAATTTTTACTCCTATACCAAGGTAATTTGATATTCCTATCTCTAATCTGCATATTTCTTGCAGTCATATCAAGAAAAATAGTATAACCTTGTATATAATCAAATGCAAATCGAGCAGCGACATTTTTTCCCATATGACCCATAATAAAAGCGAGCTCAATTTCATGATCTACCCGGTTAAATTCTTGATTCTCATATAAGATCTTTGGATAAATAATAGGTTGATTATTAGTTATTAGGGTGTTAAGTGTTTTAATAAAAAATACAGGTTCAGTAGGAATTGGAGCGTTGGTTTCTTTTATGTGATCTAAGTAATTACGCCCAAGACAAACAATTTTAGTTGGTTCTATTTTAGTTCCTCCGATTATGAACAACAAATTCACTCCCTAAGCTGTATGTTTTCTTAGCAAAATTATATATATGATTTATTAAATGAGATTGATTATGATTATTAAAGTTAGGTTTAAATTATAAATTTCACGCAAGGGAAATTATCATTATGTCCGAGGAAAAAAATGCAACAAATAAGAATAAATTGACATTAAGAATAGGACTAACTGCGATATTAATTGCTGTAGGAGTTGTATTGAGTTATATAAATCCTTTTGGATATTTTACAATTTCAGGTACAAAAATCAATCCTTTTGCTCATTTAATAAATGCGATATCAGGTGTTTTATTAGGATTCTCTTTCTCTGTTATCGCAGCTTCCAGTATCGCAATAATTAGATATTCAACTGGTATAGGTTCGATTCACGCATTTCATGGGGGAATCTCTGGTGCTATCATTGTAAGTATTCTCTCTCATTTTTTATATAAAAAATACCCTAAATATGTTGAATATGCTGCCTTTTTTGAACCTTTTGGTACTGTATTTATTGGAGGAACGATCACCGCAATAATAGAGGGATTGACAATAGGCAACCTCCTCTTTTATTGGGGCATATTTTTAGCCTCTTCTGCTATTGGATCTGCACTGGGTTTCATTTTATTAAAAATAATTAAAGACTCGGGCTATTCAAGGGAAACATTTTTAAATTAATTATATCACTTTTACTAAATTTAATGAAGAATACAAAAATAGATTTTAAAAAAGCTTTAGGTAATCATACGCTGTTATATGGTGAGACGGATACCAGAAAAACTTATATAACCGCCCGATTTATAGAATTTCTATTAATTACAGAAAATGTTAACCCTGAAGACATTTCTATTCTTGACTTTGCGCCACCCGTTAAGATAATTGATGACGTTAAGTTTGGTGGTAAAATAAATCACTTCTCAAAATTAAGCCTTCAATGCAAAAATATATCTCTTAAAGGAGAAATTATACCTCCTCGTTTTAGCGCAAGCAACAAAAAAGAATTATATGAATATCTCTGCCAAAATTATCGAATTACATCTCTATGCTTAGAAATTTTTAAGGAAAACCCCACGAAATATTTAATTATTAATGATCTCTCGATATATCTTCATTTAGGAGATAAGAATTATCTTTTACAGATAATAAACGGTACTCATACTTTTTTTGGAAATACTTACTATGGTGCCCAAATTAAATCGAACTTTAGCAAACTGCTTAGCCTTAAAGAAAGAAAGCGAGTGGAATTTATTGTCAATCATATTGAAAATCCCATTATTACTTC
>JAEOSU010000045.1 GCA_016840165.1 Promethearchaeota archaeon
AGCATTTTCGTGATTCTCTTTAAGTTTTAATGCTCGATTAAAACTCTTAAGGGATTGATTCAGTAATTTAATTTCATTGGGTGTGAATTTGAAATGAATTAATGATTTAGGACCATTTTTTTCCAATACTTTCCCTCTCCTCACCCCTGCAAGTTCCCTGTAGGTGTTACCCATATTAATCCAAGCTTCAACGTGTCCTGGGTTTAGATTAATTACAGTTTTCAAAGATTTAAATGCTTCTCTGTATTTCTTTTGTACAAATTCTACTTCACTTCTTAAGAGCCAAGCACGTATGTTCTCTGGATCTTTTTTAATCACTTCATTAAAGATAGAAAGTGCTTTAGCAAGCTCATCTTTTTCTATATGATTTGTACCTTTTTTTATCCAATCGAAAGAGCTATTCATCTTAATTGCTTCTCTTCAGTTGATCCAAAAAGAAATATATTTAGATAATATCTAAATTATTATTTTTCTTCTTGAGTATTCCAATTAGCAATTATACTATTATACTATTCTTTTCAGTGAAAATTGAATCTCAATGTTTGTATCCTAACTACAGATAAGGCGATATATTCAACAAAATTAGTAGTTATTATGATATTCTCTCATTTCACCACAATTTTTTTATCACTAATGGTCAGAATATATATGGATAGAGATCCTAAATAATGTCTCCCATTTATTAACATCCATTCGTAGTATTAAGCCTACTCGTTTGTTGCATGTGATCTTCCTAATCGTACCAGGTCTAATCCAAGAAAGATATACCAAGGAATGTAAAATATACCAGCAACGAGTAAGAGAGGGGTTGCTATGGAGGGAATGAAAATATGAAATGCATGTTGAAATAAATCTAATCCTGTAGCAAGGATTCCTGAGAAAATAGTTCGTTTCTTAAATTCATTACCTTGTAACATAAACATAGCCATTAATAAGAATGACCCTAAGAAAAGAATGCCCATCACGTAGCCTGCAGTATTATGCCATAAGCTATTGGCTAAAACTGCTTCCCCTGCTGCTAATAGTTGTTCTCTCATAGCATCTGTAGTAGCAGCATCATACCGATCACTGAGGTAAAAGAGAGAAAAAACTTCATTTGCGATAAGACCCATAGTTGTCGAAATAAAGATAAATGCAGTAAACATAATCATAAGTGCTTCATTTCTCTTTCTAAGGACCGCAAAAATACCCAAACTCGTAAAATAATTACAAATCATAAAGGCCACCATTGGAAGGTCCATTAAGAAAATAGCTGCCAACCTATCATTGTTTATCATGTTAAAATAATCACTAGCAGAATTTAATGGCAAATAATCAGTAGCTATTGACAAAGGTATCTCTATTGCAAAAACTATTGCTAAGTACGCTAATTGTAAAAACACAGCTATACTTGCAATCTTTATTATATCATTCCAACTCTTATCTGTCTCTTTTATTGCTAATTCCTCACTCATCTTTTTTCAAACTCCTTATTTTCTCATGAAAAATATCTGTTATACTATTACTCATCTATATATGAATTATAGTATGAGCTATTTAAAGGGTACTTTTGCGTCATCTTCTTTGAAACAATAAGACAATTAAGAAGAAATATTCGATATAGCTTTTCCGAATGTGGTCTATAGTGCATTATACCTGAAATATTCTAATTGTGAGGCTTGGTATGCCTTTCTTATCAAAAATTCGTAAGATCCTTAATTTAGACAGAATTTAAGTGTTGCTTTGTCTTTGAAGGTTCGGTCCAATTTTGAATAATAAAGGATTCAATTAATATGTACGGGACTTTCATTTTTCTATGAGACCAGCCAATATGAGGGAGGTCGAGAGCGAGACCCCTTCATTATTTTCCCATAGATCCCGAAATAACCAAAGAAAAGAATAAAGAGAGAAAAAAGGTCGCATTTCTGCGACCAATATTTTCGTTTCAGGGATGATAGGTGTTCCGCTTTTTGTGGATTAATTTGTAGTCTGAATTAACTAGGAGTCCCTTCTAGTTCAACATCTATTGCAATATCGAGGTTTGTGACGCTCCCATTCAGTAGAGTTTCTATAGACGTTTTAAATTCCTCATTTGAATCC
>JAEOSU010000046.1 GCA_016840165.1 Promethearchaeota archaeon
AAAATCTAATCATAGTATTGTCTAGATTTTGAGAAAAAATGATTCTACCGAATAATTTAGCTAGAGAGCTTATTCGCCTTTTGTTGATATCCGAATAATTTTTTTAGAACACCAATTAAAGATTGAATCTATCAGAATATTCAAAGTGAAATTAAGTTATTTAATGAGGATTTTCTCAATCCATTAATTATTTTTACGTCAGATATCAGGGCTGGTAATTTTATTATGAGATATCTTGAAAAAGGAACTTACAAAAGATATAAAATATCAAACGGATCACAATATGAAAATTCAATAGATGAGTTGTCAGATAAAGCGAAAATAATGTTAAAATTAGTTAATGATTATCCCGGGATTAATGCTACAGCAATCCAACAAAAATTAAACTATGAGAGTAAGCACACGTTCTTGAAATACATGAACCAATTGTTAAATGAGGGATTAGTCGAATTTCAAATAAGTGAAAAAGATAAAAGACATAAACAGTTTCAATTGACTAATAAAGGTCATACCATTCGACTTTTAGTTCTCAAACAAGAGTTGGAAGAGTCTTTAAACTACTTTTTCAAATATTGTGAAGAAATATTCCTTAATTTCTATCCTGAGTATCTTGATTCCAAAGAATGGATGGAATTTAGAGAAAAGATAGGATATACGGATAATCTTGTCGAGAGCTTGGAAAAACGTGTATTATCTTACATCAAAACTTCTCTGAAAAATATTAACAATTTTAAAAAGGAATGAATTTATTATTTTCAGGTGCAAGATCGCGCATCTATTTTACAAAATGGGAGATTTTCTCAGATTTACCTCTCTTTAATCTTTTATCAGGTTTTTTTGGGTTATAATTGACGCAGCTTGTATCCTAGTCTCATTATGGCTTTTGATGAATTTTATTCAAGGGAGAGAATTTTATGTCGGGTTTGAATGCTTAAATTTCTGTGAATAAGCATTTTTTAATATAAGACGGTTTAATTTGTAGATAATATTTGAAAGCAAGAGTAGGAATACCTGGCATTATAAAATATTATTTACAGTAAATAAAAGGTTGAGGTACTATTTTATTAGTACTACATTTGGTTAAATTTATAAATGAAGAAACTTTTGAAATAAGTGAAAAGAAAATGACAAATGATTCGAACAATCAGTCTGAGAAAGAGATCACGGATATTATAGAAATATTAACATTTCTAAATTATGACGGTACAGTAAGTCTATATAATGTGGATCTCGCTGAGGCTTTTTAATATTAATATCAATTTTAGCGACAGGAGGGAATTAAGTTTTGGCCTCAACAAGCTTAATCTGAGTTGCCTTAAGGTTCTTTGATCTTCTAGCAGTTGTGTGCTGAACTGGAATGAAAGAAACTTTCCTATTAATTAGTGCTGGAATATCGCTGCAGTACCAAGAGAGGCAGTTGGGGAAGAAAATACAACTCCTACCTTTACTTTTAATTATTCCGAATTTTTTATCTGGATCAAACGAAGAAATTTGACCAATCTTCCTTCTCTTTTCATTCTTTACAATTTTTTTATATTTTTTCAGTGTGTTGGTTCTGTTCGGTTTATTGGAAACTGCTAATCCTTTTCTAACGTAAATCTCCGTTAGATTCCAATTTGGATGTGTTTTTGACATTTCATGTTTTGCTAAATGATAATAAGCAAGGGAAAGAGTTTCTTTGTTGGTCGAAATAAGTTGGTCATAAATTCTGATCTCTGCAATAGTCTTTACTAGAAACTTTTCTCCCTTTTCCTTGTTCCCAATTTGGAATAAGTGGAGACCAAAATCTAAACAGATTTTTTTATGCAGCTCATGAATTCTTCCATCGGAAGGAGCGAAGTCAATAGCGACTAATACGCTTTCGAATGCGTTTCTGGCTTTTTCCATCCAAGATGCTTTAGCTTTTTTATTAAATTCATCATTTGCCCAATTTGCATAATTATCCGCAATATAAAAAGTGATATCTGTGTTCTTAATTGAAGAGATGTCTAATTTTGCCTCTAAAATCCCAAGAAAAATTTCTTCAGCTTCACGATATTTTCTCTTAAATGTCAAAACTCTTCCAAGTTCGCATAAAGCTGCGGTATTGTATGGTCTAAGAACAAGAGCTTTTCTAAGGTATTTTTCGGCAGCAGCAAGATCATCTTGAAGTTTTTTAATGATCCCCCATGCGTACCATACATGAAAATTCGATGGTTCAATCTGTGCTGCTTGCTGTAGCAATTTATCAACAGTTAAAATGTTCGTTTGTTTCGTATAAAGGATAGTTTTGACTTTTTTGACATCTGTTAGCTTCTTTAAAAAATCAATATCCTGTAAGTTATCCACTTCCCTAATTTTTAAGAATTTTTTCCATTCGTGATCTTTAAACACTTCTCCTGTTTCTAGACACTTTCTAATTCTACATTTGAATTCCGATTATATTAGTAACTCAATCGAATATGGGACACAATACTTCGTAAA
>JAEOSU010000047.1 GCA_016840165.1 Promethearchaeota archaeon
TTAGTGAGATCCTCCCCTCTGTTAAGATAAAAGAGAATTAAACCCTTAAGAAACTGAAGGTGACTTTTTTGTTGATGATTAAGCCCCTTAAAATGGTTCTCATCATTTAGTATTTCAAGAGCTTCATTAAGCTTACCGGTATCGAAAAGCTCTTCTGCAAACTTTAGCTGATTTAGCTCCGAATTAGGCATAATATTAATTAATAGGAATTAACCCTTATGAATTAATAATCCATTTATAATTATAAATCTAATTTATATTTACTTTACAAAAAGACCTTCATTAAGCTTTTTTACCATTTCAGAATTATTACACTGAAAGATAAGAATAATTCATTTATTAATCAGAAAGGCTTCTTTAATCAAGAAATAAAAAAAAGAATTAATTAGAAATTTTTTAATTTATGGCGTTTAGCTTCTCTGTTTGATATAAGTAACGATTCCAAGTATTAAAAGTACAGCCTCTACAGTTATAGGAAATAAACCTTGTGTTCTCCACAAAGCTCCAAAAGTGGAATAAAATGTAGCATATACGGCAAGTTCAATGATTAATGTCGATAAAAGTATCCCGATAAAATACATAAATGTCAATTTAATTTCTTCCCATTCCTTTTTACGTAGCATTAAAATTGCGAAAATAGCAGATATTAAATTAACGCCCCCAAACATTCTTGGGAGATAGGGGTTTGTCCAACCCTCAGGATTCATGGCCATATCATACAGAAATGTAAGAAGTATCCCAAATAAGAACCACATAATAGCATCCACTAAAAGTACGATTTTTGTAAGTTTTTTAATTTCAGTCATTTTTTTTATCAACTCAATTTATTTTTTATTGTATTTTTTATCATCAAATTGATGAAAATTTAAAAAAAAAAAGATGTTAGAATTTATTTTTTATCTGATATGATTGATGATGTGGCTTAGCATCTATATTCCCCAGCATCTTGTAAAGTAAGATACTGGACCGACCGGCAATATACCAACTCCAAACCCCACATCATCTGGGATGCCAACATTCCATAAAGCTCCGGCAAGAACCCATCTTCCTTCTGGCAAAACTTCAGGGGGTTGATCCCAGGGAATTGTCGCAGGGTTGAAGAGATCATCCCAATCAGGTTCATAATATTCAGCTGTAAAGCTTATAAGCATTAATATCGTTGCTGGTACGAATGTTCCTCCAGTATTAGGCATGGTAAGGTCTTCAAAAATATTTCGATATGTTAATGTCAAAGCGGTATCAGTAGTCTTAAATAATCCCCCACCAATGACCACCGAAACATTAATAAACCATTTCCAAAGGATTGGGCAAAGGAAATAATAGCTGGTGTTTATAATATACCCCTCTTTGAGCATTCCCATCATTGTATACAATTTTTTACCTGAATCATCATAGATTCTTTGATGGAAAACTGCTTTCACTGATGGTGGCCCACCATGTTTACCGGATTTAATATTCCCTACGATAAGATTGGTAGCATTGATATCTAAATCGTCTCCTATAGCCATGAATAAGACGTGATTAGAACCAGCAGCCATCACCGGGGAAATAATTGCTATAATACCTATTAAAAATGATGCTGCGATCAATCCTTTAGTCGCTTTTGAAATCTTTTTCATTCTCATTCTCACCTTAAATATTTTTTTTCAACTCTTTTTTCTATTTTTAATTCTAATTTTATCATCAAAATGATGATTAATGAAAAATGAGGGCATCCATCCATATATAGTTCCACTTTCGGCAATTTCTTGAAAATTCCGAAAATCTTTGGAAGTTTTGAAAAATAGGTATAAATAGAACTGTTCCCAATTTATACCTATCGAAAATTATTTTTTCTTTCTTTAGAAAATGGGAAAATTAAATTATCCACCTAAAGAGATTCTTAACCCCTCGGAACTGCAAAGAAGAAATTATGACCAAATAATTCTTTGGATGCTAGCAAATAATGAAAGTTGTGAATGGTCTAATTTTGAACAAAAGCCAATTGAAATTCCAATTTCCACATTATCACGTCATTTAACAACATTAATCTTTAAAGGATTTATAGAAAAATTTTCGAGAGGAAATTACAAGATAACCTTAAAGGGAAAAAAAAAATTTCTTGAATTATCAAAAGACACAATAAAGAAACGAAAGTTAAATTATCCCCCTAAAATTATCTTAAAAAGAGGAAGGAACTATTCTCATTGGATTTTATGGATGATCTACAATAATGGTTTTTGCAAAAGATCTGACTTTCTTAAAGAACCTTTCTCTATAAATCAATCCTCTCTATCAAGAAGTCTAAGTTCATTAGTTCATAAAGGTTTTATAATAAAAGAAAATAAGCGCTATACCATAACTCAAGCTGGTAAATCCGAATATTCAAGGATACTGCAAAACTATAATTTAGACAGACAAACGATTTTAGAGGAAGAGAGAAAGCGTATTGACGAAATCACTACAAAAACAAAACTTTTTTTTGAAAAATTTAATATAACTGATGATTATGTTAAATATAGATTTCTCAATAACCTGTTAAATTTAGACTATTCAAAAGTGAACACAATTTTAAAAGATGAAGAGTATTACTATAAGATTTTACTCTTTATTTCAATAAATCATCCAGATTTTTATCCTGATTATCTATCTCTTGAAGATTTTTCACGATTCTATGATATAAACAAGAGAATTTTAGATTTTTGGGTAAATGAAATTGTAGATAGCGACTTATATGATTTAAAATTTTTTAAATTGGAACCTTCTTCTAATCAATTTTACTATTTTCATTCAGATGAAAAATTAGAGAAGATTCTTCGTGCTATTACAGAAGAACATATTACAAAAAACGAATATTTAGAAAAATTTGGGACTTCTGGAAGCTTAAATTCCACTATAGAGGATATTCTTGAAGAACTCTGCTGTACTATATTTAACAACCATTTTAAAGAATCATTAAGAGAATTTTTACTAAGCTATATAAAACACTTAGCATATAAAATTGAGCTTAAGAAAGAATTGACAGAACCTTACGATAAACTTGAAGGCATAATTTGGCAAGATATGGCTGATATTCTACAATCCCAAAAGTCGGAAATGTTAGAATCTCAATATGAAAAATTAATCAAAGATATTGATAAAGAAATCGGTTTGAGCCCTAAAGATTATAAATTATATAATTCAAAAGTCCATATCCTTCTCTATTTTAACCAATACGACGAAGTTTTGATAATATTAAAAAAAATGAAGGAATTGTTTCCTGAAAATGAAATCGATATCATGATAAAAAAGGCATATACCCTTAAAAGAGATAAAAAATTGGAAGAAGGATTAGAGAGTATTGAGAATCTACTTAAAAAATACCCTAAAGATAATTCTCTTCATAATTATAAAGCATATTGGTTATCTTATTTAGGTAAAAAAGAAGAGGCATTGGAAATTATCCAAAAACTTACGAAGAATGAACCAGAAAAAGGAATTTATCACGATACCTATGGAGAAATCTTAATGACTTTTAAAGAATATGAAAAAGCTATAGAAGAATTCAAAAAAGCTATAGAAATTGATACTAAAAATTGGTTTATTTACCAGACTTATATAAAAATTGGAATCTGTTATACAGCACTCGAAAAGTTTGAATTAGCACTTCAAAATCTAAGGGAAGGTAAAGAATTAACGGGAAAGATTATAAGTGATTTGGAATCAAAACGTAAATGGCTAGCTATTGCTGAACTTTTTTTAGCAGAAATTAAAGAACAAGAACAGTTAACTATTACAAATCAATAGTATGATAAAAATATTTGAATTTTAAAAAAAGAAGTTGTTAAAGAAAAATAAATTACCACTTAATATTATAAAAATCAGAAATCTTCTTCATCCTCTTCCAATAAACCCGCTTGCTTTAATAAATCCTCCACTGTATCTCGCGCTTTCATTACTTGTTCGTTTTCTGAGAGCTTTAAATTGTCTAATACAGAATCTGAAAATTCCATAAACTTTTTTATTGATTGACTGGAGAAATCCTTAATTTTTTCGGAGGTATCTTCTATAAAATCCTTTCCACTTTCCCCAAAAGCACCACCAACAAAATCTATGAACGCTTTATTGAGTTTATCTATAGGAGTTTCTTTCTTTTCATTATCGCTCATAATTCGTAATCACTTTCCTTCTTTATAGTTTATTTTATATGTGTTCCTAAAATAAATCACCATATCTTAAATAAGTTTTTCAAACGAATCTAAATATGCTCTATATTATTTTAGACTAGTAAATTAAAAAAAGAAAAATAAAAAATAAATTACAAATGGATACGCTCTTTTCTTATCTTGTTTTCAATACTCTTTAATATTTCCTTTAACTCCTTTTTATCAAGCATATCCATTTTCTCTATACTTTTAATTACAGAATTTAACTCTTCCTTAATTTC
The DNA here is from genome assembly GCA_016840165.1 of Promethearchaeota archaeon. GTDB lineage: Archaea > Asgardarchaeota > Lokiarchaeia > Sigyniarchaeales > SOKP01 > SOKP01. Next base: position 4,406 of record JAEOSU010000047.1, read on the forward strand.
AGTGATATTTTGGATTCGGGAATTAAGTCGGTCTAGTGAAAATTTTAGTTTTGATCGCATCCCTCTAAAATAATCTAATGCATCTTCCTTTGATTCACATTGTTCTATAAATCTGATAATTCTCTTACGATGCGGTCTTCGTGCAAATGGATGGGCATATACTTCAGGAGGCGCCATATCTGACATCATAGCAAACTCGTTAGCCCATTTTTCCTTTAGTTGTTCAAGATATTCTTTTCCTTTTTCTGAAATAAAGTAAATCTTTTGGTCTCGACCTTCTATTGTTGTCTCCTTTACTTCAAGATATTCTCCCTTTTCGAGCTCTTCTAAACTTCTAATCATGCTTCCTCGAGGAATTTGATACTTTTCTTGTAGTTGATATCCATTAATTCCCTCTTTTTTATCAATTATAATTGATAAGATAAAAAAATGCTTGATTTCCTTGAAATCTTCACGAGAAATAGGTATTGGAGGCATAGGAGGTGGAAAATGTCGATATGAGTGTCTTGATCCGTAATTTCTAGGACCATACGGTACTCTGGGTGGTGGGACATGAGGTTGTCCTTGAAAATATGGGAATCTGTTAAATTCTCTCGGTTCAAAATCATAATCTTTATTTTTTTTATTCAATATTTTTCTCACCACATATATGATCAATTGGTCATATATATACTTAATAGAAATCAACCTATTTAAATGTGATCATTGGATCATATATATTGGTCAATAAAAAAATTAGAAGAAATAAATTGTAGACACGTAATCTAAGCAAAACTCAATTCATAAAGCTTTTTATTTGCATCCATTTTCGTTTTCGCATTTTCTACTACCTTCTGAAAATCATTTGTAAGTTTTCTCATCTCCATTTCTGCCGCATCAGCATGTCCTGAGAGTGCGATCCTTCCAAAATCAGAATTCATTAGTTTAAGAATTTTATTTCTAAGTATTAAGAGAGGAATCCAACTTAACATTCGATATTTCTTAGGTAGAATAGGGATTTCAAGATCTTTAAGTGCTTTTAAATTTTCACGAAATCCTTTTAATGCTAAGGTAACAAGTTCTTTTTCCTTACCAAGTCTTGTATTTCGATGTCTTGCCGCATAACTTCCCATGGCTAAAGGACTGATAAATGCAGCATGAGTTTTTAACCATGCGTCAATATTTTCACTTAAATCAACTTTTATCCCTGATTCTGTAAAAGCTTTCTCGATTTTTTTTATTCGCTCACTCATCGTACAATCCAACTCTCCAACATATAAAATAACATTATCTACATATGCAGCAATGATTCTATAATCTTCTCGATATCCTCCAGGTCCTCCAAAACCAAGAAGTATTCTCTCTCGTTCAATATGCTCTAAATATTCATCGGCTCCTGAGGGATTGTTCCCTGTGAATATTATAGTTGGACTAATATTCTCCTTTAATATGGGTAAAATCTGACTTACTTGTTGTCGTTGCATTATTACTAATATTAGATCATAATTATCATCCTTCTCGAGTTTTTCAACTGTATCTATTGGTGTTTCATACTCTTTATGAAAAATGTCATCTCGAATAACAAGACCATGCTCTTTTAGGTCTTGAAGACGTTTTCCTCTCGCAAGAACCGAAACATCGTTTCCTCCAGTTTTTAGCTTATAAGCAAACATACTACCGATAACACCGGCGCCATATACTAATATTTTCATGATGATTACCCATAATTTGTTTTTTCTTTCATAATTGAGGATTAGAATATATTGTATTTAAATTTAGTCACACCTAAATTGATTAAATAATTAATAAAATATGGAACCTTAAATCACCAGATAGTTAAGAATGAAAGTGATCTTCCCAAATCCAATTATTGTTTATCAAATAAATTTAGATCAAGTTTATAAAGTTTCCTAAATCTACTATATAGCTAATTTAAGCTGATAATTTTTCAAAAATTTATGTTTTAAAGTCATGCTATATTTCTGTAAATAATTATGAGTAAAGATCATTTTCTACATGGATTTCTAAATCCTAAAAGTGTGGCTTTCTATGGAGCGAACAATAAAGGAGGATCGTTGGCATCAATCCAAATTATGAATCTTATAAAATCTGGATATAATGGGAATATCTATCCTATCCATCCGAAATTAGACACAGTAATGGGATTTAAAGCCTATAAATCAATATCAGTTCTTCCTGAGGTTCCCGATTTAGTGGTTATTGTCCTTCCCGCAAAAATAGTTCCAGGCATTTTCAGGGAATGTGGAGAGAAAGGAGTAAAAAGGATAATTTTGATCTCAGGAGGGTTTCGAGAACTTATTAAAGACCGAAAAAATACTCTAACGGAAGAGATAAATCAAATTTCCTTAAAATATGGAATGAGATTTATCGGACCTAATTGTTTAGGCGTTTTTAATAACTATTTTGGTGAGAAAGATCAATATCGCGCTTTTAATACGGCTATTTGGGAAAATATTAAGAGAGGTACTTTTTCAATCGCATCTCAAAGTGGAACTCTTTCAAGCCATATATGGTTTGATCCAGATAATTTAGACTTAGGTTTAAGTAAGTCACTTTCTGTAGGAAATGAAGCTAACATAGATATTGTTGATTGCTTGGAATATTATAAAGATGATACCCATACCAGTGTGATTGGGTTATATATTGAAGAGCTAAAAAGAGGAAAACAGTTTTTAAACTTAGCTAGGGAAATTACTCCTCATAAACCTATTGTTGCGATTTATGTAGGTGGATCTGAAGCAGGAAATCGTGCCTTACAAAGTCATACCGGTTCGTTAGCTGGAAATGCGATGATATATGACGCCGTTTTTAAAGAATCAGGAATCATTAAAACGGAGTATGTCACAGAATTTTTAGATATTGCATTTGTTTTATGTAATGGTGTTCTACCAAAGGGTAGAAGACTTGCAATCATTACGAATTCTGGGGGTCCTGGAGCAATGATCGCCAATAATGCTGAAAATAAAGGCTTGAGAGTTCCGGAATTATCCGAGAAACTTCAAGAGGAGTTAAAAGAGGTTTTGCCTCATACTGCTAGCTTTAAAAACCCAATAGACTGCACTTTTGACATGAATTTACCTTATTTCTATATTGATCTTCCAAAAATGATAATGAATTCAGGAGAAATTGATATCATCATCCAATATGGGGTTGTAGGATTTCAAGATGTTATGGATGATTACTTAAATTATGAAAGAATTACTCAATATGCAGAATTTAAGCATCAACCTGATGCGATTATGGATAACTTGGCAAAGCAATTAATTAGTCCTACACTTACCAATTCGAAGAAATATTCTGTTCCGATATTATATGTAAGTCCAATGTGTTATACAAGTCCATGGTCAAAAAGACTCCGCAATAATGGAGCTCTCCTCTTTAAATACTGGGATAGACCAGTTAATTGTCTCTCAAAAATATGCGATTATGCTGAATTCAAACAAAAAAAGTTTCTTAAATAATGAAATTCCTATCTCTTTAATCTCTATTCTTCAAACAAGTCATCAAATTTCATACCAAGCTTCTTGGCTATCTTTTCTAGGTCCAGTTTAGTAAAATCATTATCTAACTCAATATCAATATTATTTAATTTGATTAATTTATTGGTTGTAATTCCCACTTCAGAAGAAATCTTCTCTAACTCTTCAAGTGTTTTGTTTTTTAATATATCTTTAATAATCGGTTCTTGATAAAAAATTTCTTTTAAAGGTTTTTCTAATACTTCTGCGATTTTAAATGAAATTGTGAGAGAAGGATTATATGATCCCTTTTCTAAATAATAGATTGTTTGACGTGAAACTCCTATTTTATCAGCTAACTCTTGCTGACTTAGATTATATTCTTCTCTTATTTCCTTGATGTGTGATTTTACTTTAGTTTTGAACCTCAATTATTTCTCACCATTCGTGTAAGAATCTAATCGCATCTAGTAAGTATTGGAAAAAATTTTATTACCCTTCCTTTAATTTAAAAAGCTCCTCAATGGTGCAATTTAATACTTCTGCGATTTTATATGCCAGTACTAAACTGGGATTATATCGTCCTTCTTCGAGATATTTAATGGTTTGTGGGGGAACTCCGACTCTTTCGGCTAACTGGGAAACGCTAAGGCTAGCTTTTTCTCTTAATTCCTTAATAGAGGTTTGTAAAAGTTCGCCTTCACGAATCTTTGAAAGAATATAACTAATGAAGTTATCAAAGGCTAATTCTTGCGGTCTAAAAATCTTATCTTCCAATCCCTCTGGTGATTGTGAGGATTGAAAAATCATTTTTTTAATCTGATCTTCAATGATTTGTGGATCTTTTAAACCCGGGATATAACCTTCAGGACCAATTCCTCTGGATTTTGTACCAGAACTCACTGCACTATGTCCAGCGGTTTCAATTTTTACAGTATAGGTCTTGAACATCCTATCAAAAATACCACATACTATATTGATGTTTTGGATTCGCTTATAGGGAATAGTTGCGCGCATCTTTGTAAATACGCCATGATTAATAACAATGTTATTTTCCTGTATCATATATGAGAAATTTCTCTTATATGCGGCAAAATATAAAGCTGACACAGGAGCAATAATCAAATAAGGAACAACTATAAAACTAATAATCAATACCAGGAAAAGACTAAAATCGAATTGTCCACTAAAAATTAAGTACACTAAGAATGTTATTATTAAAGCAATAGCTATAAGAAACAGGAATAAGTTGTTCTTTAAAGACTCCTTTTTGACAAAAGCGCGCGAAATTGTGCCTCTATACACTTCATTTTTATTATTCACTCTCTTTTACCTCCAAAAAAATTATAAAATGATTATTTATATATAAATAAAGTTTACAATGCTATAAAAATATATTGTATAATCTATTGAGGGAATTTTAAGAGTTTCTAATGATGTATAATAAGGTTCACAAATTAATAAATAGCAAAATATAACATCAAGAAGGCTCTTAATAAGACTATATTTAAACGATCAAAACATTTAAATATGATTGTAAAGTATACTAGTCATGGATTAGGTATAACTGATAATTAATTAAAAAAAAGTAGGTGAAAACATGACTGAAACGGCTAAATTAGCATTAATGGATAAAGAAAAAGAATTTGCTAATTTGGAGTCATTAATTAGTGATTTTGAAATATCTAATAGAGACCAGGTATATATAGATGACTTTAAATTGTTAGATTATAACTCAGACCTTTCTATTGACCCGAATCGCCAACAAAAGTCAAGATCTAGTTCACTAACTAAACTAAAATTCATGATTATTACTATCTTTATAAGTTCACTAATTCAAAGTATCTTGTATGTATTCATCATACCAAATCGATTTAGTTGGTCAGATAAAGTAGTAGCTTTTTTTCTCGTATTCATTTGGATTTTGCTTTTCAACACTACATTTTTTATCCCCGGTGCTATCAAAATTATAGCTAACTATTTAAATAAAGCATTTGCAGATTATGAATGCCTATAACTTAATTGAAAAAATTAAGCCTTATCAGTACGGAATCACTAATTTTGAGAGTAGATTAACACCTAATCTAATGAATAAGAAGTAAACTAAGAATAATTAAATCAATAGAGGTGAATACTTTTGGTTGAAAGCAAAAAACTCCTTCAATTAAAAGATAACAGTATAAATCAAAGTACACTATCAGCTGATAATTCAAAAGATAATGATTACAAAGGAAATCTTAAAACGAGTTTAATTTATGCGATTCTGTTCGATTGTTTATTAATATTCGCATGTATAAGTTTTATTTGCTTATTTTATGTAATTGGCGGAATTCTGCTCAATCCATTATTGATCTTTGGCACATTGGTTATTATCTTATTATTTGCCTTGATTGAAACCATGAATCTTGTGGAAAAAAATGTTGTTAAAAATAAGAATCAGGGTGAAATCTCTAATGAATAGCATTATAAATAGTATCTGGACTCAAAAGATTAAATATTACATCGTAGTATTCTCTTATCTTATTTTTTTTACCTTACCTTCGTTCTTGAATATGTTAATCAAAAGAAAGCGAAATAATACTAATGTGTATTAATTTTACATAGAATTTTAACTATTTTTTACCCTCTAACACATAGGATACATTTAATGATTTGCAAATACTATAGTTATAGTAATAATTATTGATTATGAAAAATTTTAAGGGGAAAAGGAGTATAAATATATTATTAAATTATGTTGACGGATAAACTAAAAAACTTTAGAATCACATTTAACATATTCTGGAAGAGAAAAATCTTTAAAGTTTGTTTTTCCCTCCATCTTACATACTTTATAATTGGACTTATTTTAACTATCTTTTTTTTAAGAGAATTTAATGATTTTTTAGTTTATCATAATGTTGGAAAAGTATTTCTTTCTGATATTGAAAATTTATATGACCCTTCCAATTATTTATGGCCATATAGATATTTCCCCCTAAGTGGTTTTTTATTTGTACCTTTTTCATTACTACCTTTTGAAGCGGCTTTTATCCTATTCAATGTTTTTAATTTAATAATTAATTTTGTGAATTGCTTAATTCTTCATAAAATTATTAATCTAATTAGTCACAATGAGGAGACTTTAAAAAGAGAAATCTACTACTTAAGTCTTTATTTGGTAGCATTACCCCATGCTTTTAATTATGCGATGGGCCAAACTAACTCATTGGTTTCAATGGTTCTTTTAGCCTCTCTCTATGTTTTTTTAAAACATGATAATCTAAAATGGAATATATTAGGGGGATTATTGGTTGGAATAAGTCTTAATATCAAGCCAATCACAATTTTTATTGTTCCCTTCTTAATTACCTTTACTATTAAATTAAAAGGTAAATTAAATATGCTAGAGATAAAGCGCTCTTTTGTACGACTTCTCGGTGCATCTCTTCCAATTTTACTCAATCTCCCATTACTAATAGCAATTCCGGGATTGTTTAACGGTTTTTTAGAGATAAATTTTGTCGGCACTGAAACTTTGATTGTAAATAATTCATTTAGTATTACAAAATTGATTATTAATTTATTATCTATGCTTAATGTTGAAACTAATCTATTATTAGATCTTCAAATTATAATCTTTTTAATTATTTTCGTATTGATTGGAGTAGTTGGGTTCCTGATTTTTATAATACGTAAGCTACAAACGAATTATATCATATATGGTTATATCATAGGAATCTTAGTAATGCTATTAGTATATTTTGACTCCTGGGATCTACATTTGATAATACTTATTCCTCTACTTATGATTTCAATAATTCACTTGGAAGATTTACCTAAATCACATAAAAGTAGAATGTTTCTTCTAAAAAGTCTGAAAAGAAGTATTTATTTTTTTATCTTTATTGATCTTCCGATTTTTGGTTTAATTTACCTATTAAAAGATATATTTCCCTATAATTTCATTCCTACAATATTTTTACTACTGATTTATGTAAGTTCAGGAAAATATCTCTTAACAGAAGAGAAAGAGTAAAGGTTCGAAAAAATTTATTTAAAACAAATTATTGAAATATAATATCGATTTTTCTATGGAAAAAGTATATATAGGGCAAAGAAGCATTTTAATTTTAATATCATCGATTATTGTAATTCAACTTATTGGATTAGCTCTCAGTATTATTAATGACCATTTTGGTTCTGATTTTTCAATATATTACGAAAATACTAAAGCCTTTTGGTTAAATCAAGAAACCTATCAAATGGGAGACTTTTTTTACTTGAACTATTTTTACTTTTTGAATGCCTGGGTGTTATTGCTTCCAAAAAGTATAGGATTAATATTACACCTTATTCTCACAAATTTAATGTTTTATTATATCATTAAAAACATAAATCTAGTCTATGAACTATATTGGTTTTATGCAAACTTATTTTTAATTCTAATTTATTCGATAACATTTAACACCGATATATGGATTGCACTCTCATTCTTATTATTTTTGAAATATCGAAGGAGATGGTACTCTCCTTTTTTCTTATTATTAAGTTTTTTCAAAATAACACCAATTTTAGCATTTGGATTAATATTTTTAATAATTTTATATTATGAGAGAGAAATTTTAATAAAATTACTACCGGGCCTTATGGGCGTTTTTATTATAATTGGAATATCTTTTTTCACAAGCACAGGATTAATCAGTAGTGTTACCAATTTTGGGAATAGCCTATTTACCGATATGGGAATAATTGTATTTTTTCAGCCGCCCCATTTTTGTTGGTGGTCTATTCCTCTATTGTTTTATACTAAATTTAAAGCAATTGATATTAAAATGGCAAAGAAGGTCTGGATTATTTATGCATGTCTTACTCTCTTCTATGGATTTTATATCTTGATTCAGAGTTCTTCCGTTTTATCGGACTACTTATTTAATTCCTAGATAGAAATCAGAAAAAAAGATCTTTTAATTAATTTAGAATACTCAATTAAAATAATAAAATATAAATTATTTTCTCAATTGCGATGAATTTTCTATTATTAGATATCTTAGCTTGTCCAATTGATAAGGAACACCCTCTAAAATTATACATCTTCTCCTACGATACCCCTCAAGATCAAATAGAACAAATTTTATCTAAAGATGGTGATTCAAAAATAATAAATTTAACAAGGAAAGATGGGGAATTATTCCTAAAAGATAAAATAATAACCAAATCAACTCCTCTGGAAGAATATCTTAACCAAATCCAATCTAAAATTGATTTGTTAGAACTTGTTGTTGATTATAGTATTAATACGGCTAGTAATAAATATATTAAAAAAATTAAGTCAGATGTAAAGAAGAGTTTAGCTGAGTTCTCTGCTACGCACAAAAAATCTCAAATTGAAAATATATTACCAGATTTGCTTTTACTCAACAAATTTCTCTTAGATGTAAAAATTGAAACAGGAGTATTATTATGTCCGAAATGCAATCGTTGGTATCCAATATTTGAAGCTATTCCTCAGCTTCTTCCAGATGGACAGCGTAATTTTAAAGAAGAGATTAAAAGATTTGCAACCAAGACTGAGAAATTCAATCAATTTAGAAACGAAAATAACATTTCTATTTAATTTTCTTACTTATTAAGGTTATTGAACCCGCCTTCCTTAAATCATCTAGATCTAATTCTGTCTTGATATTGTTTACTTTCTCCTTTACACCCTTGTAATATAGATTAAAGAGGTAACTCTCAACAGCCTTTATAATTTTTGGAGGAATTTTTTCTAATAGACTAAAATACTTTAGAAAAAATCTCGCCATCCTATCTTGAAATTTAGGATTTAAAGGTATCTGTGAATGGGTATAATATTTAATCATTTTCAGATTGTTTTCTCTGAGTAATTTAAATACATCTCGTATGTCATATTTTCTATAATGTCCGAAAAATTCATCATAATAATTAAAAAATTCAGGTCTAAGAGGAACAGACAAAACAAACAATCCACCAACTTCGAGTAGTGAAATAATCTGATGCATCGCTTTAATATCGTCTTCAATATGTTCTATGACATCAAAAGCGAAAACACAATCAAAAGATCCGTCTTTAAAAGGAAGAGAGGTTATGTCAGCAACAATACATCTATCCGTAAACTCTGTTAAAGCTTTTAAAGACACTTCTGAAATATCAATAAAGAAACCTTCTTTTAGATCTATTTTCGGATAAGAACCACATCCAATTTCTAAAAATTTAGTACATTCAAAATTCTTTTTAATATAATCATATAGTACTGTTTCATTTTTTACTTCAATATGCGCCCAAAATAAATCATAAATATCTTTATTATATTTTTGAATACTATCGTTATTTTCTTCGATCATTAAAAAACCTTTATCCTAATAGGTTATTATACATTAAGAGCAATCTATATCAATAAATGGTGTTATTTAGATTAATTTAACGGAAAATAAATGTGTCTATTTTTTAAAAATTTTTACTAAGTAATAAAAAAAAGAAGAATTATTTTTTAAATACAAAGCCTTGAGGATCGATAACTTCATGTAATATTTTTAGATCTTCTTTAGAGGGTGGAGTAGTAGTACCAACTTCTTCAGCAATTAATAATTCAAATCCCGTTGCTTTCACAACATCATCAACGGTTATACCTGGATGAGTTGCGATAAGTCTCATTCTCTTTGATTGTGGTTCAAAATCCATCAAACATAAGTCAGTAATTACTTTTGAAGGACCGGTTCCTTCTGATAAGCCTTCTTCTTCTCTAGCGTTTGGACCATACAGATATCCAGGCGTGGTAATAAAATCTACTTTTTCAACGAATCTACGAGGACTATGACGATCCATTATAATTAATGTTTCCCACGCAAGTGATCCAAAATCATTGGCCCCCCCTGAACCAGGAAATCTCACCTTTGGATTCTCATAGTTATCTCCTATCATTGTAGAATTTAAATTGCCATAGGAGTCTATTTGAGCTCCTCCTAAAAAAGCATAATCAATAAATCCTCGGCGCATCGTATCCATTATATCTATCAAAGTCGTAGTACATAACGCTTTATGGATTGTTCTTGAATCACCAACTGATATAGGTAAAATTGGCAGTTGTGGTGCGATTCCACCCGCTTCAAAAAATATGATTAGGTTAGGAGCATGAGTTTGCTGCGCAAGCATTGCTGCTACTAAAGGTAGACCAGTTCCTACTGCTACTGATTTTCCATCCTCTAATTGTCGAGCAGCAACGACTGCCATTAATTCTCTTAATGAATAATGTTTAACTTCCATATTTTTCACCTCACTGGTGGTCTTAAAAATTCAAGATCTCTGAGATTATATAATCTTTTTGCACCTAATTTGGTTAAATACTCATCAAAATCCTCAAGATTATAAATCCAATCATTTAACCAGTCTTTCAAAACCTTAGCATCCTTATTCCTTCCTACAGCGAGATAATCTTCCGTAAAATCATGATCAAAATAATACTTATATGGCATATTTCCTGGATGAGAACCCCATGGTTGTTCTATTACTGCATCAACCATAAAGAACGGAATTATTGTCCTACCAGGTTCTGCTCTTATTTTATCAGTAGAAACTAATTCTTCACATGTAACAATTACTCTTTTGGAAGCCCTTGCTTGTAAATCATCTTTCACAATATGACCATCAATTTGAACATTCCCATACATGTCGGCACGGTGTGCATGAAGAATGCATACGTCCGGATTTAAGGACGGCAGTAGTAATACTTTCTCTCCAGTAAAAGGGCACCTAACTACTTTACCAGGTGAATTCATCATTGTATCAGTACCTAACATAACTTTTACTGGAATGAATGGAATACCTTGAGCTCCTGCTCTTAACCTATATGACATAGCTCCATTTGTATAATCGGTTTTTTTTACTTCTCCCGATTCAAAAAGTTTTCTCTGAATCCCTGACAGCCCTCTAAGTTCAAAGCCAACTACATATGCAATATCTACCGCGCTAACACATCCTCCTGCCATCAATACATCAATATCTTGCACAGCAGTATGTCCTGCTACCAATAATTCTTTTTTTCGTTGTCGAACAATTTCATATATCAAAGCCATTGGAATTCGGATATGGCCAAATCCTCCTATTGCGAGATAATCCCCATTATTAATATATTTTTTAACCGCGTCTTTAATTCGCATTCTTTTATCCTTTAATGCCCGAACTTTGTTTTCTCTAGTCCATTTTCGTACTTCTGAAGGTGTATTTTTGCAAAAAATTTCTCCTGTACCTTCTTTTAATATTTTCATGTCCATATTTTTTCCCCCGTCTATTACATATTAAATCATGATGAATAAATTTAGATTTAATTAATATTTATACTTTTAACGGTGATAACGCTAATTTTAGCTAACTTTTTAGTCAATACGATAATAATATTTGTCAATCTAAAAAATAAGTAGATTTTTATTGATTTCACCTATATTTAAATGAATTTTTATAATTTTTTCTATAAAAAGAATAAAGAGAGAAATCGATTCTGATAAAAATGTAAATAATGAAAATATTTAATTTTAAAATTTATCCGAAATTAATAAAATAAATACACGAAATTTTCACTATAAGAGGCGTTAAAAATTTCAGATATAAGAAAAAAGTTATGGGAACCTTCGAAAAAATGGATTAAGAATGCTGAGGTTTCTCATTTTATTGAATATGTGAATAAGGAATATAATCAAGACCTAAAAGGAGCAAAAGATCTTTACAAATGGTCTGTAGAAGAAATAGCAAACTTTTGGGCTGCTATGTGGAACTATGGAAATATTGTAGCCAGTAAAACCTATGATAAAGTTGTTGAGGATATACATAAATTCCCTGGTACTATTTTTTTTCCAGGAGCGGAGTTAAATTTTGCGGAAAATCTATTAAAATATAATGATAATCAATTAGCTTTTATTTTTCAAGGGGAGAGTAAAAAGCATAAAGAGATGAGTTACAAAGAACTCAATCAAATAGTCGCTCGCCTAGCTAAATCCTTGAGAGATATGGGTATTAAAAAAGGAGATCGCATTGTGTCATATATACCCAATTTAATTGAAACACCAATCGCTATGCTTGCCACTTCAAGTATTGGAGCAATTTGGGCTTCCTGTGGAGCAGAACTACAAGCTAGTGCTGTTATCGATAGATTTAGCCAAATTGAACCTAAAGTCTTGTTTGCTGTCGATGGTTATTATTATCGGGATAAAAAATTCGATATAACAGCCAATGTTAAACAAGTTGTTGATGCGATTCCCTCAATTGAAAAAGTTATAGTAGTTTCATATATATCTGATGATGAACCTGATATCAGCGCCATACCTAATGCCGTCCATTGGAACGATTTCATTGCGAAAGAGGAAATCGAAAGCCACTTTGAACAACTTCCTTTTGATCATCCACTTTATATTATGTTCTCATCAGGAACTACGGGTAAACCAAAATGTATGGTTCAATCGCAAGGAGGAGTTCTTATCAACCATTTAAAAGAATTAATTTTATCAACTGATCTAAAGAGGAGCGATACAATTACTTATATTACTGCCCCCTCATGGATGATGTGGAATTGGCTTATTAGTTCTTTGGCTGCAGGGGCAACAATATTTTTATATGATGGTAATCCCTTATACCCTGATGCGCTACGGATGTTTGAATTAATTGAAACATATAAAATCACTATATTCGGAGTTTCAGCTACTTATCTTCATTATTTGATGGGTCAAGGTTTAAAACCAAAAGATAAGTATGACTTGTCATCATTGAGAGAAATCTCTCAGACGGCTAGTACCCTAAGTCCAGAAGGGTTTGAGTGGGTATATCGGGAAATAAAACAAGATCTCTACTTTAATTCAATCTCAGGAGGTACAGATATCAATGGATGCTTTGCGGGAGCTCTTCCTATCCTTCCAGTATTTTCGGGTGAGTTACAAGGAAAAGCGTTAGCGATGAAAGTGCAAGCTTATGATGAAGAAGGTAAACCTGTAAAGGATGTTCAAGCAGAATTGGTATGTGAAGCTCCGGCACCATCGATGCCAATATACTTCTGGGGAGATGACGATAATATGACAAAATATAAAAAAGCATATTTTGACTTCTATGAAGAACAAGGAATTAATGTGTGGCGCCATGGGGATTGGATTGTAGAACACAGTGACACAGGAGGTATCACATTCTGGGGTCGTTCAGACGCTACTTTAAAACCCTCTGGAGTTCGTATAGGAACCTCAGAAATTTATAATGTTATTGAACAGCTCCCTGAAGTTGCCGACAGTTTAGCCATAGGATTGCCCGATGAACAAGGAAATGTAAAAATTCTTTTATTTGTACAATTAACAGAAAATAATGAATTATCAGACGACCTTAAAGAGAAGATTATAAAAACAATAAGGGCAAAAACTTCTCCCAGGCACGTTCCATCAAAAATATATGAAGTTCCCGAAGAAGGAATTCCATATACCTTTTCGGGTAAAAAAGTTGAAATTGCGGTCACTAAAATCTTAAGAGGTATGTCAGTAGGTAATAGAGGAGCTTTGAGAAATCCTGATTCACTTGATATCTATGAAGATTTAAAAGAAAAACTTTAACTTTTCTTTAATTTTACTTATTTTTTTGAATACCATCCAAATATTTAATATAACTAAACGAGATTTTTAGTTCCTATTGGAATTTCTTTTACTTAATTCAGTCCCTCTCTCTTTTAATATATTTGAGATTCGTTCAATATCTTTATTTATCCATTTTGTAGCAAGAAGCCAAATAACTCCACCAAATATTCCTATTCCCATAGTTAGCGTTACAGTAATTTGATAATTTTGATTAAAATAGATTAAAAGAAATCCTGCTATAATAGGCCCTGTTCCACTCCCAATATACTCTAAAAATTGATTTGCAGAACTCACTGTACCTTGGGCTTCTGGTAAGTTTATTGCCTGCAAAATTGGAGGTTGATTAATATTCCAAATTCCAACGACTGCCCGAGCAATAAAAGCAAATATACCAATAACCCAAATTGCTGGCAATGAAAATATAATTGCTAAATTTGTTCCTTCTTCAATAGTTAAATTTGGAAGTGGCATATAAAATATGACAATGTATAGACCAAACAGAGTTACTATAGAGAATACGATAAAATAAATCCTATATTTAATATTTTTCTTTGCTAATTTATCAGAGAGTTTAGCAAGTGCTAAGGAACCAAGCAATCCTCCAGGAAGCCCAAAAATAACCATATAAATACTTGTAGCAAATGAAGAGAGATTATGAGGGGGAGATTGAATATATGCGACTAATAAAAAATCAGGGACCATTAATAAAACGGTAGTAAAAATACCCTCTGCAAAAGCAATAATGTTTGTGGGAGCAAAAATAGTGGATTTTATGGTTTCCTTATTTAATTTGTAGTCATACTTGATATCTTCATCTGATAAGATGTGCTTTAATTCATCTTGGGTTGATGCTCTTTTCGGTTCTTTTCCTTTAAAAAAAATAAAAATACCAAAAACAATAAAAATTATCCCTGTAAACCAAAAGAATTGCCTCCAAAAAGCATTTTGAAATAATATTGCAGATATTATCATACCACTTATTTGAAAAAGTTGAAATAATGCTTGTAACATCCCGAAGAATTGAGACTTTTCTTTTTCTTCGGTAGAATCATTAACATATGAAATAATAATAGGGTAAAACCCACCTGAAGAAAAACTACGAATTAAATTACAAATTAAGAAAAAATTGAATGATGTTAATCCTAAGCCTTCAGGAACAAGGCCATTAAGAAATACTCCTATTCCGAAAATTATTTGTGAGAATGACATTAAATAAATACGAGAGAATCTATCTACTAAAAAACCAAAAAATATACCTGAAATAGCTATACCATACATACCTGTCCCTACAATTAATCCCAATTCACTTGAATGAAATTCCTCGCCCGGCCACATTATATTTGAAACTATGATGAAATTAATGGAAATCATAGAAACTGTAAACGCATAAGAATTATATACTAAGAAATTCACCCATAGTTTCTTTAAAAGATAAAGAAATCCCTCTTGTCTTCCTGAGTTTTGTAGGTTTTCCTCTGCCATTTTTATTCTCTATATTTGATAATTCTTTTCTAATCTAAATTCAAAATAAATTAATCATTGCTTTTACAATCTATAAATCTTGATAATTTAAGTTTATAGCGTTTTCTAAAATTATATGGGGGAAATATGTCTTTGATTAAAATCTTTTTTCTTCTAAAATTTAAATTTTTTTTAAAAAAAGCATAAATTACATATACAATCCAATTATATCTTATTGGATTGTAAATAATTATATTAGATAGTATTTTATTTTTAAAAGATTAATTTGCTTAAAGCAAAATTCTATACAATATAAATTTGCGGTTTTCTACCAATAGATCTAATCATTTAAAATCTGTTATTATAAGAAAACCGGATTTACAACTTTAAATTTAAAAAATGAGTGTTTAACCTATGCCAAAGATGAAAAAACAAGCTAAGAAAGGAAGGAGGACCTATAGTTCAAATCCACAGCCGGTTGTAAAACGTGTAAAAATGCCATATAGGAAAAATGGAGAGATGTTTGCACGTGTCACCGATATTTATGGTCAAGAACGAATGGGGGTTTATTGTGAAGATGGAAAACATCGTTTAGGAAGAATACGAGGGAAAATAAAGAAAAGAGTATGGATAAGAAAAGGAGATTTAGTAGTAGTTAATCCTTGGGATTTTGAAACAGAAACTAAAGGTCAAAAAGAAAAATGTGAAATATCTTGGCGATATTTAAGACATGAAATTTCTTGGCTACAACGGAGAAATTTGCTTCCAGAAAACCTGGAATTAAATAATATCTCTCTTTAATTATACTTTTTATTATTTACAGTTAAGATTTTTAATTCTTACTGGTTTATGGTAAGGAATAGAATTTTTTTATTCAGCTTTATTATTTTGTTCTCTATATTCGATTAATTGCCTCTATAAAGCAGTTTGAAAATTAACCATCTATAGCCCAATTTTTTTGATTGGTTGCACAAAGATCGAATTAAACAAAGTCACTATTTATTCCTACTTTATTTTCATTTATGATTAGAATGTTCACTTTTAAATCATTTAATGATATGAACGCGAATTAATGTTTACAAATTAATATCTTTACATGATTTTATCATGTAAATTTAATCTCTTATCTTGCTACTTAAAATGTTTGTTTTTGAATATTTTTTTAATATAAATTTGCTGTTTCCGTTGTCTTACGGAATCTCATTCACTTATAATATATATGTTCGGAATAATATTCGTTAGATTTATAACTTAAAAACAACATATTAATAGTGAAAATTGTTCATTTAATCAATAATAAATTAATTCAAAGAAAGTGAATCTAATTCGGTTTATTTTTAAATATAAGTTAAAGGGGGGAATATAATTTATAAAAAGGCTTTTGTTCTGATTGATGAAGTAGAAGGGTCTGGTCGAGCAAGGAGGGAACGACCAACTGAACTCAATCCATTTGAAATGGCTAAAAGACAAATAGATATCGTCGCAGAAAAGATGCATTTGAATGAGAATATCAAAAAATATCTGAAAAAGGTTGAAAGGGCTCTCATTGTTTCTATTCCTATTATGATGGATGACGGAAGTCTGAAAGTATTTGAAGGATACCGAGTCCATCACTCAACCATTCGGGGACCTGGTAAAGGAGGTATACGGTTTTCTCCTAATGTTAACCTCGATGAAGTCAAAGCGCTCGCAACATGGATGACATGGAAAAACAGTCTTTTAAATCTCCCACTTGGGGGTGCTAAAGGAGGAGTATGTGTTGATCCTACAAAATTATCCCGTAAGGAACTCGAAAAGTTAACAAGGAGATATACGGCTGAAATAATAAACGTGATTGGTCCTGATATAGATATACCCGCCCCAGATATTAATACTAATTCCCAAATCATGGCATGGATGATGGATGTATATTCAATGCAAAAGGGTAGAAGTGTTCCTGGAGTAGTAACTGGTAAACCAATCGAGATAGGTGGATCTGTAGGACGGGAATCTGCAACAGGGATGGGTTTATTTTATATCATTGACGCATTGTGCAAAAAAGAAAATTGGTCCCTCAAATCGTCTAGGGTTGTTATTCAAGGATTTGGAAATGTGGGTGGAAATATAGCCCGAATTTTATATGAACACGGTGTTAAAGTTATTGCAATCTCAGATGTTAGCGGTGGATTATATTGTAAAGATGGATTAGATATAGAAAATCTACTTCAATGGAGAGATAATGGGGGATTTCTAAACGAATACGATAATAATAATTATGAATTTATCTCTAATGAGGATCTTCTTACGATCCAATGCGATATTTTAATTCCAGCTGCTATTGAGAATCAAATAAACATTTCTAATGCAGAGGATATCGATTGTAAAGCAATTGTTGAAGGAGCTAATGGTCCAACGACCCCTGAAGCAGACCAAATACTTCGAAAGAGGAAGATTATCGTAGTTCCGGATATCCTCGCGAATGCTGGTGGAGTGTGTGTCTCATATTTTGAATATATTCAAGATATTCATAGTTATTTTTGGAAATTGGACAGAATTCACCAAGAATTGAAGAATATTTTAGTGAATACTTTTAATGATGTATATCTTCTATCGAAAAAAGAAAAAGTAACTTTAAGAATAGCAGCTTATATGATCGCGATAAATAGATTAGCAAGAGCAATTGAATTACGAGGGATTTTTCCTTAGTTTTATCTTATATTAAATTTTACTTTTTCGGTCATTTTATAGATATCAATAAAACTAGAAACATTTAACTGTGGTTTAATCCCTTTAAGAACTAAAATATTCTCATTTAAAAATCTCCATAGATCTTTTTCACTTTTGGCTATAACTTTCAAAACGAGATTATATTCACCAGCTGAGGTGGCTACAAATTGAATTTCATCAAATAAGACTAACTTTTTTGCAATCTCATCTAATTTGAAGGGATCTATAGCAAGATTGATAACAGCTATAGTATTATAACCTACTTTAAATGGATCAACAAATGTGTCAACCTCCTTTATTATTCCTTCATTAATCATATTCTGTACTCTGCTATGAATTGTACTTGCAGCGAGTTTCACTTTTTCACTAATATCCTTATATGATATTTTGTAATGATCCTGTAAAATGTTAAGTATCTCTTTATCCCTCTTATCTAAATGATAACCAAGGCTTTCTTTTTTTATACTTTTAGTAGGTTTAATCTTATGACGTTCAATCCCATAAAGGATAGAGCGTGTCAATAAGTTAGTGGTAATTTCATCTTTAACCAGATAATCTTGAATTCCCTTTTTTAATGATTCTAAAGCAATATCTTTATCATCTAAACCCGTTAAGATTATAATTGGAATTATTGGCATGAATTCTAATATTTTTTCCAAGGTTGACGTTCTATCACTATCTGGAAGGGTTAAATCTAATAATATGATATTAAAATCATTTTTCTTAAGAGCCTCAAGTCCTTCAGATAATCGAATACATGATTTTATCTCATATACAAAATCTGGTGCTTTTTTCAATAATTCTTGTATTAATCGAATATCTGCTTTATTATCTTCGATTAAAAGGATCTTAATTTTTTCATTCTCTATTGTTATCACCCTTTTTAGAGATTAGAATTTATAGTTCTAAATGAATAAAAATCTATTGAATCTCATGATCACCAATTCTTATTCAATATTAGTGGAACTATTAGGAAAAACATTTTGAAAATCCTTATTTTTCACTATGATATTTAAATAGATATATTTATTTACTTAAATAACTAATGTTAAAAAAATAATTCAGTTTCACCTAATACCTAAAAATCTGGAAGAAAACTATTATGAAATTAAAATACCAAGATAGAAACATAAAGTTTCTGATTGTCTTAGCGTTAATTATCATTTCATCCATTTTAATATATTATTTTGAAGTTATTCTCAACACTACTCTACTAATTGCTCACTTCTTCTACTTTCCTTCATTAATAGCTTGTTTATGGTGGAAAAAGAAAGGATTAATTATTCCACTTGGGCTAACTATGGGACTATTAATAACGCATATAATAAGACATGAAGATTTTATTGAGCTAAACTTATTCAATGACATTTCCAGAGGAATAATATTATTTTTAGTTAGCTTGGTAATCGCCTTATTATCAGAACAAATCTCAAAGCGAGAAATTGAATTAAATACCATTATCGAAGATCTAAGGCGTTCGAATGAAGACTTGCAACAATTTGCATATGTTGCTTCACATGATTTGCAAGAACCACTGCGAGCTATTATGAGTTTCTCCCAGCTCCTCGAAGAGAAGTATTATGATAAGTTGAATTCTAATGGCAAAGAATTTATTTCTTTTATAACAGAAGGAGCAAAAAATATGAACGTCCTTATCAAAGATCTCTTAGCGTATTCAAGGATTACCACACATGCTGAGGAGCCAAGTTTGCATGATCTTGAGGAGATTTTAAAGGATGCTCTTTATAACCTTCAGGAGGCGATAAAGGAAAGTGGAGCTGTTATCACTTACGATGAGATGCCTACATTGAAGGTTGATCGAACTCAATTTCTTCAACTTTTTCAAAATTTTATTGGTAACGCTATAAAGTTTCGAAGAGAGATCCCACCTAAAATTCACGTTGGAGTCAGAGAGGGAAATGTTGCTTGGTTATTTTCAATAAAAGATAATGGTATTGGAATCGAATCTAAATATTTCGATCGCCTTTATAATATATTTTACCGACTTCATACAAAAGAAGAGTATCCTGGTACAGGGATAGGATTACCAATCTGCAAAAAAATTATTCAAAGGTATGGAGGAAAAATTTGGGTGGAATCCGAGTTAGGAAAGGGAACAACTTTTTACTTCACTATTCCAAAAAAGAAAAAGAAGAAATTCGCATCAGAGTGAATAATAATTATGGAAGAGAAAAATAATAAAAATGCTTTTAAGATACTATTAGTTGAGGATAATCCTGCTGATATTCGATTAACAGAAGAAGCTATTAACGATAGTAAAATTAATTCGGTTTTATACAATGTTAAAGATGGTGTGGAAGCTATAAACTTTTTACGAAAAACAGGCAAATATTCTAAAGTTTGCCGACCAGATTTGATTTTGTTAGATCTCAATTTACCTAAAAAAAATGGTTTAGAAGTATTAAGAGATATAAAGCAAGATGAAGGTTTAAAACGTATTCCTGTTGTAGTTTTTTCTATCTCCGGTAATGAGGAAGATCTAATAAAAGCATATAACCTTCATGCCAATGCGTTTGTAAATAAGCCACTGGAAATTAAAGAGTTCTATAGGTTTATCAAAACTTTAGAAGATTTCTGGTTTAAAGTAGTAAAACTTGCAAATAGATAATTTAATTAGTAAAAAGTAAGAAGATAAAAATTATTTTGGTTTTAGGAGCTAATTATCAATTCTTTATTTGTTTCAGGTTCTTTTTTCGGTTCTGGAGCATGATTTTCCTCTTTACAGATGGGAGTACAATTCCATTGCCTTTCAATACGTGCTTTTTGAAAAATTGCTCCATGATTTATTGATATTTTGAGAAATCCTGGTTTTGTACTTTTTGCCATATTTATCACTTCTTCTTATTTTATTGAATATTATTCTGATTAATTATTCTCAATATTTTCAATAAATTAACTTTCTCTACTATATAATATATAATTCATAATATTTAAATGTCCCGAACAGTATTCGGCTGAATCCATAAAGAGCGTATGGAATTCTGAATAGGGAAGATTCAATGAATAAAATAAGGATAATTCAAACATATACTCCTAACTAAAGATATTTTTCTTATTAATCTAAAAGGGGCAGAAAAGAAGTAAAAAAAATAAAAATTTACAATTTTTAATTTAAAGGAACTGTGTTCTCTGGATGAAATTATTTATTTGTTTGTTATTCCTTCTTGAGTGTATTCATCGTATACGAGAGTACCCAAATAAGTCTTGTATTCACCATATTTAGAGACATCTAACTCTTCTTCATGAAATTTGGATATTTCCTTAATAGATTCCATGTTAGGCCATTCCTCAATTCCAATAAATTGCCACTTATCGTTTGACTCACTACAGTCAATCATAAAATGTAGTTTGTAGCCGAGACTTTCCATTTTTTCTCGATCCTTGCGCATAAATTCTTGTTGTTCTTCCTCAGAAAGCGCATAATATGTGTCCTTGATTTTGGTGAACATTATTCTAATGATACGCTTTTTTTCAACCATTTTCTCACCTCTGATTAGACTATAGTTATAACTACATTTCCTTTCTTATGTCCCGTTTCGACATATCTGTGAGCTTCAACAATCTCTTCCAACGGATAGCGCCTATCTATAGCCGCTCTTAAGTTTCCTTCTTCAATTAACTTTTTGAGAAAGGTTAAATCTTCAGTTTTCAATTTATTTGGAGAATCTTTTATAACATTGAGATATATTCCTGTCTTCTTAAGAGCCTTTTTACCATAAGAAGATGATATCTTGGCTACTGCATCAAATATAACGTCATATTCTTCTCCACTTTGGGTAAAATCTTCTTTTGTATAATCAATGATCTTATCGGCCCCTAAAGATTTCACCATTTCTATATTGGTTGTACTACAAACCCCAGTGACTTCTGCCCCAAAATATTTGGCAAGCTGTACAGCAAAGGTGCCAACACTTCCTGAAGCTCCATAGATAAGTACTTTCTGTCCATTCTGGATATTTGCTTTTCTGAGAACAGTCCATGCTGTAATTCCCCCCGAAGCAAAACCACCAGCCGCTTCTTCAAAGCTTATGTTGTTCGGTTTTAGTGCTAGTATCCTGTCTTCAGGTAGACATTTATACTCGGCGTATGCACCGAATTTAAATTCAGTTGATCCAAAAACTTGGTCGCCTTTCTTAAAACGCGAGACATTTTTACCAATTTCTTCTATTTCACCAGCAAGTTCCATCCCTAATATTTTTCTCTTTGGTTTTCTAAGACCCAACATTATATGCAACATGATGGTTTGAAATTTGGACGTTGGGTGCTTCCCCCTTCGAACTATTACATCCCCTATTGTTACCGATGTTGCATGTACTTTAATCAATACTTCATTATCCTTCGGTATTGGTTTTTCAACTTCTTCTAAATGCAAAACTTCTGGTGGTCCAAATCTTTCATATACGACTGCTTTCATTTTTTCTTTAAGTTCTATTTTTTTCACCAAATTGATATTAATAATTTCTTAATAATTGAATAATTGAATTCAAAAAATTTGAGTCAATGCATACCAAATAGTAAGAGCATTGAACCCAAAACTTACAATGAGCAAAAATATATCGTAAGCCTTATAACCCTTTATTCCAACGAGATTAAAAACAAAAAAGAAAATGGCTACGATAATATTTACCCAGCTGTTCAATGGATTTTCTAATATCAGAGACAGTACAGCCATAATAATCGGGATCACCATTATTATTGCCATTCCAAAATATACTATTTGTTTCACTTCTCTACCTTCTATCTCTCCAGGTTTGAAATCCCCAGCAAAAATTCGCAAAACATCACCTAATAAATAACATAACATTAAAGCTACCCACAAGAATGAAAGTATTATCTTTACATCGTCCATAGTTATATCACATCTATTTTGTTGGTTTTTCTTTACCGGCGATAAAAATAAAAAAAATAAAATAAAATTAGTTATCTTTTGATTAAGTACTCTTATTTGTGCTTAGCTTTAATAAACCTCCCGCTAATACACCGAATACTATCGTGAGGGAGATAGCAACAACCAGAAACATCATATTCTCTGGGGCGATTATCGCATAACATACCCAAACAACGCCTATAGCTGCACCAAATAACCAGCCAAGTAATTGTTTATAGTCAATCTTACCTCTACTTATCTCAAAAAACCCGCCAGATAATACACCAAATATTATCGTAAGGGAGATAGCAACAGCCAGAAATATCATATTCCCAGGGCCGAGTATCGCAAAACATATCCAAATAACAGCTATAGCTGCACCTAAGAGTTCCCCAAGCAATTTTTTATAATCATACAAATCTTCCACAATCTCCTTTTTTTCATTTTATGAATATTTTACTTAGAAAAATATTATTATCATAAAAATATTGTTACTATGTGTTAAAATTTGCAGTGATTGAGAATATATATTCACAAATATAGAAAAGAATTAATAGTATCGCTGAAGAAAAAATTTTAATCCAGTTTTTGAGTCCTATTTTTCCTTATCCAATCTATTGCAAAATCAACTAAGTGTCTTTGAGAAAAAAGTCTAGCGTCAGCGAGTCCAACCTTTTTAATTACTATTGCCATTTTGGTTTCAAAATCATGTCCTAGGTCTTCAAAATCGTCGGTAATTACATTCAATTCTTCCCATTGGACCCACTGTCTTTTATTATTAACCAGAATACTCGATCCCTGAGTTTTATAATATTTTTCCTTATAATCGCTTCGGAATTCTGCAAGATGAATGGAAGTATTGCTTGAATGACCTACTCCTAATAACAACACCTTACCATCTAATTCATAAATTCGTGCTAATGGCGACCCTTCTCCTAAGTCAGAGTCAAGACTATGGTCTTTTGTAATAAATTTTGCTTGCTCTCCCCATGCACAAAAAGATGAATCGGGATGATTACTCCGTATCACTCCTGCATATTTTCTGAAGGTCTCTGGGATTATCCCTACACCTCTCGTTGGTGTTTTATCAACATGAAAAGCAGGTGTATGTTCTCTGATAACTGACCACCAACTTTTTGGCACTGGAGGATTTTGCCATTCACTAGGATCAGTATTTCCTGCTGAAAAAGTTGGCATTATAAGGGTTCCTTTTTTTCCTATAACATCTAGCAGTGCATCAATTACAGAAACTGGACCTCCCACCGTCCAACCCAACTGACTTAAAGAACTATGTACTAAAAGGATATCCCCTCGTTTAATTCCGAGATTTGCAAAATCATCCTTTAATGATTGTCTCGTGTTTGGTTTTAACGTTTTCTCAATGATATTCCGTTCTCTTTCAATATAATTCATGATACCTCTTCTCTTTTCTCATTTAAATCTTTCTTCTTAGCCCCTTCTCTCTCTTTCCGTTTTTTTAACACTTCATCAAGAGCTTTTTGACGTCTCCTTTCTCGCTTCTCCCAGAAGTCGGGATCGACCATGTTTGCTTTCATATTTTCTACCATTATTCTTGCGATCTCTTCGGCATTTTGGTCCTTTTTCTTTTTCTCTTCACTCATCAAGCAAAAACTCTAATTCTTGAATTATTATTTACTTTAATTTAAAAATAGATATAAATGATTAAGATAATTTTGAAACTAAAATCAACATACAAAAAAATCAAAAAAAAAGATAAGACTAGATAACAACCGCAAAAGAGTATTTTACTAATTATTATTTTAGACTTATTTTATATTAATACTTTTATGGATTTCAAATCCATATCTTTAATAACGAAAACTTCTGTTTCCGCCTCTATTATATGGATTAAATTGTTGAGGAGCCTTCTCTGTAACTACTACATTGCTCGCTTGTGGTCCTTTTTGACCATCGACCACTTCAAATTCCACTTTATCTCCTTCATTAAGGGTTTTATATTCGTCTTCACGACCGGAAAGCGCACTATAATGCACAAACACGTCGGTACCCTCCTCAGAGTTTATAAATCCATATCCTTTTCGGCTATTAAACCATTTTACTGTTCCTTTCAATTACAAAACCTTTTATTCTTCCCGTTAACGGTTACAAGGGAGGAGCATAACGCATTAACCTTCTACTTATACCAAATTAACAAGACAATTTATTTTTTCTTAATATATATTTTTTTTAATTCATAACTAATCGTTAAGAATTAATTTCTAAAAGATTGGTTTGATAATATACTTTTGCCTTTTAATAAGGAAAAATTGATAAAAAAATATATTAGGAATAATATTTATATACTATGATAAATATGAATTAAATGAATTAAATGAATTAAATGAATTAAATGAATTATATGAAGTGAAAAAAATGAGTAAACATCGACATTCTAAAGGTAAACACCAATTTTTCGGGTCAGTGAAAGTTGGTGAAAGTGGTCAAATAGTGATTCCTAAGAGAGCTCGAGATGTTTTTAAAATAAAATCAGGTGATCAATTGCTTATATTCGGAGATATTAATAAAGGGCTTGGAATAATAAAAGCAAGCGAATTAAGTCATTTTGCTTCAGAATTTTTCAGTTCAATTCAAAAAAATGACAAGGAGGAACAAAATGAAGAATAAAAATAAAGTAGGATCTAAACACCATAATTCAAATTTAGATTTTAAAGGAATGGCGTTTTTTTTCAAAATCCGTGATATATTCAAACCTCCCATAAAAAAGATCAATCGTTCAATGGTTAAGAAGGGATATTCTGTTTTGGATTATGGATGTGGGTCAGGAAGCTATACTTTTGCTACCGCTAAGGTCGTTGGTGAAAAAGGCAGAATTTATGCTGCAGATATTCATCCACTTGCTATTGAGAAAGTAAAAAAGAGAGCACAAAAGAATAATCTTGAAAACATCGAGACCATTTTAACGGATTGTGACACTAAATTAGGCGATAAATCTGTTGATGTGGTAATTTGTTTTGACGTGATGCATGCGATAGCGGATAAAAATAAGCTAGTGAAAGAATTTCATAGGGTTTTAAAATCTGATGGATATTTATCCTTCGATGATCACCATTATACTGAAGAAGAAATCATGAAAATTTTTTCCGATGGCAATCTGTTTAAATTAGAAGAGCAAAAGGATAAGATCTTTAATTTTAAAAAAGTGAATGGCGTTAATCTAAGTGAATAACGAATTCACACGCCTTTCCCCCGCTAACTATCGTCTGGAGCATATCAACTTTCACATCTTTATCAAGTAATACTTTAAATAAGTCTTTTAACCATCCTAAGGAGCAATAACAGTAAGTTTCTGGGATAGGTTCTTTTGCTACTTGAACACCGATATGACAATAACACTTATTAAATTTTGCTACAATCGTATTTCCTTTTAATTTGAAATATTCTTCGTCACCAATAATCTGGTTAAGATTTTTGATAATTTCTTTAATCCCGTTTGATTTATCTTTAACTTGAAGTGCTCTTTCAAGAAAATGGTTTTGAAAGCAATAATATCCCATCGTTTCCATAACTCCACTTTTTTTTTCTTTTTTATCTACTACGTTATCAAAATTTTCCATGAGTTCTTTCATGCATACTGCCATTTCTGGATCGCTTGTAATGGATTTACATTTTGCACAATCCTTCACTATTTTCTCATATGTCCCTTCTCCAAGTTGTTCAGAAACTATCGTTTTAAACCCTTCAAACCAATCGTGATATTTTTCTTCCATAATATTCATCTAATTCTTTGTAAACTAAAAAATATTAATATTCTAAAATCAATTATATATGAATTATGCTTGATATTATATTAATTCAGCATGATGTTTCAGGAATCAATCTGGTGGAATATCGTCAACCCCATACAAAAATTGGGACGGAGCATTCTAATATTTTTAGCGGGTTTCTTTCGGCAATCCAAAATATCACCACTGAATTGAATATTGGAACACTCATTCTCATCTCAACTGAAGGATCTCGGGGTCATAATTGCATAATCGTGCCTCGTTCGCCGATCAATGTAATTATTTTGGTTGATAGTACTGATCCAATCGACTTATGGCGTGAACAAGGTCATATCATTGCAGATAAATTCTTTGAGCATTATGGAACCGAGTTTAACCCAAATGATATAAATAAGTTTAGAGATTTTTCCGATACCTTGAAAGGATTGTGTTCTACTCATGAATATTGTGAATAATGAATCCTAAACTATTTATAGAAAAAAAGGTAGTTACATATTAATGATCTTTAATAACACCGCTATAGCAAAGTGTACAAGGGAAAATGAACCTTTAGTCAATTTGCTCGTTGTGTTATTATTATTATAAGCGAAACGAATCCACATAACTAATTTCTTTTCTCTTTTCTGTGGTTCGGTTCGCGTGAAGCATAGATTATAGTTAAAGAAATTTTGGTTAGGGATTTGTTCTCGTAAAATAATAGACCTAATATGGGATAATAATGTATAAAGCACGAGAGATTGAAAAAAAATGGCAAGAGAGATGGGAATCATCAAAAATATTTGATGCTAATCCAGATCCTAATAAAAAAAAGAAATTTATTACAATTCCTTATCCTTATGCTTCAGGTACAATGCACATAGGACATGGGAGGAGTTATGTAAATGGTGATATTTTTGCGAGATATTACCGCGCGAAAGGCTATAATGTATTATTTCCAATGGCCTTTCATATTACAGGTACCCCTGTATTAGCTATATCTTCTTCCTTAGAGAGAGGGGATAAAGAAACATTTGAGAAGATGTGTGACTATGTAGGAATCCATACTTCAAATAAAGAGGAAATCAACAAAATAGTTAAAAGCTTTGTAGATCCTTGGAACATTGTCAATTACTTTTCAGAAAAAATGAAAGTTGATTTAAAGTCCATAGGCATGAGTTTAGATTGGAGACGAGAATTCACTACTGGAGATAAGATATACAATCAATTTATAGAATGGCAATATTATAAACTAAAAGGTAAAGGTTACTTAGAGAAAGGAGAATACCCAATTCTTTATTGTCCTCGTTGCATGAATGCAGTAGGAGAGGATGATATTGCCCGTGGAGATGAACTTGATTTAAATATAAATGAGTATACCTGTATTAAATTTCCTTTTGAAGATGGATATTTAGTACCAGCAACTCTACGCCCAGAAACCATCTATGGAGTGACCAATATCTGGATAAATCCCAATGGACAATATGTCAAGGCTGAAATCAATGGAGAGATCTGGTATATATCAAAAGAAGCTATTCATCTTTTCGAAAACCAAAATAAGCAAGCAAAAGTCATCAAAACTTTCAAAGGAATAAATTTAGTTGGAAAAAATGCTAAACATATAATTTCTGATCGAAAACTTCCAATCCTTCCTGGTGATTTTGTAGACACATCCGCTGCTACTGGGGTGGTATATTCTGTTCCTGCTCATGCTCCATTCGATTATATGGCTCTTATTGATTTGCAAAAGGATACTACAGCAATTCAAAAATACAATTTAGATGAAGAGTTAATATTAAAGATTCGACCAATCAAGATAATAGAACTTGAGGCTATTAATGACATTCCAGCTAAGTACTATTGCGAAAAATTCCATGTAAATAGTCAGATGGATAAAGAAAAATTAGATAATGCGACTGCTGAGAATTATCGCGCAGAATTTTATAATGGAATCTTGAATGAACGGTGTGATAAATATATGGGTAAGCCAGTCTCTGAAGCTGTTGATCTTGTAATTAAAGAGCTGATAGAGGAAAATAAAGCAGATAAGATATACATTCCAATCACAAAAGGTCTCGAATGTAGATGTGGAGTGCAAATTATAGTATCAATTTTAAAAGATCAATGGTTTCTAAATTTTAATGCAGGAAATTGGAAGGAGACTGCTTTCAAATGTTTAAATAAGATGACTATTCATCCGAAAAAGTATCGAACGACCTTTGAAAATGTCTTTAATTGGTTGGAAAAACGACCATGTGCTCGAAAACGAGGTTTAGGTACTCAATTGCCTTTTGATAAGGAGTGGATTATTGAATCTCTTAGCGATTCTACTATTTACATGAGCTTTTATACTATTGTCCACCATATCAAGCGGAATCACATAGAGTCTGAGCAACTCACACCTAAATTTTTTGATTTCGTATATTTGAAGAAAGGAAATATAGATGAGATATCAAAGGATACAGAAATAGACCATAGTCTATTGAAAAGGATGCAAAAAGAGTTTAATTATTGGTATCCCGTAGATCATCGACATACCGCTATAATGCATATTTCTAATCATTTAAGTTTCTATATTTTTCATCATGTTGCGATCTTCCCGGAATTTATGTGGCCAAAAATAATAACTTTGATTGAGCCGGTGATAATTGAAGGGCAGAAAATGGGCAAATCAAAAGGAAATGTAATTTCCCTATCAGACATTAAGGAGAAGTATTCTGCTGACTTATTTCGACTATATATTTCCCATAGCGCAGATTTAGGAATTAATATAGATTGGAAGGAAAAAGAAGTCCAAGTTGTTCGTAATCATATCAACCGATTCTATAAATTTATGAAGGAGAGAATTGAAAATATAGAAGATTTCGATCTTGGATACGATGATATAAAATCTGACTATACAAAAGTAGTAATTTCAAAAATTACCAGTAATTTTTTGAAAATCGATGATGCCTTAGAATTTTTTAATTTGAGGAGATATCTTCAGCTTGCTTTCTATGAGACATTCAATTTGATGCAGGAGGCGAATAAAAACCTTGGTAGTAATACTGACTTTCAAATCATTTTTAAGTTAGTTTATGAAGATTGGCTTAAGATCCTTTCATTGGCGATCCCCCATCTTTGTGAAGGACTTTGGGAGCTTTCAAATCATCAAGATTTTATTTCTAAGTCCATCTGGGGTGAATTTAATACTAATTATATTGATAACAACTTGGAAATGGAATTTGAGTACATTTCACAGCTTCTCGATGACATATCTAATGTAAAAAAAGTCATTAGAGCTGCACATATTAACGAAATCTATATCTATACTGCACCTAAATGGAAAAAAGAAGTTTTAGAAATCGTTAAATCTAAAAGAGGAGATTTTAATTCGATAATTTCTGAATTGAAAACACACTCCACTTTAATTAAAAATAAAAAGTCCATACCTTTTATTAAAGATCTAATAAAGAAACGTTCATGGGACCTAATAACAAGTGTTGGAAATGAATCTGAAACATTAAAGCGTTATAAATCATATATCGAAGGAAAAGTAAATTCTAAGATAATTATCAATAGTGACTTCGACCCAGAAAGTAAATTAGATAAAGCACTTCCTAGCAAACCGGCATTATATATAAATATTGAGAACTAACAATTTCTTATATTATAGCCCATAAACCTGTGGGGGTCCTAAATACTGGGGAAACTTGGCTAGTAAAGCCTTTCTTGCTAAATAACAGAGATGACATTCATCCACATATTCTTCTTCGTGTTCTAAATTATATTCTTTAACTAATTGTGCTGGACCTCCCTTTATTAGAGGGCCACAAATCGGATGCTCTTCTGGAGAATATTCTGAAATTAATTCTGAAAACGGTTTTTCCCAGAAATTACCTATGCTTAAACCTTGACAAATTTGAGTATTTCCAAAACAATCAACATGTACTCGTCCTAATCCGATTAAATCTTCATAGGGACATTCTTTTAAACTGTCCAATTTTCTTGTTGGTAACCCTTCAATAAGAGTATCCACAGCTCTGCCTCGGAACATTGCACCACCTCCAATGACAGGAGTTCCCTTTTCTTGATCCTTCTCCATTCCCATCGCGACTGTTGGTTTTTCTATGTTAATTGCTCCCGTTGTTATATTTAAATTCTCTGCTGCGTTCTTTGCATGTTTTGATAAATTTTCAATATTATCCTCGTAATGAAAAGTGTCATCACTTACACTAAAATCGGCAATACCAAGTTCAGAAATAGCTTTCAACCATAGCTCCGCATCATCCGTATTCGTAGCCCAATAAGAATTAGTAACAATCCCATTTTTAAATCCTCGTTCTTTAGCAAGTTTCATGCCTTCAAGCATGAGAGGATAGTAAAGAAATGGTTCACCTCCCTCCCAATAAATCCATTCTATGCTTTGTATTTTAACCGCTTCATCAAGAACCTGTTTAATTTGCTTTAAGGTGAAAGTTCCTTTTGAGGAAGGACTACAATATAAAAAACAATGGTCACACTCATAATTACATGCATAACTTAACAGAAAATGAATTCCATTTAACAAAATTACCACCTTGTTTTATTGAATTTCCTGATTATAAAACATCAACTAACATAAATAAATTTTAATTTTAGTTGAGATTTTAAAAAAAAAAATAAATCGAGTAGATAAATAAGATATTAAATATCAAGATTTTCAATTATAGTTGCGACTCCCTGCCCTCCACCGACACACGCGTTGGCTAAACCGAATCGTGCTTTTTTATCTTTTAATATACGCGCTAATGTTCCAGTAA
Organism: Promethearchaeota archaeon; assembly: GCA_016840165.1. Taxonomy (GTDB): domain Archaea; phylum Asgardarchaeota; class Lokiarchaeia; order Sigyniarchaeales; family SOKP01; genus SOKP01. The sequence goes on from JAEOSU010000047.1 coordinate 36,038, forward strand.
GACGGATCACTGTTGCTCCTAAGGGATGCCCTATGGCTGTAGATCCTCCCATGATATTGACCTTTTCTTCAGGAATATTAAATTTATCCATACAATTTAAGGCAACAATACAAAACGCCTCATTTATTTCCCAGTAGTCAATGTCTTCCGCATTCAATCCTGCACGTTCTAATGCTTTTCGAGATGCAGGAACAGGACCACGTCCCATAACTCTTGGATCTACTCCCGCCCAACCAATAGAAACGATTCGCGCCATTGGTTGTAAACCTCTTTTTTTTGCCTCCTCTGCTTCCATTATAATTGCTGCTGTAGCACCTGCATTTAGTGGTGATGAATTTGCTGCCGTAATAACTCCTTCTTCAGTTCCCTCTCTGTCGATATATCCTTGTTTGCCCCCATTTTTTTCTAAATAAAACGGTGTTGATATTCTAGGTAATTGAGACACAACTTCCAATTTAGATTTTCTTGCGGCCATATCTCTATCAACCATCATTGGTTCATCCACATTTTTCTCAACATGGCCTTTAATCGGAATTATTTCTCCTTTAAACCATCCTTCTTCTTGACTCTTAACTGTTAAATTATGGCTCCTTACACCAAATTTATCTAAATCTTCTTTAGTGAATCGCGGGATTTCCTCTTCATATAATCTCTGAGCAGTTTGTAACATATTAATTGAGTTCAAAATATCAAGTTCAGGACGATAATACTTACTTTTTTCATCATTAAGTCGTTCCCATTCGGGGTCAATTCCAACTCTACGCACTCGTGTCATATGCTCAAATCCAGTCGCTAATCCTACTTTGCTATTCCCTGTCATGATATGCATAATTAGGGCGTGCATTCCAGCTCCTGCAGACGCACATTGCTTATCTATCATAAATGAGGACACTTTATTTGGAAAACCTGCTAAATATAGTGGAATCTTTCCCCCGTAAGTCCAATTCTCTAGTGTACCTGTAGCAATCCCTATTGATGCTTCTTCTATATCTTCTTTAGTTATTCCTTTGTTAGCTAATTTTCCTTCAAAGAATTTTATTAATAGATCAGCAAGTAACTCATCTCCACGAATTTGACCAAAAACATCCCTTTCGGGCTGATCTGGTCTTGAGCGTGAAAAAGGCGTACGTGCGTAATCAATAAGCCAAACTTCTTTCGTTTGCAATTTATATTCACTTTTTACCTAATTTTATATATATCCTCAATTTAAGAATTTATTAATATTACTTTTGCCCCATTTTCATCTCTGAGATCATATTTATTTACTCAAAAAACTTACTAATATGTAAATTACTACAAATATGTAAAAAAATAAGAAAATCAAAGATGTGATAATGAATGACCGAAATCAAGAAAATAACAAAAATTACGCTACTCTGGTACACTATTGCTGGCTTCTTTTTTGCTTTTATGTTTATAGTCTTAATGGATTTTACCATGAATTTTATGCAGTGGCCGTACGATGATCCAATCGATTTTTGGTTTCAGGGAGGGACAATGTTAGTTATAGCAATCACGACTCTACTAGCGTTATTCATGAAAGAATGGGAAAAAATAAAATTATTTTTCTTTTTCGCAATACTGTGGGATATTATGGTTCTTATCATGGATATTGTTGCCGTGGTAGTATTGAACTTTCCTGAGACACCCTTACTGTTTATGATAACTTTCATCATCCTACTTACATTCAATTTAGTAATAGGGTTCGTGAGTTGGATGACTCAAAGAAGCTAATTCTTTGGAATGAAAATATAAATCTCTTTTTTTCCTTTTTTTTAGAAGTTGACTTAATTACCTTTTTAGCTTTTATGAGAAGATTTCTAAGTAGGATCGGAAAGAAATATATTGGCAATAGCCAGCCATTTTTGTTTTATTTCAGGATCCCTAGCATTCTTTTCCGTCATTTTAATGCCTTCTTTAAGATTTTTTATTGCTAAATCAAGTTTTCCTGTAGCTTTGTAACAGATACCCAATTTGATATAAGTTTGTGGGATATACCATTCATCTCCTCCCAATAACAATGACTTAACAAACTTTTTAGCAGCATTTTCATAATCTTGAAAATACATGAGAATCTCCCCGTAAATATCTTTATATAATCCATTCTTTGGATCCTTTTCTGCAATTTGTTTAATGATACTTATCGCTTCCTGCTTTTTATCTAAAAATTGGAGCCAATAAGCTTTATAAATTAAAAGAGAATGATCTTCAGGGTACCTTTGAATTAAATCATCGATAATAGTTAGCCCTTCCTGGACATTCTGCATTCTTCTGAGGACCATTGCTTTTAATAGCTTTATATCCTTTTCATATTCTGAAAAATCCTTGAGCATCTTATCCAATAACTGAATTGCATCATTATATTGGTTAAAATAAATTAACTGTTTAAGTTTTAAATAATATAAATCAAGATTTTTAGGATCTAATTCAATTTCTCTATCAATTTTTTTAGATTTTTCTCTACATTGTTGCTCTAAATCTCTATAAGTCTGTGATTCAAAAAGATCGGTAATGTTTTGCCAAATAAATCCTTCTAATTTATCATAGGAATCCTTAAATTCTTGTTTAGTCTCAAACTTATAAGCGAGGTACTTAATATATCCAGGAAGAAAGGCTCTTAAGGGCAACGCTAATTCTCTATGGAATAAGAAATTACAGCATTTATTTAAGATTTCATTTAAAATAGATTCCATGCTCAGAGCCCCTAGTGCCTTTGATTCTGAAAATAGTTTATTAAGATAAGATATTTTTGTTATTTCGTTTTCAGTAATTACACGAAGCATTTTTTCCAATGATCCATTTGATGGAAAGTAATACGTTTCTCCTGTCGGTTGGTCTAATTTGAAAAATCTTGAAGGGTATATTTTACCATCAGATATCTCTCCAATATAATATTCAAGAGTTATTTCCTTGATTTCATAAATTCTGGAGAAATCTCGAGGCAATATAAAATTAGGATATCGATCTGGATGATTTGTAGCCAGAAAAAGTATAATTTTATAGAAAATCTCTTCCTTCTTTAATAACGATTTTACTTTTTCATAATCTAACTTTAAAAGGTAATTAAGGAATCTAAACTGAATCTCTTTCTCTTTGATTTTATATTTATCGAAAAACTTGATGATTTTATCTGTTAAACCTTCAATTCGCTTGTTTTCTTCCTCCAAGATTGTTTGACGGTCTAAATCGTAGTTTTGAAGCATCCGTGAATAGGCTGGCTTCCCTGTACTAGTAATTTTATATTTTTTCTCCTCCTTTTCAATAAATCCCTTCTCTATCAATAGAGATAGACTCTTTGATAAGGATGATTGATTTATAGATAATGGTTCTTTTAGGAAGTCATTCCTTTTACAGTAATTATTATTGTAGACCATCCACAGGATCCAGTGAGGATAATTTCTGCCACTATTTAGAATTAATTTGGGAGGATAATTAAGACGTCGTATTTTCTTCTTCTCCATTGAGAGCTCATGGAATCTTTGTTTTCCCTCTGAAGTTATTTTATAATACCCTCGTTTAACATTTTCCACTAATCCTTTCCTTTTAAGGATCTCTAAATGTCTGGATAAAGTTCCTGTAGGAATTTCTATTGGTTCGTTACGAAAATCAGACCATTTACATATTTTGTTATTCGACAACATCCAAAGAATAATATGATCATAATTTAGCTTTTGTAATTTAGAAGGGCTGTATAGTTTTTCTGGAGGATAATTTATAGTTTCCATAATTCGAGAAAATTAAATTTAATTTACTAAATAATAGATTGGTATTTTTTCTATATATATCTATTTTATGGAACTTCCATATAGTGATGGAACAATCATGGAACTATCGGAAACTCAACTATAAAGTCAATTGATCCTCAAGAATCTATTAATCATCAAAAAGATGATAAAATTGAAATTTAATTAAAAAGAGTTGATTTAAAAAAATGAGCGAAATTAACAATACCAAAAAAAGAAAGAGTAAAAAATTAAGTCTATTAATAGGATTATTATTCTTATCGATATTCATTTTTGCTGCTAATCTTAATATATCATCAGATAAGTCTGATTGCGTAGCTTCTGCTTCAATCTCAACGCAACCGCAATCTGAAGAATACCATATGGTTGCAGGTGCAGTGGGTGTTGACGATTACCTAGAAGGTATGATATTAGATCATAATGAAAATATTATCATTTATGGTGAAGTTGCAGGGAAAATGGGGTTTTTTAGACATGATACTCATCTAAAACCTCCCCTTAACTCTTCTGACTACGCAATATGGGAGAAGGGAGTAATTGTAAGAATTTGTCAGGATTCCTTAGGAAATATCTATTTAGCTGGTCACAATGATACTGAAATGTTTTTAATTAAGTATAATGTAAACTTAGAATTACAATGGAATAAAACTTGGGAAGGATGGTGCTACGACATGATTATAGACTCGAATGATAACATATTTTTAGCTGGAGATAGTATGGCTCATTATGTAAATAGAGGTTGGGCTATCTTAATGAAACTTGACACTAATGGAAACGAGCTCTGGATTAGCTATAGCTGGTCAGCCTATATTTCAACGTATATTGAGACCAATGATTTTGAAGTTCTTGTTAAAGATTCAAACGATAATATATATTTCGCATATCAACAGTATGAATTTAACATTGAAGGATACATAAGTGGACCTATTTACCGTATTTTAAAATTTAGTAACTCTGGAACACTTTTATTAAACTTTAGTTATATCCCATCAAATTATCAAGATAATGTATTAGATTTACGTATGTTAGCTATAGACAGTTCCGATAATTTATATGTTTTAGGAAGACATCTCAATAACCCTGAAAGCACTCATATTGTTAAATATAATAATATGGGTCTGCAAGAATGGAATCAGACCTATGATTTTTATGGTAATATAGTATACCTCTATATGACGATGAAATTTGATTCCAGTGGATACCTTTATCTATTAGAACCAGGAGATCATATAGCTTTAGTGAAGATAAATCCCAGTTCTGGAAATATAATATGGCAAACACCACATAACACCATTAATGAATGCGGTTTTTCCCTAGAATTTGATTCTAATAATAATATCTATGTTGTAGGCAGAATCGAAGGAAGTGCGACGGGTGAGAGAGATGTACTTATAACAAAGTATGATTCATACGGAATCTTCATAGGAAAAAAGACATGGGATCATAACGGGAATGAAACTGGGTATGAAATAGTAATTAGTTCTCAAGACGAGATTTTTATTGCTGGCACAGCAGATAGCTTTTTCTCTTCGGATTACGATCTATTCCTGCTTAAAATAAATCCCATATTTGGTTCTGATCAACCAATAGTAATTATTATAATCGTCTCAATAATTACAACGGGAGCGGTCGTTGGATTAGTGATCTTTTTTCTATGGAGAAGAAAGATAAGAAGGATTAACCGGGGTGATTAGAATTAAAAAATCGTTGTCAAAAAGGATATGGGGCGTAGTGGCGTTAGTTGCGTTGCTTTCATTAATGACACAAAATATTGTAGCAATTTTAGTTTTAAATATAATGTCTATTATCATCATTTCAATAGTTTCAATTTCTCTTAAGAGAAAAGAGTCTAACGTGCTCATACAACCTGCAACATCTCCAGATCAACCCACAAATGTTCCGCAACAAGAACATGTCACCTTGTATGGCGTTCAATATCGAGTAAAATCAAGATCTCTAGAACTAAAGAATAAAGGAATTAAAAACCTTTCAGAAATCGAGGGTCTAGATAAGCTATGGTACTTGAAAAAGTTGGATCTTTCCCACAATGAACTTACTGACATGAAAGGGCTTGAATCTCTTATTAACTTACGAGAGTTAAAATTGAGTCATAATAATATTCAATACATTGAAAGCATCTCCTCTCTAAGAAATCTACAAACCATCTTCCTCGATAACAACCAATTAACCGAACTTCGTCAATCAGGTTTACCGCAAGGACCCATTTTTAAAAAGATTGACATCTCGATGAATCCCATTGAAAAATTCGATATCTATATCGTTAGCATCTACAACGCTCTCAAATTTGGACCAAAAACATGGTTTCCTAAAGCTGAGTTAAAACGTTTGAAAAAACAAATTAAAAGAATGAAATCAATTTCTTCAGTTAAAAGGTATGACTCGAAAGAATTATTTGCAAAATTTATGATATATTTCACGATTTGGGCAGTTGTTGCCTTTTTATTAGCCTTAGTCATTAATTTAGCATTTTGGGGCGCTCTACTTTCCCACTATGGACGAGAATACTGGGAGGTCTTATTCAGCGACGGTTTATGGACTTTTCTCGTGGGTGGATTCGGATCAATCATAGTCATATTCATGTTTCGTGAGGGAGTTGTGTATTAGAGTATAAATTTTTTTTTTTTTTTAAAATAGCATCGACAGGGAAGGATCAATTAAATTCCGGTTCTGAAAAAACAGCTTGTATTAATTATGCAATCGAGTGGTTAAACATCTAAAGAGAAAGAAAAACAACATAATTTAAAAGATTAACATTTTGAGCTCTAATTCTAATATTAGTATTTTAAATTTTTTTTTATTTAGGCATCCAGATACTCCATCTAAAATTGGATGTTCCATGGATTTATCGGAAACTCAATTATAAATGTAATATTCTTAATGCTTTCTTCAACTCATCAATAAAAATCTAAAAAAAAGTGAGAAAAAATGAAAAACAAGAAAATAGTATTAGGGATTTTTATTTTAATTTTATTCAGTTTCTTAATACCATTTCTCAATATCAATTATAGTTTGATATCTGAAACGCAAGACAATCTAAGCGAAGATCGAGAAATAAGAAAAGCAGCAACTAAAACAGTTATTTTAAGGCCAAATGGAGACATTTTAACTGAATGGGATGGTTCTCCTACACCCCACTGGAGCAGAATTAACGAAGTTAACTATGATTATGTAAATGTAAAATGGATAGATGGTGATGAAAATCAAACAGAAAGTTATGCTATGGAAAATTTAGATATCATTAATTTCATTAATGTCACAAGCATAGAATTACATGCCATTGGGCATCGTGCTTATTCTGGTCCTGCATTTGTTAGTATATATTTAGGAGATTGGACTTCAAAATTGGAACTTAATTTACCTACATCAAGCTACGATTGGAGAACCTGTGTCTGGAATAACTTGAACGGAACGTACGAAGATTTAATGGATTTGCAAGTTAACATTAGTGCAGGTGTATGGTGTGATAGCGGTGGATATGGGTATATAGATACTCTATACTGCAATATAACTTATGATATTGTAGAATTACCAGGAGATACAGCAACTCTTAGACCAAATGAAGATATTTTAATAGAATGGGATGGTTCTCCTACACCTCATTGGAGTAGAATAAATGAGATAAGTCCCGATGGAGTATATGCAAAATGGATTGATGGAGACGAGAACCAATCAGATATATTTGGCATGCAAGGAGCATATTTTGAAAATGCCTTGGTTAAAAGCATAGAATTACATGCCTATGGGTTTCGTTCTTATTCTGGTCCTGCATTTGTTAGTATATATTTAGGAGATTGGACTTCAAAATTGATACTTAATTTACCTACAGCAGTAATGGGAGATTGGAGAACGTGTGTCTGGAATAACTTAAACGGATCTTACGAAGATTTAATGGATTTGCAAGTTAACATTAGTGCGGGTGTATGGTGTGATAGCGGTGGATATGGGTGGATTGATACTTTGTATTGTGTTATTACCATTGAAAAAGTAATCCCTCAAGTCATTTCTCCTGAAAATATAACATATACTGAACCGATGAATGGCTATTATCCCGCGACATATGGTTTTGAGAATGACAAGGTGGGGGATAATCCATTTGGTTGGGAGACAAATGAAGATGGAGGCTCAGTTGAAGTTATTGATTTATTAGATAATCACGTTAATATCGTGAAATTAGATGATAATACGGGGGGAGTGAATGACTGTGTTTTAACTCAAAATTTCTCCTCTCAAATAGAAGGAACCATAGAATTTTATTTCAGACTAGACTCATTAGGTACTCTAGGGCGAGCAATCCGACTTGAAGATATATCTAATCAAAGAGCAATTCATCTTAAAGTGATGAATAACATCTTTTATTATAGAGATGGGAGTAATAATTGGTATGCTTTTTATAGCAATTTCCAAAATGATACTTGGTATCATGTTCGTATTGATTTTAATTGTGCTACGGATACTTTCGATATTTTTATAAACGAAGATCAACAAGGCGTTAATTTACAATTTAATAATCCAGTTACTTATATAGAAAGCATACTTTTTATTACAGGAGGGGAGGCTATAGTTGAAATGGATTTAGATGCTATAGGTTATTCTTGGGATTCTAATTATAAGATTGGAGATAATTTAAAAGAGGGTATCCTACTCAGTTTTCGCACTTATATAAATTTGAACTGGCTTGGATATTCATTAGATGATCAGAATAATATAACTATCTATGGAAATACTACAATTTTAGTTGGAGATGGGGCACATACAATCCAAGTATTTGGAAATGATTCAAGAGGAAATGTATATTTTTCTGACATGGTATATTTCTATATTGATCTAAATATTCCAGTTATCACAATAGTCTCGCCAAGTTCAGATGATTTTGCTGGATATGATGCTCCCGATTATGAGATCAATGTTGTTGAATTGAATTTAAATACCACTTGGTACAACCTAAATAATGGAATCAATGTTAGAATAGAATCATTTACGGGTTCAATTAACCAAACAGTATGGGATGGATATGGAGAAGGAACAATAACTATCAAGTTCTGTGCAAATGATACTTGGTGTCGTGAGGGATATTCAGAAGTTTCTATATTTAAAGATCTTACCCCACCTACCTCAATAATAGCTTATACGCCTTATGATACCCCTAATATTGTTATTAAATCAACAAATTTTGCGATAACTGCTACAGATGGGAGTGGATCTGGAGTTACGATGATACAATATAAGATTAATGATTCTTCTTGGATGTCTTATAGTGATCCTTTTGATTTAACTGGTTATTCACAAGGCTATTATTTAATCTCTTATCGTGCTATAGACAATGTGGGGAATGTTGAGATAGAGAATACTATTGTTGTGAAATTAGAAGATCCTCCTGAAATTCCTCCGGAAGTTCCTATTCCTTTAATTATTACAGTCTCTACTATAAGTGGAGGAGCAATCATTAGTGCTGTAATTATATACACTTTAAGACGGAAGAAACGAAAAGCATAATAATTTCTTAAATTTCTTTTTTTTTTAATAATATAAATTATCTTTAATCTTATTTCGTTATGTTGTGTAACCATTCTGCGATTTCTATTAATTAGACGGCTGATTGGTCCAGATTGGCTTGGAACGGGTCATTAGTCCCATCTGTCAAAGCAATCACTATTAGATTATTGAGATAATAGTTCCGATTATAATTGAAGGAGCTATCAATGTTCTTTCCATCATATTTATAACATAAATTAGCTTATATTAGCAAATATATCCTTTTAGATTTCTATTTAACAAATATTTTGAGTATATGTTCCTTCCAAAAATTAAAGAATTAAGACAAGTAAAATATCTAATGGAAGAAGGAAAAATTAATGATGCTTTCAAAATTGTATTGGAATTAGAAAAAGGAAAGGATCTATCTCTTAAAGAATTACTCTCTTATAAACTTGTTAGAGCTAATTTATTATTTCTGTTAGGAAACTTCTTAGACGCTATTGAACTTGCTAAGGAAATTTTTCAAGAATTTCAGAAACTAGGAGATTTAATATCATCTTTTGATGCTTTACTCATTCAAGCTAATTCCTATATGATAACGGCCAATATAACTCAAAGTGAGGTTCTAATTCTACAAGCAGAAAAGTTATTTAAAATAATTAAAGCAACTTCTTCAATAGATCTAAGAGAAAGAGAGTCCCACTTCTTAAAGATAAAGGCTGGTATTCATTTTTTTAAAGGAGAAATTCAACAATCTTTAGAACTTAATAAGAGGTCCTATGAACTAGCCAAAGATACAGGCAATAAAGCATTGATTTCTTCGATTCTTAATAATATTTCTGATAAATTTTATCATATGAAAGAATATAACAAAGCAATAATGTATGCTAAGCAAGCTCTTAGGGTTAATCCATCAATTGGGGCTGCATTAGGTACTTTAACTGATATTTATATCAGTAAGGGAGATATTAAAGAAGCGAAAGTTTATCTTGATCAATTGCGTGAACTTTCAGAAAAGTTTGATTCTAAATGGGGTAAAACCTTTTATCATCATTCAAATGCTACGATATTAAAATCAAGTCTCCGAGCAAGAGATCGTATTAAAGCAGAAGATATATTTAAAGAATTAGCTTTGGACAAAACGTTATTAGGTGAACCACGGATTGAAGCGATTATAAACTTATGTGATTTATATCTCACCGAACTTCGGATTACTAATGACCCAGAGATAATAAACGAGATACACCCATATATTCAAGAGTTGTTAAGTATTGCTAAAAAGCATCATTTATATTTATATTTATCCGAAACTCACCTTTTGCAAGCAAAACTTTCATTATTAACTTTAGAAATAAATAAAGCTAAAGGATTTTTAACTCAAGCTCAAAAAATCGCAGAATTATATGGGCTGAAAAGACTAGCAATGAAAATTTCATATGAACACGACGAATTATTGAGACAAACTAAAATGTGGGAGAATTTAAAAACTTCAGAATTATCTTTATCTGAACGTTTGGAGCTTACTGGTTTGAACGAACAAATGAGAGACATGCTAAAAAGAGGCATGATTGAAGTTCCAGAGTTTTCAGACGAGGAACCTGTTCTTCTTTTAATCCTCTCAGAGGGGGGTGTGCCTTTTTTTACACAATCGTTTATTGAAGATCAAATCTATGAGGAGCATCTGTTTGGAGGATTTATAACCTCAATCAACGCCTTTATAAATAACATGTTTTCAGAAGGGCTTAATCGTGCTTCTTTCGGTGAGTATACGCTTCTTATGAACTCAGTTGCACCATTCTTAATGTGTTATATATACAAAGGGCAATCTTACTCTGCTCAGAAGCGGATAAGGTCGTTTATAGATGCATTAAAGAAAGATGAAGAAATCTGGGACATGTTTGAAAAGTTTTATAAAGCGAATCGAATAGTTCAAAAAGTAGATATTCCCTCTTTAAAACCTCTTATTAAAGAGATCTTTGGTGAAACGATTCATTAGACATTATATTTAAAATCCTAACTCGCTTAATCTAATCATAAGGCTATATTCCAAATTAATATTTATTTAACAAGTTTTCTGAATAAAAGTTTCATACCAAAATTAAAAAAATGAATTCTATAAAAAAACTTAGAGAAGAGGGGAAAATAGAGGAAGCCTTACAAGCTATTCTAAAATTAGAACAAAGAGAGGATCTTCCCCTTAAAGAATTACTCTCATATAAACTCATTAAAGCTGATCTGTTACGTATGAAAGGAGACTTATTAGGCGCAATTGAAATTATGGAGCAAATTTATCAAGAATTTCAGAAACTAGGAGATTTAGTATCATCCTTTGATGCTTTACTCATTCTAGCTTATTCCTATGAAATGATGATGAATTTAAGTAAAAGTGAAGATATAATTAGGCAAGCTGAAGATTTATTTAAAATAATTAAAGCAACATCTTCAATAGATCTAAGAGAGCGAGAATCTTTCTTTGTAAGGATAAGGGCTATCATTCATGGTTTCAAAGGAGAAATTCGGCAATGCTTAGAACTTAATAAGAGGGCTTACGAGCTAGCCAAAGACACAGGCGATAAAGCATTGATTTCTGGGAGTCTTAATAATATTGCTAATAACTTTTATCATATGAAAGACTATGATAAAGCAATAAAGTATGCAAAAAAAGCCCTTAAGATTAAAAATAACCGATACTTGGAAGCTGTCTTATGGAGCTTAATTGAATTTTATGTCAGTAAGGGTGATATTAAAGAAGCAAAAGTTTATCTCGATCAATTGTATGAACACTCGGAAAAATTTGATATTAACCCGCGATTTTATCGGTATTCAAAGGCTTTAGTTTTAAAATTAAGTCTCCGAGCAAGAGATCGTATTAAAGCGGAAGATTTATTTAAAGAGATAGCTATGGACAATACAAAATTTGATGAGCTACGGATTCTTGCGATTATAAACTTATGTGATTTATATCTTACTGAA
>JAEOSU010000048.1 GCA_016840165.1 Promethearchaeota archaeon
AATACCATTGCGGTGAATGTGGCTTGGAGTGGCGCGAAAAATAATATAAAACGAAAATTATTTATTTATTTTTCTATTTTTTTAGAATAAACGTCTGAATATTCCTTAAAAAATACATTTTAAGACTTGTTTAAGTCTCGTCTTAAGAGCTTAACTTTCTTCTTTAATTCTACTATTTCATCATCTTTCTTCTCAAGTTCGGAGGTTATTTTAAGCTTTTCATCTTTTATTTTTTGCATTTCAGTTAAAATTCTATCTTCAATTTGCTCTGATTCGAATAGCTTATCTTTTAGTTGCTTTTGTGAAGTTGCTAATTCCTTAATTTCTTTCCTTTGATCCTCATTGATATTTCTCAAATTCGCTAATTCTAATTCAAATTTTCCCGTTATGTTTCCCGATTTTTGTTGTGATTCTTCGAGTTTCTCTTCCATTCGCTTCACAAATTCCTCATTAGTTTTAATTTTTTGAGTCAATTTTTCAACTTCCAACACCAATTCTTTTATACGTTCTTCCTTTTTGTTAAGATCTTTCTTCATTAAGCTAAAAGTTTCTATTTGGGATTGTAATTCATTGGTTTTTTGATTTGATTTTTCAGTAGCATTTTGAAGTTCAAAAATAATTTTTTCTTTTTCGGTTAAGAGCTCATCTTTTTTATCGACCAATACCTGTAATTTGTCAAATTTTGATTTTTGGATGGTATCTTTTTGAAGATATTCAATTTGAGCGGAGAGTTCCTTAATTTTCTCATCTTTTTGCTGTATTTTCTGTGCCATCTCATTACTAGTAGATTGTTGTTGTTTTAAATCATCTATAGTCTTATTTAGTTCATCGATGGTTTGAGAGGAATCTTTAAGAGAACTATTTAGTTGTGCTATATTTTCTAGTTGATTTTGGATTAGTGATTCTTTTTCTTTAAGCTGTAATGCTAGAGCTTCATTTTCTTTTGTTTTAGTCTCTATAAAATTTTGTAGATCGGTAATATTTTGAGTTTGTAGTTCCTCATTTTGGACTGTTTGCTCTAAATCTTTAATCATATCATCTTTTTGTACAATGCTCTGAAGGAGATTTTCAATAGTATCATTGTTCTTTTCTGTTCCTGATTGTAATTTTTCTTTTTCATGAAGAAGATTTTCTTTTTCACTCGTAATTTCCTCTATTTCCTTTTTTAAGTTAAGAATCTCATCATTTAATTGTTTATTTTGTTCAATGAAGAAATTCAATTGCTCTGATAGATCATCTTCCTCTTTGAGAGGTTGCTCCTCTTCGTCCGATTCTTCGATCCACCCAAGAGTGCTAAGTGCGTCAGTGATTGATTCGTCTTGCTCCTTACGATTGCGATGTTCTTCAGACATAATATTAAAGACGCGTTTAGTTCTATTAAATTTTACTAATTATAATAAAATTAGTATACAAAATAATTATTGCTCTAATCATTTCTCTTATAGAGTTTTAATAAAGAAAGGCTTTAATAATATCGATTAAACACATATTTCCTATCCAAAAAGAACTTTGTTATATATCCGATTGAGAGAGCAATAACAAAGCTAAGTTCTAATGGAAATCCTAAAAAATTGGTCAATATGAATTGAATCCCAATATTTTCTATTGTCGTGAAAATCGCAAAAATCAGGTACTTCAGAAATTCTCTTGATGTCTCTTTTAGTTTAGAGCCCTTCTTTTTAAAAACAATGTATTTATCTAAGAAGAATTTTATTATATAGGTAATTCCCACCGCTAATATGGAGCCTATTAATTCCGGCATATTAAAGGGATTTGTGGAGCAATAGAGAAGTTGGATAATATCAATAGATCCCAAAGAATTACAGATAACAGGATAAAAAATGATCTGGTTCATTTTTTGTATAATATAATTTAAAATAATCATACAAATTGCAAAAATAAAATAAAGGATCATTTGTGTTTTGATATCTTCTTTCTCTATCGTAATCATCCCATTTAAGTTAATTTTGCCCCGCAAGATTCACAAAAACGTAAGTTATTATGGGGAATTTCAGCACCACATATATTGCATACTCTTTTTTCGTGGATAATTGATGACTTTTCTTGAAGGGGGATATTAATTTCATTTTGAGAGTTCTGCTCAATTTGTTGCTGAGTTCTTTCTCTTCGATTTGAAGATCGACAAGAATATTGTAAAATGTAAACGAACGGAATAAATAAAAGCTCACCGAGAATAGGGAGGAAGAATAGGCTAATAATTAATAAGACAATTGATATTGCAAGAATAATGTATTGTTTTTTCATATGATGTCAATTAGTTGTTTTCAATAGTTCAAGATTTATGATATTTCAACAATTAAAGGGGTTTCATTAAAACTTATCTTGTTAGAATAGAATTTGATTAATCCTATCTTGTTTAGTTTCCATGGATCATCATTTTCTTTCTTATATTTATAAAGTTTTTTTAATAAGTAATAAAGAAGCGAGAAAGTAATAGAAAAGATCAGATATACTGAAAACCAGCCACTATTATTTAGGATTGTGAATGGAAGCAACCCTGTATTATAGTCTGCATAAATAAATCCGATCACGTAAAAAATAACTAAAAACAAGATTAATCGCAGACATTGAGGGAGAAATTGCTTGCTCATCATCTGCCTAGTTAATTGCATTGACTCATGCTGTAGTTGTCGCATCATCTGGTAATCTCCAAGAGATTGAGCCGTTCGCATTCTTTCTTGTAAATTTCTAGCTTCTTCTTGAATTTCTTTGGCAGCTTCAGGGTTAATTCCTAAAATCTTGTTTAAAATTATTCCAAGCGCCACCATACCAACAGTTATAAATAAAATTTGAAGAATTACTGCTAAATTTGAAATAATTTGATCACCAATTCATTAAAAATGGCATTTCAATTAAATTTTGTTATATGGTATATTAATTTTCCAAAATAAAAAGGGCGCATATATTCTGAAGTATGTTTCTAAATATCAACATGAACTTTAGAATGCTTGGTCTATAATTATTTAAGATTTCCGTTCAGATATCCTTGAATGTATTTTGAGGCTAACGTTTTCCAAGTTGCTGGCATAGATGAAGCTATCGCACATCCAAGTCTACAATTTGTACAAAATTCGAAATCATCATGATTCTGGATTATCTTTCTCACCTCAGATACTTTATATAGTTCTGATATTGGATATTTGAGCGCATTGATGCTAAGAAGAGGATGGATTTTACATGGAAAATCAACAAAACCATCATTTCTTATAAAGAGATAAGATTGTGCCACATGGCATCTTAATATTTTTTGATTATAATTCGGAAAACCCCCGAAACCTCCTTTTTCAATAATCTGCACGCTAAGAGAATCAGTCAATATGTTTTTGTAATTTTTATGTAATAAGCGTATCATATTTGCCCACAATGATAAGGGGGGGATTAGATCATCAATATCTTCAATCTTGTATTGTTTATCAGAAAATTCGCGTATGATATTTTCGCAAGGATACAGTTCAATTGAACATTCATGTTGTTCAGCTAATTCACAGAGTCTATAAAGTTTATTAATATTATCGCGCATAACAACTGTACTAATAATTACTTTAATTCCACGAGCATTCGCATATTCAATCGTTTTAAGCACTTTATCAAAAATTTTAAGTCCACGCTTTTTATTATGTTGTTCAGCGTCTGGATAATCTAAGGAAAGTAAGATATAGTCTAACCCATCAAGATTCCCATTTTCATGAAAGAGTTTGGGCATTAAATAACCATTAGTAGCAATTCCATTCATAAAATCATGCTTTACTCCCGCATGATAGATAAGCTCAGGTAAATCATTGCGCAATGTTGGTTCTCCTCCCGTAAAAGATAACGCGTTAACACCTAAATCCGCAAGTTCATCAATAATGTATTTTATTTGTGCCGTCGTCATTTCATTAGACTTATAGGAAGAAGGCAATTTTGGAATTGAGCAAAAAGAACATGAAGCATTACACTTTAAAGTCAGCTCTATCTGGGCGCTATATGGTTTTTTTATCTTAGTGAATTTATTCAACAGAAAATTCCTAAGATACCTGAAACAGTTTTTTACCCTCATCGGAGGCATTGTAGTCACCCATAAATCAATAGAACTTATTGCTATTTGATAATAAGCATTTAAAAATTAATTCACTTAGAAATGCTGTTACATACTAATAAATTATTTCTTATATGAATAATTTATCTTAATATGGGAAAAAAGAAGAGCGTTAATTTCTCTGAAAGAAGAGAAAAATTTCTTACTTACCAATATAAAACCTCATTACGTCAAATTTTATCTTATTTATGGGAATATAAACGAATTTTTTATACTGTGCTATTTTTTGGAATCCTCCAAAGTATTCTTTTTTTAACCTTTCCTCTTTTTTTAGGTCCAGCAATGGATGTTTTAGTGAATCCTAGTATTCCACTCGGAAATATTCTCCCCATATTTTTTACAATAATGAGTATTCAAATTTTTGTGGGTATACTCTTTGGTGTTAGGATATATATTAACAGGTGGATTGGTGCTAATGTTATATATAATTTAAGAAATGATGTATTTCGGACAATTCAGATGATGAGTTTTGAATGGCTTGATAAAAATAAAACAGGAGAGTTAATTTCAAGGTCAACTAGTGACGTTAATCTGCTTAAGGAATTTCTCGGGAATAATTTTCAATACTTTATTCGGCAGTGTGTGACCTTTTCATTTAGTTTTGTGATTCTTTTTTTAATAAATATAGAATTAGCTTTTTTCGTTTTGATAATCTCTCCTGCTCTTTTTTATGTATTGTTGATGTTTCGGAGAAAGCTAAGACCAGTTTTTAAGCGATCCCGTGAGAAGTATGCCGATCTTACCCATGTAATTCAAGAAAGTGTACAAGGTATAAAGGTAATCAAGTCATTTGGGAGAGAATCCTATGAACTGGGTAAATTTTCAAATGAAAATGATAGTTATTTTAAAAAATCCTTACGTATTATTAGGCTTCAAGCGATATTCGACCCAATTATATATCTTATCGATAATGTAGCCTTTTTAATTGTACTTTTATTAGGAGGTATTCTTGTTCTTGATGGGAACATGACATTTGGAGACTTATTTGCCTTTGTGATGGTTTTAAATTTTTCTGTGGAACCACTATATTATATATCACGTTTCCTTGGAAATCTACCTCAAATTTCTGAAACGTGCGACAGAGTTGTCTCAATACTTAATTCAGAAGTTAAAGTTATAGAAAATAAGAATGCCAAAGAGATGCCTCCCATCAAAGGGGAGATTGAATTCAGAAACGTGAGTTTTAAATATGGTAATGAAAGTGAACATTATATTTTAAAAAATATCAATTTTAAAATCAGTCCTGGAGAAAATATAGCGATATTAGGACCAACTGGCTCAGGAAAATCTACATTAGTAAAGCTAATTCCTCGATTTTATGATATTTCTGAAGGAGAAATCTATATTGATGGCATTAATATTAAAGATGTAAGCTTTAAATCATTAAGAAAACAAATTGGATACGTTTCTCAAGATAGAATCCTCTTTTCTCGCACAATTAAAGAAAATATTGCTTTTGGAAAAGAAGAACTTGATTTAGAAGATATTAAAAAGGCAGCTATTGCCTCAGATATACATCAATTTATAGAAGAAGAACTTAATGATAAATATAATACTGAGGTGAGTGAGAGAGGTACTTCTTTATCTGGAGGCCAAAAACAACGAATTTCCATTGCTCGAGCTCTTGCAGTTAAACCAAAAATCTTAATCCTAGATGACGCAACATCATCTGTCGATGTTGATACAGAATATAAGATACAGCGGCATTTCCAAGAAGTGTTCAAAAATTCCACTACATTCCTAATTACCCAAAGGTTATCCAGCATAAGAAATGCGGATCGCATTATAGTCTTAGAAAATGGTGAAATCGCTCAGATTGGGACACACGAAGAATTAATGTCTCAAGAAAATGGCATATATAGAAATATGTTTATGACATTGAAAGTGGAGGAGCGAGCATAAGATGAGATCAAGGAAAGCTAAATTAATTTCCACCGAGGAAGAAAAAAGTAGTAATATAAGTTCTTTAAAAGTCATTAAACAGCTTTTCAGCTTTATTGGGCAGGCTAATAAAAAGTTAATTTCTATTTTAGTCATAATCATCATTATCAACGTCATTGTGAATTGGTTCACCCCACTAATCTTTGGCGCGTTAGTTGATGATGGTTTAGGGGGTGGAATAGGAGCAACTGGAGGTGATATTGAAGTTGTGATAACTTTAGGCACTCTCTTTTTTTTCCTTACGATTATAGGAGTATTGACTCGGATTATTCAAGGGTATATTATTTCAAAATTGGCTACATTGACTATGTATTATCTACGTTATGAATTATTCGTGAAATTCCAAGCTCTAGGACTAGATTATCATGATACTCCAAAACGAACAACTGGGAAAAAGATAAATTATTTAACAGGAGATGTAAATACTATTCAACAACTAATTCAATCTGGGTTGCTCATTTCTCTTCCAAATATCTTTTTAGTATTTGGGTCTTTAATTTTTATGATACTTCTTAGTCCAGAACTTACTTTAGTTGCATTTCTAATTGTTCCTGGTTTTTTTGGAATTGCGGGGGTGTTATTTAGAAAGGCACGAAAATACTATAAAGAGTTAAGAGAGCGAGTAGCGAATGTAACAAGTATTTTAGACGAATCTATCATGGGTATGAAAGTGATCCAGTCTTATGCCGTTGAGGATGAAAATTATCAAGAATTTGTTAAGGCTACCGAAAAAGAAAGAAAAACCACAATGAAAACCGCTAAATTGAATGCATTTATTCCCGGTACAATTATTTTAGTAATTACGTTTGGTATTGGATTGCTCCTTCTCGCATCAGGTACCTTGATACGAGCTGGTTCTTTAACGCAAGGCACACTAATTTCCTTTATTTTTTATATATTCATGTTTTTTGAACCCTTATTTTCATTAATTAGTTTCGTAACCATGCTCCAAAATTCTATTGCTGCGGGAAGAAGAATTATTTCTCTACTAAATGAGGAGGTTTCTATTCTAGAAGATATCAATGCAGTAAAAATCAACGATGTTAAAGCTAAAATCGAATATATAGATGTTGGATTTTCTTATGATACTGATAATTTAGTATTAAAAGATATCAATCTAAGAGTAAAAGAAAATGAACGATTAGCTATCGTTGGCTATACGGGAGCAGGAAAATCCACATTTATCAAACTTTTAAGCCGGTTTTATGATCCAACAAAAGGCGAAATAAAAATTGACGGAATTAATCTTAAAAAAATTGAACTAAAAAGCTTACGGACGCTAATGGGAATTGTATTGCAAGAAAACTTTCTTTTCTCAGGGACTGTCAAGGAAAACATCCAATATGGGAAATTAAATGCAACTGACCATGAAATCATTGAAGCCGCCAAAAAAGTAAATGCCCACGAATTTATCACTAATTTAGAAAAGGGTTACGATACGATAGTAGGAGAACGGGGAAATAAACTTTCTGAGGGGCAGCGCCAACTGATAGCATTTGCCAGAGCTCTGATTTCTAATCCTCCAATCTTAATTTTGGATGAAGCTACTTCTTCCATCGATCCGTATAGTGAATTGCTGATCCAACAAGCATTAGAAACCCTTTTAAAAGGTCGGACTAGCATTTCAATTGCCCATCGTTTATCTACGGTTATTAATTCTGATCGCATAATTGTTCTTGATAAGGGAAGAATTATCGAAGAGGGATCTCATGAAGAACTAGTTAAAAAAAATGGTCTTTATAACCATCTTTATAAAATGCAGTTTAAAGATCCCTACAAAAAGGAAGAGATTGACGAAGAACCATTTGAAATTAATGGGATTAATAATAAATTTGATAATGATGATGATAGATTTCCGAGATTCTTTTAATAAAAAGGAAAATAATAAAAGTACTACTGAATCTCATATCCACATCGTTTGCAAATATAAATACGCTTATAAATCTTGATTCCTCCCATTTGGTGTAAAATTTGGTTTTTATCCTCTTCTGAACGAAAATCAGTGCCACCACATTCAGGACAAACTCTTCGCCCCTCAACTGGAGGTCTCTCAAGTGCTTTTTCTTCCTCTTCTTGTCTTTCAACCACTTCCGATGGCTTTACATAGCTCTCTTTAACAGGAGATTCGCTTAGTGTTTTATCAGAAGCCACAGACGGTGAATTACTCATAAGCAAATCTAACTTTTTATTAATATTTTCAAGTAAATTGAGAACTTTATCTTCAAAATCAGTCAAAATACATATTCTCCTTATTAAATGTATATTATATTTACTAAATAATCAAAAATAATAATTATAAATATATGTAAAAGAATAACTGATCATCGCTGTTTCACAGGAGCAAATACAGTGAAAAAGTCTTTTTGTATTTTTGAAAGACCTTGAAATTTGATAATAATCTTATTTCCAGTAAACGTAGTGGCGTATAGGGATCCAAAGTTATTCCCAAAACCTGAAAATAAAATAATGTCCCCGTTATTTAACTTGGAATCTAATTTAGAGGAATCTTTCACCCGTAAATACATTCCTTTTTTGAGATCTGCCAAGGTTCTCACATTATGAATGTTAGAAAATGATTGAGTCCCAGTATAATGTTCATAAATATAATCGTATAGATTAGCCATAGGTTTCTTTTCAATTTTAAGTATTTCTCCCTTAATTCCTCTACGTGCAATAAGTAATGCTGCTATTGCGTGATCAACAAACCCCTTAGCGGTAACTTGATTTACTAATTCTCCTTTTTGAAGATGAAAAAGGGCTTCTTTTGTTGTCTTAAATTCATCAACCATGTAAATATCCGGCGTGGGTAATATATTGAGTTGATCAATTGTATCATCTTTATCTAATGAATCTCCGGTAATATTAAAATAATCGATTAAAAAATTGGCAATAAAAGAAGAACCAGGACCATTACCGATAAAAACTTTTTTAATTAAGTCTTTATCATTACCCAAAAAAAGATCTAATTCATATCTAATTTGCTCTTCAGAAACAGAACGAGATCTCTTGTCGTCGATACTTCTTTTAAGATTCACATACCATAATGATGGTAAAGCACCTTGTTCGATTAGGCAAAAACCAAAGTGTCTAGTACCAGGGTCTATGGAAAGGATTTTATCTTCAAAATCAAATCTGATTAAGCTAAAATCCGCTTGCCCATTCGTAAGTTTCATAATGGAATTAAAAAATGATTCAAAAGCATAATTTTTTACTTGCAAGAAGAAAGTGTTTGACTTTGACTGATATAAAATATCGATATTGTATTTTTCAATTAGGCTAAAAAGAGCATTATGATTAGAAACTTTTACTATAACATCTTGATAAGGAATAATTTTGATTATTTTTACTTTTTCTATCGCTCGAGTGATTGCTTGGGCGATATCTCCTTCATTTTTCCCAGAATAAATGTCAATATGCAAACCATCTAAATGAAAGGCATCATAAGCTACTGAGGCACCGAGAATGTCATATAATCTTGTAGCTTGGATTCCATCTCGATTTACGGTTAATTTATTTTTTATGCGCGGAACGATACGTACAGTAGCAGAATTAAAAGTAGCTTTCGTAGATTGATTGATGGTAATTATTCCTTTTAATTTTGATCCAACAATCTCAAAATCGATTAAATCTTCTAATCTTTCTTTAAGAAGAGTAAATTGTAGGTCTCCTGTAGCCAGAATGGTAATTTCACTTTTTTTGTAATAATAATCAATATTAGGAATAATTTTTTTTATAGATTCAAGCACGTCAATAGCCACCTTAAATTTAATAGGATCCGAAATGGAAATATAAAATTCCTTTCGAGGGACTATTTCCGCTAATGAATTTATAAGTTTTGGAGAAATTACCTTACCTTTATAGTATTTTGTTCCCAAGTCTATAGAAGACCCTATATTTAGTTGGATCTGAACGATATCTCCTTCTTGAGCTAGTTTTAATGACTCTCCTTTTAATGTAAATATATTTCTAATCTTAATCTTCTCATTGATCCAAGTATTATTCTTGATATGCCCTGAAAGGATTCCTACATATATTAGTTCTCCAAATCCTTTTTTATTGTGAAATCCAAGATTAATAAATGATAGATCATCTCCATTCTCTTCTTGTTTTCTAATTTGAATTGCTATCTTTTCAATCAACTTATCAATTCCAATCAGATTTTTTGAGGAGGTTTTTACAATTGAAGAAATGTGCAATTTTTCAAATTTTTTAATCTCTTTTTCAATTTTCTCGGAATTAGCATTTGGTAAATCCATTTTGGTTATTGTTAATAATACGGGCAAGTTTTTTTCTATAGCTTTTTCTATAAGCCAGTAAGTTCTCGCCTGAAATCCTTCAGAACCAGATACCACAAGAACTAATAGATCAGCAATTTCTAATCCTAAAGCAATTCCCCCTTTAAAATCAGCATGACCTGGGGAATCTAAGAAATTCACCACGAGATCTTTCTTTGGAATCGGAAATTGAATTATCTTCAAGGATACTGTTGTACCATGATTTAATTCAAAATCTAAAATATCAGGAAATTTACCACATACTGCATGAATAAGGCTGGATTTACCATGTTGGGCGTGTCCTGCTATTAAAACGTTTAGTGTCCTCATCTAAATCTCTTTATTCCCTTCTCTTTCCTTCTAGGCTTTCAAAGTAATCTAATACTGATTCTTTTATTTCAATCGCAGGAAAAATAAGTCTAGATTTATTTACATAATTTATTGCATCAGTCCAAGTCCAATCGGGATAATTCCTCATTAGCCAAGCTACAATAATACCACCACTCCTACTGATGCCCATTGCACAATGAATCAAAACACTCCCTTTATGGATATTATCATCAATAAAATCTAAGATTTCTTGAATATAGTGGTGAGGAGGATACCAATCATCCGGAAAACCCCGATATAAATAATTAAATCCATCAGAAGTCGGATCATAAAGATCATCTTCCATCAAATTCACTATCGTTTTTATTTTCAATTCTTTGAATTTTTTAAAGTTTAAACGGGGCCAGTAAGCTCCAATATAAAGATTCTCATGAACTTGATAAATTTGATCTAATTCTACCAATCCATATGCACTCTGATAATAGTATCAATGTTAATGAGAAGAAAAATATTGTATTTCATAAAAATTTTCACCATCACCTTTAGAATCTGATATCTAACCATTTTTATTGACTAATAAATGTAGCTTCTCTTTAAGAAATTGAACAATCTTTCTTTTGATTGGATTGTTAGAGCTTATAAGCGAAGTTATCACACCTATAAGTAAAACTATAAGAAATTGGTTGAATGTGTCGCAAACTCCAAATATACACTGATAATATGGAAACTCTAAAAATGTCATTATACAAAAAATCCATAATGCATAGATGCAACTAGCTCCGAGCATAATTATAAGAGACACGTTTAATCTAAAGATGATTATAAAGCAGGGAATAACCGTAACAAGGTGAAATAAGGCAAATATAATATTTAATTGAGAGAAATCATATATCATTACAAATAAATAATTAAAAGTTAAAGGTATAGATAAACTGTTTAATATCTTCTTATTATTAAGAAGTGTGTAATTGGAAATTAATAAAGCATAGACTGAAATTAATAAAATTACCGGTAAATTTACAATTATCCCCCCAATTAAAAAAATAATTAGCATAATACTGCTTATGATGAAAAAAATAGTCTTTTTTCTGTTATTTTTATTCTCATTTAAGTTGTTTAGAAAGCGTTTTGTCAACGTGGAGTCATCCTCCTATTGGTTTATCTTTATTTTTATATCTTATAAAAAATCTACCAGTATTTAACTTATAATTGACATACTCGTCCTCAAAATATTCGATTAATATTTTTTCCTCATCTATGGCCTGAAAATATAATCCTAGGGCTCCAATTATATAGAGAAAAAGAAGTAACCAATCTAACAAGATCATGATAAAGCCTACGCAAATTAAATTAAATGAGAGATAAATTGGGTGTCGTATTTTACTATATATACCTGAAGTCACTAATTTTTTCGGTTTTTTAATTCCATCAATAGGATAAAACCAATAAATACCTAATTCATGATAAGCAAGATAAAGACTAACATTTCCTCCTAAAACTAAAGTTAATCCAATAATCTGTACAATTTCATCAACTAAGCCTAAATCTATACGTGGAATAATTATGGATAAAATATCAAAGAAAAAAATATTTAAACATACAAGGGTTATAAAGATATTCAAAACCCATACGCCAATACGAGCAAATAATCGTGTTTCTTTAAGTTTCTTCTGAATTTCCTCGTTACTCGAATTATTTTTATTCCGTTTTTTGGTTAAGATGATATATGTGATATTATAACCAAAAACTAAAAAGCCGATAATAAGAAAGATTTGAATGATTAGTTTTGGAAACATACGAGCTTAATTCCCCTTAGAACGGTAAAATCCAAATCAGCGGCGATAGAGTAAGGAATAATTATTTGAATTTAAAAATATCGTATATTAGCAAGAAATATAATATAGTAAATTGACAGCGTAGCTAAGCTTTGCTTTTTTCAAGATTGCGGCTAGCAATAATATTTATCCCCATTTCTAAAATATTTTCAATTAGAATATCTCCCATCTTGATAGGCGCTTTTATTTGACTTTGAGCAATAATCTCTAATGCCTCATTCAGTTTGTCCTTTAGTAAGGGTTTATCTGTTCGTACAGGTATTAAGGGAAGTGTTCCATTTTCTACTTTCATGGTAGTTGTGAGAATTCTTTTTGGTTCCCGAAACTCTTGTTCAGCATATTCTAAGCCTCTATTGCAGGTATATCCCTCAAAACTTACTTCCTTATCATCTTTTCCTATTACCTTTATTGAGCATCCTGTGGGGCATACAATACATCGTATAACTTTTATCACATTTTTACTGCTTTCAGCCATAATTAAATCACCTCATCTTCTTCGATTAATACCTCTAGGCGAGGAATCACTTCAATAAAAATATTATCCGTTTCAATTTTAGTCTCTAGTTTATCAAAGTTTATTTTTAATTCAATCATTTCACTTGGAATGACATACACTTTCTTTCTTTTGTAGATAACGTGGTTGTCTTTATCTTTAATTTGAATTTGTACCCTTCTGTCTGGAAATTTAACTCGGAAAGTAAAGATAATCTCCTTAGATAAATTTTCCTTATTGATAAAATCAGGTTTTACATAATTAACATTATCACCTGCAATACAATTTATTTTTCCTTTAGAGGAAATATCCTTACCATAACGAGTATTAATGTACTCAATAGCATTCATTCCAGCTCTTTTAGCTTCGGCACTGACTAAATCTACCAAATCATGGACTTGTAAGACGTTTCCACAGGCAAAAATCCCTTCGATATTTGTCTCTAAATTATTGTCAACTATTGGTCCTCCATTATTAGATAGTTCTGCTCCCGCGTTTAATGTCAATTCATTTTCAGGAATTAAACCTACCGATAAAAGTAAGGTATCACATTCTATGAATTTTTCGGAACCTATGATTCTATCAAAATTTCTGTCCACTTTGCTTATAGTAACTCCCTGAACTCTGTCTTTTCCGTGAATTTTGGTGACCGTATAGCTTGTAATGAGGGGAATATCATAATCTTCAAGACATTGTACTTGATTTCTTAATAGACCGCTTACATAAGGTAAAATTTCAACAACTGCTTTTACTTCACATCCTTCCCATGTTAAACGCCTTGCCATTATCATGCCAATATCTCCACTTCCAAGAATTACATAACTAGTTCCAGGAAGATAGCCTTCAATATTTACGAATCTCTGAGCCTGACCAGCTGTATAGATTCCTGCAGGTCGAAATCCAGGAATATTAATAGCGCCCCTTGTTCTTTCCCTACATCCCATCGCTAATATTATAGCTTTTGCTTGAATTTCAATTAAACCCTCTTTTTTGTTCACCGCATAGACTTTTTTCTCTTTTGTAATCTCAATAACCATAGTATCCAATAAATATGGAATTTTCAACTCATTCACCTGATTTATGAAGCGTTGTATATATTCTGGTCCAGTTAATTCTTCTTGAAATTCTTTAAGTCCAAATCCATTATGAATACATTGAAGCGTGATGCCTCCTAATTCTTTATCTCTTTCCAAGATAAGTACACTTATATCTGCCTTTTTTACTTCTATTGCTGACGCTAATCCAGCAGCTCCCGAACCAATTATGAGTACATCAGCTTTATATGATTTCATTCAGTCTCACCTTTATTTTTATTTTCAATAAGCCGATCTTTTGTTTTTCCTACGAGAAAATTAGTATATTCGCCTCTTTTAGTAATCTCTTCAGGAGGAATATATAATTCTCGCGATAATATTTCAATTACTCGCGGTCGACAGAAACCTCCTTGACACCTTCCCATTCCTGGCCTACATCGGAATTTTATTCCATCCACAGTCGTCGCACCTACAGGGGCATGGATCGCATTTAAAATTTCCCTCTCGGGTATTGTTTCACATCTACAGATGATTCTTCCCCACGTAGGATCTTCTTTAATTTTTTTATCCAATTCTTTCTTTGAGAAATCTTTAAATCTTTCTGGTTTCGGTCGAATTGGATTATAATCCTCTTTAATTTTGAGCTCAACTCCTAAGAGTTTCAAAAATTCTTCAACTTTTTCAGCTATCGCAAAACAAGAAGTCAAACCAGGCGAAAGAATCCCTGCTACATTTATAAAACCATAGACATCGGTATTATCGATAATATAGTCTCCAATTTTATCGGTGATACTATTATAAGGCACCGCTCTTAATCCAGCAAAGTTTTTGATTGATGCTTTTGTAGGTAGATTCGGTACTAACATACGTCCCCCTTCCAAAATTTCTTTTAACCCTGCCTCTGTAGTTGATATATCTTTTTTATCAGTAATATTTTGAGCATTTGGACCAACAAAAGTATTTCCATGGAGGGTTGGGCACACTAATATTCCTTTTGATACTTTTGTTGGAATAGGAAAAAGAATTTTATTCAAATGCATTGCATTTCGATCAAATAAAATATATTCTCCTTTTCTAGGCATGATATCAAAATAGTCTAATCCTACCATTCTTGAAATTCTAGCGGCATATAAACCAGCGGCGTTTATGATATTACGAGATTTAAATTCACTAGAACTTGTTTTAACTCTAAAAACATAGTTCTGCCTATTGATCCTCTTTACTTTTTCGTTCCGAAAAAAAGACACACCATTCATCGCTGCATTTTCAGCTAAGGCAAAAGTTAATTCGTACGGACTCACAAGTCCTGCAGTAGGTGCATGAAGAACCCCCACAACATCATCAGTAAGATTCGGCTCCATATACTTGATTTTTTCCTTATCTAAAATAAGTTCTAATCCTGGAACCCCATCTTCTATACCAAGTTTACGTTCTTCTTCAAGATGTTTTATCTGCTTGTCTTCTAAAGCAACAACAAAAGACCCATTTCGAACAAAAGGGAAATTAAGTTCTTCATATGCTTGTGTATACAATTTATTGCCCTGAATGCATAGATTTCGTCTTATATATTCCCTTGATGCGGCATATCCCGCATGAACTACTCCAGAATTAGCTTTTGTTGTTCCTGAAGCAATATCTGCGTCTTTTTCTAATAGAGCAATATTTATATCATATTTTGATAATGTTCTTGCGATGCAACAACCAGTTACTCCACCACCAATTATTAGGACGTCAAAAATCATCATTATATCCCCATAAAAAATAATGAATTTAATTTATTCCGTTATGCATTAATTAGTAAGATTTCTTTAAAATTTAATTAAGTATAGCTTATAATTTAAAGATGATTTATGGCGAGCTATATGAATGAGAGAGATTAAGAAAAAGTATATATGAGCCATAAAAAGTTAAATAATACTGCCAGTATGATTAATGCAATTGTTAAAGGGTTAAAAACAATGTTTCGAAGAGATTTTGTATATTTTAGTTCCAGATTTCCTTTTAAAAGATTGCTAATAGTAGTATTTTTGTTATAGAGTGCCTTCTTCATATGGTAAGAGCCTAAAAAGCGGGGAGTGGATAGATTGCGAAAAAATTTATTTGGATCTTGGATAGAAAAAGAGTTTAATTTATTATTATTAATAATATCTTCATAATCCTCTAAAATATTCGCATTATCTAATACCTTATCAGCTTCAATCTTAGAATCTTTCCTATTATCAACTTTTTTCATTTTAAAATGTACTCAACGCTGTAATTTAATCACTTTTCAAGTATTATATATCTACGCTATTTTAAATTTTTTATGATTATATACAATAAGAAAATTGCTTTTTTTAGGTTTATACCGAACTATTACCACAGTGCTTCTTTTAATTTTTGTGTTGGATCTAAGGATTGCTCGACATGGATTCCAAAATCAGAAAAGATACTGATATCGTTGTCCCAGTTTGTTAATTTTTCTTGAGTATAAACTTCAAAAAATTTATCAGATATAATCTTTAATTCACCAATAACTTTTTTCTCTTTAACTTTATTGGGAGCACTTCCTACAAAGAGAAAATCTCTACGCTTTACTATGACAAATCGAATATTAGACATCTCAAAATTAGAAATTCCTCCATCAGATAATTTTTCAGCAAAAGTATTCAAAGCACTCATGAGAGCCCCGAAAAGCTGGGGATTTATTCTCTCTTCATCACTTACTTTCGAAAATAATGTGACCCCTGTGCTTGTTAGTATCCATAAATCTCTGATTATTTTAGCCATGATGTTCTCCTGTGTGAAAGTATATCTTGGTAGAAAAAAAAGGCTTAAGATATAATAGCTGAAAATTAATTATTCTTTTTTAATAGTATAAATTTCTATTTCTAAAAATATAAAATTATTACCTATTTAAATTTGCTTTTCTTTACAAAAACATCTAAATTCACTTATTAAAGGTTTTACAATTAATGAAATGGAAAACAAAAATAACAGAACTTATAAAAATAAAATATCCAATTATTATGGGAGCTTTTGCAAGTGTAGGACGAGCTGAATTTGCTGCCAGTTTCTCAAATGCTGGGGGTTTAGGCATCATTACAGCTCTTAACTTTGGGACAAATGAAGATTTTAAAAAAGAAATGAAGAAAATGAAAAAACTTACCGATAAACCTTTTGGTGTTAATTTTTCGATAATGCCCCCAATGATGGCCGCAAAAGTACCTCATCCGCGAAATGAAGATTTTTATATGGATTATTTAGATATTGCACTCGAGGAGGGAATCAAAATTTTTACGACTTCTGCATATCAAGCTCCAAAGATATCTAAAAAGATATTAGATTCAGGATCTATTTGGTTTCATAAATGTACCACATTAAAACATGCGCTTTCTGCAGAAAGGTTAGGCGCTCATGGAGTCACGATTGTCGGAGTTGAGGGTACTGGGTTTAAAAATCCCATTCAAAACACTACGTTGGTAAATATGACTATGGCTCGAAAATTATTGAAGATTCCCCTCATCGCAGCAGGAGGTATCGGTGACGCAAGAGGCTTTCTTTCCGCCTTGGCAATGGGAGCTGATGCTGTATGCTTTGGCACAGCAATTTTAGCTACATATGAATGTAAAGCTCCCCAAAGCTATAAACGAAAATTAATTCACCAAGACGTTTTTGATGAAGAATTTTACCATAAGATCTTTCACCATCAACTAAAAGATAAAAGTATTTGGAGTTATGCGGCAGGTCATATTGACAAAGAAATGTCAGTTCATGAATTTATTGAGAGTGAGATTATAGAAAAGGCAGAAGAAGTATTGAGAGACTGGGGATTTCAAGGAGATAGATTTCAAACCTTTTAGAAGATAGTGAGTAAAATTTTAAGACTTATATCCATAACTTTAATGGCAATTAAATTTAGTATAAAAAGCAAATTAATTACTAGGAGATATATATGAAAATAGATTATGGGAAAAACGGTCTGGAAATATCCGTTAATCCGAATTGGAATTTAACCATTTTACGACCCATTAATCAAAAAATTATTACAAAACCTATTAAAGCAATTAAAGAAGCTATCCGAAACCCCATTGGAAGTATTTCTTTAAAAAACATAATCCAAAAGAAGAGGAAGGATAGCAATGTTTGTATTGTCATTGATGATGCTACTAGACCTGTTCCAAGTCATCTTATCCTCCAGGCACTCATCGAGGAATTAAACAATTATGGAGTCAAAGATGAGAATATCTTAATATTAATTGCCACAGGATTACATAGGAGTTCGAATGATGACGAAATTGAGAGGATGGTGGGACAAAAATTAATCAATAGAATAAATATTAAGAACCATCAATCCACAGATAAAGATAGCCTGGTATTTGTAGGCAAAACGTCCACAAATAGTCCAATATATCTTAATAGGTACTACTATGAAAGTGATGTGAAGATTCTTACTGGTTACGTTGAACCTCATTTCTTTTTTGGTTTTTCTGGGGGAAGTAAATCTATTGTGCCGGGGATTGCGGGGGCTGAAACTATTCAAGCCAATCATTCTGCAGAAAATATTGCAGCTCCATATTCTCGTTTTGGTATATATGAAAAGAATCCAATGGCTGAAATCTCAACTGAAATTGCTCATATCGCAGGTGTTGATTTCACTATTAATGTCTGTATCAATGAAGAACACAAAATTACTCGAATTGCTGCAGGAGATTTATTAAAAGTTCATGATCATCTCGTAGATTATCAATTAAAATATATCTTTAAAGAAATTTCCAAACCATACGATATTGTAATTTGTGGAAATGGAGGATATCCTTTAGATATTAATTTATATCAAGCAGTTAAGAGTATGGCAATTGGAGAAATGGCAGTAAAAGAAGGAGGGACTATTATTTCTGTGAATGAATGCTCTGATGGTATAGGTGTAGGTCAAGATCATTTTAAGGCATTACTCTTTTCAAACTTAAAGCCAATAGAAATTTATGAGAAAATTCGAAATCATCAAATCATGGTTCCTGATCAATGGGAAATCCAAATCTTGGCACGTATAATGATGAAAGCAGAGATTTTTGTAATATCCAAATTACTTGAAAATGAAATTGGCAATATTGGATTAAAATATGCAAGTAGTGTCGAAGAGGCTATAGAATTAGCTCTTCATAAGCATAGAAATGATGCTAGTATCTTAATCCTACCAAATGGCCCTCAATTATTACCTTTAGTGAGAAATTAGAACTTAATATATCTATAGGATTTATAAAATATAATGGGATAAGATACCCATATAACATCTGTACGGGCACATATAACAAAGTCTAACAGTAATATTTTTAAATATTGGAGTTACTTAATATTGCATTGGATAATACTATTCAGTATTGCAAAGTTCGTTTTGAATTATAATTTAAAACGATTACATTTTTGTATCTGAATTTAAATAGTATACTTAGAATTAAAAAATGAAATGTGGTAAAAATGAGTTATAGAGACCGACTACGATCTGTCAAAGAGAACTCTGAAACAAAAGCAGGTAGTTGCAGTGAACAGTGTTGCGATAATCCTTGCATTGAATCAAGAGATGGCGATAATGTCTGCCTAAATTGTGGTATGATTCAAAGCCGAAATCTTGTAGGAAATGAGAGACGTGCATATACTGTAGAAGAGGTTAATAAAAGAAGAAGAACCGAACCTCGGTGGAGAGAATTCGGACCTCGCACTATGCTACCAAATACCAAGATCGACTCAAAGGGACGTCTGATCAATGCAAAAGGCAAAACACTATTTTCCCGCTTATCTAAGATTCAGAATTCGTTGATTTCGAGTATCGAAAGAAATTTCTGGGAAGCAAAGCCAAAATTGAAGATGCTCACATCTAAAATGAATATCCCTGAATATATCAAAGAAACAGCGTGGAAAATTTATAGTGTAGTTGCTAGGAAAAAATTGACTATGGGACGTTCCATTGATGGTTTTATCGCCGCATCCCTCTATGCAGCAATCCGAGTACATGAATTTCCACGCCTTCTTGAAGAAGTGTGCGATGCATCCATGACTCCTCGAAGAACTGTGCATAGAAGTTTAGGGATGGTAGTAAAAGAGGTCCTTCCAGAAATTGGATTGAAATATAGACCGATTACAGCTGAACAATTAGTATTTCGCTTTGGTAATGATTTAGGTTTACCAATGGAAGTTCAAAAGAAAGCCATCAATATGTTGACTGAAGCTTCAAAAAATGGGTTATTGCGAACCGGAAAAGATCCGAAAGGATTAGCCGCAAGTGTCATTTATATGGCCGCAAAGGCAAGTAATTGCCGTAAAACTCAAGCAGAAGTTTCTGAAGTTGCTAAAGTTACAGAAGTCACCCTCAGATCTAGATCAAAGCAGATTAAA
Source organism: Promethearchaeota archaeon (assembly GCA_016840165.1). Classification (GTDB taxonomy): domain Archaea; phylum Asgardarchaeota; class Lokiarchaeia; order Sigyniarchaeales; family SOKP01; genus SOKP01. Next base: position 20,379 of record JAEOSU010000048.1, read on the forward strand.
TCAAAGTTGGTATAAAATTAGGAAATAAAATTTTCTTTATCTTTTTGATTAGCTATTTTTAAAATTTTTTTGTTTCTTATTTATTTTTTTATTTTCCTTTATATCTTAGGATATTAAAGCTTAAAGCTTAAGCATATATATTCGTATTTTATTTGAATTATAATGTCTTACATTGAAAAAAAATACAAGAATAATATTTTTGAGACTTTTAATGAGCTTTCAGAGTTTGAAAAAGATATTTTAAATTTATTAAATCATAAATCCATCGCTTATACAGATAAAATTGCGAAACTGTGTGCGATTTGCAACAAGAAAATTAATCTTATTTTAAAGAAATACTATCCTGAAATTAAAAATATCGATGATAAATTAAATATTAAGGTATATCTCAAGTTTTATTACGATCTCATTGATAAGTTAACGGATTTAGTTAGAAATGTAGAGCAGTTTCAGAACCTAGATGAAAATTATTATAACACTATAATCGATTTCATTTTAAATAAAGAAATTTTGATAAAGGGAAAATATAGGGATATATGCTCTAAGGAATTAACTTCTTTCTATGATAAAGAAACAAGGACGCAAATAGAGAAGATTTTGATACAAAAAATCGAGAATAAAAATCGAGAATTTTTTTCAATGGGACCCTTAGAGGAGGAAATTAAAAAAGTGGCGCGATCTTATGGTGCCACCAATGTTTCGATAAAAAAAGCGGGAGAGAAAGAGAGAGACTTGATGTCGGATGCTTACTCAATTATCAGCTACGAGATTAAATCAGAGGCTAATTCTGTAGGAATACAAGAAATTGGAAATCGTGTTAAAGATTTCCTAGAATCTAAAAAGTATTTAGTCATTTTAAAACCTAAACTTATTATAACAAACGCAAAATTACTTCCTGATTGAATTTGATCATTAAAATTTAGCTCAAAATTTAGAGGATATTTTATACCTATTTTTAAGTAACTCGGCATAAGTTCTTTTCCTAATAAGCTCTACTAGTAAAATATTTAACGCTACTTACATTAGAAAAGATGATTAACATATGCCAAAAAAGAGAACTGAAATTCCTTTAACGGGTATTACTGTAAAAAAGGAAGACGACTTTTCTGCTTGGTACACTGAAATATTGACGAAAGCAGAAATTGCCGACATTCGTTATAATGTGAAAGGATTTGTTGTGTATCGAGAATGGGCCACAATTACTATTAAAAAAATGTATGCAAAATATGAAGAGTTATTAGAAAAGAATGGGCATTTACCATTAACGATGCCCTCCTTAATACCTGAATCAAATTTTCATTTAGAAGCACAACATGTGGAAGGTTTTACTCCTGAAGTATTTTGGGTCACTGAAGCAGGTAGTTCTGGTAAATTAAGTGAACGATTAGCGCTTCGTCCTACAAGTGAGACTGCTCTATATAAAATGTATCCTTTTTGGATTCATAGTTATAAGGATCTACCATTTAAAAGATATTTATCCTGTCAAGTTTGGCGTTATGAAACTAAAATGACAAGACCTTTTTTTAGAGGTAGAGAATTCCACTGGATAGAAGCCCATAATGTGTATGCAACCATGGAAGAGGCTATGGACCAAGTAAAAGAAGATATGGAAATGGCTTATGAGATGCTTCAAGAAGAATTTGCAATCCCTATTATCTTTTTTGAAAGGCCTCAATGGGATAAATTTCCTGGAGCTGTAGCCACGTTTGCGGCAGATGTACTGATGGGTTCAGGAAAAGTGATGCAACAGCCATCAACACATTTACTTGGTCAGAATTTTTCAAAGCCATTTAATATAAAGTTTGTAGATAAAGATGGGGAGGAAAAATATGGCTATCAGACATGTTATGGCCCTGCAATTAGTAGAATCTATGGAGCAATGATAGCTTATCACGGAGATGATAAAGGTCTAGTCTTGCCATTTGATTTGGCACCCATTCAGATCATTATTATCCCTATTTTGTTTAAAAGTAAAGAAGAGGCATTATTAAATAAAGCAAAAGAGGTTTTTAATTTATTCAAGAATCATTATAAAGTTAAAATTGATGATTCTGATGACTCACCTGGAAGTAAATTTTACAACTGGGAATTGAAAGGAGTGCCCATTAGAATTGAAATTGGACCTAAAGACTTACAAAAACATCAAGTAGTAATAGTAAAACGACATAATGGTGAAAAACTGGTTGTGAAAGAAGAGAATTTAATTAATAAAATAAATGAAATCGCTGAAAACTATACAAATGAGATTAAACATAAATCTTTAATTGATTTTGAATCCCAAATCGAAGAATGTTACGAAAAAGATGCTGCAATAGAAGCAATTAACAACGGGAAAATAGTGGCATGTGGATTTTGCTCGATTGATAAGGATGGAGAGAAATGTGCGGAAGTTGTAGAAAAAGATTTAGGTGCTTTTGTAAGAGGAAAGCGAGTTGGTGAGGAAAAACGGGAGTTCGCTACCTGCCTAATATGCGGAGAACCCGCTTCTTGTACAGTTTATCTAGCGAGGAGCTATTAAAACTTTTTCTTACTTGTTTTATTATAGTTTTGTGTGTAAAAAAAACATATTATGTGTTAAAATAACATAATTTCATTTTTTGTTATCATTTTAAATAGACTGAATTTATATTTTATTTCGAAAGAAAAAAGGTGGAAAAAATGGTAATTACAAAAACTTCAGTCTATTGTGGTGAGGATTTCTATTTAAACTCCAATCAGATCCCTTTTGAAGACATAATTCCACCCGTCATAGGATGTCTTATTTCAGATAAAGATGGTAAAGCTATTGTCTCTTTTGAGGTCTTTAAAGGTGCAATACAATTTTTCATGAAACAAAAAACGCACTCACATCGAGAAGAAAAACAATTCCAAATTGACCTTATACCGATGTATGTAAGTGCGATTGAATTGCTCTCTCATGAGCTCAACATACAAGGATTACCTGGAATAGATATAAACGGTGCTAATTTAAAACTCAAGATCATATTTTCTTTTAAAGGATTTACAGCAACATTATTCCTCAATCCAACAGTTGATTTTAGCACAATAGAGGAGTTGACGAAAACTTACCTTTCGAATTTATTTGAGGAATTTGACCTGGAACTGAATAATACTAAACATGTGAGCTCTGATGAGTTCGTTAATTTCTTAGAAAGGGTAGGATTATGCTGGTTAATTGATCTAAATGATGAATATCTACGTTTAACTCAAAATTAATTAAGAAAAAAAAAGAAAAATACAGAACATCAGTTTATTGCACTAATGAGAGATTTATTGGACGATTCCTCAATTATAAAGATAGATTCCTTATCTTGGTATCCACAATCTAAACATTTTGCTATTTTTGGAGGGAAATAGCGAATTATTTTTGGTCTTCTCATGCTTGTGCAACTTGGGCATTTATAATACATTTTAAATACCAATTTAAGTGATTAAGTTCCAATTACTTAATTCATAATTTAAACATATAAACCAAACGAAAATAGATATTAGCATGGAAAACTTTAATTTAGTTCACTTATTTTCCTTTTTAAAATTGGATATAAGAAGTATATGGCGGTAAAAGCTCAGAATATATCGGATATTCATGAAGATGTCTATTTTATTCAAGGAAAAAACCGAGCGAGATATCCATATTCTAATTCTCTACTCTTAGATAATTATATAATAGATACTGGAATCTCAGGGAAATATTTAAGGAAACTTACACGTACTTATAAAATAGAGCATGTTATTCTCAGCCACTGGCATGAAGATCATATTTCTGGTAACCATTATTTACCAGATGCCAAATTCCATTGCCATATTTTAGATAAACCGATCATTGAAAATATCGATAAAATGATCCCTTATTATGATATTGAACATGAAGGCGTTGGACAAGAACTGGAAAAAATGTTCACTATGCTAGGTATGAAAGACACTCCGATAGATATTACATTTGATGATAACGAAATAATTGACATAGGCGATAGGATACAACTTAAAGTACTACATACTCCTGGCCATACGGCGGGACATTGTTCTTTCATTGAATTATCATCGAAGATAGGTTTTCTAGGAGATATAGATTTAACTAATCATCCTTATTATGGAAATATCGATGCAAATTTGATAGATTTTGAAAAATCGATTCAGAGATTATTGAATATAGATTTTGATATTGTAGTAACTGGGCACAGAGATCCAATATTAGGTAAATCATTGATTAAAGAAAAGTTAAAAAATTATCACAACATAATATTGGAGCGTGAAGAGGGCATTCTTGCTGAATTTTCAGAACAAGATCAACCTATTAATCCCTCTGATCTAAAGAATAAGAATCTAATCTATAAAGAATATTCTCTATTTGAAGATTTTGAGATTATTGCAGAAGAATTGATGATTGAAAAGCATTTTAATAAACTAGAATCTATGAACAAAATTATATCTCAAGGTATTGGATACATTTTAAAATAATTTAAAAAATGGGAACATCTATGAGCCGAAATAAACCTTTATTATTTGAGGTATACCCAGGACTAAAAGAAAAGATTCCTTGGGTTCCTATATTATCGAATGTACCCACTTCAGTCGAAAGGCTACGGCAAGTTGAAAAATATTTAGGAATTGAGGGAGGTGAACTCTGGATAAAGCGTGATGATAAAGATTATCATATCTACGGAGGAAATAAACTGCGGAAGTTTGAATTTATTTTTGGGAGGATTTTAAAGAAGAAAAGGAAAGGGGTAATTACCATTGGAGGGTATGGTTCCAATCATTGCTTAGCATGTGCAATTATAAGTAAGCTTTTTAATCTAAAATGCGAACTTTTTTTCTTTCACCAACCACTTACTTGGCATGTTCAACAATCTTTACTCCTTTATAATTATTTTAAGGCAAAACTTCATTTTAATAAAGGAATTCTTGGTGTAGCATTCAATGCTATTGTTTTTAAGATTTTTCATCCGAAGAATTATGCAATGTTGCCAGGGGGAAGTTTATTTTTTGGTATTGGCTCTCCATTAGGGATTATAGGTTTTATAAATGCAGCTATAGAATTAAAGCAACAAATTGATTCCGGAATTATAGAAGAACCAGATGTTATTTTTGTAGCGGCTGGTACATGTGGAACCGCAGCAGGCTTAATCGCAGGATTTAAATTATTAGGGCTGAAAACCAGAGTTTATGCTGTTGCAGTTAGTATGGATTGGATTGTGAATGCCTCTATTATTATGAAAAATGCTAACAAAGCTCTAAAATATTTGAGAAGAAAAGATAAAACAATACCGGATATTCATATTGATGAGGATGACTTTGAATTGATTGAAGGATATCTTGGTTCTGAATATGGAGTTAAAACAAAACGAGGACAATTTGCTGTTGATAAAGTTGTGGAATTAGAAGGAGAAGAAAAAGGCTTTAAACTTGAAACGACATATACTGGTAAAGCTATGGCAGCAGTATTTGATTTTCTTAAATCACAAGAAAATAAAAATAAAAAAGTACTCTTTTGGAATACTTATAATTCAAATGACTTAAGTAAGTATCTTAGAGAAACTAAAATGGATTTTAGCAAATTGCCTAAAAAGTTTCATAAATTTTATCAAGAAAAAACATTTCAGTGCTGGCAAATTACTGATTGTCCAGAAAATATTAGAAATAATTGTCCCGCTTACTTGAATAGTGAATATCGATTTTGGAAGATTACTGAATGTAAACTTGATCCAAAAAAAAGCCAAAAAGCAATTGAATATTTAACAGAAGTTATTACATTGGAAGAAAGCTAAGAGAATTATTCTTCGGATAATGAACTCGTAAATTTAGAGAAATTTTCAACGATTCTCAGAAGAATTTGATACATAGGTTTTACATCTGCTATTTTTAATTGCTCATTTGGAGTATGTGCATTTTCAACAGTAGGACCTACAGCTACCATCTCAATTCCAGGAATTTTATTTCCTATCTCTCCTGTTTCTAGTCCTCCATGTACAATCGAAGTCTTCACATCCTGATTTAAAATTGCTTCATATTGTTCCTTTACATATTTAAGAAACCTTGATTTTGGTTTTGGTTCCCATTCAGGCAAAACTGGTCGGAGTGTCATGTTCCAGCCACCAAATTCTCCTAATTGTATCATCTTGCGCCTAAAGCTCTCTAACTCAGTACGGATGAGGCTCCGTGGATATATTTCTATACGGATATTATCCCCAAGAGTATGAAGTATTGCAAAATTATTTGAACTTTCTACATTGCCCTTGTGAAAATAGGAATACCGTAATACTCCTTGAGGGATAAGACTTGAAGTCCTTATGACGAGATTGGTATCTTCAATTGAGAGAGATTTCGTTGGTTTGTCATATTTCCATGAAAGGGTTAAGTGTGGTTCAAAAACTTCAGTACTTTCTGCGGTAGATTGATAATAATTAGAAATTTTTTCAATTTCTTTCTTGATAATATCCTCAACTATATTTTTATCTGATGAAGTAAAAGCAAACTTTACATCAGCTTTGCGAGTAATAACATTTGATTTAGTACCTCCATTCCATTCACATAAATGAAGGTCAATTTTTCCTCGTAGCTGGGATAAAATTCTACTCATTAATTCATTAGCATTGGCTCTTGGAAGATGAATATCATCCCCCGAATGTCCACTTAAAAGTCCATCAATGGAGAGCATCATAAAAAGCAAATTCTCATTATCCTTGACTTCATTCCACTCAAATTTTTTTTCAAAAAATACTCGTCCCCCACACACCGATCCGATAGTAATTATTCCCAATGGACCACTATCAAGGTTTATCATATGTTTGCTCTTAATTCCTAAGGTTTTAACATCTAGGTTCATCGCTCCGGTAAAACCGTCTTCTTCATTGACTGTAAAAAGTACCTCAAGTGGACCATGAGAGATGTTATCTTGGGTATCCACTATAAGCGCTAAAGCCAATGCAACGCCAATCCCATTATCTGCCCCTAAAGTAGTACCGTCTGCGTCAACCCATTCATTATTCTCCTGAATTCTTATTGGAATACCTTGTTGATGGAAATTATAACCATTGGCCCTATCTGTTTCGCAGACCATATCCATATGTCCTTGCAGTAAAAGAGGAGGCACTTGTTCTAAACCTTGGGTAGCCGCTTTTTTTATTAATATATTTCCTACCTGATCTTCCGTTAATTTTAGCTTCAGATCCTTTTGGTGTGATTGTTGGACTAACCACTCTTTTATGGTCTCTCTAATTTTATCCTCATGTTTAGAAGGACGAGGAGTATTTGCGATTATATTCTCAAAGATATCCCAGACAATATGAGGTTCTAATTTTTCCCAAACCATAATAAATCAACTCAATTTTTATATTATTTTTAATTGATTATAAGCCTTCATTTTGTTGGGTTAATTCGTTTAAAATACTTCAGATTAAAATCTTGAAAGCATGAGTCCATTGATTCAATATTCTCTAAATCTTTTACAGATAATCTGGTTTGATCGTTCAGATTTTTCGCAGCCCAGATTAATTTATTAAAAAATTGATGATGCTTATGAAATCTCTGATTTGCATATTCCTTTGCTTGTTTTGTATATAATAGAAATGGCCAATCGCTACCCTCCATCAATAAAAGTTCTCGTGCAGTTTGTTTGAGAACTCTTTGTTCCCAATCTCCAGAATTTGGGGGATTTTCTAACACATCTTCAAATTGCTTAATCGAAGAGTTGATGTAGGGCCAGATCCATCCATGCTCAGGATTTAACCATACTTGGAAGTGGCCTCCTTCACCCCAACTACTTTCTTTCATCCTGATAGTCGAAAAATTTCGCTTATAAACGGATAAATATTCCGAAATGGTTATCATTTCAATATCATTCGCGTTAATTATTGACTGAAATAATAATTTAAGCCACTGAATGCCTTCTTTCCACCAATGTCCGTATAACTCAAAGTCAAAAGGAGAAACAATAATTCCTTGAGTTCCATATGCATCATAAAATGCGTTAATTTCTTCCTTTAATAGGGAAAGATAATGAGTGACATTATCTTTAATTTGTTCCATGGCTTTTTCAGGATGATATAGCTCTTTTGCCTGATTACCAATATCTTTATTTGTAATTCTCCAATAATTTAACCCCGATTCTTCATCTTTTTTATGAAATTCCATATAGAACTCATTTCCAGGATATCCTATTTTTGCATCCCAAACTTGCCTGCTAGCCTTTTTATTCCTTCCAAACACAGAGATTCCGGACTCTAAATCATAACCAATGTTGGTATTTAACCCTATCTTGTTATTCGATTCCAGTATTTCTGCATCCAAGATGCCATGGGAATCTACAAAAAAATATTCAATTTCAGAATTATGCAGCCAGTAATCAATACTTTCTCGAAATTCTCCATTAGTATAAATTTTAGGACGATATGCACATTCAGGTAACCAGAAACCTTTAGGTGGTTTTCCAAAATATTTCTTATGTGTATCTACGGCTAATTGAATCTGTGAAAAAATACCCGAATCGCTTTCCATAAGAGGAAGAAAAGCATGTGTTGCTGCACATGAAATTAATTCAATTATTTTTTCATTTTGTAACCACCTAAAGCTTCCTAAGATATCTCGATAATAATTATGATAATACGTATCTAAAATATGCTCAAAATTTTTTAAATGCGATTCTGCTAAATCCTTTCTTCTTGGTTGATTCTTAAAGCGTTGAATATCATTTTTAGCTCTCGAAATGAGATTATCCATGTATTCAGTATATCTTTGGTTCATGTATTCATCTGCAAATTGCTCTGCTAAAGTGGGAGTAATGTTAATAGTAATTGCTGTTTTTAAATTTTCTTCTTTAAGTTCCCTCAAAATATTTAACATAGGAATGTAAGTCTCATTCATCGCCTCAAATAACCATTCCTCGCCCGCAGGCCATGTACCAGATTTTTTACACCATGGTATATGGCCATGCAATACTAAACCGAAATAACCTTTACTCATATCTATAAAAATGAGAAATAGAATTATATTTTTATCTAAATTCTCATTAGAGCAAGAATAAATCCAAATTAGAAATTTTTAAAGATATTTTTAAATTCACCTTCACTTTAGTTTTCAATCATGAATCAGTGGACTTTATTCTTAATTATTTTAGCTTGTATTATTTTAGTTATCCTAATTTTTAGTGTACCTCGGAAAAAAATTGAAAGAATTGTCAGTATAGAGGCGCTTGATGATCCTGAGGTAGCAAAAGCATTTGAGAAAATGACTAACTTTTTTCCATTTAAAATACTGCGGAAAAGAATTATATCTGAATTAAAGCATTATGATTTGCATGGAATATTGGTAGATGTTGGATGTGGTTCTGGAAATCTTGCTGTACAAATTGCTAATGAATTTAATGATCTTGAACTTATAGCTATGGATTTATCAAAAGAAATCCTTAATTTAGCTAAGATTAGAGCTACAAAAGCTCACTTGGATGAAAAAATTAAATTTAAAATAGGAAGTGTTGAGAAAATTCCTTTAGATGATAAATCTGTAGATTTTATTATCAGTTCTCTTTCTTTACATCATTGGTACGACCCTAAACTTGCATTTAAAGAACTTTTACGTATCATAAAAGATGATGGAATCATTCTTATTTTTGATTTTCGTAGGAATTCACGCAGATTTTTCTACGGATTGCTGAAATTTGCTACGAAAGTTGTAGTACCAAATGCGTTAAAAAAGATTAATGAACCATTAGGTTCATTAAAAGCAGGGTATATAACTGAGGAGTTAAAGGCCATGTTTAGCGATCTAAATATAAAAGATTATGTTATTAAACCATATCTGGCTTGGATGTTTATTAGTATTAAAAAATCATATGACTTATAGAGATAACTAAGACTTTTTAAAGATTGTAAATTCCATTTTCTAGAAGTATTTATAACTTCAGTATACTATACAAGATGATTATTATGACAAGTAAACCTAAAGCAATTGTTTCACCACCATCTAAGGAGGAGTTGAACTACCGATTAGAAAAAGTAAGAAATGAGATGAGAAAGCAACAATTAGATTATTATGTCTCCTTTGATCCGGTGAATATTTATTATTTAACCAATTTTGCGAATAATGTACATGAGCGTCCATTTATTTTAATAATTAAGGGTAATGATACACCTAGTATGCTAGTGCCGCTATTAGAGAAAAGTCATGTTGAATCTAGAGCTTTATGTGACCTCAATTATGAATCTTATTACGAATTTCCCGCTCCTAAAGGTCAAAACTGGTATGATGTGTACCAGAATTTAATTGATAAAGATAAAAAAGTAGGTGTCGAATCATCATTACCGATAGGAATCTCACATCGAACACCGGGAAATAAGGTTGTTACAGATATAATTAATGAAGCACGTATAATAAAAACTGACTATGAAGTCGGACGCTCGGTTCATGCATGCCGGGTGATTAACAAAGGGCATAAGGAACTTTTAAAAATGTGTCAACCAGGAATCCATGAATTTGCAATATACCAGAAAATCACAGGAATAATGACTTCAAAAATTATTACTGATATCCCCAACGCTAATTTCATGGTATGTAAAACTACCGCAGCAGTGTGGCCACCTTCTTTTTCTCATGATCCTCATATCATTCCGAAAATTTTTGCACAGATGGAAGAGGGTGGACCTCACGTCTCGATTGTGTATGCTCAAGTAGATGGATATGGAGTAGAAATTGAACGCACATTTTTCCTTGGCAAAGTATCAGAGAGAGCAAAAAAAGTATTTGATGTTATGTTTAATGCAAGAGAATATGCTTACAGTATGCTTCAACCGGGAGAGTTAATGAGTGAGATAGATAAAAAAGTTCGAAAATTTATAACAGAAAAAGGATACGGGGATTATATTATTCATCGAACTGGACACGGTCTAGGAATAACTGGTCATGAAGCTCCATTCTTAGCTGAAGGTTATGACAGAGAACTTGAGCCAAATATGTTAATTAGCGTTGAACCAGGGATATATATCCCAAATTTAGGAGGCTTTAGGCACTCGGATTCAGTATTGATTACAGAAGATGGTTTTATTAAGTTATCAAAAGCGCCAGAAACCATTGAAGAACTTACGATTCCTATTAAAAAGTAGAGTTTTCTCTAAGCTATTTATTCTAGTAGGAGGTATGTTCAGTTCTTTTAATAATTTCATCCTGCAAATCATTGCCTAAATTTACAAAATAATCACTATAACCTGCAACTCTGACAATTAAATCACTATATAATTTCGGAGAGTCTTGTGCTGCTCGTAATGTATTCGCTGACACGACATTAAATTGGATATGATGACCACCATTCTCAAAATAAGATCTAATCAAATTAGCTACTTTTTCAATACCTTCAATAGTTTTTAGCAATTCTGGGGTAAATTTTTGGTTTAATAATGTACCGCCAGTTCGTAAATGATCGATTTTAGATGCTGAATTGAGAACGGCAGTTGGTCCATTGACATCCATACCTTGAACAGGTGAGATTCCTTCAGAAAGAGGCATTTGTGATCTACGACCATCAGGAGTAGCCCCAGTCACTTTCCCAAAATAGATATGAACGGTAGTAGGAAGTAGGTTTATATGATATGCTCCACCTTTTGTATTTGGGCGATTTTCAACAATATTATATACCATATCAAATACTATTTTAGTCAATTCATCAACATAGTCATTGTCATTACCATACTTAGGTGTTTTTGACAGAAATTTCTGATGAAGAGTCTCATATCCTTGAAAATCTTTATTTAATACTTCAACCATCTTTTCCATGGATAAAATTTCTTTATCAAAAACATTATATTTTATGGACGCTAGTGAATCAGTAATCGAGCCCATCCCTACAATTTGAATGTAAGAAGTGTTATACTTCGCACCTCCATCATTATAATCCTTTCCTTTTTTAATGCAATCCTCTATTAAAAGAGATAAGAATGGGGCGGGACTTTCTGCCCATATACGTTCAATTATCTGATTGCCTTTTATTTTAATATCAAGAAAATACTGTAATTGCTTATTATAAGCATCTAAAAAAGCTTTAAAATTGTTAAAACTGGAACAATGGCCTGTTTTTAATCCAATCTGTTTGCCAGTCTGAGGGTCGATACCATTATTAAGAGTTATTTCGAGAATTTTGACTAAATTGAAATAACCAGTCAAAATATAAGATTCCTTTCCAAAAGCACCAACTTCTACACAACCGCTTGCTCCTCCATTTCTTGCATCCTCAATTGATTTTCCTTGTCTTATTAATTCTTGAATAATAAGATCGGTATTGAAAAGTGATGGTTGCCCAAAACCTGTTTTAATGATCTCTAAAGCTCTTATTAAAATTTGGTCTGGAGTTTTTTTACTGACTTGTACGTTACTACTAGGCTGAACTATTCTCATCTCTTCAATAACATCCAATAGCATATAAGATAATTCATTTACTCCATCAGTCCCATCCTCTTTTAATCCACCAATGTTAATATTGCAGAAATCAGTATAGGTATTACTTTCTTCGGCGGTAACTCCTACTTTTGGTGGTGCAGGTTGATTGTTGAACTTAACCCAGAACGCTTGAAGGAGTTCATAGGCTTTTTCTCGTGTTAAAGAACCATCTTTTATTCCTTGAGTATAAAAGGGATAAAGATGTTGATCTAATCTTCCAGGATTAAAGGAATCCCATGTATTATATTCTATTATTACACCTAAATGAATAAACCAGTAATGTTGTAAGGCTTCCCAAAAATTTCTTGGTCGATTAGCTGGCACATGCGAACAGATTTCTGCCAAAGTAAGTAATTCTTCTTTTCTTGTCTCATCATTTTCTAATTCAGCCATGTTTGCAAGTTGTACTGAATAGCGTTTTGCTAAATTAATAATAGCATCAGCTACTATATTCATTGCTCTTAACTGCTCACGTTTATTGAAAGCATCAGGATCGTTAAAAAAATCAAGGAGTTGCATATTAATTTGTATCTCATTTTTAAGATCTAATAATCCTTTCTGCCAAATCTGCTTTCCTGCGACAGTATGACCCGGTGCTCGTTGTTCCATAAATTCTGTAAAGATACCTGTCTCGTAAGCATCAATCCAATTGTTATCCATTTGATTGAATATTTGATTTCGAATTGAACGATGTTTCCAATATGGTATAATTATCTCTTCACTTTGACGCTTAACTTCATCAGATACGGCAAATGATACTTTTGGTCTATTATCAAGTATTTCTAAATCTTGAATACTATGACAACATACTTCTGGATAAGTTGGAGTCGCATTTGGTTCAGGTCCTCGTTCTCCAACGATTAACTCCCCTTTATTGATACATAGCTTTTTATTATCCAACAGATATTTAAATGCTTTTGCTCTTCTTACTGGGGGAGTCTCTTTGAAAGCAATATCTTTTTGATAGAATTCAGTAATCAATAATGCTCTCTCTAAAGAGATCTTGGGCGTTGCCTGAAGACTTTGATTGCGAAGTTTTTCAATTCTATGATTCATAATATCTATTTCAATTGAATATTAATCAGAATTAATGTTTAAGTTTGACTAATATTATCAATTAGGAAGATTTGAAGGATTAAATTTCATTCATTATTTGACTTAGTGATTTTCTAAGGGTTGGTTTTGGAATGTTTCCTCTGATATATCCAAAAGGTAAGATGGTGAGTAAATAATCCTCTTTATTAATCCCTAATAACTTTTTAGCCTTTTCTCGATCCATCGAACCAATCGAACAAATTCCAATGCCTAATGACCATGCCATTAACATCATCTGCATTGAAACTAAAGAAGTATCGATCTTATACCAGTTCGGACTTTCGGAGGTTTTACCAACTATTACAATCGCTAATGGAGCACGCTTAAAAAATTTACCATAAATCGCTGTTTCTGAGACTTTTTGTAATATCTCCTTATCTTTAATAATGATAAATTCCCATGGTTGACGATTAGAAGCGCTTGGAGTCCATCTCCCCGCTTCTAATATCATCTTAAGATGTTTCTCCTTGATTTCTTCTTTTTGAAAAGCCCGAATGCTACGTCTTTCCTTGAGAAACTCAAGAAATTCTTTTGGATCCAACTTAAGTAAAAAAAACCCCAGATCAATTTAAAGATGATTTTTATATTCTATTCAAATTCACAACATAAAAAAATAATGATAAGATATTCTAATTGATGTCATTTAGAGAATTAAAAGCAAATTATTTACATAAAAAGCAAGGTGTTAGTCATAGATCGGAAGAATATAAATTAATGGCAAAACATTACCCAGGACGCCATGAACCCCACGATAATTTTCTCTATGCTTTTCTTTGTCTGGTCTATGAAGGTGTGGATAAAATTGACAAGATTAAAAAACGGATGCGTCCTTTGTTTATTGCCGCTACCAATCAAGTTCTTGTGACTGATGAAGACGTAGAAGAGTATTTCTTAATCGCAAAAAAAGAGAAATTAATTAAATTCAAATCAGACAATATTATCGAATTAACAGAAGAGGGAAAACGGTTAGTAAAGGTAAGTTATTATCATAATCTTTATACCTCACATTACATGCGGATTTTTTTCTCTGAAAAAACCGCCATGGGTGCGACTGCTATATTTTTAATTATTTTGTCTATCATGAAAATTCTCACTGGTTTACAGCTTGGTTCACAAGCAATGTTAACGGAAGGATTTGAAAATTTAACAGATTTAATCAAAATTGGGATTATCGTGATTTTGAGTTTCAAATTCAAAAGAGATAAACTAGCAAGTATTATAATTATTGGGATAATGCTTTTTACGGGATTTAGTTTGATTTGGTCAGGAATTGAAGATCTATTAAACCCAAGCTCAATAATACCCACAATCCAAGCATATATCATTGGAATTGTCTCAATAGTTTTGAATTTTGGTTTATTGTTTCTTAAAGGTATGGTGGGAAGAATATCTGGGAATTTATCCCTTCTAAGTGATTCTAAAGATGCATCATTAAATATTCGACTCTCCGTGGGTGTATTAATTGGTTTGACATTTGCTATTTTTAAGATTTACTTTGTAGACGCAATAGTGGGAATTATTATTGCGATTTTGGTATTTATTGATGGAATTACAATTATTCGAGAGTTGCTTGTTAAGGAGGAGGATTTTGAAATAAGTTCGATAAAAGTATATGCTGATAATCTATACAATACCCGATTAACTGCTTATATCATTGGTAGTATTCGTAGAGAAGATTTGACTATTCAAGAATTACTATCTAATTTTAAGAGTGGCTTATCCGCTGGACGCTTATATTATGAGGGGTTTGCAGATTTTTTCTATACCAATTTGGATGTGAATGTTGCTAAAAAACATTTGGAGCAATTAATTAAGGGAAACTATATTGAAGAACGAAATGGAACCCTATATCTTACCCAAAAAGGACTTAAAACATTCTACAAAGCAAAGGAAAAGGAGTTTAGACAAAGAGCGCAAAATATTGCTCAAGGACCTAGTATCACTCCAAAATTTATATCATGTATCGTATTTTTTATCTTATTTATATTGTTGATTATATTTGCTCCACAACTCAACCAATGGTTAAGCAGTATTTAATCGGTTGGCCTATTATTATAAAAATCAGAATCAAGATTAGGATATATTTTCTTTTTTCTACCATCTTTTCTTAACTTTATAAGATTCAATTCCTTAAGCTTTTCTAAGTGATAATGAATAGTTTTATGATCAACTTTGAATTTATTTTTGATTAAATTATTCCAAATTCCGGGATTTTCTTCTATCATTTCTAAAATCTCTAAAGTTAATCTACTCTTACTTAGTTGAAGATCTATATTCGAGATGGGATTTTTTTGATAATATGGAAAGTAGGCAATAAATTTTCCTATTCTTTTCTTACCAATAACTTTGTATGTTTCGAGGATGTCTAAATGCCAAACTAAATTGCCTGCTGCTAGTCCTGTCCGCCGAAGTAATTCATTAAAGTGTACTCCGGGTTCCTTCAATATTATATCTATGATTTTATTTCTATTCTCGTTTTCTAAGACCTCCTCTAAAGAAAGACGATGTGCTCCTTTTTCAATAGGTATTGTCCTTGTTTTTAGATATTGGAAATAATCTTTTTTTGAGATTAAAATACCTATTGCTCCAACTCCTATTGCTCCTATAACAATAACCAAGATCCATATCCATCCATTAAAAACATCACTTAATTCAAAATATGTAATGAAATAATCCTTATCCGCTTCCAAGTCATATAGTATCCCTTCAAAGAAAACTTCTGAACTTGATTCATTTACTTTTTCTAAAGTTTCGATTAATTCCCAAGAATCTTTTGTGTTATCATAGATCGCTAAGGAATACTTTGTTTCAGGATTAAATCCATATTTGGGTAATTTTGATCCTTCAATAGTTAGTTTTTCTACCGTCGTATTAGTTTTTACTCGAAAGATACAATTATAGCGATATTGAAACGGAGTACCCTCCTTCACAGGTCCCTGTGGAGTTTTAGTCATTCCAAAATTTTGAATATTTGGTTTTGAAGTAATATTTAGGAATATTGGATTAGAATTATTTATTTGAAAGTAGGTTTGGCGATCTCTTATTCCATTATCATATTCAATGTGAAGATCTATTGATGTATTAGTAGTAATGTCAAAAATAATCTGATTAGAAAAAATATATTTCACGGTTTCATTCGGATTGATATGATCATCGGTTGACAATCCACCAACGTTTACGGTTCTTGATGCTAATATCTGGGTTAATAGCAAATTAAACTCAAAAAACACTAACAAGAGAAAGAGTAAACTCAACCACTTTTTTCTTGCTATTTTCAAAGAACCCATTTTAACTATTCTACTTTTATGTTTAATTAATAAATTATAATAATTGAAAAAAAAAAAATAATTGGATTTAATTTGTAGTTCTTTTTCTTTTACGTATGTAAATGATTGATCCAATGATAGCTACCGCAATAGCTCCTACAAACACACTAACAACAATTACCATTGTGTAATCAGGAATTAAAATGGTCCAATATGAAAAGTGTGTGATTTCTGCAGTTAAGTAGTCATCTTGAACAGTTGTTGGAACAGCTACCCATTCACCTGTAGCTTCATCATAATATGCCCATGTACCAATTCGATTCTCATTAGTTGCTCGAATTCTAATCTGTGCCTTTGTAAATGTACCATTACAATCAAGATTACATACAAAACCTTCCTGATATTGAAAGCGATTTCTGTTACGTATTTGATAAGTATTCCCCATCATTAGTCCTAATTCTTTTTGTTCTTCAGTGCAGGTCATATTCATAAGTAGATCGCCATTTCCTTCTATTTCAATGATAAAATCTTTATTTGCTAGTTTATGGGTTTCGCAATCTCCCTCAAGGAATAAATTCACATTTGCCATGAATCGAAGTCGTAAATTAAATTGAAATGCAAGCATAGTCATTTCATTAGCGTTTACATTTGCTTGCCAATGATCCGTTGCAACTGATACTTGTTTGTCAGTAGAGGGAATAGTAGCAGCAACATTTGCGGTTAGGAACGTCGAGAAAATCAACAGTAACGCAAAAGAACCAATCAAATATTTGCCATATTTTTTCATTATATTTTAAGCACCTAAATTGCTTTAATTATAAAGAAATAATGCCATATTAAAAGGATTAAGGAATAATCTTTCCCATATTAATTGATAAAAATGTCCTTATATGATTTTCCAATATTTCAAATTATCTCAAGAAAGAAGAGATAGGTTTATAATATTATTTAATTCCTTTATTATTATTAACAAAAAATGACGAGTAATTAGAATTTTGACTCATTTAAATCGTTCTAAAAAAAAAGCAATTAAATTAATTCTATTTTCTTTAATACTAATTTTATTATTAAATTTTAACCAACATGTTATCATTCAAGATAATGTCAGTATCGAAAAACTTTTAAGTTCTGATAATGAGTTCACCCCTAAAGGGATAAGATTAACGGCAACAGAGGCACCTAATGAATCAATTATAATATCCTGGTATACTGAAAGTCAAGCTTCTGATCCAGAAGTAGTGTACTCAAAAGATAGTTTATTAGGGGATAATTTAACAGAACCGGCTTTAGTAAATGGTGTTGATGGTACTTATATTTATAATGTTTATTTATCTGATCTGGATGCAAATACCACCTATTTTTATCAAGTCTATTCTAGTTCGTCTGACTATAGAGAGATTTTAAATTTTACAACAGCTTCGAATAGAACAGTAAGTAAGCTGAAATTTATGTTCTTTGGAGATTCACGTACACAAAGAGAGCAAAGGAGTGAGCTTGTGGAGCAGGCTATGGAGAATTTTGATGATATTGATTTTTTCATTCATACTGGTGATATAGTTGAAGATGGTACTATTCAGAGTCAATGGAATGCCTACTTCGATGATATAGAACCTTTAAGTAGAAAGGCTCTTGGATATTTTATTGAGGGAAATCATGAAAAATTAGATGGAAATATGTATGAAAATATCTTATTACCCTCAAATGGAATTAATTCTTATTACTATTCATTTAACATAGGTCCAGTCAATTTTATAGGTTTAAATACTGAACGCGACAGAACCATTCAAACAAGTTGGTTAGAAACAGAGCTCCAAAAGGCTCAGCAAGATAATGATACATTATGGAAATGCGTTTATATGCATCAACCAATTTTTAATTCTATGCCAAATCGTCAAGATTTAAATGATTTAATCTCTGAGTGGTGCCCTCTCTTCGAAAAATACGACGTTGATCTTGTATTTGCAGGACATAACCATTATTATGAAAGAAGTTATCCTATGAGTCGATTTAAATTTTTTGACAGTTCAAGTTCCTATGAATTTGAAAATCCATCAAATCCTATGTATGTAATAACGGGGGGTGCTGGAGCACCATTATATGAATTAGCCGCTAGTCCAGATTATGCTCCTTTCTATAATAGCACCTATCATTTCGTAATTGTTGACGTAAATGTGGATGATATTAATGAGAAAACTAGCCTGAATTTCGAGACATGGGCTATGCCGGATGACTATAGTAATATTTATTTAATTGATAATATGACGATAATAAAAAGAGGAGCAGAAGTTAATATTCATAAACCCGTAGATTATAACTTATATGGTAAAGACTCACCCGAATTTAATGTAACTATTGATCAATTTAAATTAAAACCCGATTGGTTTACTTTAAATAGTACATGGTATAAAATCAATGAATCTTCAACTAATTATTTATACACTGGTTCCACTGGCAAAATCGATCAAGATGCTTGGGAATTAATAGAGAATGGGACTGCAATTATCTCATTTTGGGCTAATGATTCTTTAGGTAACCATTATTCCTCAGAACTTACACTTAGAAAAGACATTATTGCCCCAAATTTAACTTTAGAATATCCTGAATCAAGATTGCAATTTGGTAAAGAATCTCCAAATTTCATTATTATTGTTAATGAATTTAATTTAGATAAAATATGGTATACGATTAATATAAGTAATGAGAAATATTTCTTCACGAGCAATTCAAGTATTGAACAAAGTTTATGGAGTAATTTACCCGATGGAAGTTATAGAATTAGTTTTTTTGCTAACGATACCATGAATAATACTGCACATATAGACGTAATAATCGAGAAAAGAGAATCTATTGCTTCAGAACCTGAGTCTGATTTTATTTTTACAATAATATACTATAGTGTTTTTTCTCTTATACTTATATTAGCAGTTCTTAATATGTTTAGAAAGAAAAAATAATTGGGAAGTATCTCTGATTTATCTTTCCAATTTTATTAATTAAATAAAGATCTATCAATAATAATCGTATAGTTAAGGAAAACTTAACATTAAAAATAAAGAGTATTATATTATTCCATATAACTAAGATAAAATTATTATAGATTTTAAAATATAATAAAAATAATAAAAAGAAATTCGTGTTAATTAAATTTTAAAATGAATTTCATTGAAAATATAAAGAGATAAGTGGAGAAGAACTTATGAGTTTAAAAGAATACACCAAAGAAATATTCACGAGATATGGTTTTACTGAAGAGCAGATTTTAGTCTATTTAGTATATCTAAGAGTGCCAAGGGCGACTTCATCAGAAGTATACCTTCATTTAATGGAAGATCATGAAGAGTTGACTTATGAAAAAGTACTAGAAATTACCGATTGGCTGGTGGAAAAAGGTTTTCTTAAGAAAATCCCTGGTATTGTGGATCGATTTATACCTTTAGAGCCATTCTTTGAATTATATACCAGTGAATCTGAAATTTTTCGCAATGAAATTGCCAAAATTAAAGATACGATATTGGCAGATCAATCAAAACGTTTTGAAAAGCTAGAGTCTATTCAAGATAAGAGTATAGATGAGGTGTCAGTTGCCGTTGATAGTCAGTTAAAATCATTTTTTGAAGATTCTGACACAAAAAGCAATAATAAACGAGATAGAATTAGTAATGCTAGAAATCGGTTTACAGACACCGCAAAAACCTTAGAAGAAAATCTTCATAAGATCTCTGATACTATGAATTCCGATTTGAAACAATATAATGATACACAAGTTAAGGAAAATGAATCGACTATAATGAAGACCAAGGAAGACTTAACCAATCTTATCGCTGAACTTTTAAATGATTTTTCCAAACGTGTTGAAGATTTAGAAAAGGAATTAAAAAATGAACTGGATGAGCATGTAGAGCGACATAAAAATATCTCCAATGATTTAAAACCGAGAATGGAACAAATCTTAGAGAAGTATTTAGAAAGAATGGATAAAATCATAACTGACCTAAAAGAAAGGATTTCAAACCTTTTAAAAGAACATTTAACCCATCTTAAACATACTACAGATACTTTACAGACCAATCTGAAATCTGTCGTTGATGATAGACATCGATTATTAACTGATCAATCCAACGAGTTCAAAACGATGACTCTCACTTTAATTGACAACCTCTTAGAGCATGCGAATCGTTTTACTGATTTCTCAGCCGATATGGCTAAGAAAGGGTTCTTCTGGTTAGGTAAGAAGAAAAAGTATAAAGCACGACACGAAACCACTATTCAAAACATCTTGAAATATACTGAACCTATGAAAGAGGACTTTATCAAAGTCACAGAAGAATACATTAGCAATACACGAAATACTGCTGATAGTTTGAAGGGAGAGGTGACTGATATTATGAACAAGGAGAATGATAATGTAGTGACCGAAACGAATGAATTAGATAACAAAGCACAAGAAACTATTAACGTGCAATTGGAAACTTTAGCAACAGATATGGCAGGAGAAATCGATACCACCCTACAGAGTGGCGTAAAAGATTGTTCCGATACAACCATCAAATTAAAAGATTCTTTAGAAACATCCCTAAAGCAACATCACAGGGAGTATGGAGATGCAATCAATACACATAAAGAAGCAAGTCTTAAGCATTATACTGAATTTGATAATGATGTAAAGCGTTTCAATGAAAATTGGACACGTGAAGTTGATAATAAGTTTATGGGGGGCAAACGAGATGCAACCGAGAAAATAACCTCAGAGATTAGTCTTTTTGGTGATGAAACTGCCGATTTGGACAGAAATCTCACTGAAATGCTCAGCGATCATAAGTCAAAATATGAGGAAAATGCAAAAACCCTTCAGAATAGCTTATCTAATACTACCCGCGATACCACCCAAAATATTAAGGATGCAATTGCTGATTTTACGCTTCAGTTCATGAATTCTATCGACGATTCGACCGAGTTAGCTGAAAATAACGAGGAAAAATTAAAAGATATCTATAATGCCGCATCAAGTATCCCAGAAATTAGTGAAATTACCACTTGGCAGATTATTGGTAGAGATGCATTAGTTGCAGCTATTAAGGATGCGATTTTCCGCGTTAAATCTTCAATAATCATAGTTATGCCTGTTGTGATTCCAGAAGTTCTACAAGTTATAAGTGAATATGCGTACCAAAAGAAAGCAGTACGATTCCTTTTAACAGCTTCATGGGAAATGGGCCAATATGGTCCTATTATCCAAAAGATGATGCAACTTGGCAATATTCAATTTCGACAGTTATCAACGAAAGGTGAATTTTTTGCGCTCACAAGAGATGCTGAGGAAGTTATTATTGGTCCTCACACTACAAATGAAAAAGAGATGATTAGTGTAATCTCTAATCAAGAAGCTTACGCAAAGTTATACAGCCAATTTATAGGTCCTATCTTTCAAGCTAACTCAAGACCTATTAAATAATAATATATTAACAGAATACGCATTTTAGTTAAATTATTTTCTTTTTTCTTTTTTTCACATCAAAATTTAAATAATATCTTAATTAATAACTATTAATTACAAATCATTGTGATTTTATGGCTTTAACTCCGATTGAGATATTACATAGCAGTTTTAGTTTAGTTGCTGTTTTAATTTCCATTCTAATCGGGCTGATAATTATTTCAAAGTACTTTAAGATTAGGCAACGTAACATCCTCCTTATCGGAATTTTTTGGACGGGTTTAACATTTCCGTGGCTCCCAACAGTCATTACTTTCATTATGATGCTCACTGTGGGATATGGTCTAACAGTAGAGGGATTTATTCTTATAGGAATTATGATCCTTCCAATAACGGTTTTGTGTGGATTAACGGCATTTACCAGCTTATTAGGCATAAGAAAACCAAAAAGAAGAGTGATTTTATTATCTGTTTTAGTCTTTAATTTAATTTTTGAGGGTTTAATATTCTATTTTCTCTTTACTGATGTAAGTGTTATTGCTACTTTAGAAGATGTATTGATTATTGAATGGAGTGTATTTAGTCAGATTTACTTTATAATTAATTTAGTATTATTTTTAGTGACCGGAATACTTTTTTCGAGAAAGTCGCTACAATCAGAAAGCAGAGAAATTAGATTTAAAGGCAAGCTCCTGATGGCTGCCTTTATCTCATTTACGATTGGGACTGTACTAGATTTTGCGATACCCAATCCTTTGACTTACATTGTTGCGCGATTAATTTTATTATCTAGTTCTATTGAGTTTTATATTGGTTTTCTTTTACCTGAAAGGATTAAACGACTATTATTTAAAGAATAAAATAGATTTTCTTTCCTTTTTTTTAATTTTTAATAAAATGAGAAATAGGGACTAATATATCGATATTTTAGATAGTATTAATCCCATGTAGCCTTCTTTATACTTTCATCATCGTCCTCTTCATGGATTCTCTTCAAATTAATGTCAGAATATCCTGGAATAATATTAAGTAATCTTCTCATCGCGTTTTCTACATCTTTAGCAGAGGCAATAAATCTACCAACTATTAATATATCAGCACCCATATCTAACGCGTATTTTGCGCTTTCTGGCTCAATTCCACCAGCCACAGCAACTAATACACGATCTCTTCCTGATACTAATTTTTGATCAGCAAATGCAGCTTTAATTTTAGGCACTAATGCCCATCTTGCCTTCTGAGCCGCATCAGGTGACTGTGCTGCATCAGGTGCCTGTTCTACATCAATTGCTCTATGTAAAATAACCACATCGGGTACTTCTCTTAATGATTTCATCTTCGCAATGGGATCGGGGACTTCCATGGTATCGACAAAGCCATAGATTCCAAGACGACGCGCTTCCAAGAGAAATTTATCGATTGAAGATGAGGAGGCGAGTCCTGAACAAACTACAGCATCAGCAGTTGCATCAAAAGAGAAATCAACTTCTAATTTACCTACATCCAATGTTTTTAAATCAGCAACGATGAATTTTTCAGGAGCAACTTCTCTAATCTGTTTGATTGCTTCTACGCCATATTTTTTGAGAAAAGGAGTTCCTGCTTCTAATATGATTCTATCACTTTTTGGTAAGTCTCTAACGACTTTTAGTTGTTTTTGCATATTTGGTGCATCTAAGGCTAATTGAACATAAGGAGGGCGGAATAATCTCGGAACGCGCATAGCAGCTACAGGATGTTTAGCTCGATCTTTATCATAAAAGATTTTCTCAATTGGAGGATAAGATTTTAATGCTCTTTGAAGAGCTAATTTTGTTGCTCCATAATTATATTGAAAGATTTTTCTATAATCCGTCGCTTCAGGGTGAATAAAAACACTCACAATTATAAGCCAATCATCAATCTTATTTAAAGGAATAATACCCTCTTCTACGGCATCTGCCACTCCTTTTGCAACCGCAGCTTGAGCAGGACCAAATATCTTATTCGCATCCTCCATCTTAGCAACTGTGACTTTAGGGATAATAAGGGTATATGGTTTTGGCAACAAATTTGGTCTAATGCATGCTAATAATCCTCCATGACCCATACTCGGCGCACTGATAGCGTTTGCAAATGAGACTCCAATAGGACCATCTTTTGAACCCAAAACTACATCAACATGGGCGAGATTTGGTGCTTCTCCAATTAAAGCCTCTCCGACATAATATTCTACTTTAGCCATAATTTATACAAAGCTTTTTAATTATTTATATTAATATATTTTACAGATAATATTTTTAAATTGTTAAGTACATTAAATTAGAGTTAATTCTCTCTTAATAAAATTATCTAATTAAGACAAAGCAATAATTTTATAATCTTTATATTAAATATTCGTGGAATGGGACTAAAGTAAATTATATATAGTTGAATTTTTATGTGATAATAGGATTCAATAGTGAGAGGTGGAATATACATTATTGGAGTGACTTCAAAAGGAAAGTACCCAAAAGAACCCAGAAATGGGAATTATTTGGTAATTTGTAGAAAAGATTTTATTGATTTCAAGGAACGAGATAATAAATCTATACTTGAATATTTAAGTACACTAGTTGCCAATTATGAAAAAAGAGGGTTAAATCCAGATAGGATAAAAATACAAAAGAAGAATTTAGAACAGATTAAGGAATTAATTGATCAAGGAAATGAAAAAGTAGCCTTTCGAAATTTTATGAGAACTTTTCCTTCGTGCTTACCATACAGAGATAAAGGATTTAGATGATCAATGAATTGCCAAGAAAGTTAGAATAATTAATTATTAAAAATTTAATCTGTAGAGTGAAATTTCTCCAATTCTTTTGCGATTTTAAACATTGCAATTAATTGCTGGAGATTAAGATCAGGAGTTTCAAAAATGATGTGTTGGCAATCAAATTTTGAGAAATCCTTTTCAATAATTTTAATTTGATACTTCTCTTGATTTTCCCATAATTTAGATCCAGGATAAGGAGTGGCAGCAAAGTATTCAAGCTTGTCCTCATGAGTTAAAGGTAATTTTCTTATATAATTTACTGTTTCTTGAAATGTGGATTCATTCTCTCCAGGTAATCCTAAAACAAAGTAGCATTGAACTGCTATACCATGTTTCTTAAGATTTTTTAATCCATTTAAAACCTGTGTAGGATCTTGGTACTTAAAATTGGCATATAGCACTTCCTGACTAGCAGATTCAATCCCCGTGGCGACAAGTTTACAGCCAGCCTCTTTCAATAGTTTGGCATCATAGTCTTTTATCGAATCTACCCTTAATTCACATCCCCATGGTATAGTAATCTGATTTGTAATAAACATATTGCAGAAGTTATGTAAAAATCCTTTGTTAATATTGATATTATCATAAAAATTAATATATTCATAATTTTGGAGTGAAATTATATCCCTGATTTCTGAGAGAATAGAGGAAATATTGCGAATTCTTACTTTCTGAAAAAGACTTTGCCTTGAGCAAAAGGAACATTCATTTGGGCAGCCTCGGTTGATGATAACATTTGCTACTTTATAATAATAGTTAGGTTGTGATAATTTATAACGAGCAGGAAGCGGTTGATCCTCCAAATTAACAATTTCAGGATATCCCGTAAAATATACCTTTCCTTTAGATGTTTTGTAGGCTAGTCCTCTTATTAATTGTACTTTGTTAATGAAATCCTTATGATCTATTAACTTTTTTTGTAATTGCATTAATAGCTCTGATAATTGTATAAATGATATTTCCGATTCTCCTACACAAATAAAATCTATAATTGATTCTGTCATAAAAATTGTATCATATAAGAAAGAAACATGTGGTCCTCCAAAAACAATAACAGCACTAGGATTATATCTTTTAATAAATTTTGCGATATTTATTGAATATTTATAAGTATTAGTAAGACAAGTTATCCCGAAAAGATTATATTTCTTGGATATTTCCTTAAAAATTGATTCTAATTCATCAATCGATAGATCAAAATATTGTTCTAGATCTAAAACGTCAACATCCATATTATAACGCTCTAACAGAGCGGTTAAATATAAAAGTCCTAAACTTGGTTCTCTGAAATATTCTGACTGAAACTCGGAAGGTTTTGTGGTTTTAGGATTTATTAAAAGAATCATTTCCTTATTAAAACTATTCTGTTTTATCACTTTCAGTTAAGTTTTCAGAGGGCAGTGATTCAGGAATTTTAAAAGCTTCAAAAAGAGAATCAAGATTACCGGATTTATTATACTTCTCTTCGGGAATTGTAGGAATCTTAAGTCTTAATGTTTTAACCGCTTCATGCTCCTTAACAAATAATTCTACCCCTTGTAATGATTTATCCCTCACTACGATTCGTATTGAATAATTGCGGTCGTTGAAGAATGTAAATCCATTATTTAATCTTCCCATCTTTACGGGTTCAATACTAACTTTCTCTTCTTTTAAAAATGATTTAGGGATTTCCTCTTCTGAATAAATATTTCCTCCTAAAATAAGAAATACTCTATTGAGATGTTCAGGAATGGGATATTCTTTTGTATTTTCTAGTACTTTATTTAAGTGTGGGCTTTTAATAGCAATGGTTCCTACAGTAGAGTCTTCGGAAGGTTTCTCAAACGCATCTTTATCAATTGTTTGTGCTCTTCCAGGCCCTAAGGGTTTATCTAAAATTTCTTGAAATTCCTTATCCTCTTCAGAATAGATATTTAGAGGATAAATTCTGTAAAACATTCGTAACTGTTTTCTAAGCTTATCTGCTAGAATTCCACCGAAAATCTGGAGTTTAAGTGAACTATATGGTCCGTTATAGGTCCAAATTTTTTTTGTATCGTGATCGACAAGGAGAAAGACTTTATGATTATTTAAAGGATTGATTTTATCGCGTACAAACTCCCCATCTGATGCATCTACCGTTAAGAAGTAAGGAAATTCTCTTACTTCGATAACTTCAAAAATTTGCATTGAGTTAAATCCCACACTTGTGCTATACTTTTACTTAGTAATTTTCGATAAAATAAATTTTATTGTTTTTTCAATTCAATCCTAATTATTCAAAACTCCTTAAATCAATAAAATTTTTATATTTTAGGACATTCTTCATAGTAATTCTCGTTTTGTAAGATTGATAAACATGAGTTCGGAGAAAAGAGTTTACAAGTTGAACATTTCTGGTGGAAACACTGGTCCCGGTAAAGGATTATCCAAATTAATTGAGATCGATGAGAAAAAATTTCGATTTGAGGGTATGAAGATTGGTGATTCAATTAAAGGTGGTCTATTAGGATTTCCAAATTATGAATTCCAAATCACTGGAGGATCAGACGCTAGTGGATTTCCTATGAGGAAGGATGTCCACGGTCCTGTGAAAAAGAAAATTTTGGTCTCCAAAAGAGCTATTGGCTATAAACCACGTAGAAAAGGACAGAAGAAACGTAAAACAGTAAGAGGAAATGAAATTTCCTATGATATGACGTTGATTAATCTTAAAGTCACAAAATATGGAGAAGCGGAGTTATTTAAAGGAAAAGAAGAGTAGTTAGGAGGAGAGAATTATGGTAAAAGTAAAAAAATGCTCATTCTGCGGATATGATATACCAATCGGTAAGGGACACATGTTTATTAAGAAAGATGGAACTATTCTTAATTTTTGTACTCCTAAGTGTAGAAAGGCAATGCTGGTTGCGAAAAAGAATCCACGAAAAACACGTTGGACTATATATTACGGGAAACAGTAGAGTCTTAATATTATATTAATTGAATAGTGATTGGTTATAAATCTTAAACTTAACTTTTTGAAACCAGTAGATAAATTGATTTATTAGTTAAATGAAATTCTTTTTATTGTAATCGAGAGAATTTTAAAAGATCATCTAGTAAATCTACTTGAGATACAATCATTCTCTGGCAACAAAACCTCTCAATGCCCAATTTTTTGAATGCTGATTTAGCAGATTCCCCTTTTTCTATAAGCTCTAAATAAGGTTCATATATATGGGCAATAAGTTTTCCACATGAAAAGCAGCGGATTGGAATTATCATAATTTGTTTACTCGTGAATTTATTATTCTAATTCATACTTTTTTATAAGAACTAAAATATACCATAGAAAAAAAAATTTTGGTTTTTACCAATTTTTTATCTGAAACATCTGGAAAGCAAAAATTTTATTTTTAATCGGATATTATTTAGTTCATTAAAAATCGATGATTTATGAAAATATATTAAGAAAATATATTTGAAGGAGAAAAAAATGAGTTATGTAAAATTTAAAGTTCCTGATGCTGTAAAAAATGAATTAAAAGAAGTAATCACAAAAATAGCTGAAACTCGCGATTCAAAAATAAGAAAGGGATTTAATGAAGTTACTAAATCAATTGAAAGAAGTTTAGCAAAATTAGTGGTTATGGCGGAAGATGTAAGTCCCCCAGAAATATTATTTCACATTCCCTTGCTCTGTGAAAACAAATCTATTCCCTATGGGTATATTTCTACTAAAAAGGAATTGGGAAATTTGGTAAGAATTAATGTCGGTTCAGCAGCAATCGCTCTTGAAAAGCTCGGAACTAATAATGAAAATGTGTTAGATAATCTGATTAAAAAGCTGGGAGAATTAAAAAAGTAGAGAAGTGAAATTCTATGGTTAAATTGGATAAGTCAAAAGGTTCACAAGTGGATGATTACTCTATTCCTGCAGAGGTTATAGATATTGTTGGAAGGACTGGTTTAACAGGTGAAATCAATCAGATTAAGGTTCGTATTCTCGAAGGGCCTGACAAGAATAGAATTTTAACCCGAAATGTTAAAGGCCCGATACGAGAAAATGATATCGTAATCTTACGCGAAGTAGAAAGAGAAGCACGAAAGATTAGAAAAAGACGATAAGGAAATGCTAAAACCGATTACTTATCAAAAAATTCCAATAGCTCTAAATTTTTATCTTCATTCTCAATAAATTCTCTGAGAGCAGTACGAATAGCCTCAGATCGGCTTGGAACAATTTTTAATTTGATTAGTTTTTGAATATTTTTATCATAACATTCTGGGATATTTATAGTAATATTCCGCATTCTAGGAGATTTTTTTTCATCGTCAGACAATTTACCTGATACCTAACCCAACATAATTATAGAATATGAATTTAATCCATATTAAATGGAATAAGAACAGCTAAAATATTGAATACCCTTTATCTGTTCCACCTTTTTGATAATAAAATATAAGTTAAACTTGTTTATAAAATTATCTCTCCCTATATAAAGGTTCCTATATCATATGTAAATTATTTTGACAGATTTATTTTCAAGTTGAACATTATTAACTTTTAATTTATATCAATTTGAAAATATTTTATTCACATTTATTAGTGTCTCTCTTCACATATCGTCCCCGACGTTCAATAGCAGAAATATTCTTTATAATTAGTTTTGATTCATTCTTTTCGACTGTTTTATATATAGATCGATATCCTTCCAGAAAGGCATCAAAACAGGGCTTAAAATCGCTTCCATGAGTTGAAACTAAAACTCGTTTAAATAGATGAATATCAACACTCTTGTCCTCAATAGAATCAGAATATTCATGAAGTCCAAAATCGATGAAAAAAATTTGGTTCTTTTCAGTAATAATGATATTACTGGTCGTTATATCTCCATGCACATGCCCATTAATATGGAGTCTGGCTACTTGCTGTCCTATATCATGAAAGATATTTTTTTTCTTTGAATTTGTTAATTTATACATTATTTCTTTTAATTTATGGCCTTCAATATATTTCATAATAATAAGAGCTTTTTCTGTATCGATCTCAAATACTTGAGGGATATTAATTCCCTCCTCTTTTAATTTAATTAATGCTCTCCCTTCATTCAGAGTTCTTGTCGTTCTAATAGTGTAATCAAGTGATTCTTCGCGATATTTTTTTTTAATTCGATGTTTAAATATGACTTTTTTCCCAAACCAATAACCCGCATAAATATTTGCTTCAGCTCCTTTATGCAAGAGCTCTTTTTGTATAATTAAATTTGAATCAATCATGATCTAGCCTCTCCAAGGTATTGATAAAGTGTCCATTCTTTCTTTTGGATCAATTACGGTAAAACGATTATCGTGTTCTCCTTCTGATTGATATCTCAATACACCTGTCCAAGCTATCATAACGCCATTATCTCCGGCATACTTATGAGGTACAACTTCAAATCTTGCATTATGCTCTTTACTTATATATGCAATCATCTCTTGTAACCGTTTATTAGCCGCAACTCCACCTGTTAATAACACTTCTTCTTTTTGCGTGTGAGCTAATGCACGTTCAGTAACCTCAGTTAGCATAGCAAATGCTGTTTCTTGCAAGGAATATGCTATATCATTCCTCCCGTAGGCTTTTCCAAAAGAGTCACTTTCGATCAATTTTTTTGCTGCGGTATATAATCCAGAAAAGGATAAATCCATTCCCTTAACAACATAAGGTAATGAAAGATATCTTTTTGATTCTTGTGCTAGTTTCTCAATCTTAGGACCTCCTGGATGAGATAATCCAATATCACGAGCAAACATATCAATCATATTTCCAATGGAAATATCCAAAGTTTCTCCAAATATTTGGTATTTGCCTGATTCATAGGCACTTACAATCGTATTCCCTCCAGAAACATATAATGTCAATGGATCATTAATATTACACATCAGGCGTCCAATTTCTATATGAGCAATACAATGATTCACCCCGATAATTGGAATATTAAGCAATTGACCGAGCATTCTTGCGACTTGAGCACCAATTTTTAAGATCGGCCCTAAGCCAGGACTTTTACTAAATGCAATTAAATCAATATCACGTATTTTACATTCAGCATCGTTAAGAGCTTTCCGAATTACACTCATAAAGTTATTTAGATGTTGTTCTTTAACCAAATAAGGATGAAGCCCTCCTTTTTCAGGGATAAATGTGTCATTAGCCACACTATAGACCTTTCCATTAAAATCCATTATTCCAACGGACCAAGTGTGGGCTGTGGATTCGATTCCTAAAACCAGCTTAGTATTGAATTTCATGAATAGTGAATTTTATATGTGATATTTTTTTAGCGTATATCTTAAAATTAGTGGTAGAAAAATTATAATTTTTGTTACAAGTAAATTAGTTAGATTTTGTACGTTTTCTAGGAGATCTTCGTCTTCTTGCGACTGTCGCCGCTCCTTTCTTTCCTTTTCTCTTAAAAACAGTATAACCACAATTACCACATGTCGATCTATCATAGTGATCTGCGAGAAAATATGATGGTCCACACTTTGGACAAGTCCTATGATTTATAATTAATTTTCCATCTTCTATCTCATACATTTTTGAAATATCAGTTATTTTAATCACCAAATTTACTAATATTATTTTTCATTCAAACTCAAGTAGATGTTTGAATGGTTCCTTTCTCTTCTTTAGGCGATATATTTCTGTTCTTTTTTCGGGTTCTAAGTTCCTTACTTGAATGTGAAATGGTTCGTAAAATTGAAGATCCTTAGGATCTTCGTAAATATTTACTTTCCCCATGGTATAGGCTGAGCCGAAATGCGTGTTCATATTTCTAATAATAGTGAGTCGTTCATTGGCATTCTTCATTGCAGCAACTTTTTTTTTAACTTCCAATCGGTTTGGAGACCCTTTACCAAAATGATCTATTCTAAATCGAATTTCAGTTCTATTAATTAAATCGTTCTTTTTCTCTTCCAGTAATTCTACTTTAAATGACATTTTAATGCCTAATAGCTTATATTGACAGAATTTATCAGTTACTTCACAGATAAATCTAATTTAGTATGAGTAAAGAAGGATAAGAAATAAAATTTTTTGTTTTTCCCTAATAAAATGTATTTGAATATGAATGAAGTAGAATTTAGTAGTTAATCTTGCTTCATAATGGATATGAACTTCTTTACCAACTTTTTTATTCTCTTAGATACATCCACCATAACGATGCCTTCGGGAAGAGGATTCTTTGAATCGGTGATCGGAGGTTGTCCATAAAACACCAGGGTTTTACAATTTTCAATAAGAGGAAGCATTAAAACTAAAGGAAGAACCAGTAAATCTTCTTCTCCTTCGGTGATCTTTAATAAAGTTCTTGCGTTTGATTTGATAATTTGGTCTAAAATTTCGAAACTTTCCTCTGGAATTGTTCCACTTGGACTCTTAAATTCTATTATTTTATCAAAAAAGATATCGAACCCTAAGGTAATTTTATCTCTTTGAGTTTTCTCATCAATAATACATAATCTAATAAATGCTTTCAAATAGCTATTTTCAAGAAAATCTTTTGAGACAATATCACCTACCAAATAAATCCTAATAAGACTATGCTCTTTTGAATATTCTTTTATCAACTGTTCTACTTGAGGAATGGTTTGTTCTCTTGTACCTGAAATTAATTTACCTAAAGGCTGTGAAAACTTATGTCTTTCTTTTTCAGGTATTTTTAAGTTATTTGGCATGATGCTAATGAAGAGGAAAGCTATTTTTTTTATACTAAGTTAAGAGTAATAATACATTTATGAAAAAAGTTATCTAACTCTTAATGCATACTTCCCAGGATAATGAATCTTAAGATATTCTGCAAATTTAGATTGTTCTGGTTTAATAACTATAACTTCACCAGTGTAATCCTCACTTAATGTATGAGTTTTACATTTAGGACAAAGTTGATCATTTCTCGTAATTAAATGACAATTTTTACATGCTCTTTCTTTCATAGAAAAAATCACCTATCAATTAATCATATTACATTCCATTATTTTCTTCATCTGCTTCTGATACTTTATTTTTATCAGCATATTCTTCTTCAATATCCGCTTCTATCCATTCTGGTTTGCCTAAGAACCTTTGTCTCATAGTTAAACCTAATTTTCCGCTTCTACCAGTTCCTAATGACACGGCAATTATCTTCGCTCTTACCATATCATTTACTTCTAAAATTTTTCCTGTTTCTTTACCTATAAATCGGTTCCCTACTTGTTCATATGAGATATAATCATCGCAGATTTGGGAGACATGAACCAAACCATCTAAGGGTCCTAATCTGATAAAGGACCCGAAATCAACAATTTCTACCACCTCTCCTTCCACAACTTCGGAGATCATAGGCTTAAATGCAAGAATTGAAAATTCAACTTCATGAAATGTATTTGCGTTTCCAGGAATTATAATCCCTGGACCTACTTCAATGACATCAACAATTGCGATGATGAATCCATAGTCACGGGTGATAATTCCCTCATAATCTTCTGAAAGGATGATTCTTGAACTGACCTCTTTTGGTTGATCGAACAAGAAAGGAGGAATTTCTACTTTCGCGGTAATTTGATATAATTTAAAAATAATTTAGCACCTGCATAACAGACGAACTATAGTGAATATACATATGTAGAATAAAATTAATATTTTGTGGTTTTATGAGAATGAGGCAGTACTTATGAAAGTGATTTTAGATTAATTGTGCAATTTTTTCGCATGTACGCCTGCAGTCTAGTAATATCAATCCGAGTCGTACATCCTTGGCTGCAGAGACCGTTAATACTGCATTTGGGCCCGCTTGGAGTACTAGGAGATATCCGTCGCTTCCTCTAATATATAATTGATCAAAATCACCTTTCTGCATCTCGATAATTGCCCTTTCGGATAAAGAAAGTAAGGCAGCAGTCATAGCGGCAATCCTAGTCTCATCAACATCCCGTGGTAGAGCAGAAGCAATCGGCAATCCTTCAGCAGAAACAATAGCTGCGGCTTCTACTTCAGGAATAGCGGCTAACAATTTTTTAAGCAAATCATCGAGTGAATCTGGCGTACTGGACTCCACTTTAGACATTCTCCTTCATGTACTAAAAAATTTTGTTAATATATATAATAATAAGTGAGTATTTAATATAACCTATTAATTAACTTCAACCATTACTTATATTTAAAGTAGATTGGTATTATTTATTTTTTTTGTTTCTTTTGTGTTTAATTATTTTTTTTTATTTAGAGCTTATTAAGTTTTATAATATGTAGGTAAGAATCTCATTTGGTAGATTGGATTACAGTACTTAATGATTTTAGAAAATATTTATTATTTGAAATAGCGATAAATAAGCTTTTTAGCATCAGAAAAAGGATTTATTTTTCCAGTAAAGTGAGCGAGCTCATATGCAAATTGCTGTTCGAATGACTTTGTAAATACATCTAATTTTTTAGAGAGCACAGGTAAATATTTAGTAGAAATTAAGGCAGAAATGACTGATTTTCCGTAAGAAAAGTAAATTTTCACGCCCTCCTTGTCGATAATGTTTAAATTTTTATCCTGATCTGTAATTTCTGAGATTAATCCTATGATTCCCGTAAATCCACCAGTTATGAGGTCCTCACTAGGGATGTTTTTTTTCTGATCTGGTTTAAAGTCTTTGGTATACAAACATACTGCGGCTGAGTTAAAAACATATAAACTTTGCAATGAATCAGCCCAATCTGCCTCCTTATAGGAAAGTATTTCAGGGAGCGTGCCTATCCAAATAAGGGTGACAATAAGTAAAAAGGGACTCAATCCTTGCAGATAAAGGGGAATCCAATAAAAAAATGGTGGATTGGACAAATATACTTTATTCAAAGCAAAATGAATTATAACTCCTACAATTAAACCCATCATAAACACCAAGAGAAAACTGCAAATCATTCTAGCACGGTATTTAATCGCATTCCTCTCAGTAGAAAAATCAGCTGAGAGGGTGAATAAAATTATAAAAATTATTGGAATAGAAACTCCAAAAAATATTGAGTTATATATAATTGGGTTTTGAAATATTCCAGCAAAAATGAATATCGATGAAATTATGAGCAATCCTGCAGAAAATGTCCATTTCCTTCCAAAATTATCTAATGCTACTCCAAATATTATAAATAGAAGCATGAATAATGGAACAAAGATAAATGGGCTAATGATAAGTTCTCCATAAGTCGAAAAAGCATTACCAAGTATAAATCCAAAAATCAAAAATACTAAGATATAACCAAGGATGTGGTAGGCTCCTGTAAGAATATGAAAAAAATTTTTATTAGATTTGAGCCTTTCCTCATTTTCTCTATATATGTAGTTTTTTGAAATGTAATAAATCGAAATTAACAAGAAGGATTCAATGATGATTATGATAATGGTATTTCCCAAAGTAATAAGCATGATGAGATGAGAAACTATGAAAGAGATGAAGAATAAATATCCTAATAATCTACCCCTATTTAGTATATTTGATTCATGAATATAAATGGTTAGAAGATCTATTATGAATAAGCCCGTAGACAAAATCATCAGAGATAATCCAATATGCTGAAAAAAATCTCCAAAAAGCACTAAAATCAAGCCTATTATAGTAATAGGTGAAATAATTAGTAATAACCTAACCCGATCTTTTATTTTATCGACTATAAATCCCGCAAAAACAATTGTGAAAAAAATTGCCAGGATAAAGGTTAATCCAAGACCGTTGAATAATAATTCTTGCAGACTAAATTCTAAGATATGCACCACGATAAAGTTTAGGGCTATTGTACAAAAGAAAAAGCATATAAGAAAATAGAGAAATCCACGTCGAGTTATAGAAAGATCTCGAATGAATAATCTCCGAAATCTAAAGATCTTCGAATAATCCTTTAATAATTCTTCAATATCCATAAAATCACATTCTTAGAGCATTTAATATAAAGTATTTATAATTATAAGTAATTTATGTTATAATTTAAGATGATCTTAGTCCAACTTAAACTTTTTAGTAGAATCAATCATCATTTTAACATTTTCGGGTTTGCAGCTTTTATCTAGTTGTTGAGTAGGGCTAACAGTTAACGGAGCATGGAATTTACGGGATTTAGAAATCAACTTCGTAATATATTCTTTTACCTCAGTAGTGTTACCATATGATAGCAAACTCATATCTAAGTTGCCAATATAGCAAATATCTTTTGAATAACGTTTAAATAATTGAAAGATATCCACACCCGCGCTAGGTTCCAAACTCTGAACAGCATCGAATCCCAGATCAATGAATAAAGGGAATAAATCAGTAATATAACCATCAGAATGAAGGATTATTCTTCCTTTATTCTCATGGATGTAGTTTACAATATCGCTATAGGATGGAGAAAATAGTTTTTTCCATAATGAAGTTGGAATAAAGGAGCGGTTCTTATAGCCACAATCGTCAGCAATAAGAAAAAATTTAGTACCAACTTTTAATAGCTCGGAAATAAGTTTTTTTAAGAAGGTTAAAAAAAAATTAATGACATAATAGATAAATTCTATATCTCTCTTTAGCATTTTGGAAAAATAAGAAAATCCCATAGACTGCCATGTTTTTTCAAACAATCCTGGTAAAGAAAGGATGAGCATAAGGTGATCTTTTGCTTGAAAGAGATATTTCGAAAGATTATTTAGCTGTATTTTTGGAGGAAGTGTTAAATATTTCCAAGAATCTATGGTCTTTCTATTTTTAAATACACCATCCCATGTATACCAATTGTCTTTTGTTTTTTTTCTCCCCCATCCATCAACTTGTACATCCTCATTTAAGCTATAACCACCCTCCCCGCGTCGGAAATCCCAGAGTGATATAGCATCAAAACCCATCTTAGATATATAAGAGTAATCACGACCGTTTACATAAAAAGTATTCTTATTTATAATGAGAGGATATTGAGCTTTATAG
Organism: Promethearchaeota archaeon; assembly: GCA_016840165.1. Lineage (GTDB taxonomy): Archaea > Asgardarchaeota > Lokiarchaeia > Sigyniarchaeales > SOKP01 > SOKP01. Next base: position 57,319 of record JAEOSU010000048.1, read on the forward strand.
TTATTGATAAATTCTGTATCAGGATATCCGGTACAATAGAGAGGAATTGAATTTGTAAGCTCTCTTGATAAAACTTTAATAAAATTTATAGAACGATCAAGCATCCTTAAATTATAACGGTCTAGAAATTAATCATGTTAATATTGATTAACAATAAATCAAAGAATAATTATTTGATTATTAATTATTAAAATAATTGTTATTATTGGTTAAAGTGTAAATTATGGATGCCTATTGGACCATCATTGATGGTGTATATAATACCTCCCTTACTTTGTTCTTTTTCATCTTAATGTTTTTAATGTTTTTTATTGGAAGAAAGGGATTACGGGCAAAGAATAGGTATGGAGGAGTCTCTTCTATAATATGTGGTGTATGTTTTTTAATTTTTGGTTTTTATAATTCTCTCTTCAGATTTTTTCCATATCCTTATAATGGATTTATGATCTGGTGGATTTCCTTTAATTTATTACTTAATATATTATTTTCTATGACAATTAAAAGGACTAAAACAAAAATGGAAACCAAATCGCTAGGTGATATTACATCGAGCGAGAATAGCAAAAAATCTTCGATATTACAAAGATATATATTAAGAATGACGAAAGAGGATCCTTACCAAGAAGATATTACTATCAAAATGGAAGTAATTCGGAAAAGCTTTCATTTAACAGGATTTTTAATCTTGATTGCATATTATGGACTATTCTTAATACCCCCTTTAGCCCAAATTGTCAATGATAGTGTCATTGTATTTATAAATCAAGTAAAACCTTCATACAATTTCTTGTGGGGCGCAATTTCGGATTATCCATATAGTATTGGTGATTTTAATGCCGTAATTGGTCTAACAATGTTTGCTTTAATGGCATCCTTGGTTTTTGCCATTATTTCTGATATAATTAGAATAATGTGGGGTCCAGAATATTCCATCTTTAACTTTTTAACCAAATCGATGTTAAGAAATAAGGAAAGAAATGCTGCTGGCCCCCAAATCTACATAATTACCGGATTTATCTTTAGTTATATGCTTTATATGGCGGGAATCATTCATATTTCAGCTTTTTTTGCAGGAATCTTAATTGCATGTCTTTCAGATGCTGCAGCAGCACTGATTGGTCGTAATTTCGGAAAACATAAAATTAAGCTAAGAAATAATGAAGTAAAATCAATAGAAGGGTTTGCTGCGGGAGTAATTGTTGCCTATGTAATTGGATTTTTTTTAGTAGGTCCAATCTATGCAATAATCGGTGCCGTGATATTTTTTATAACAGATTACTTACCTGCGTTTACTGCAGATAATATTTTAAATCCAATTTTTATTCCAATTGGAATACAATTATTTATAGCACTTTTAGGATTACCAGTAGGAATATTTTAAACATAAAACGATATATTTTAGTTCATTATTATGTCGCAATTGATTGATGATTTGAAAGATGTTAGGTTGGCTATATTTGATCTTGATGGAATTGTTTATCGTGGAAATAATGAAATTCCAGGGGTAGCAAACATTATAAAAAGATTGAAAGCAAGGTCCATTCGAGTTGTGTTTAACTCAAACAATTCGACTTTAACTCGAAAGATGTATGTGGAAAAATTAAGAAAGTTTCAGATAGCCAGTACTATTGATGATATCTTCACTAGCGCTTACATTACTGCTGAAGAGATCAGTAAGATAAAACTTAATGCACAAATTTATATTATTGGAGAAAAAGGGTTAAAAGAAGAGCTAAAAGCAAAAAACCACCAAATATGTGAAGATGTAATAGAACCTAATACTATTGATTTTGTAATAGTGGGATTAGATCGAAACTTTAATTATAAGAAGTTAGCAATCGCTCAAAACTGCATTTCTCAAGGTCATGCTCAGTTTTATGCAACAAATACAGATGCTACTCTACCAGAGAATGATATTGAACTTCCCGGAGCTGGATGTATGGTTGCTGCGCTAGAGAGATGTGTTTCTCAAAAACCAATAAGTGTTTTTGGAAAGCCCTCTCCTTTAGGAATAAAAATGATATTAGAAAAAACAAAAATTCAACCCTATAATACGGTTATCTTTGGAGATCGGTTAGATACAGATATTATGGCGGGCAATCAAGCAAGAATCAAGACAGTACTTGTTTTAACAGGAGTGACTACAAAGGAAAATATCAATGAACTTAAGGAAAAAAAAGATATTATGGAGAACAATTTATTCCCAAATATAATCATCAATTCCTTAGAAGAAATATTTGTATAAAGGGGAAAATTAATTCCTATCTAGCAATCATATTATGAGATCAAGTTAAGAGAATTTTGCACGTTGAATCATTAATTTTGTCATCTCATAAAAAATATCCTCAACATTCTGGCCATTCTTAGAGGAACACTCAACATACCCATAAAGATTGTATTTTTTCGCCAGTTCATAAGCTTCCTTACTTGAAACTGTTCTTTTGTATTGTAAATCCAATTTTCCACCGACCATAATCACCGGAATCTGTTGATAATTACCAATATACCCTTTTTTAAAAATAGTGATCCAGTCATGGAAGTTCTTTAAACTGGAATATCTGGTGATATCATACATGAAGATTCCTCCAGATGCGCCAACAACATAGCTTGGTAATAAAAAGCGGAAGCGATCTTCTCCAGCAAAGTCCCATATTTGAAGGCTAACTTTCTTATCATCAACTATGAGTTTTTTAATGTGAAAATCTACTCCAATAGTCATTGTAGAGTTTGATTTAAACACCCCAGTTAAATAACGATTAACTAAAGTAGTTTTTCCTACACCACCATCCCCAAATAGGCAGACTTTGAACATTACATCGCTTTCCGACATAATAACCAGATTTTTTAACCACAAAAATAGTAGTTAAAATTCAAATTGTATTATTAATAATAGTTGTTTCTTAAAAATTATTAGTTATACAAGATATTAAATATATTTAGTTTAATTTCATAATATTTTTTTTTATTTTCAGGTCTTATTGAGTTCATATTAGAAGAGATGAATTGAGAGAAAAAAATGGCAGAATCCGCACCTAATTCTAACTATTTTACTTCAGTTGGTAAAGCAAGAACAAGGATAAGTTAAGATCAGATTTTTAAAAGATTACAAAAGAAAGGTAAATATAAAAAGAATAAATAATCTCTTTATTTTTTACTTTATTGGCTTAAGAGACATGTTTTAATAGACTGATTGCTTTTCCTAATTAGGTCAATATGGGAACAAAGATCGCAATCGTTAATGTAAAAGAGTATGATTCTATTCAAGATGCTATTGTAGCCGCGATACAATTGGTGGAAGACTCATTTAAATTTAACATTCTGGATTGTAAAAATATTTTATTGAAACCTAATTTATTAAGAGCCACAAAAGATGCATGTACTCAACCAGAATTTGTAGATGGAACATTGGCATATCTAAAACAAAAAAAGATTCCAAAAGAAACTATAAATATCGGGGATTCTCCAGGGCAGATAAATACATTTGCTTCAAAAATCGCTCAAAAAGTAGGAATTTATGACGTTGTTGAACGAGAGGGCATAAATTTTATCGATTTCGAGCGAGAAGTACCTGTTAAGGTTAAAATTGAGGGTGCATTACGATTTAAAGAGTGCTATATATCAAAACCTGTTATTGATTGTGATCTTCTTATAGATTTGCCAAAGCTAAAGACTCATGGAGAGGCAACGATCACTGGGGCAATAAAGAATTATTGGGGGATCATTCCAGGTGGATTAAAAGCTAAAACACACCTGTTAGGTAAAACTGCTGATCAATTCGGAGAGGTGCTTGCCGATAATTATTCATGGGTCGTAAAAAATAAACCTAATCGATTAATTGTATATGATCTGCACACTATTATGCAGGGAGCCATGGGCCCTGTGAGTGGGCGGATGAAAAATTGGAATTTAGTTTTAGCAGGTACTGATGAATTGGCTCTTGATACGGTAGCACTCGAAATTGGAAAGTATAAAGGGCTTCAATATGTACCACATCTAAAAAATGCTTATGAAAGAGGTTTAGGTATCGGAGATTTGAATGAGATCGAGATTGTTGGAATTCCTTTAGAAGAAGCAAAAAAAATGACGCCTAAATTTAAAGTACCTGGAAGACGCATGACTAAACTAGCAACATCTATTACGGGAGGGATAGTGTATCGAATCACGAAGCGTATCCCAACACTAATCAAAAAAAAATGCGCTCAATGTGGCCAATGTTCAGAAATCTGTCCTGCTATGGCTATAGAGTTCAAAAAAAATGAATATCCACGATTTAATCGAGATGTGTGTATCTCTTGCCTATGTTGTATGGAGATATGCCCTCAAGAAGCGATAAAAGCTAAAAAGAGAGGTTTCTTTGGTCTATTTCATAAATATTAGAGATCATTTATTTCTTAAGAGTTAAAGTAAATTTAAAAAATAACAAAGAAAAATTATGAATTCTGAAGATGGGAATAATACTAACAAAAGTGAAAATTTATCCCAATTCCTTACCGAATTGAAGGAAGAAGGTAAGTTTCAAGGAGTTTTGTTATCTTATAGAGATGGAGAGGATATTTGTAGCGTCTTTAATGAAAGTATTAAAACCATTAACATTCAAGAATTATCTTCAATGTGTGCATCAGTATTGGAGGGTGCTAACAACCTTAGAAAGTTAATAGGTGAGGAGAAGTTAACCAAAATAGTCACAGAATTAAATTCTTATACTCTCATTATTGTTCAATGTGATAAAAATGTATTTTTAACTATTATTGCTGATTTTGATTCCCGTGTAAATCTAATATTAGATTCTATTGAAAAGTATCAAAAAAAAATAATTTTTTTGTATTGATTCTGTGAATTATAAAGTCATAACTGAACTTAAGTAGCCTTATCTATGAAATTTATGTATTGAACACATATATCGACTACTTGACCTAAAGCTTCTTTTTCAATGACTTCGGGCGTATCAAATCGTGTATGGTAGTAAGGAGCAAGGGTTTCTGAGAGGTTAAGACCTCCGATAGTGGTCGCAGGAATCTCTTTTTTACTAAATGCCGCAGCATCAGTAGCACCGAAGGGCAGTTTACCTAATTTAGATAAAGGATTGATCTTTTTCGCTATATCGTATATGGGTTTATAAACCTTAGGATCATGGGTAGCTCCTATGCCCGGTTCCTTAGTAAGAATTTCCAATATATCTTTCTTTGCAATACCATCCATATTTACAACATGCGTATTAGAAGCTTTTAAATCTCTTAAATGTGCGCTAATATATCGTTTTGAGCCTCTAAGCCCAGCTTCCTCACCTGCAAAAGAGATTAAGTAGATCCGAGTATGGGCAGGGAACATTTCTGATTCCTTATTATCGGATAAACATTTACCTATTCCTAATACAATAGAAACTCCAGACAAATTGTCGAATGCTCCAAGTACAGGTTTGTAGCTATGGAAAAAAACATAGGCTAATGCGATTGGAATAAAGGCAAGAAAGAAGATACCAAACCCAAAAAATAGAAGATCAAAACCTATGGAAAGTATTTGAAAGATTATTTTAATTATAATAACTATAAATAAAACTGCAACCCCAAAATAACCAAAATTAATAATAATTTGGCCAAATCGCTTAAAATAGTAAAAAGTGTTAAACTCAAACTGCGAATCGTGATGAGCCGAAAAAATGATACTATTTTTTACATCATTTTTTGGATTAATAACACCAATAACGTTTTTTGATGTTTTCTTCGGAAACAAGAAATCAAAAAATTCATGATACTTCATTACTTCGGTTATAAAATAGCTTATTGTTATTATTACTAAAATTACTGCGATTAAAATAAATAAAAAGCTTACAAACATCGGTAAGGGAAGGATATTAAGGTCTATTAATAGTGAAAGCCAATAGAGGCAAATAGAAATTAACGCTAATAGTGCACCATACCTAATACCACCTAAAAAAGCGTGTGGACTACTGATATATTCTTCTTGATGAGTTGTATCACAGAATTTTTGCATCTCCTTTTCTACTTTATCACCAGCAAGAAGTTCTTGTTCCGTTCCAGACTCTCGGGGTCCAATTTCATCACAGATGTCTTTAATAAACTGTAACATATAATTATTTAAATTATCATCAACCATTATTATCATCTAACTTATATGAAAATAATATTAATATTGAGAAAAACAATATTTTTCAAAAACTTTGGTTTTTTATTATGAAAAGAGATTTTTTGAGAAACGAAACATTTGAAGGCACTTTTCCCTATATACCTCATTACCAAGAGATCAACGACTTTCAGATGCATTATGTTGATGAAGGAGCAGGTGAACCAATAGTTATGTTCCATGGCATGCCAACTTGGAGTTATCTTTATCGAAATTTTATTGAGAGTTTGTCCAAAAACAATAGAGTAGTCGTGCCAGATCAAATGGGATTCGGAAAAAGTGATGTTCCCCAAGATAAACCTTATCGACTCGAACAGCACCTGGATAATACCATTAAATTGCTAGTAGGGCTTGATTTACATGATATAACGTTAGTTGTGCAGGATTGGGGAGGTCCAATAGGAATTGGTTTTGGAGTTCATCACCCAGAAAGGATCAAACGAATGGTAATTATGAATACCAGTATTGGAGTTATGAAGGAAGGATCTAAACCATGGTATCAACCATTAGTAGAAAAAGGGATTTATGAATCGGTTATCTCCAATATTGGAGATCTAGTAAAAAGTGGAATCTATAATAAAAATATGGTCAATGGTATCATGCTAAAAGCCTATAATGCTCCCTTCCCCGATAAAGAATCACTTATAGGAGCTTTTGCGTGGCCAAAAGATATTCCTGTAGGAGATTCCCATCCTAGTGCTGCAATAATGAAAAAGATTAGAAATAATCTAGACGTTTTAAAGGATAAACAGAAAATTTTGATTTGGGGAATGAAAGATCCAATTTTTCCTATAAAAACGATCTCATGGTGGGAAAAAAGCTATCCAGGAATTAAGAAATTTGAAATCGAAAATGCCTCTCATTTTCTGCAAGAGGATGCTCCCCAAGAAATTATACATATTATTCAGAACTTTATAGCCGAGAGTTAATTTGGCATTTTCCATTTGACGCAGCAAATTTTAATTGAATCATTAATTTTTAAACCTCAATAATTTATTAAGCTTTTTAATCAAAACAATGAATAAATTAAAATCTAAATTAGATGTGATTAGTTTATGGTGTTAAAAGTTAAAGAGGGGATGACTCCGCAAGAAATAGAAGAGTTCACATCTCATGCATTATTAGAAATGACTTTGAAGGAAAAAGTACATTTAATGTCAGGGTATGATTTCTATAAAATTTTTTTAAAAGATAGAGGTAAAGGAAGGAGCGTAATACCTGGAGGAGGGCTTGAAAGACTTGATATTCCTCCCTTTCGATTCATTGATGGTCCACGAGGGGTTGTAATTCCAGGTTCTACATGTTTTCCCGTCTCAATGGCACGAGGGGCTAGTTGGGATATAACGCTTGAGGAAGAAATCGGTGAAGTAATAGGGAAGGAAGTCCGAGCTCATGGGGGTAATCTTTATGGGGCTCCATGTATCAATCTCCTACGTCATCCTGCATGGGGACGAGCCCAAGAAACATATGGAGAAGATCCATATCATCTCGGCGAATTAGGTTCGGCATTATCTCGGGGAGTACAAAAACATAATGTAATGGCAACTATAAAACATTTTGCCGCAAATAGTATTGAGTATTCCCGGTTTAAAGTTAACGTGGTGATGAATGAACGCACTCTTCGAGAAGTATATCTTCCCCATTTCAAGAAATGTATTGAAAATGGATGTGCGACGGTAATGAGTGCATATAATAAAATAAATGATAAATATTGCGGACATAATGCTCATCTATTAAGGGAAATTCTTAAGGGAGACTGGCAGTTTAAAGGTTATGTCCATTCTGATTGGATGGATGGACTATATGATACGGTCGCTGGTATAAAAGGGGGATTGGACGTCGAGATGCCTCGAGCGAAGCATTATGGAAAAAAATTAATAAAAGCAGTGGAGAAAGGTGAGGTATCAATTGATCTTATCGATGATGCCGCACGTAGGATAATATGGACTGTGCTTCGCTACACTACAAAAGTTGATCTACAGCAATATCCTCCAGATTTAGTTGGTTGTGAGGAACATATAAACCTTTCGCGTAAGGTAGCAGAAAAAAGTATGGTATTGCTTAAAAATTCGAATAATTTACTCCCATTAGAAATGAATACCCTCAAAAAATTAGCAATCTTCGGAAGATTAGCGGATTTAAAAAATACGGGGGATCATGGAAGTAGCCAAGTGCATCAAGATAATATCATCACTCCATTACAAGGAATTAAAAGATTTGTTGAGGATAAAGTTGAAATAATATATAATGATGGAAAGGATCTAGAAGAAATAAAAAATCTAAGTAAAAATGCTAACGCGGTGATTGCTGTTGTGGGCTACACATTCCGTGATGAAGGAGAGTATGTCCGCCAGTTTATACGAAAGGCAGGAGATCGAGAGAGTTTAAAACTAAAGGAACGTGATAAAAATCTCATTCTAGCTGCTTCTGAACAAAACTCAAATGTTATTGTTGTGATTGTCGGAGGGAGCGCCGTCATTTTGGAACAATGGATAGATAATGTTAAAGCGATTTTGATGGCGTGGTACCCCGGAATGGAGGGAGGGACTGCTCTTGCAGAAATAATATTTGGTAAAGTTAATCCCAGTGGAAAACTGCCGTTTACAATTCCAAAAAATGAGTCCGATTTACCGTTTTTTAAAACTCATATAGATGAGATTGAATATGGATATTATCACGGCTATACATTAATGGAAAAGAAAGGAATTGTCCCTCGATTTCCATTTGGTTTCGGGTTAAGTTATACACAATATGAATATAGCAATTTAATAGTTAACACCTCTGAGGATAGTATAAAAGTATCCATCGATGTTTCTAATATTGGAAAGATGCCAGGTGAGGAAGTAGTTCAAGTTTATGTGGGATTTGAGCAATCAAATATAGATAGACCTAAGAAACTCCTCAAGGGATTCAGAAAGGTCTTTTTAAACTCAAATCAAACACAGAAAATATCTATTGAAATTCCTAAAGAGGAGCTTGGGTGGTATAATCCTGAAACAAAGATGTGGGAAATAGAAGATATTAAGTACACTATATACGTAGGAAGCTCCTCTAAAGAAGAGGACTTAATCTCGACAGAAATAATATTTTAGAATTAAGGAATTTAATCCTTAAAGTGAATTCATCCACTTAGGATCGATTTCATCAAGAGCATTCTCAATATGTTTACGAACATCAAAGTTATCATCACCTAAAGCGTTGATTAAGAATGGTAGGGCATTTCTGTCTTTAATTTTTCCTAATGCTTTTGCTGCAGAAGAACGGATTCGGGGATCTTTATCCTTTAAAAGAGGGGGGATCATTCTCAGGATCATCTCGCTTTTAATATTTCCAAGGGCTTTGATCGCCCAACTTCGAACATATATGTCTTCATCATTAAGGCATTGAATAAGAGGCTCAATTACAGCATCAGTCTCGATTTTAAATAGAATATGGACCACTGCTCTGCGAACTCGCCAATCAGGATCATTTAAATGTAGCATGGCATTTTGAATCACTTCGGAGGTACCTATTGCGGATAAAGCATTGGTAGCCGCTCGACGTACTCCACTTTTTTTATCGTTTAAGAGGTCAAATAAGTTTGGAATAGAATCTACATGGTGAAATTTGCCTAAAATCTTAGCGCAATATTTACGAACTTGCCATTCTTTTGCAGATAATCCAGTAATAATCCCATCGTCCATATGATCATTTTTTTTAGCAATTCGGATAAGTGCTTTAAAAGTGTTATTTCTTATCTTTGCATCTCTACTGTTTAAGTTTTTAATTAATTTAGATGACGATTTTGGATTCTTTAGCAACCCAAGTAACTTTATAATTTCTCTCCTCAGTTCTATATCTCTCTTATTTAGCAAAGGATACAGTATGGTCAAATTATCGTGTTTTTTTAAAATTTTATAAAGCGTACCGAGAGTTACATCCCTCAACTCAGAATTATCACTTTTTAATAGAGGTAAAAGAGGTTTAACCGTTTCCTTGCTCCCGATATGGCCTAAAGCTTGAACTGCTTCTATTTGTACTTCTATATTTTTATCGTCTATCATTGTGGTTATTACTTCAAGATGAGTTCTACCCGCAACCTTCTCTAGTGCAGATATGGCATTTTTCCTTACTAAAGCATTCTTATCTTGAAGAAGTTTTATAAGACTCTCGGTTGAATTCTTATCCTTAAGTTGTCCTAATATTAAAGCAATAGATTTTTTAATGTTGAAATTCTCATTATTGATATAAGCAAGTACTTGATTCAAATTAACATTTTTTACTAGTTTAACAATGTTAGAAATTAAATCATCATAAATCTCTAATCGGAATTGAGTAAGATCAATTAGTGGTTCCAAAGCTTCTTCTACTCCTTCATTGCATAGATAATTAATCGCTATTGCTTTATTTTCTATGATGGGATCCTTTAAAGCTTCTAAATATAGAGGGATAACCCTTGATTTTGCTTCATTTTGAAAAGTGAGTAACATCTCTTTTCTCATTACTCCGTTTTTCTCATGAAGATACTGCGAAACAAATTCATTTTGATGGAGAGTCATACGATATAGTACCTGACACTTGAGTTAAATTACATCAGTAAAAAAGAAGTAAAAGTAAATCTATTTAATTTTATCAAAAAGCAAAAGTAAAATTGCTTAAATACTTGCTAACCATGAATTTAAGCTATTAATGATGGGGGGTCCAAAAATAATCAATAATGTAATAAGTGCTATACAAATTACTGAAGAGATGATTGTGGTTATTTTTTTTGAAGCTCCTTTATGCAGATGTTTTGTATGAGTAAATCTTTCAACCTTTTTGAGATTAAAGTAACTTTCATTTCCTTTATTTGTCAATTCCAATTTGAAATTCGAATTTTTTATATATCCCCCCTCAATTAAGGTATCTAAATATTTAGCTGCGACTTTTCCTTCCAAATCACTATAAAAAAAGTCAGCAAAACCATTATAGAATTTTCGACCAAGGTTTAGCCCTTCTTCAAATTTTTGCAGTAAAGTTTCTCGATCCAATGATTCTCTAGCGACATTAGCCAAAAGATATCCGGTAAGTTTATTGTCATAGAGGTTATCTGCAAAAATTTTAATCATTGAAAGATCAAATTCTTCACGTTTCTGTATGATTTCAACCAGAATTTCAATTCCTTCTTTTGACACGATGATAGCAATTATGATCGCAATAATAGCATCAACGAAATATATGTTAAAAATGGCAAAGGTCAGCCCGATCATAACACCTGTAGATATCAGCATATTTAGCTTAGAATCTTTTGAATCACTAATTAAAGATAAATTACCCGATGTTTTTCCTACTAACCCTTTTAAGAACATTAATCCCAGATTGAGAAGAATAGATAAGATTACAATAATATATCCTTGAACGGTTGGAAAGATATCCGAGGGAAATAATAAAGCTTCAATACTAGTCCAGATTAGGCTTATTCCAGTAAGGAGCATCATCACTAATATGATTATACTCGCGAGTTTATCTTTTTTTAATTGTAAGCTAACGATTACAATAATACCTACTTTAATAAGATCGGTAAGATTTTCAAATCCGTCTGTAATCATTCCTTGTGATGAAATCTGCAGACCGATAGCAATTTTTAAAGTCGATAGAATTATTAAAAATAGAGCAGTAATAGCCATGACTGCCTTTTCGCTCAAAAACTTCTTTAACCAATAAGATTCATGTTGTATTTCGAGATAACAACTCTCAACATAAATTCGACCTTCCTTTGTCAATGAAAGAACGGAATTTTCGGTAATTTGAACATATTTTTTTGATAGTGTTATACTAAGATATTCATCCACATTTTTTTCAGTAATCACGAGCTGTCTCATTGTCGTTGTAAACATATATCGCATTTGCTTTTTTATTTCTTCTAAATTGGTGGTCCCATCATAAATTAAGGCTAAAAATGAATATAAAAAATCATCTTGGGGCCCTCCACCACTAGGATACAACTCTTTCTGTGATTTTAAACCCATCTCATGAAAATGTTTTGAATTTCTGACGGTAGGAAACTGTGATTTTAAAAGTTCTAAGCCCATAAGCACATCAATTTATAAAAATATACAATAAATTAATTATTTTTTAAGAAAGAATATTTATTTTTAAATAATTAGGAGTCACTAATTTGTTTAACAATAAATTCCATAAAAAGTGGTTAATTAGAAGATACTTTAATTATTAATGCTAAAAAGAAATATAACGAAGATTTAATGGGATATTTATATGTCTTCATACTATAAAATTAGACTTAATCGGTAAAAATACTGTATCTGCGAAGATAGATGAATAATATTATGAAAGTTCAACCAATAAGTTATAAAATCAGCTGAAATTATTGATCTCTGAGAAAAATTAATTGGAAAAAGTGAGTTTTTGGTTAATGGAATACAATCGCTATTAGAAAAATATGAACATAAGGGAAAATGTGGTATCTTTTTCAATTTGAATGAAATTAAAAATCCGCTTGATATTATCGGGGTATTAGATCTTTTAAAGTATAAAATCCAAAACTGGGGCAATACTAATCTCTATAGTTATGAAGGAACGTTATTTGATTGCAATATTATCATTATTGTAGGTTCGAAGAGTATTGATGAGGCTATAACTATTAGTATATTTGTATATTTATCACGATTGATTGCTGAAGATCCTAAGATATTAAAAAATATCCCAGTTTTTGAAAATATAGGCTCAATAGAGAGAATTCTCAAAAAAGAATTTGAATTAAATATGAAAAAGGGGTATCCAAATAACCCCCATCTGGAGAAAAAATTGAAACTGCATTTGGAGAAGCTCTTAAAAAAATGACTTTCGGACAGTAAAATTTTCACGGATTAGGGATTAAACATCTTTCTAGCTGTCCAAAAACAATTTCATTGATAGTTTTTTTAATATACGTTTCAAAAGATTTGTATTTCCTGACATCTGTACCGTTACATTTTGACATAATATCATGATACTTTGATAAAAACATATCAGTGAAAAACTCTAATTCTCGGTGGGCACGTGTTTCACTAACAATGGATCGAGAAATGCCAATGAACTCAAGCTCTTCTTTTAAAATGAAGGTGATACGATATTTTCTCCCTTCAATGGAAAGCAACTCATCTTCTAATGAAAGATTATAAAATCCTTTTATTGCTTCTAAAAAACCCCCGAAAATGACCTCGTCAGTGATTATCTCTGAGGCTGTACTAAATATGACTTTTCCTCCATCTTTAATGATTAAAAAATCTTGAAGATATTCCACCACTTCTCTAAAGCCTACCGACAATAATTCAATGAAATAGATATTAAGAAGTTAATAAATTTCTATTTAAATATAAGTAATATCCAAGCCTTTATCAAACTCATTCTTAAATATAAGTTACACTCTATTAAAATAATATGAACAGATGTCAGTATTGCCATAAACCAGTTTCAGAGAATCAAATAATTTGCATGAATTGTGGATCTCAAATTAAACCTCTTCAAATTAAGCGAAGATTTTTTGGAGTGAAGCGCAATGTTTACTTGTTTATTCATCATAATGCAATTCCAGAAAAGGTGTTATTAAGTGAAAAAGAGGATCTTCACAGAGAAGGTTTCACCCTTCCAAATGGGAATATGACATTAGACCATTGGCTTTAGAAAAATATACAAAATTATAATCTAATACCTTTTATTTACCCAATATTTTTAGTCCATAAGTAAAATTAATCGTAATCTTCCATAATGTATAGCCCAAATAAGAATAAAATCATAGGAAAACTAAGAAGCGGATACACACCAATCGAAATTACTCCAAACAAAGCATTATCTTCTACATTTAAGAATATATTTAAACCACTAATCAAAAGGAAAGATTTGGATTTCTTTTTTGAATTATATAATATGAATGACATAAATTTAAAGGCATGGAGTTTTTTGGGAATATATCATATTTTAGAAAATAAGACAGATATTAAGGATGAGAATAAGGATAAGCTCCATTCACTAGTATTAGATTTACTAAATGAAAAAAGTGAAGTTACTTATTATGGAGGATCGGTAGAGACTCGAGCTACATTAAGAGAACATCATGTAACGAGATTAGTCGAGTTAGAGAATTCTTTAATATTTGAAGCTGTTTTGGAGTACTGCAATTCGTTTAAAGGAAGCCCTGATGGTGTGATCATGGAGCTCGTAGAACACGTTTTGTCTTATTCTTCCGAAAAATCCATAGAAGATATGATACTACACTTCTCAGAATCAATAGGAAGTGATGAAATCGGTAAAAAAATTTCATTAATGAATAGTTTCGGGAATTTATATAAAAAAGTAGCTCTACAGCGAAAAGCAGAGATTACTAATTTATTTAAGGAATATTTAGAATATCCAAAAGATAAGGAAAAAAATAATTTACCTAAAAAACGGAAATTAGAAGAACTCATTTTTAAAGTTGGAGCACTATTAGAGTTAGACCTTGAAGAAGAAACCTTAACGTTTGTAGATTCATTAAAATATCCTTTGGATTCTTTAGATACTATTGCTTCGAGATATAAAAATAATCAAAAATTTCGAGCAATACTTTTAAAAAAGTTACAAGAGAGCGAAAATCCCCATTTCATAGTGGAATTACTCAAGGCAATTTTGGTTTCAAAAGATGAGATTCCTAAATGGGAAGATTTGGTTATTGATAATGTTACAAAATATCACCTTTCCGATGGAGATCTTATAACAGCCATGCAAAATTCGGGATTAATCAGTGAAGAAATGATGCTCTCCTTCCTAAATAAAGCTAGTGAATGGTCTTTAAAGTTTTTGAGAGATTATCTTATACAATACCCCGAGAGATTGGATGATTGGGGGAATTTAAATAAAACACTAATTGATATATTACAATCATATAATAATCCAAAAAAGGACTTAAGT
>JAEOSU010000049.1 GCA_016840165.1 Promethearchaeota archaeon
CTAAAGCGTAGCTTATGAAAACCACTTTAATTACATCATTAAAGATTTGGTTCTTATTTATTTCGATCTTTTTTCAACCCAAATGTCAAAATTCTGATGATTTTTGTTTAAAAAGATCCCCTAATTATAAATTAGTGAATTTTCATTATAATGAAAAAAAGTTGAGAAAAAACGATATTTCAGCAATATGATGTTGAAATGTGAGAAAATATGACAGTTTATTGTAAACGCTGTGGAAGAGCGTTAAAAGCAGCTAAAAGCATTAAGTTGGGGTATGGCCCTACGTGTTATAGGAAAAAGAAATTAGATGAAAGTTCTCTTACGCTTGAAGAAGAGCTTAAATTCTTAAAAATAGAGATAAAAATGCTTAAAAAGATTATAAGAGAATTGAAGGCTCATATTATTGATGCTAGTATTATTAAATCTAACATTATTAAAGCTAATAATTTTATTCCCTCTCAACAAATTCCCATGGTACGGATAATAAAAGAGGAAAGTCGACCAAAGAGAGACACAGATAAGGGAGATATGAGAGAGGTCATTCAGGAATTGAAAGTGTGTTTTCAGAAGTGTAATGGAGATGTTAGAAGTATCTTAAGTCCAATCCAGATGGACACAAATCGCAATAGTACCTCTCAATTAGCTTTAGTATAATATTAATTATTCAAAAAGACCATCAGGCTGAGAATGAAGTAGAATAATTGAAACGGTGTAACCATAATTCTTTCTATGATCCCTCTATACTTGCCCGCGGCAAAGATGCTCGAAATAAACACGCCAATTAAAGAAAGGATCGCGGAAATAAGCGAAAATATAGCGAATCCGCTCCAAGCGGGTACAGCGTGTAATCGAATCCAAAGTGCTACCATTCCAACAATCGCGAGTATTCCCATTAGAACAACGAGGGCTATATGCATTTTTCCTTTATAGGTTGTGAACTCACCTCCTTCATCAAGAGGGAAAAAGAGGGCTATCAATATTCCTATGAAGGAACTAATCAGAAGAGCAATTGGTCCAAAAATAGAACCTCCTCCATCGTTGATTCCTTCTTGTAAGCCAATGAAAAAGACAAATGATAAAACACTTTCTATGATCACGAAGGATTGTGCTAGGCGTCTATTAGGAGCTCCGACAGCAAAAAGAGAGCTGATATCATCTCGGATATGATTATAATTTGGATCTAATCTTCCACAAATAATCCACATTGCAGTGTATATGATGGGACTCAGCATTCCACATATCGCTAATATCTGAAATAGATTCATACATCTTTGGATTTATTTGCAAAATAAAAAGTTTGTCGTGATAATTTAAAATAGATACCTCTGTTTTAAGGATAAATTAATTCATATTAACAGTCTATAAAGGTATTATAAAAGTTAAAAAAGGGACCAACATAGCTTAATTTAGGAAAGAAAAAGTAAGAGAAAAATATTATATCATAATTGTAGTAATTAATTTAATAATATACATTAAATACGGAGAGTTTAGTCCATGAATAAAGATAGATTCGAATTATTGAAAAAAGATTATACTCAAGGATTTCCGGCTTATTGCGGGTTTGAAGTCCTCCAGGTTGATGAGGGAATTTTTGAAGCCCGATTCATTGTCCGTCCCGAGCATAAGCAACAAGATGGCTATGTTCACGCGGGAGTACTAGCTACGCTTGCTGATCATACAGCAGGATATTCTGCTTATACCATTGTTCCAGAAGATATACGGATTCTAACTATCGAATTTAAGATCAACTATTTTAAACCAGCCATCGGGAATGAAGTGCTTTGTAAATCTAAAGTGATTAGTCCCGGCAAGAGTATAATAGTTGCTGAGTCAGAATTATATGATATTATAAATGAAAAAGAGCGGCTAATATCTAAAGCCGTAGTAACATTAGCTGCTGTATTATCAAAAAATGAAACAGTGATCTAATGATTTTTGGAGCTTTTAGAAATCTATTTATTATGTTAATCACAAAAATTTGCTGGACCTGTTCATTCTTCTGAAAATATTTTTGAAATCTGTTTTTTTGTATTTTATAATAACTAGCATAGTCAATCTTGGAGATATACTTTAGTTACTTTGAGACTTGAAACGGAGTTGAGTTCAAAGGGCAGAAAAATTTAAATATATGGAGATCTCATTATCCCATAGTGAGGACTAATTCAAAAAAATGAGAATCAATAAAAACATATCAATTCTTATTATTGTGGTAGGGGTAATAACCAGTATAACCCTCCCAATCACCATAATTTTGCCATATACTCATGTTCTAGTAAGTCCTGATGTAAAATATAGTAAGGGATTTCAAGTAACTTATGATGAAGTGCCTCAATCAGATCCAATCGTCATATTAAATCCTAAAGGGATTAATATTCTCTATAGATATCGACAAAATATTCTACTCAATTATCGTACTACACCAGGAGTTATTGTCAAGGATTATATCATAGATGGTGAGCCTCCTCAATTAATCCCTTCTGATAATTACATTTCCACGCCTGAGATTGGAAATCACACTCTAATGTTGACGGGAACGAGCTCCACAGGCGATCCATGCAATTCCACAACAGTTTCTTTTTATATAGGGGATAATATTCCTGGTGTTCTTGGTGCAGCTCCAGAATGCTATGATTATACGTATATTTCTACCGTTCATTTTGCAAAATCACCATATGGGCTTGGACTAATTACGGATACGGAGTTTGAACATGAAATTTTTCTGGAGGGTCCAGAAAAACCTATTACCGCACCAGTTTATACAAAAAATATTGATTTAAAATATGAAGC
>JAEOSU010000050.1 GCA_016840165.1 Promethearchaeota archaeon
TCATCCCAAACGCCTGATCCAGAACACCAAGAATAATTACCCACTGTATACGACCAATTACCATCGATATGGATGGGTGTAAGATCAAGCCAATAATCTGATTTTCCTATATCATCCATAGTGTCATCTTTGATTACAGAATTAGCAAATCCGTTTATTATATTAGTATTTGTTCCTAAATTCATAAATCCCATAAGCATAAATATGCCTATTAAAGTCGCTAATATTACTATTTTATGTTTAAATTGGTTGTTCATATTTTCAACCCTCTATTTAAAGAGTATTTTTATATCTTTAAACGATAAAATAAACTGTGATGGAAAAGTATTTAAATCTATGTCAATGCATTAATATTTCCTTTTTTTCACATTACAAAAATGAACTTCGAGAATTAGAATTTAATAACAAGTTCTTTAATACTAAATAGAATAATGGAAGTTTCACAATTCATTTACTTCCAATCTAAAATGATCTAAATATAATTAATATATTAAGAGAAAATAAAGAAAATCCAATAACATCGTGTTGCATGCAATGAGAAAAAAAAAAAAGGGGATCGACAATTGCATTCATACTAACAAATGAATATTAATATATTCATTGGGAGTTGGGGATTCTGGGGACAACTTTCATTCAAGTGTGCCAGAATTAACTTGAATTTTTGATCAATATCATGACAGCCTTCCCAGCTGGTTATGATCGTGACGTAAACCCATTTATTTAAGTTGGGTGAAGGAGGACAATCAAGAACGAATGGACAATCGCAACCTTCAACGCAAACGGGTTGTGGTAAATGATTACTGTCAATTTGAATGGGTCCATCGACTAAATCGAAGGAGGCCACATATAATACTGTTTCACAACCTAAGGGTCCGAGAACGGTACCACAATCGGTCCAGGTGATTGCAACTGCACCACCTAGTCCAGTCTTAGGTTGATAAATTGTCATCATATTCATACCCATGTCATCTGGATGATAACCACCAAAAGACCATACTTTTAATCCAAAATTTGCATCAATATACTCCTCGGTTATGCACAGAGGGAATACTTCAGGAATATCATAATCTACATACATTATACCAGCTTCGGTATCATGACACACATCAAAACATCCTTCAGCTCCTGGCACGGGAAAGAACTCCCATACATCGCCCTCTGTGGGAGCTAACTTGGGCGACGTGTCTCCAACAGTGTTTATTGGTGTCGCCAAATTCATTGGGACAGCTCCACTGTGGGAAAACAGTTGAAATCCAACTCCTAACGCAAGGACTATAATCAAAGACGCAAAAAACCCTAGTAGAATCCCAGCAATAATCTTAGAGAATCTTGTCAGTACTATTTCATCGTCGGTATCTATATCCATTGCATATTACACATTTAAAACTTTTTTTAAACCACCTAAGAATGCAAATTGAAATCCAATTAATAATGTTGTTTTCCAACTATTTAAACATTATGGCTGGCCTATATTTTGATTACAAATTCAACCTGTTATTTATTTTTGTATTAATAAATCATTAGATGGTCACAAGAATTGGTGTTTTTGTCATAACAAATCACTATAATTTTATTATTTTTAATACATCATTAACCCTTTTGTATTAAAAAATAGTTTTATAATCAGTTTTTTGTAGTGTGATTAACCTAATTTATGATTTTCTTTTTTTAACTAAATTAAGAAACCAGATTTTTATTCCTTTGGATACTCAAGATAATTATAAATATAGAATTTCTTATCATTTCAAAATTATTCATATTATTCATAATTTTTCTGATTGAATAAGTTTAAAAAAAAAAGTTGTATAATATAAATTACCGAGGTTGAATGTAACAATCATTTCATATGACATTAGAATTACAGCTAGTTAAGGGTATTGGCAAAAAAATAGCAGAAAGGATGAAAGGAAGTGGTATAGATTCAATAACCAAACTTGCGTCATCCAGTGTTGAAGATTTATCAAAAATTCGTGGTGTTGGGAATTCAATGGCTGCAACGTATATCCATATTGCCCAAAACTATCTCGAAAATATGAAAGATAGACAGAGTGAGAAAGATATCGCTTTAAAAAAACTTAAACACCCACTTCCGATAAATTCTATGTTAAACACTCCAATTCGAGAGTTAGATGGAAATTTAGAAGATTCTCACTCATATTTTTCACAACAATCATTACAGATTCAAAATCAAGCTCAAGAAAAACAAAAAAGCAATAATCAAGAAAAAGATCTCTCTCAGGTAAAGAGTAAATCTCCTATTCAAAAAGATGGGAAAAAATCGAATCATCTTATTTCAAGGGAGTTTGTAAATGTTCAAAATCGATCTATTTCAGAAAAAATATTAGATCCTCCAAACTCAAAGAACCAAAATAATTCATCTATTATGACTTATATTTCATTGAAAGAAGTAAAACCTGAAGGCGATCATAAAGAACTCTCAAAAAAAGAAACATCAAAAAAGAAATCAAAAAAGAAAAAGAATGATGGAAAACTCAAGCAAAAAAATTCACTTTCAATGCAAAATGTTGCTTATCAAAAAACCAACAAAAGAACGAAAAGCAAATCTTCTCTTATAAGAAAAAAAGAAAAAGTAGATCATTCAAACGCTAATGCACAAGTAGCTGTATTGGAGAGTATTAATAGCGAGTCAAATTCTAAAGCTAAAGAAAAGGCAATCTCCATTTATTATTCTAAAGCTTTTTTTGATTTGGATGCCGTCCAGAGAATTCGATTTTTACATCTTAAAATTAAAAAACTTGAAAAAGCGATTGTTAGAGAAGAAGGAGACTATTCCATAAAAGATCTAGAGCTCTTTTATGATTATATAACATTACTAAACATAAATTATAAGACAAAAAATCAAAATTTAATTTTGAGGGAATTAGATTTAACTTTATCTTATTATGATCCCATCGATAAGGTAGATATAAACATTTATGATATAATGTTTGAATGCGCTCGTACTTTATGGGTTAAAGCATTATTTTGTGCTAAATTATCAGAAAAATATGAGAGTGAAGGGAACTGGGATAATGCTATAGTTACAATGGTTGAATGTAGTAAATCATATAAAGCAGCAGCATTTTTTAGCGAAGCAGCAGTTAATCAAAGAAATATTGGGTCTAGTTTAAATCCAGAATATTTGGAATTTAAATCTGAAGAATCCAGAATTTTAGCTCAGAGCATTGCTGCTTTGAAGGAAGAAACAAATAATAACCTCTCTTTAGCATCTAAATTACATGCTGGTTTAAGCGCGTTGTCAAAGAGATTATACTATTTGAAGCCACATGATAAAATAACGAGAATGAAGATACAAGCACAATTTACCTATGACATTGGTAAATCATGTCATTTAAACGCCCGAGCAATTGGTACTTCTTTATTCTCAAAAGAGAAAAGCAAAAAGGCTACTGAAAAAGTCAATCAAAAATTATTAAAAGCTAATTATTATTACTCTCTTGCTGAGGGATTATGGGAATATATTATTCATAATTTTAAAGATATTTCAAAAAAAGAAAAAAAAGATATAGAAGATAATCTAAGAATTGTAAACGAAAATATAATGGAAAATGATGTCGAGATTTTAGATTATGAACATATAAAACACATTCAAGATCCTGAACCAATAATTATAGTACCAGAAAATTTACCGGAGCACGTGCCTAAAGTTATCGATTTTTTACGAAGATACCCTTATAGAGATCATAGTGTAAAAAGATTGAAAAGATTTAGAACTATAAAGTTTGAAGAAAAAATAAGTATAAATAAAAAATCTGAACTTTTCAATAAGAAAGCTACTTTAGGACGTCTTATAAAAGAATTAAAATATTTATACGATAATAATGATATCGATATTGATAAATATATGGAACTTTTAGAAAAATACAAGACAAAAGTTAATGATATAAATAGTGCTATTGAAATGCTTAATAAATCGTGAATTTATGAATTTAAACTAATATGTAAAATAAAATATATAAATGACTTCATCTTTTTGTTTATCATCTAAAAATTTGTTAAGGGAGAATCTATGAGTAAAATTAGTGCATTTATTAGAAAATCTTGGTTCTTTGTATTGATTGTTGTAATAATAGTAATATTTGTTTATGAAAGAACAATAGCTTTACTTATTACACTTGTTTTAATATTCGCGTTTATTATTTCTTTTATTCCATCTCTTTCCTTTAAGAAAAGATTAATTAAATTAATGAATAAATATAAGAAAATTGAAGATTTAACAGTTTCCAGAAAAATTAGGCGACCCTTACCTATAGTACAAAATTATATGTATAAGCTCTCAAAACGCCAAAAGCGAAGGAAATGGCTCATTGTATATTTAAATAAACGCTATATCTTTTACAATAAAAAGACGATCCAAGAATTTTTAAAACTTTATGGCTATGGATTTCATGAAAAGGAAATCCTTGAAAACTTAAGAGCAAACGTAAATCTGAAAACAAGGGCCGAAATCAAAGCTATTAGAGATACTCTTGTTAAAAATAAAAGAATTTTAAAAAATCAACCTCAAGAATTAATTGAGGAGGTTAATTTACAGAAATCTATTGAAATCTAAATTTAATATAGGAAACACTATTTTCATAAATTAAACGATCTTATAAGATTTTAAATTATTTCAAAATTTTGTGTACAAAAAGTCTTGGTTCCTTTCATCCAATAAAATTGGAATGATTTGATTAAGTTTAAAAAAAAGAATTGAATAAGTATATATATTGAAATCTAAATTGTTATTTGGTTAATATGATTTCGATAATACGTATGGTTAAAGGGATTGGGGAGTCAAAGGTAGAGATATTAAGGCAAAATGGTATTGATTCAATTGAAAAATTGGCCAATATTGATATAGAGAGGCTATCAAAAATTGAGGGTGTTAGTGTACAAGAAGCAAAGAATGATATCTTGATTGCAAAGAGTTATTTAAAAAATTTAGAAACAAAAAATGCTATTGATAAAATAGTAAAAGAACGTATTCCTATAAAAAAATTAGTAACAGAAAAAGACAAGCCCAAAGTAAAGGCTTATAATAAAAAAATAGCAAAAGTCTCTCTAGACTCTTTAGAAAAATTAGCACGTTCTAATTATGAAGATTTATCACGAATAAAGGGTATAAGTATATCAAATGCAAAAAGATACATTGATATAGCTCAAAAATATCTGGAAAGTATGCGGATAAAAGAGAGAGAAGAAAATCTTGTTGTTGATATCCCAATAGATGAAAATAAGACTCTTAAAACTTCAAAAAGTGAAATTAATATTCCTAAAATCAAGGAATTACCAAAAAAAGCACAAATTTCTAATTTTGTTTCATTTAAACCTGTAGACAATAAAGAAAAGATTCATTCAGATGTTATTTCCCAAATAAAAAAGAAAGTCACTCCTGAGAAAAAATCAAAACAAAGATTAAAGAAAAAACCATTAAAAACTAATAAAATAATCAAAAAATACAGGGATAAACCGTTTTTCACAGAAGAAACAATGCAGCGGATTCGTTTCTTACATCATAAAATAAAACATTTAGAAACATATGTACAGAGAAGTGAAGATTTTTCTTTTTCTGAACTCAATTACATTATAGAATATGTAAAATTGCTAAATATTAATTATAAAACGCAAAGTCAAATTAGGCTTTTAAAAGAATTAGATATCTCATCGACATTTTATGATCCTATCGCTAAGAAAGATATTAAAATCTGGGACTTAATTTTTGAATGTGCCAGGGCATTATGGATCTCTGCTCAAGCATATTCCTATCTATCCAGAAAATTTGAAGTGGATGGTTTAATGGAAAATGCGATTGTTGCGATGGTTGAATGCAGTAAAATGTATAAAACTGCTGCTTACTTTAGTGCTGCCTGTACTCGACAAAAAGATAAGGGTTCAGCATTATCTGTAGAATTTCTTGAATTAAATTCGGAACAATCTCGTATTCTTGCCCAAAATCTCGCTACATTTAATGAAATCCAGAGAGAAAATTATTCAATGGCAGCAAAATTGTCCGCAGGACTGAGTGCGTTAACCAAAAGGTTGGCATTTTTAAGAACTTATGATCAAGCTAAGTATTATCAATTAAAAGCACAATACAATTATGATATGGGAAAAGCTTGTCATCTGAATGCTACTTATTTATTAAAGTTGCCTGATCCTGATAAAAATCAAGAAAATATAGAGCAATTGAAGAAAAAAGCAAATTATTACTACTTTAAAGCAGAGGGTTTATGGGAGTTTATCCTTAAAAAGTTCTCTAATTTATCAGAAGCTGCAAAGAAGAAATTAAAATATAATTTATCAGTGGTAAATGAAAATATTATGGAAAATGACGTTGAGGAAATAACCGAGGAAAAGGCAATAGAAATCCAAGATCCAGAACCATTGATAATTGTTCCGGAAAATTTAGCTCCCTTTATTCCAAGAACAACCAACTTTTTAACAAAATATAACGAAAAAGATCTTAATTTCGATGCTTATTTACGTTATAAAAATTTAATGTCAGACGTACTTGTAAATATGAATAAAATCGAAGAATTAAGAAATACTAAGGCAGGAGTAGGTAGGACATTGAAACAACTACAAATCCTTTATGATAATAATGACATTGATGTGAATAGTTTTACTGAGTTGTTTGAGAAATATTCAATTAAACTTGAGACCATCGAAAACACAATCCAAAACCTCAAAAATCCTTCGAGAATTAAACCTTCAACTACTAATCAGTATAAGAAACAGACACCACATATAGTTAAATGATTAATAATTATGAAATCTCAATTTTAATTATTTTTTATTTTGATTAGAATCGATTATAAAATTAGAATTATTTCAAAATGCGAATGAAATCTCCTTTATTAATCCGAAATTCTCATTTTTGCAATATTTCTTTCTATTGGATTGAAAATGCACGATTATCGGTGACTCTTTAAGTTCGGTCATCTTTTCGATTAATTTCTTATCGCCATGTTTTATTGCCTCTAAAACAAGAGGTAAATGATGACGAAAGATTCGGTCTCTTAATCCCGCCCATCCAAAGCAAAATCCGCCACTTACATGTAAATAAACATGAAGCTCAAATTCACAACCCTTCTTTAACCATTCAGCCAACACTTCATCCCTCATAAATCGCGTATAAAAGCCTGAAATCTGTTCATTGTCATAATCGGAACTTATGGTTAAGAATAAATCTCCGGTTGAATCCGAATGAGTTAAAGTATATCGTCGAGGGAGGAATAAGTTTTGAATATCAATTGTTCCTTTAAATTCTACATGTAACTTATCAGGGTTTAAAGTAGTCATTATTATGATTTTAATCAGTATGCAGATGTTAAATCTTATCGTTATAAATTATTATAGCTAATAATCATAAAATTGTAGATATTTTTATTAGTTTTCAGCTAACTCTCGGAATTTCAATAGGAGCTTTTTTTGTTCCTCTGAAAGTTTTTCGGGTATTTTAATATTTATTTTCACATACTGATCTCCCTTGCCTTTTCCCCTCAAATAGCTTACTCCCCTATTTTTAATACGAAATTCTGTACCATATTGAGTGCCAGCAGGAATTGTTAATTCTTTTTCCTTTATGGTTTCATTCTTGTAATCTAAAGTAGGAACCCTAATTTTACCTCCTAAAATCGCTGTTATAATATCGATATCTACGATTGTATAAAGATCATTACCCCGTCGGATGAAATTTTCATTTTCTTCAATACTTATTCCAACATATAAATCTCCTGGGATAGCATTTACAGAAGGTACATGTCCACCACCCTGCACTTTTAAATGAACTCCATTTTCTACTCCTGCTGGAATGTTTGCATGAATAATCTTATCCTCGGGAATTACTTTTGCTCCATTACATACCTTACACTTTTTCTCAATTACTTTTCCTGTTCCATTGCATCTATAACATTCAGACTCGCGTATAATTGTTCCAAATCCAGACTGGGTCATTTTTCTTATCCTTCCGCTTCCCTTACACTGAGGACAAGTTTTCACGCTAGAAGGATCTTCAGCTCCTGTCCCTTCACAAGCATCACAAGGTGTATATCGTTGAATTGAAATATCTTTTTTAACTCCAAACATTGCTTCTTCAAAAGTTATTGAGATATGCTCTTCTAGATCCTGACCTACTTCTCGACGTGGAGCTGATCGACCTCTGGCTCTTGATCCAAAACTACTAAATCCAAAATTATCAAATCCCCCGAAAGGAGAAAAACCACCAAAAATTGATTTTAATAACTCGTCAATTCCAGGTATACCTCCTCGAAAGAAATCACTCATATCGATGTCTACCCCGCTAAATCCATATTGATCGTAGTTTCTCCGCTTATCCGGATCGCTTAAAACTTCGTATGCCTCTTGAACCTCTATAAATTTATCCTTAGCATCCGGATCTTCTTTATTTACATCGGGATGATACTTTCGAGCAAGTTTTCTATATGCAATCTTAATGTCGTTGGTATTAGCATCCTTGTCTACTCCCAGAACCTCATAGTAATCTCGTTTTTTCCCAGGGCTCATATTTCTTTATCACTTAATATTCTTTTAATAGATTTTTTATCAATTGAATTAAATATGTATTAAAATTTATTTTTTTAGATTATTGAACTTTAAAATATAATTAAACTAACTATATTAATTCTCAACGAAATAATTTTCTATTTAATTGATATTTAGAAACGAGAAACTATGGTAGGCAATTTCTAAAAAGAAAAAGAAAAATAATTAACAAAAAAATATAATCTGGGATTTAGTCCTCATCCCAATCAACATCAACGACTTTCTTCTTATCTTTTTTGTCGTCTTTTTCGGCTTTATAAGATGCACCGCCACTTCCTTGAGCAGCTTCTCCTGCTCCTCCTGGAGGGACACCACCCATGCCACCTGGGGGTACTCCATCCATTCCACTGGCTGCGCGTTGTGCTTGTTCCGCCGCTTGTTGATAGACCTGGTCTTGGGTTTGCGACGCATAAATTCTTTGAGAAAAACTATACATCGATTTCTGTAGATTTTCAATGCCCATTTTAATTCGCTGTACATCGTCTGTTTTGACATCTTCCTCTAAAGACTTGATTGCTGCTTCGATTTCTTCTTTTTCTTTGTCTTGGATTTTATCCTTGTTATCTTCCATTAACTTCCTGGTTTGATAAATCATGGAATCTGCATTATTTTTTACTTCGATGAGTTCACGTATTTTCTTATCTTCTTCTTCATACATTTCAGCATTCTTTACTTTTTCCTCTATCTCTTCAGGAGTGAGACCTTTTGTTCCAGTTACAGTAATTCCAGTTTCCTTGCCAGTCCCTAAGTCTTTAGCTGTGACATTTACAATCCCATCTGCGTCTATAGAGAATTTAACCTCTATTTGAGGTATTCCACGTGGTGCAGGGGGAATTCCAGTCAAATGGAACATACCTAATGAGATATTGTCTTTCGCCATCGCTCGTTCTCCCTGAAGTACATTGATGGTGACAGCAGGTTGATTATCTGCGGCTGTACTGAATGTTTGTTTTTTCTCTGTTGGAATGGTAGTATTTCTCTCAATTAATTTGGTGAATACGCCCCCAAGAGTTTCGACTCCTAATGATAAGGGGGTTACGTCTAATAATAGTAAATCTTCTACATCCCCTGCGATAACTCCACCTTGTATTGCAGCTCCAATAGCAACACATTCCATAGGATCAACAGAGTGTTCTGGTTCCTTACCGAAGAAATCTTTAAATCGTTTTTGAACTGAGGGCATCCTGGTTGGCCCACCAACCAAAATGATCTTATTAATGTCATTTACCGATAATTTTGCATCAGTTACAGCCCTTCGCATAATTGGATCAAGTCTTTTAAGCACTGGTTCGATTAATGATTCCAATTTAGCACGTGTGAGCTCCATTTCCAAATGTAGTGGGTTACCTTCCCTTTGGGATATGTATGGTAGATTAATGGTGGTCGAGATAGTAGTAGATAGTTCTATCTTTGCCTTCTCTGCTGCGTCTTTAATGCGAATCATTGCTTTGGAATCTCCAGTCAGATCAATTCCTTCTTTTTTCTTAAACTCACCTTTTATCCAATTAATAATGTAATTATCCATATCTGTGCCACCGAGTTGAGTATCACCCGCAGTAGACAATACTTCGACGACTCCGCTTCCATATTCCATAAGTGTGATATCAAAAGTACCACCTCCTAAGTCAAGGACACAAATCTTCCATAGTTTATCTTTTGTGTCTTTATCTAAACCATAAGCTAAGCATGCTGCAGTAGGCTCATTTATCATTCGAACCACCTCAAGCCCAGCAATTTCTCCTGCGTTCTTGGTTGCTGTACGTTGAGCATCATTGAAATATGCTGGTACAGTAATGACTGCTTTTTTCACCTCCTCACCAAGGTAAGCACTCGCATCGTTTTTAATCTTTTTGAGTATCATAGCTGATATCTCTTCAGGGGTGAACTCTTTCCATTCTTTTCCAACTTTTACCTTGGCTTTATATGATAAACCCATTTTACGTTTGATAGCAGTTATTGTACCATCTGGATTTGAAACAGCTTGACGTCTAGCTGGCTCACCTACAATCTTTCTGCCATTTTCATCAAACGCGACATACGATGGAAAAGCTTTACCGCCAAGTGTACGTCCTTCTGCTGCAGGAATAATTTCTGGCTGTCCTGTTCCACTCAAGACAGCACATGCACTATTGCTCGTTCCTAAGTCTATACCGATGATCTTTTCTTTACGTTTCGTTTTATCAGTCTTATCTTCACTCATTTATATTTTCACTTTATTCGGAATGTTAGTTTATAGTATTAAATTAAGATATAATTGTTTTATTCTTATGAAATATATAATTTAGAAAAATTTAAAATTTTTATGAATTTCTATGACATAGAGATCATTATATCTTATTAAGTTTTTTTGGTTTAAAATAGGGAAAAACAATGACTCGAAAAAAAGATAGCGATACAGAACCACCTATGGCTAAGAAGGATAATGATGAATTGACCACTAATAAGACTTCAGAAGATACCGCTAAAGAATCAGACCATTCAAAAAAGTCAGAAATGTCAACTGAAGTTAAGCAAATTGCAGGTAAAGAGCCCGGAAAGTTAGAATATTACTCAAAAGAATATTTGCTTGAAGAGGTCAAAAAACTAGAAACAGACTTAAAAGCATACAAGGAGGATCTTAAGAAAACTAAACAAGATGCAGAAAGCTGGAAAAATAAATATACGAGGTTACAAGCAGAGTTTGAGAATGCTCAGAAGCGTTGGGACAAAAATCGTAAGAATTTAAGATTAGAATATACTGCCTCAGTATTAAAAAGCTTCTTACCTTTATATGATTCTTTTAAAAAGGCTCTCTCCGATGATAAGGAGAATATGAAAATTTTGAAAGGTTTTTATGACCAATTTATGAATATCTTAAAAGGAAATAAAGCAGAACCTATGGAAGTAAAGAAGAATGAACTTTTTGATTATTCAACTCAAGAAGCACTAACTTCCATAGAAAAAACAGACATTCCAAAAAACACTATTTTGGAAGTAATCCAAGATGGTTGGAAGCTAGATAATGAAGTCTTAAGATATGCTAAGGTTATCATATCGAAAGAACCAAAACCTCCAGAACCAGAACCCGAAACTGTTGAACATGAACAAATAATAGAATCTGAAAATACAGAATCTGAAAATTCTCAAAAAAATCCAGCAGATAATAAAGAATCTACTAAAACTGAGAAGGAAGAAACAAAACCAGAAAAATAATTTTTCAATCTTTTGTTATAATTTACTCGTTTTTTGGAATATGAATTTATTACTTATAATCAAAAGTTTTTTCTAATCGATTCATTACCTCTAACTTGATACTAAATTCAATGAGGAGAGACTAAAATTATGTCAATAAGAAAAGTAAAGCTTTCATTAAAAAGTAGATCTACTTTAGAAGGAGCAGGTGTAAGATTAAAACGCGCATTCGGTTATGCTGACGAATCTTTGGATCCTTTTTTACTCTTAGATGATTTTAGCTCAAATAACCCAATTGATTATTTACCGGGATTTCCATGGCATCCACATAGGGGAATTGAAACAATCACCTATATTCTACATGGAAAGGTGGAACATAAGGATAGTTTAGGTAATGGAGGGGTAATAGGTTCGGGAGACGTTCAGTGGATGACAGCAGGATCAGGAATAATCCATCAGGAAATGCCAAAAGCTATGGATGGTGATCCAGAATTAATGGGATTTCAATTATGGGCCAATCTGCCTGCATCCCATAAAATGATGGATCCACGATATCGCGGAATCACTCAGAGAGAGATTCCAGAGGTAAATATTGATAATAAAGTTAAAATAAAAGTAATATCTGGAGAAATAAATGGTGTTAAAGGACCAGTTCAAGATGTAGTTACTAATCCTGAGTACCTTGATTTATCTATCGATCCGAATCACCAATTCAGTCATAAAGTAACCCGAGATCATAATGTATTTGCCTACGTAATAAGTGGAGAGGCGTATTTTGATGATGATCATATTCAGCTTATCGATCAAAAAAATCTTGTGATATTTAGAAACGGTGATGAAATATACATTAAAACTGAAGAAAAACCCGTTCGATTTCTTTTAATATCAGCTAAACCATTAAAGGAACCAGTAGCTTGGCGTGGTCCAATAGTTATGAATACAGAAGAGGAACTGGAAAATGCCTTTCGGGAATTTAAGAATGGAACTTTCATAAAACATTCCTCCAAAGTGGATTATTAATCATCATTTTTTTTAAAAATCAAAAAAATTATTAGTTGCTATAAATTTATTATAACATAGATAAAATCTAATTGTTTTATTATGTCTGAAGAACCACAACTGCCCCCAATACCGGATCTTGGAGATATCCTTGATAGGAAGAAACGAATGGTAGAGAAGATCACTTCCGTAATCAAATGTAAAGATTGCAAGGCCAAATACGAACGTCCTTTTAAAGCTGGCGATTACACCTTTAAAGCATTGTCTGATGAAACCTGTGAAAAATGCAATAAAAGTCAATCCTTAATTATTGAAGAGATTTATTCTGAGTGGATTGATCCGAAAAAAAGTAAATAAATATTATCTTTAAGTTAAATAATAACCTTCTATTTAACATAATGAGTATTCTTTTTATTTTAGATTTTAGCGAATTCATTATTATTAATCTTTTCAATTTGACTGTTTTTTTGTTATTTCTTTCTCGAGTAAAGAAACCGGAGCTTTCGAGAGGAATTGGTCTATTTAATTTAGTGCTTGGAATTCCTATATTTATTATTGCTATATTCAATTTAATTCTATTAAGAGACTGGTGGTATTGGGTATTTCCCTTCCTATTAATTGCTTTTATTCTATTCTCCTTGATTGTGGATTATATTAAAAAGATTGAATTTCGAAACCCTAGAAAATTATCCATCCTTATCCCATTTCTATTAATTTTTTACATCAGTATTATTTTAATGTGGGGTCTAACATGGATATTAGGGGTCGTTTATGGAATTATAACTGGTATAACTTACTTTCTCCAGTTATTTGGCGCCTATTATGCTGGAAAACATGGAGTCGGATAAAAAAGTTATTCCAATCCTAATAGTTTTATAATCAAATTAGCCATGGAATAGGGATCCATACTTTTATCCATCACCAATTTGATATAGTCATCGATTACTGAATTAGAGCTTAGGAGTTTTTCTACTTTTTTAGTAATTTTATATTTAAGAATTTGAGAAGTCTCGCTTTTTATTCGGTTTATTTTGTAACTATCGATAATTTTAGAGGACTTCAAATATTTCTTATGTTTTTCAATCAATTCAAGAAGAGAGTCAAAATTCTCTCCTGTTATTGAGTTGACTTTAACAATTTCAGGGGTCCATTGCTTTATTTTGGCAAAATCACTGTCAGTCTTCTCCTCGCTATATTTAAAGTTCATTCCCAGCTCAAGCATTTGCATTATCTCAGCAACTTTCTTGTCGGCTCCATCTAAATCCATTTTATTTACGACAAAAATATCTGTTATTTCCATAATTCCCGCTTTTATAGCTTGAATATCATCTCCTAATCCTGGAACCAAAAGAATCACGACTGTATGCGCTGATTTAAAGATGTCTACTTCTGATTGTCCGACTCCCACAGTTTCTACAAGTATTATATCACAGCCATATGCATCCAGAATTTTAATAACATCTTCAGTAGCTCTTGCTAGGCCTCCTAATTGCATCCTATTTGCCATACTCCTAATGAAAACATTTTCTAAAGAGAAGTTCTCTTTCATACGAATGCGATCCCCTAACAATGCACCACCCGACAAAGGACTTGTTGGATCAACGCAAACAATACCAATTTTTTTTCCTTGGGAGATTAATTTTTTCGTGAGGTTCGATATAAAGGTGCTTTTTCCACTTCCAGGAGCACCAGTAATTCCAAGGATATAGGCATTGCCTGTATACTTATAAATAGAATTAATTATTTTTTCAGCAGCTTGAATATCGTTTTCTACTAATGTTATCAATCGAGCCGCAGCTCTGGTGTCTCCTTTTATTAAGTTTTCAATTAGGTTCGAATAGTCCATTGTAGCATTATCTTTTTAGATTGTTTTTCACGAATTCTACGATTTCCTTTAATTCAGTTCCAGGACCATAAAATCCCGATAATCCATGTTTCTCTAAGAAAGGTTTATCTTCGTCAGGAATTATCCCTCCTACAGCAACCAAAACATCATCAATTCCTTTTTCTTTTAATTTTTCCATAATTAATGGACATAATGCATTATGTGCCCCAGATAGTATGCTTAACATAACGGCATCAGGATCTTCTTGAATAACGGTATTTACCACATCTTCCGGGGTTTGGTGGATACCGGTATAAATAACTTCCATTCCTGCGTCTCTTAATGCGCGAGCAAGGACTTTCGCTCCTCTATCATGGCCGTCAAGTCCAGGCTTGGCAACTAGTACTTTAATTTTCCTCTTTTCATCCATTTTTTTAACCTCTTAATAAATTGAATCTTCGATATATGTTCCAAATACTTCCTTGAGAGTCGATATTATCTCTCCGATTGAAGCATATTCTCTAACGGCATCAATAATTAAAGGCATAAGATTTTCCGTCCCTTCTGCAGCCTCCTTTAATTTGGAAAGTGCTTCTTTGACTTTTTCAGTATTACGATTACTTTTAGTCGTATTAAGGCGTTTGATTTGTTCTTTAGCGACTTCTTCGTCAATCTTTAAAAGAGGAGTAGAGCATGGTTCTCTTAGTTTAAAATCATTTACACCAACAATAATACGTTCACGAGCTTCAATTTCTTTTTGGTATCGGTAAGAAGCATTTGCTATTTCTTTTTGAAAGAAATTAGCCTTTATTGCAGGAATTACACCCCCAATTTCCTCAATGCGAGCAAAATAATTTTCTGCCTCTTCTTCCATTTTATTTGTTAGCCACTCAACATAATATGACCCGGCTAAGGGATCAACTGTATCGGCGACCCCAGATTCATGGGCGATAATTTGTTGAGTTCTAAGAGCAATTTTAACTGCCTTTTCTGTCGGAAGACAAAGGGCCTCATCAAAACTATTTGTATGAAGCGATTGGGTTCCACCTAGCACAGCCGCTAAACCTTGCATAGTTACGCGTACAATATTATTTTCAGGTTCCTGAGCGCTGAGGGAAACTCCCGCTGTTTGGGTATGGAATCTCAAGCGAAGAGATTCTGGCTTTTTTGCCCCATACTTATTTTTCATCCTTTTTGCCCAAATCCTTCTTGCTGCCCGGTATTTGCATATTTCTTCGAAAAAATTATTATGAGAATTAAAGAAAAATGATAATCTAGGGGCAAAATCATCAACATCTAGTCCTCTCTCCATAGCGGCCTCAACATAGGCAAAACCATCAGCTAATGTAAATGCTAGTTCTTGGACAGCAGTCGAACCTGCTTCTCGAATATGATATCCACTAATACTTATTGTATACCATTGGGGTACATATTTAGTACAATACTCGATTGTATCCACAATTAAGCGCATTGAAGGTTCTGGAGGAAATATCCATGACTTCTGAGCGATATATTCTTTTAAAATATCATTTTGTATAGTACCTCGCAATTCGTCTGGAGAGTGGCCTTGCTTCTCAGCAGTCACAATATACATCGCTAATAAAATCGATGCAGGTCCATTTATCGTCATCGAAGTTGAAATGCGTGATAAATCTATTCCACTAAATAGAGTTTCCATATCTTTTAAGATATCGATTGATACGCCTTCTTTCCCTACCTCTCCAAGGGCCTTTTCGCTATCCGCTTCAAATCCGTAAATAGTGTGGAGACTAAATGCAACACTTAATCCTGTTTGTCCATGTTCCAATAAAAACTTATATCTTTCATTGGTTTGTGAGGCAGTACCAAATCCCGCGAATTGACGCATGGTCCAGAGACGTCCCCGATACATATTCTTATAAGGTCCGCGTGTGTATGGATATTTACCTGGTTCTCCTAAATCCATTGTATAGTTTAAATTCTCGATATCCTCAGGGGTATATAACCGTTTAATTTCAATATTCGAAAGATTGCGAAATTTTTCCTTTCTCTCTTCTTTGGCTGGTTTTAAGGTCTTATTTTCATCTATTTCTGTCATGATTTTAGAATACAAAATTTATATCATAAATCTTCTATTTTTTGATAAGGTATTAGAATTATTAATTTTTTCTTTAATCCGTGAAAATTGGAAAGATGATATTTTAAATAATATTAGGGCAAATAATAAAATAATTAAGAATTATTAATTGGCAGGCAAATAAAATGTCAGAAAAAGTACCTCGAAATATTTTATTGAGAATAATATTTCTCTCATTAGCAGGTGAAATTGCTTGGGCAGTTGAGAACCAATATTACAATGTATTTTTGTATAATGAAATCTCAGCTACACCAATTTATGTATCTCTTATGGTAGCTATAACTACTACTGTCGGGACAATCGCCACGATCATCATGGGTTCTCTTAGTGATGTAAAAGGGAGAAGAAAACCATTTTTATTGTATGGATATATATTTTGGGCGATAACTACCGCCATCTTTCCACTTAGTGCTTCTTTTATTCCTATAGGTGTTGGATTTGCTATATTTATAGCTATTTTATTCGATTCTATTATGACTTTCTTTGGAGCAACTGCTAAAAATGCGAGTTTAAATGCATACATAACGGATGTAACAACCGTGGAGAATCGAGGTAAAGCTATGAGTGTTGCTCAAATGATGGTTTTAGTGTCATTACTCGTGGTATATGGAGGTGCGGGTCCCTTAATTAACTCATTAGGATATTATGCATTCTTTTATTTGACTGGCTTTTTAGTTGGATTATTTGGAATCCTTGGAAGTATTGGAATGACTGAACCAACAAACATCAATAGATTAGAAGTTTCAGTATTCAATCATATAAAGAATACATTTAAGCGATCAAATTTATCCGGTTCGAAAAATTTTTTTATTGTATTAGCAATAATTGGCTGCTGGGGGATAAGTCTGAATATATGTTTTCCCTTTTTAATAATATACCTAAATCACTATATAGGATTAAATGTATTAATTTCATCATTGTTAATGTTTATAGCACTTGCTATATCAATAATCTTAGCTTATCCTCTTGGGATTTTAATTGATAAGGTAGGGAGAAAGAAAATTACATTCATATCCACATTTTTATTTAGTCTGTCTCTATTCCTATTTGGATTGTCTGATAATGAACTAACCTTAGTAATTACCGGTACAATGTGGTTGGTGTTTTATACCTCTTTATCCGTTGCTACTTTTACATGGGCAAAGGATTTGTATCCTTCGGAGAGTAGAGGACAATTTAGTGGATATTGGAATCTTTTTTCGGGAACAATTCCTATGGTAATTGGCCCACTTATCGGAGGGTGGATTGCTACCGAATTTGGAATATATAAGGAAATTTCTACTGGGCAATGGGGTTTTGTCCCTCCACCCTTAATCTATTTTGCTGCAGCCATATTTGCATTAATAACTCTCATTCCATTATTTTTCGCAAAGGAAAATAAATCTAAAATTTAGATTTTAAAATGATTTACAGCATTTTCAAATAATTTTATTCCTTTTTCTACAAAAACAAATATTTTTAAGATTTGTTCAACCCATTCAAGCATTATGTCATACCCATCTAATCTTTTTAGCTCATCTTCTCTATTTTTCATTTCCTGAAATATCTGATCAATTTTATTCTTAAATTGATTGATATATTTGAATCTTTGATATTGTTTTAAATAATTTGAATAGGCTATTGATGGTATTTCATAAAATCTCTTCCGGACTCCCTTTACTTTTTCAAGTTCAATAAGGTCTTTTTTTAATAAGTGATTAACTCCTTCAGATATCAAGCCAGACGATAAATCCGTGAGCTCCTGCAATTGAGATTGAGTTAACTTTCTACGTGTTATAAGATAAGAAAAAATAGGCATATAACTAATCTCATCTATCATAAAAAGAGGATTATTTTCAATAAATTTTAGTATCTCTTTTTCAATTTCAAAAATACATTTCTTTTTCATTCCATCAATCAGATCAATTGAGATTTCTATTTCACGTTTTTGCTCTCTATTAAATTCATCAAAAAGAAAATCTTTCATTAAATTTTCTTGAAATAATAAAAAATCTTTAATTTCCTTCAATCTTTCTTTTAAAATCGTATGAAGTTTAATCTCGGTTGCCTCTGGTTTAAAATTTTTTAAAGCTTGTATTCTGACTTCAATAAATTCGATCCAACTTTTTAATTCATCAAATCCCGACTCAAATCCTGTAGACATTAAATCTTTAATATTTCTATCTTTTAGAGTATATCTAAATGAATTTTTCTTTTCTGGAATTTTGCTTTTTACTAATACTCCGTATCTTTCATATTGACTTAAAAAATTTGAGATACTTCCTTTAGAAATTTTTTTCTTACGAAAAATTGTAGATAATTCCTGGATTTGCTTTTGAGTTAAACTTTGATGAAGAAGGAAATAAGCTAAGATATGTGATTCTATATCGGAACTCCTTTTATTTTTACCCGATTCTACTATGAAATCAATTAAATCTCTCTCAAAGCGTCTTATTTCTTTGGGATAAATATGATTTTTAGGCATTCTTTACATAATAATATAGTTTTTAGATATAAAAACTTTCACTTGATATGAATTTTCACGATTATTGAAAACATTTAAATACTCGGACAATTTATCACTTAATGGAATCTTCATTTTTTATGAAAATTCACAAATAATGAAGGCTAAAAAAATGATGCACTCAACTTATCAAATATATAAAAAGAAGTTAAATCAGAGGGAGCGTACACATGCTAAAGTTCCGCAGTCAAACATTAGCCTGATTGCAACGATCATCGGTAACGTTTCTCATAATAATTTAAGAGAAGTAATCAAAAAAATGCAATTACGACATCCAATCTTGAACAGTCACTTAGACTCCAGAGGACGGGACGTTTTTTTGCTAGCAAACGAGGAAATTGACATCCCATTGAAGATAATCCCACGTGAAAGAGATGATCAATGGAAAGAAGTTATACTACAGGAGCATAAAATCCCATTTGAAATGGTAAAAGGGCCTTTAATCAGATTTATCTTATTATATTCTGCTGAAATTTCTGATCTAATCATTTTCTGCCAACACACAATATGTGATGGAATGTCTCTTGCTTATCTTGCACGAGATATAATTAACTATTTAGGTAATCCATCTGAAGAAGTTGAAATATTACCATCAGCTCCAGTAGTAGACGTAGATAATATACCTTCTGAGATTAAACCTAGTCTTGCAATTCGTCTTTTAGCGAAAAAAATTATTAAAAAATGGGAAGAAAACGAAGTTCTTTTTAATTATGAGGATTTCCAAGAGCTACACAAGGTCTTTTGGAAAAAATATACTTATAAAGCTCATTTATATGAACTTTCAAGCGAAGATACTAAAGCTTTGATACTTGCGTGTCGAAAGCAAGGAGTTACCGTTAATACAGCTTTAATTGCGGCTTTTGCCATAGCTCAGAATAAATTAAATCCAAAATCACCGAAATATTTAAGAAAATATGGGTCAGCTGTTGATTTAAGGAAAGATTTAATAAATCCCGTTGGAGAACAATTTGGATTTTTCGCTAGTGGCATTGAACTTAAATATAGATATTCAAGTAAGGATACACTTTGGGATGTAGCCAAAGAAATGTATAAAGAAGCTAATCCAGAAAATGCAAAAAAACAATCTTTGATTAAAACTTTAAGTGTTTTCGAATTACCTTCCCCTTTAATGGAAGCCCAGTTATTTGCTGCTTTTGGTCATTTGATTCCCGCAAATTCACCAAGTTATAAAAAAATGCAGGCTTTCCTTAATGATGATAAGAACCTTGCTGTTAAAATGGTTAAGAAAAAGCTTTCAAAAGGAATTGCTATGGCTCAAATTATGACAAATCTAGGGAAAATGGACTTTCCTAAAAAATATGGGGACTTAATTTTAGAAAATCTGATACTAATGCCCTCCTGTTCACCTTATACCGAACTTGTACTTGGAGTAGTAACTCACGCAGGAAGCTTATCTATAACTCTCAATCACATGGAAAGTACAATTAGCACCGAAAAAGTTTTAGAAATAAAAAATATCGCAAATAAACTCTTAATGAAGGCAATCAACAAGTAATTATTAAATCCTTATTTTTTTTTATTATTATTTTTCATTTTAGGAATAATTTGGGGTACCATCTCACCCGCCTCTTTTATTTTTCTCTTAAGAGTCTCCGAAAGTTTCACTTTTATATATTGATAATTAGGATTTTCAATGAGATTATTTTTTTCATAAGGGTCATTTTTTAGGTCATATAACTCATCTTCAAAATATTTCTCACTTTTAGCAAATAAGAATCCGCTTTTTTCAGGATTCCTAACTGAATATTTCCATCTTTTTGTGCGAACTGCTCTCCCAATTCTTACCCTAAAACCACTAATTTGAATAAAAACCTCTTGAGGCCAAGATTTATTAGACCCATTTATTAGTTCCTGTAGGGGTCGACCTCTCATATATTTAGGTATAGGTAAATTGGCACATTTTAAAATAGTAGGTGGGATATCGATTGTACTGACTAATTCTGAGATTACTTTCCCTCCTAAAAAATCTGCACCTTTGATAATTAAAGGTACTCTAATAGATGCTTCATGACAAGACCTCTTATACTCTTCATTTCTAGTCTTAAAATGACAACCATGATCACTAAAATATATAGTTATTGTATTTTCTTCGAGATCTAATTCCTTCAACTTATTTCGAATTCGATTTAAATTACCATCTATACTATTACAGCATCCTAAATAATCTGGAAAATTTTCCTTCCAATCGCCTTCAGTTTCCTTTAAATCTCCAGGCACTTCAAAATCTTTAAATCTCTCCCTACTTCCTTTTGGCCCAATAAATTTTTCAAGATCATTTTGCTGATGAGGCTCTAAATAGGAAAGATAGAGGAAAAAGGGGCTTTTATGACCATATTTATCCAAAAATTCAAGTGCATAATTGGTTAATGCATCAACTCTATATTCAGTGAATTCTAATTTATTCATGTTTTCATCGAATAGATGACCTTCATAGGGATGGGAGGTATCTTCTAAGACATCTGCAGCTTTCCAAAAATCTTTATATCCTCCTCTCAATTCTACTGGAATTGCTTTTTTCATAAAATCTTTATGTTCTCCTATATCTTCTCTAGAATCCCATACTGTAGATGCAAGATGCCATTTCCCAATATATGCCACGCTATATCCTTTTTCGGAAAGATAATGTGCAATAGTCTTGCTTTCAGTGGGTAAAGCAATACCATTCCGATAGCATCCCGTTTCTGTAGCATATTTCCCAGTCTGGAGGATGGATCGTGTAGGTCCACATACTGGTTGATTAGAGAAAGCATGTTTAAAACATACTCCTTCTTCTGCTAAATGATCAAGATTTGGAGTGATATTATGTTTCTGTCCATAGCACCCACAAGTATCAAATCTTTGCTGATCTGATAATATAAAAAGAATGTTAGGTTGTTCCATCTAAATACAAAAATAAATTTAACAATATAAAATTTATACTACTAAATAAGCTTCTTTTATTGCGGAACATCCTCCACATTTCACACAGCCTGCCTTGTTTTTTAAAGGATTTAAACCGTATTTCTTCATCAATTTAGCTGCTTCTAAATAAAGATTAATTAGTTCATCTACGTTTGTTGGAGGGAGCTCTTTTAACCCAGGTATAGATCTCACAGGTGTGATAAAAGGTATTACGCCCAATGAAATTACATTTTCGAGCTCTTTGATTAAATCCTCAAATGACTCACCAAAACCAGTGAGGATAAATGTTTCAACTTGATTTTTCCCAAAGATTTCGACACTTTTTCTCCAATTCTTCTCAAAAGTAGAATAAGAAATATGATATTTACCAGGAGTAATTAATTTTCTAATCTTATCATTTAATGTTTCGATATGTATACCAATAGTGTCAGCACCTGCATCTTTTAATCGAGAAAGATACCCATCATCTTCTAAAGGTTCTATTTGTACGTGGAGTGGAAGATTTGGAAATGATTTCTTTATCTCTTTTAATAATTCAATATAGCGTTTAGCACCTTTATCATCACCCTCCTCAGTTCCACTTGTCAATGTCATATGATTACATCTTCCTTCTTTTTTAGCAGCTTGGATCACTTCAATCATCTGTTGGGGAGTTTTCTCTAGAATTGTATTATCCTGAGCTAAACTTAGTTCAATGCCGCAAAAGGCGCATGCCTCTCCACAAGCCCAGTATTTACATTTCTGATAAATGGTACTTGCCAAACAATCAACACCATGTACTAATGCTATTTTTTTCATTTGGATACCATCAGTAGTAACATAATCGGGGTTATAATAAAGAGGCTCATCCACTAATTTTAGTTTAGTGTATAAATTCTTATTTGCTTCATCAATAACTTTAAGATAGTCTCCTTCTTTCTCACTAAGCACGAGATCAGTTTTGTTTTTATCATCCCATAATGCGACATTTACTAATGTATCGTTTCTGAATAAAAAATAACGTCCTCCTAACGGACCTGCCCCTCCTTTGCGTCCAAAATCTATATTTATACCTTGTTCTTTATAGAAATCCCGCAAATTTTTATCAAGATATATTCCTTTACATAATAATTCTGTCTTTTTTGAAAAGACTTCTTTCATATTCCGCATAAATTTTGGTCTAATATCTTAACATTTAATTAGTGTTATATCGAAACTTTTCTATATTAATCTTAAAGTTCTTATGATTTTATTTTTAATTCTTATAACTAATTAGATTCAAAATGTAATGATTTTCTATGTCAAAATTAGAAGATGTTATTAAAGCTTTCACTGGAGATTTTAACTGTGCTCAATCTATATTCGGCTCATATTGCATAAAATATGGATTAGATAAAGATACTGCTCTGAAAGTTGCTACCGGATTTGGTGGGGGAATGGGACGTAGTCAGAGGACCTGCGGTGCTGTTACGGGATCATACATGGTACTTGGATTAAAATATGGTATGGGGGAAAAAATCAATATAGATGCAAAAGATAAGACGTATCAGTATATTAACGAATTCTCTAATCGTTTCAAGAAGCAATTCGGCTCACTTATATGCAAAGAGTTACTCGGATGTGATATAAATACTGATGAGGGAAAGGAATATTACGATCAGAATAATTTCTTTGAAAATAAATGTTTTCAATATGTAAAAAAAGCTGCAAAAATTTTGGATGAATTATTAGAATAAACTAACGGGATATTTTAAATCTAAATTAACCTCCCATCCATCTTTCTAAATTAGCAACTTCCTCTTCATTTACTATTTGTGTAGGATGACCCGCATGTGCCCTATCGAATGCTAAAATCTCTTTAGAATTTTGATAATCATTTTCACGTATGGGAACATATTGTTTACATTTAAAACATAATTTTACTTTCATTGAGCTCACTTTAAATAATTAATATCTATACCATACCAATAAAATTTTAATAATTACGGGTATATAATTTTTTCGCTAAAAAATCTTATTCACTATTTCATTAATTTGGAGTTGTAGATGACTTATCTAAAGTAAAATTTATTAAAAATGCTTGATTTCACAATCTAATAATTTAAAATATTAATAATCTAATCTTTTTTGGTGATTAAAAAATGGCACATCGTCGGCCTTGGAGATGCTACAGTTCATGGAATAGGCGTCCTTACCAGCACAAAAGGAGCAGTAACCATCGAAGAGAATATGCACGTGGAGGTTCTCAGTCTAAAATTCAAAGATACTGGGGTGGTGCGAAGAATGTACCGTGGAAAGACTGGGATCTCGTGGTCGGTCTGAAAGTGGATAAGCAAGTACAAATCTCTTCAAATGCATTAGAAGCTATCCGCATTACGGTAAATGGTGCTCTACAAAAGAAGTTAGGTCGTACAAATTACCGTTTTCGCGTACGATCAAAACCGTTTCAGAAGTATCGAGAAAATCGAATGCTGGCATTCGCGGGAGCAGATAGAGTACAATCAGGTATGAGAAATAGTTTTGGGCGATCTACAGGCGTGTGTGCTCG
The DNA here is from genome assembly GCA_016840165.1 of Promethearchaeota archaeon. Taxonomy (GTDB): domain Archaea; phylum Asgardarchaeota; class Lokiarchaeia; order Sigyniarchaeales; family SOKP01; genus SOKP01. Next base: position 24,632 of record JAEOSU010000050.1, read on the forward strand.
AGTTCGAGCGGGTTCCATTATCTGTGAGATTGGAACTCACATTAGAAATCTTCCTTTAGTACGAGATAGATTACGAATTGCCTCCATGAAAGTACCATGCTCTTGTTCTATCGTCATCATTAAATATAAGAGTGAAGAACTTCTAAAGAAGTCTGGATTAATGCCATACGATGCCAAGAAAAGAGAATTGATTCCATTATATGAATTAGCTTCTGCTTAAACTGAATTTATTAAACAAGGTCATTTCCTCTATTACTTTTATCCTCTCACCAATCATCCTTAATTATTTCGATTTTTATACATCTTAAAATTGATAATTTCATTCTAGAATAGTATGAAAATTAAGGTCGGTCTAATAGGTGCTGGCGGATTTGGAAATATCCATTTACAGGCATATGCTAAAAATCCTAATTGTGAAATCGTAGCTATTTCTTCACGTACGAAGATCCATGCTGAAAATGCAGCGCAAAGATTTTCAGTAGACAAAATTTATTTTGGAGATGATGGTTGGAAATCAATGATAAAAACAGAAGACTTAAATGCAGTAAGTGTTTCTACACCAAATTATCTTCATGCTCCAATGGTTTTAGAGGCTCTTCATAACGGTTTACATGTTTTATGTGAAAAACCCATATGTATTACTCGCAATGAGTTAGAAGAACTTGAACAAACGATTAACAAAACAGACCTTATCTTTGTCACATCTTTTCAAAAACGTTTTAATCCCGTTATATCTGTACTAAAATCGATTATAGATGCCGAAATTCTCGGAAAACTTATTAATGTAAAATACAATTTTAGCCATTTTGGGCCGTATACTTCTTGGAAAGCATTATCCGAGGAGAGATGGTTTTTTGACTCACGGATGGCAGGTGGAGGGGTATTATTAGATTTAGGGGTACATGGAATAGATCTTTTGCGATATTTAATTGGGGAGTATAAAGAAATTAACGGTGTAAACTCAAATACGTCCTGTATTGATATGAAGGATGAGGATAATTGTAATGTTTTATTTAAATTTCAAAATGACACGTTAGGCATGATATCTGTCTCATGGTGTAATTACCCCTCCGAAATCATAGAACTTTATGGAAAGAAAGGAAATTTACGAATAGACTTCCGTTCAAAACGACCCATATCATTCCAACCAAGCTCTCTAAAAAAAAAGAAACTTATTAAAAAAGCTCTATCCATTAAAATACATTCTAATAATTATCAAGACAAGGTTATCAATCATTTCATTGATGCTATAATCAATAACGAACAGAAGCATCCTAATTTCTTGGATGGCAAAAGAGCAGTTGAATTTGTCCTCGAAGCATATAACATTTTAAGAAACCGAGAATAAGCTTTCAAAAAATCATACTCAACTTTTTAATTATAACATTTTCATATATAATTATTATACCGAATTTATTTCAAATCTGAGGATCATTATTGAAAAATCTCGAACCATTTTTTAATCCTAAAAGTGTATTAATCATTGGAGTATCGCGAAAAGCCCTCTCTTTCAGTTATACCGTTCTAAAGAACCTTTTAGAGATATTTTATCAAGGTAAATTGTATATTCTAAATCCAAACGCAAGTGAGATATTAGGAGTTAAGTCATATCATTCATTTGAAGATTTACCCGAGATTCCGGAATTAGCCGTAATAGTTCTTGGAAAAAATATTGTTGAGATTGTCGAGAAATTAGGTCAAAAAGGAGTTAAGTATGTTGCTATTCAAACTGAACTCAAACCAGGAACGAATGTTAACCTCGTTCACTCTAAATTGAATGAGATATGTGAGAAATATGAGATCACTTATTTAGGCCCCTCGATGTTAGGTATAATAAATTTTATCGACAATTTCACTACTTCAATTATCCCAGTAAGACAGCACATAATGCGTGAAAACAAAAATATTAAGGAAGGAATTAGCTTTATAGCTCAATCTGGAGGGTTAGCTGGAGCATTAGGATGGTGGACTCCATCTCAAAGGCTCCCAATCTCCAAAGTAATACATTTGGGGAAAGGGTACCATATTGATGAAGCCGATATTCTCGAATTTTTTCTAAATGATCCAACAACCAAAGTTATTTCACTTTTCCTCCGAGAAATTACTCCTGAACTGATTGACGCGATAAAACAAATCTCTCCATTCAAACCAGTGCTTTTTTTTTACGTAGGAAAGGATGAAACAAGTGAAAAACAATTAGTCTCTTCGGGGGGAATCCCTGTACTAAATTATATCGAACTTTTTGAAATAGCGAAGATTTTTCTTTGGTGTCCAGAACCTAAAGGTACCAATTTGGGCATTATTGGACCAAGTTCAGGAGCAATTCATTTAATAGTAAAGGAAATGAGAAAACAAAATCTTAGTCTGGCAAAACCCAGTAATAATTCAAGAAACATTATTATTGATAAAATTGGAGGGAGTACATGCGCTTATGGTAATCCTGTTGATTATTGGCCTCCAGAGAAATTTATTGGAATAAAAATCTGTGGTATTTATAATACATCAGCCGAAACTCTATTAAAAGATAATAATGTAGATGGTCTAATTTTAGCTCTTGAATTTTTCATTGAAATAGAATTTGATTTTAATATCTTCAAGGCACTTAAGGAGAAATATCCACTTAAACCGATTATAACCATATTAATTCAAGCAGAACACGAAGGAGCGAAACGTGTAATCAAAGCTGCATCGGAATTGAAGATTCCTACATTTGATAACGAAGTAGAACGGGCAGTTCGAGGATTTCGACTATTATATGATTATTATTCTAGAATTAAAAAAAGAAAATAAATGTTTAACTTAAGAATATATCTTTCAATTCTTCTGGAACTTCAGTGGAGTCGTCCATTAAAGAGATAGCATATATTTTCTCTCCACATTTGCATTCTTTTCCTTCAAACAAGTAAAATTTAAACTGATCTTGCCAATTGCTCACTTGAACTTCTGAAATTTCAACTATTTCTCCACAAAGACAATAAATAGCCATACTTTCAGAATAATTAGGGATAATCTCTTTGAATTCTTTAGGAGACTCTGAAAACTCTGATTCGTTTAAAATCTGATTAATTTTTTCAGATAAATCATCTCTTAGAGTAGGAACAAAGCTTTCAATAATCCCATCCTTAGCTTTTAATTCAGTTAATACGATAAAATTCTTTTCTGGTTTTTCCTTTTTGCCTTTTTCAACTACCGGTTCTTGATAATGCTTCAAATGTTCAGGGATTGGAAAAGGTTCCATACCTTCAGGGTATTCAAAACGATAAAAGTACTGAGTTAAACCTCTAAGATCTCTCTTATTTATTAGTTTTAAATTCTCATAATCTCCACTATGGAGTACAAATTGAATCAATTCTAAAGGCACTTTCTCTTGAAGGAGCTTTGCTCTGATGTTATTTAGTAACTCTCCCACGAAACTTTTAAGTACCATGATATCTTCGCGATTTTGCGTATAGATTTCATTCTTATTTTCTTCTTTAAAGGCAGACCATTTCTTCAATACATAGCTCCTTAAAAATTGAGGAACCATACAAAAAACACATAAGATTGGAAATAAGAATAGAATATCAATACTTAAAAATACAAGGATAAAAAGCAGAGCTAATAAAGGAACAGTTACCGCTAAGCTTAACCATCTTAACCTCTTATCAGGAGAAGTTTTAATCCCTTTCGCTTGGGCTATGCTTTCTGCATTTGATTTTAAATTGTATATAGTTTCTATAATCTTTTTATCTTCAAAACTCATCTTCAATAATTTATCCTCTTCATTTCCCTTATCTAGAGTTGCTACTTTATCAGATACTTTCTTCATATACTGGTTAGTAGCTTTCTCTTTATAAATAAAATCTAAAGTATCTTCAGATAGATAATCAATAAAGCGAGCAATAAACAACTTTTCTTCTACATCTCTTACTTTCTCGGTACTTATTCCCAAAGATTCTTGTAGCGATTGTTGACGTGGCTTTTTAGATTTTTTTCTTGAGATCTTTGCTTTAACTCCTTGTTCCTCAGAAGTTTTTTGGTCTTCGTCGACTGTTTTTTCGTTTTCCGTCATAATAAACATTCAAATGGTTATTAATTAGTTATTAATTAAAGTAAGATAATTAACTTTGTGAAAATTCTTCAGAAGTAAAATTAAATTCCCTCCTATAATTGAATGACACACTATCCTGTTCTACAAAGATATTTGTAATATTGCTCAGATAAAGCATGAGAACTTTTATATGTATTTTTGACTTAATTGTAAAATAAATAAAAAATTCTCATGACCGAAGAAGGACAGGTGTATTTTCAAGATGCGTGGCCTAGTGAATTAGGGGTAGAATGTTTTGGGTGTGGCCGTAATAATGAAAATGGCCTGCAAATTAAGAGCTATTGGGAAGGTGATGAAGCTATTTGCGAGTGGCAACCCAAAGATTATCACAAGGCGTTTTTAAGAAATACATGTGGAGGTATCATCGCAACTGTAATTGATTGCCATTGTACAAACACTGCCATTGCGTACGTTTACAAATTGGAAAATCGTAAATTAGGTACTAAACCAATACCTCTTTACGTAACAGGATCAATATCAGTAAAATTAATAAAACCAACCCCTTTGGGTCGGCCAATACGTTTTGTAGCAAGAATAAAGGAGATGACCGAGCGAAAAATTATAACTACTTGTGATGTATTTTACCGCAAGAGAAAAACCGCCGAAGGAGAAGTGACTCTCATCAAATTGAAAATACAAAACTAAATTTGAAATTGCATAATATATCATTTAGCATTTCGACTTCTTTAGTTTTATAACGGATCGATTTATTTATATAAAAAATGGATTTTATATAGCACTCAAATCTTTCTAATAAAAATGATATTTTTAAATTTTTTTAGAACCCAACCTAAATTATGAGTAAATCTACAATCTTAAGAACTGAAGTTCTTCTTGATGGTTTAAAATTCCCCGAAGGAACAAGATGGAAAGATGGAAAACTCTGGTTTTCTGATATGGAAGACCATAAGGTCCTTACAGTTGATATAGATGGAAATGTGGAAATCATTCTCGAGAGACCGAACCGCCTCTCGGGATTAGGATGGACTCCCGATGATAAATTACTAGTTGTTTCGATGGAAGATCGCAAAATACTATGCCTTGATGAGGATGGTATAAAAGAAGTCGCCGATCTAAGTACACATGCGACCTTTTACTTAAATGATATGGTAGTTGATAAAAAGGGAAGAGCATATATCGGAAATTTCGGTTTTGATTATTTCAATAATGCAACATTCGTGCCAGCGGAATTAATCCTTGTATATCCTGATGGGAGTTACAAAATTGTTGCTGAAGACATGGCATTTCCTAACGGCACGGTAATCACTCCCGATGGGAAGACTCTTATAACTGGAGAGACATTTGCAGCAAGACTAACTGCTTTTGATATTAAGGAGGACGGAACTTTGAATAATCGACGTGTATGGGCTAACTTAAGATCTTTAGCACCAGATGGGATATGTCTTGATGAGGAGGGAGGCATCTGGCTTGCAGCACCTGGTCGACATCGGGTTGTTCGAGTTTTAGAAGGAGGAAAAATTACGCATATAGTAAAGTTGGAAAATGATGCCTATGCTTGCATGCTCGGTGGTAAAAGTAATACAACGCTATTTATTGCTACCTCCACTCATTCAAGAGATCAAGGACGTATTGAATATGTAGAAGTGGAGATTCCTAAAGCTGGACTTCCATAATTTTGATATAAACAAATTTTTTATTTTTTTATGTAAGGGCTCAGTACGTTCTCAGGAATGTGTAAAGCAATCTTACATTCTAATGCTCCATTAATAGCAGTTTTGACTGGTTCAGCCTTAATTGGATGTTCAAGTATTTGATCCCAATATAATTTATACCACCCTGCGCTGCAATAACAGAAATTGTTTAAGCTGTCATCCACTGTGTTCTCTTTCATCGCTCCACGTACCCATGGGCAATAGCACATGTAATAACGCTTCATATTTTCTTCTTGGGAATCTAAAAATTGTTTTACCTGATAGGGTATCTTTTTCACGTATATTGTACTTCCCTCTCTTATTCCATGCCCAAACATTTGATCGTTCTTAATAAATTCTATGACATCATCATCTATGTATTGAGCAAATTCTAACGTTCCATTTTCTCTATGCATCTCGAGCCTATTAATAAGTTCTTCATGCTTTTTCATTAAAAATCCATCAATACCGAGTTCTTTAAGTTTTTTCTTATCACCGGGAATATCATCAGGAGGTCTTCCATGTAAACATGGTGAGAGGAGATTAATTACTTCTTCTGAACCAAATATTTTCTTTGCTCGCTTCATAATGATTTTTGTAAAATCTGGTTTTTTTTCTGGATCTACACCTAATGGGGGGATAATTAAATCCTTGAAAACGTTATCTCTTATACTTTCTCCATGAACACTAGCAATTCTCGAATAAAAATTGTCCATAGCATTATATGATTCGGAAATATCGATAACATACGTAATCCAATCATAATTTTTCGTATAATTGGCGTAGCTAATGATCGCTCGAAGGAAATCTAGTACTAAATCTTTATCCTTGGATATTAAATATTCTGTATAGATTATTAACTCATTAGGATTAACGGTATCGAGATTTTTATTATCACTTTTAAGAAAATTATCATAATCATGTAAACATGTAATATAGGTTTCAACTACCTTCTCATTAACGTTTTGTTCCCTTAAAAACCTTCTAAAGCCTTTCTCTTCCATAGTTTACTTAAAATAAAGTGATCTCTATTGATGTATATTATTTTTGATCACTTATTAAAAGGTAGCTTAAAAATATTACAATAAATAAGTATTAAAATTGCATAATCATATCAAATAAATTTTAAAATTAGGGAGATGGAAAAAAAATTATTAGTAGTTAATTATATTACATTCACTACTTGTTTAACTTCAGGGACAAACTGTTTTAGAGCTCGTTCAACACCAAAAGTTAATGTCTGTTGGGCATGCATACATCCAGCACAGTGCCCCATCAGCCTTACTCTTACTGTTCCGTCATCCTCAACACTTACCAGCTCTATATCGCCACCATCCATCTGAAGTTGGGGTCTTATTTTTTCAATTACTTCTTTTACTTTTGCTTTATCCACTTGCAATCATCTAATAATATTAATTTCTTATTAAAGAGAAAAAAATAACATATAAAAACTGTTTGCTAATATTTTATGAACTCCTTGCATGAAGATATTATTTCTGGCAACTCATATATATGAATGACTAATAAAATAAAAAAACAAAGAATCACTACTTTAATTGATATGTCAGAGGTTTCTTCACAAGAATTTATCAACCAGCTTAATGAAGTACAGGAACTAATGCTTAAGGAGGATTATAAAAAGGCAATTCTCATATTAGATAAACTAAAAATAATCGAAAAAGAAAATAATTATAATTATAACTTAACTCATAAACTTTATCAGCTTGATTCTAATGTACGCTCTCTTTATAATCAACAAGCAATCCTAAAATATATATATAGCCTTTCCACATCGAAAAAAGAGATATCCTTCAAAGAGATAATGGATTTGCTGAAAAAGGAAGAGTCTATAGAGATTGATGTAGGCACACTAAAAAGAGAGATTGAGATATTAGTATTACGCTCACTTTTAACATGTAAAGTTGGAGAAAACAAAATTAACCTATAGTTATCTACTCCGTATTTTTCTTTTTTTTAATATAGGTTGCCATTTTCAATTCTAAATTTTGATTCAAAAGTAGAATCTTATAAAAAAAATTGCCTTTTTTATATCTATTTATAAAATGATTAGTAATTATGATTCTTGATTGGTTGGAAAAAAAAATTCAACTTAAGATAGTATTTTATGGACCCGCATTATCAGGTAAAACAACTTCGATTAAATCACTTTTCAGACACTTTGGAATGGAGGAGGAAATAGAATCTATAGAAAGTTCCGTCCGTCGTACCTTATTTTTTGATTATGGACACATTTCCTTTCAAAATGAACAATGGTTACTAAAAATTCACATCTATAGCACCACTGGGCAAGATTTTTATATTGTGACCCGTCCGATAACCTTAAAAGGAATCGATGGAATTATTTTTGTTGCAGATTCTCAGAAGAGAGCTTTTGATCGAACTTTAACCTCCTGGAATGAACTCTGTTCTTTTTACAGAGAGGAGCTCCAACTAATTCCTAAAATAATTGCTTTTAACAAACAAGATTTAGATAACAAATACAATCCGAAACGATTTCTCGATCAAATTAATTATTATAAACATAAAAACATAGATATAAAATATACAATTGCGCTTAATGGGGAAGGAATATTAGACTCATTTGAAGATATTTTGAGTTTAATATTTAAGCAATTATATAAGAATCAGTTAGTATCAGCGATACATTAAGTAATTCTATTTTTTATATTATTTTTACTTTGAGTTAGTTTTTAGTAAATCGATACTTTTATTTCGTGATTCTTGTAGCAAAATTTTGAAATTTTTGACCATATCTTCTAAACTGGGAAAATCCGGAATATCGTGTTGACTTAAAAAGCGGGATGTTTTTTCTACTTCCTTTTTATCGCCAACTAGCCAGAAAAAGAATGGTTTTGGATTGTTTCTAATCTCATCGATTATTCCACTCAAATCATTGAATTGACGATACAATTTTGAGCAAAAAAGCATATTAAAAACGCCTTCTATATTGTTATCTTTAATTAAAGCGTCATAAACCTTAGCAGTAACAAGTTGTGGATTAATATTATTCATCATGGCTTTTTCCATGGCAGGCCAAATATCTACTAATGAAAATTTATTCGGTGGCATCCATTCGGGAAATACTTCTAAAAGAACTTTGTAACTCGGTTCACTCAAGACCGGAAAATCGAGATTATGTTTGTGGGTTAAATCTGCGGTAATAGTTCCTGCTCCACCCGAACCCGCAACCATTGAAACATTCCCATTTTTTGGGAAATTTTTCTTAGTTGTATACATCATAGAAAACGTACGAGCATATTGAAATAATTCATGAAAACTATTTGCTTGTATTATGCCCGCTTGCTTAATAATGGCATTGATTAATCTTTCATTTTCAGCAAGGGTTCCCGTATGACTGTGAGCTGCTTTTTGGCCTAGCTCGGAAACGCCTCCCTTTACTAATATAATTGTCTTGTCTCCTTTCTTCTTTACCTTATTACATAAATCAAGAAACTTTCTTGGCTCTTTAAATGATTCTAAATATATTGCAATCACATTTACAGTTGGATCTTCGATTAAATATTCTAAGAAATCATTCTCTCCCAAGTCCATTTTATTCCCAATCGAGATTGAATATCTAAATCCAATTTTCGGATATGAAGAGAATATGTGCATTAAATATCCGCCATTGAGCATACCTGACTGACTAATAATAGCGATATTACCTCTCTGATAATAGGAAAAAACGCCAAAGCTACTGAAAAACCCTCCCTTGTTTTCAGATCTACTATCTCCATCTATTCTTGTGAGACCCATACAATTTGGTCCTACAAGACGAATCTTTTTGAAATTATCGGTTATTTCCAAAATTTCATCCCTGAGTTCGAGACCCATGTCCCCTACTTCTTCAAACCCAGATGCTTCAATAATCGCCCCTTTAATCTGTTTCTCAATACAATCTTTTAATAAGCTCGGAATCTTTTGGTTTGGCACATAAAATATCGCAAGATCAACTTCCTCCTTGATGTCTAGTACAGAGGATTTGAATTTCAATCCATATATCTCACCATTGCCATTTGGATTTATAGGATGTACCATACCGTTGAATCTATTATTTACTAAGTTATTTACAATTCTATTACCACCTTTTAGTGGATTACTCGAGGCGCCAATAACTGCTACTGATTTCGGATTTAAAAAGGTGTGAATAATCTCGGAGTTTGACAAATTTTTCAACTACTTTAATCAATTCGACGATATTTTAAGAAATAATTTGCTTTAGAAATAGTTTTCGGTATTGGTTTGAATACTGATAGATAATTCACATTCTATACTCGCAGGGTTTGGGGACTGATGGTCCTTGTTTTCCCTAGCGTTGAAATAAACCAAAGATACATACAATATTTAAGTTTTTTGCCAAATGGTTTTGCAAAATTCATATGCCCCAAATTTCCAGGGAAAAAAATCCCTTCTCCATCCGTAAGATCTTTACAAACTGAATTTCCTTCTTCATCTATTAAATATTGGGTAACTGCATATTTATCATCATCAATACAGAAAATATACACTTCGGGGAATTCAGGATGGATGTGGGGAAATATTTCCTTCTCCTCTCTATATGAGGATTCGATATTTACGCTTGTAACAACTCCTTGTTTTAATGCTATAGTTGGGATATTTGTGAATCCTGACATAAAATATCCATTTCTAATTGCTGTCCATACAGTTCGGTAAGTTGTCATTCTTCTCTCTGTGCTAAAGTCGCCTCTGGGAATGAATTTTTCCAAGTTAAAGGTCTGCAATTCAAATTCTGCGCTTACTTTTCCTTTAATATTGCTATAATAAAGACATATCTTATATGGTTCATTCGTTTCAGAATTTAACTGAATTGTAATTTTCTGATCGGGAGGTAAGAAAAAAAAATCAAATTGATTCAGCTTTAATACTTTATTTTGATAATTTAATTCACATTTTCCTTTTAATAAACATCCATTTAATATTTCACTTTCCTTTGTGAAAATATTTAAATCTTCATAGAAATAAAAGTATTGAAGCCTATTAGTGCCTATATGACGCTCAAGAGCCTCAGATTTGGGGTCTCCAAAATAAAAGTTAATCATTTCATCTTTATTCATGGCAATTACTTAATTTAATGCTGTAAAATTAATTGATATTTAGAATTTAACTAATAGATAATAATTAAAAGAAATCCGATGAAAGAGGCGATTGGATTCTGATAGATTTCTGAGAATTATCTTCAATGATTGAAATGAGCGCAGAGATGTTTTGTTTTGAAGGATATTCAACCTCTTTTTCTTCATCGATATCCCATTCTTTAAACCCAGTTAATATGGGAGCTGATTCAAATAATGCTTCTTGTAATCCAATTATTTTGACTGTTACTCCTTCGAGTTTACTTTTAGAGATATTTTTAATTCTTAGACGATATTTTTCCATATCGGAATCAATAGAGATAATTTTATATATTTTTTGAAATTTGGAGGAAACTCCTTCGAATAATGAGGGAGCACTTCCGGGAGCTTTAGAGAATAGGTCAATTTCTTCTTTTTTATCGCTAATTGGTGAGGGAGTGATGGTAATAGGAATATCAAATTTGATTAATTCTCTTCCTATCTTTGGTTTGGCAAGAACTCGTAAAAACCATTTAGAATAATCTCCAAAATTAAATCCCCAATTTTCTTTTTCTTTAGGTTCCCATAAATAGTTATGAGTAGGTTCTGCGATTTCAGGGATTTTTAATAAGAGATATCCCTTATCAATATCTGAAGTTTTCGCATCTCCTGCAATTGCGGGGGGTAATTCTTCTACTTTTCGGCAATTTTGTCCATACGCCTCGCAATAACAGATCACATTTGCCTCTTGTAATAATCTTACTTCGATATTTTTTATAACTTCCGAAGAAAAATTAATTTTAATTGTCTCTCCTGGTTTAAAAATGTCCTTAGAGATCATTAGATTTAAACCAGACATCGAAAATGAAATGGGATTAGGATTTTTTGTTAGATTTCCTGATTCTTTACTTTTAATAATAATTTCTTGATCTTTATGAATTAATAGATCATCTTCTTCAGGATTGAGTGGATGTGGTTGTCGAATAGTGAGTTTGATTTCATAATTAAGATTACGGCTTTTGATTGTAGGGACAACATTATTGGCAATTAGTAAAGCTCGATCTCGATAATAATCGCCTGCTTCAAACGTTCCTTTAGAAAAAATTTCATTCTTGGCGATTAGAATCTCTTTCAAACAAGGAGAATGGGCAAGTAATCGAACACCAGACCATAAAATAGATGTATCCTCCTCAAAATGGAATTTAATCCTAACATTCAGTTTGTCTCCTACATAGACCGACCCATTATTCAGATCGCTAAGTTCTAATTTCATATGTTACAAAACTATTGAAGGGTTGTTATATTTATATTTAATATAGAATTTAATAAATATTTTTTATAATTGTTTGGCGATTAATTTAATAACTAACTAACTCTTTCTTGAATTATAATAATAATTAAATCAATTAAGGTAAAAGTTTTGATCTACTGATATAGTTTAGGGTTTATCTCTAAGATATACAATATTCGAAACCTATAATTTTAATCAAATCTTTTAATTATTAATAGCATTCTATTGTTAACTGATATAAGTGAACTTGAACCATAATATACAGGCAGTTTTATTCGATTTAGATGGTACTTTACTCGAGATAGATTTAAAAAAATTCATCCCAGGATATCTGAAACTCCTATCAGAAAGTATTTCTCATCTTATATCACCAAAAAAGGTAATTTCAAAGCTATTGAAAGCTTCTGAAGCAGTAAATAACAATAATGGGACTCAAACTAATGATACATTGTTTGCGAAAGTTTTTTTCCCAATTAATGGATACACTCGGGAAGAAATCCAACCATACTTTGATACTTTTTATGAAACTAAATTTGTAGAACTTAAAAAATTCACTAAAAAGAAAGAAAATGCTCGATCTGTTGTTCAGAAAGTATTCAAGAAAAACCTTAAAGTAGTTGTCGCTACAACACCCGTTCTTCCATTAACAGCCATACAACAGCGATTGGATTGGGCGGGAGTGGGAGATTTTAATTACTCATTGATTACTCATATAGAAAATTCACGAGCAAATAAGCCAAATCTTCTGTATTTTCAGGAAATTATTGATTACTTAGGAATTCCGCCTAAAAATTGTTTGATGGTTGGCGATGAGGCAAAAGATATGGTTGCTGCCAAAATTGGATGTCCTACGTTCTTAGTAGAAAGTTCAAACACTGAATTGACTCCAGAAATGCTAAAACCCTCTTATAAGGGAAATTTAGAGGATATTTTGGATCTATTATAATTATCATAATCAAATCAATAAAAATGGATTGTACATATTTAGATTCAGGTAATATTGTGCAAGTTTACGAGTTATATAAACAAAATAAGGTTTTATCCTTAATTCCGTTTGAATATTTTCAAAAAGGAACCTTAGAAGATAGTGATTTCGATCCTGAATTCACATTAATTTGTAAAAAGAAAGATAGTAGTGAGACCATTGCAGCCTTTATCGCAATTATTCGATCAACTTCATTAGGAAAAGTTTGCTTCTTGAAAGCTTGTTTAGTGGATAAGACTTTTCAAAGAAAGGGCATTGGTACAGATTTACTTAATGAATTAATCTCCCGAGTTAGTTCTAAAGGCGTAAATATTATCTCATATGGAGATTCTGTTCCTAATTATTGGCAGCCGGGTGTAGATTTACGACATACTAGGCTCTACTTTTTTTTAAAAAAGAATAAATTTCGCACTAGAAAAATGCGACAAAATCTTACTGTCAATCTTGAAAACATGGAGATACATCCCAGGAAGCACTATAAAGAGTACTTACTCGAAAGAATTCGTAACGAAGATTTTCAAAAATTATTTAATTTTGTAAAAACGAATTTTCCGGAGGGAAAATGGGCAGAGGAAGTAAAACTTTCCTTTCAAAACGACCCAGCTACCACTTTTATAGCAAAGAATTCTCAAAATAACATAATTGGATGGGCATCACATAGCCACTTATTCCCTGGATCTTTCGGGCCTACGGGAGTACTAATACAAATGCGTGGAAAAGGAATAGGTGCTGAATTATTAAAATGGGCTCTATGGGATATTAAAAATAATCATAATAATAAAGCAACGATCATGTGGGTTGTCGGAGACACGGTAAAATATTATTCCAAGGTAATTGGTGCATATATTTCCACGGTTTTTATTCCAATGACAAGAAAAATATCATAATTCTTCATATGGTAAAGGAGGTACCACGCCATCTTTCCAGTGCCCCTGAACGGGATAATTCCACCACTCCTCAGGAATTTTGGAATACACTCCAAAACGATCTAAACCTTTTTGGAATGCCTTAATGTTTTTTCGGGGGACACCTAAATCCTTGGGAGTATCATAAAAATATGCTCCATACCCCCCGTGTTTATTTCCCAGATTTCGTATCATATGCCATACTTCTCTTTCAACTTCATCAGGAGTACCCAGTGTATATATTGACTGAATGTTCACACAACCCCAGAACATAATTTTTCCGCGATATGTCCCTAAATCAGGATATCCGCTCATTCGTGGACTGTCTAATTCAATTGCATCTAATCCCCACTCGATTAAGTGAGAGAGTAAAGGATCTATTTTTCCACAGCAGTGGTGATGCACATCCAAACCCAAATCATGAGCACCTTCGATAATAAAGCGATAGGATTCCTCATGAATACTTTTAAATGTTTTTGGACTGAAATAGGGCCCTGTCTGGGCGCCAAGGTCATCAACCACCCATAATCCATCCGCTTTAATCCCATACTTTTGAGCATATTTCGCCACATCCACATGATATTCTGCAATAATCTTCAAAGCTTTTTTAAGCTCCTCGGGATGTTTTTTATGATCTACCAAATAATTTTCGAATCCTCGCATATTGGAGACCATTTGAGAAGGACCATTGCAATTTAAATGGAGAGTAATATATTTTTCCTCACCAAGATTACCTAATAGCTTTATAGCGGACTCATATCGAGTCTTATCACTCGCATCGGGAGAATATTTTGTAAAATAATCCTCAAATTCTTGCCAATTACGAAGAGAAGGTCGTCCTGGATGTCCTTTATCCTTATCCTCTCCCTTCAAGTTCCATATACTTCCAAATTCATCAATCTCCTCATGAGGTATCTTTTTCCAATTATTACCTTCATATTCCGGAACTTCTTTTGCCCATTCGGGACGATCCCAGTCATAAAATCCCCGAATATAAGGAAATAAGCCCTCCTCATTTTCATTCCACCCCGGTTTCCAGTGCTTAGAATGAGTAATAGGCAATGGAAAAATATCACCACTTACCATATTAAAGACGGGGACTTTATCGGGATCATTAAACGTTAGGGCCGCTTTAACACGTTCTTTTGAATTCATATTCTATAATCCAAAATTAACCACATTTTCCTTAGAGAAATACTATGATTGAGTCTATAAAAAATTATGAATTCCATCAAGTTTACTTAAAGTTGTTAATGAGAGAGGGGGAGAGAGATCATTGGAAGTAAAAGTGAAAAATGCAATTTAATCATGAATTTTTATTGATTAAAAAAGAAGAAAGGAAATATAAAGTAGTTTTTGACTGTTAAATATTTCAAGGAGTTTTCTTTATACGATGAGTTGACGGATTAGAGACGGTATCTCCATTCTTTTCTAACTTCGATTTGATGCAATCTTCGCAATATTTTAACCATATTTCAGAACTTTTTTCCGATTTTCGGTCATCCATTTTACATCAAAACGTTATTAATGTAAATTCAAATCACTAACATCATTACTCTATTTTAAACTTTTTTAAAACCGATATTTTTACACATATAAGTACGACAAAATACTGGATATACTCTCATTTTACATATTTGAGATCACAATAATTTTATTTGTGAGCAATTATCAATGAACAAAGTTTTTATCAATTATTAAAAGCTCTTTTATTCCAAATCTTGTTTAATTGTCCCATCAGGAAGCATATTATCGGGGTGATATACCCCCTTCTCTTCCATTTGATATCGAATACAATCATGATTGTCGATTAAACAATAATTTTCGACCCATTTTTTATCCAATTTGCCCTTATCGACATAATATTTAATCGGGCAGCAATAATACCATTTACAAATTTTTTTCATGAGAGTATAGGAAGAAAAATTCCAAACAATTCTTAAAAATTAGCATTTTTCCCCTATACTTATGTTATTAACGTCATAGCAGAATATCATAATTCTTTATTAATGGGTTAATATCTATCAATTTTGATTTTGTTGACATTCAAAATTAAGCAAAGAAAAATTACGTATTATTTGAATAATTCTTTTAATTCCCTTGGACTACCACAAAGGATTGCCTATTTTTATCTAAAACAATGGAAACATCAAAATATTAAAAATAAAAAAAATAAAAAATAGAATTAAAGAAGAGTTCTCGCATATGATTATGTTAATGGAGAACCACATTCAGCACAAAAATTCCCTGTGCCCTTTATTTGTGCTCCGCAGTTGGGACAATATTTTGAGCTATTTGAACTGGGATTCGATTGGCTGAATGAAGGAGGCGTTTGTACTAGCTTCTGGTTAGCTGTTGGTGTTGGTGTAAGATAATAAGGAGTGATTAAATCCTTTACCTTTGCTAATTTGAAATAGCCTATTATCTGAAATATTATGCCGACCAATAGTGTTATAACTAAGAAACCAATTAAGTACATCAAAGCAGCTGTTTTTAAATTATTGCAGCCATCTACTAAATCTCTATGTAAGATTGCAGGAAAATAATCCACTTGGTCTTCAAAAAATGATTTTAAAGTATCCCATGCTTTCATTTCTATTGCTCCGCCAGCAATCACTATTATTAATCCAATCACAATAGGAGCAAAGAGAAATGTCCAATCATCTCCACTAAATCCTGTAAAGAACATTCCTACGAGTCCACCTACCATAACAAGCATTCCAACTATTCGAAGGACAAAAGCTTTAATATATTTTGATCTAAATTCTTCTAAACGTGCATCTTTAAGGTAAAAATTGATACGCTTTAAATTTCCGATAGCAATGAAAACAAATATCAGTGCAACTATTCCAGTTACCCCAACTATAAATGAAAGGGCCATCATCAAACCCACTGTATGCATATTTTTCCCAAATTCGGACCACATTCTTTTTAATTCATCATCTGACATTTCTATTACCAAATAACTGTAGATTTATTTAAGTAACCCAATGAAAATTCCATTCTTATAGATGTTCAACGTAAGTTTTATGGATCTGTTGGAACTTAATTGAAAGTTATAAATTTAAATGACATCCTATAAGAAAAAGCAAACTATCCTAAAATGGATGTACAGAAGGAGTTTTAGGATTCAATTGGGAATTTAATTGCTTGCTAATTTCTAGGATATGTTCATATAAGATCTTTCTTGTCCATTTTGGCAATTCTATATCAATTTTTGCCAAATTTTTTGCTAGTTTTTTCAATCTGATAACCAATAACAATTTTCTAAATCTTACCCAATACATCATTTATTCTCTTATAATTTTTCAAGAAACTCACTGATTTAATACGCATATGACGAACTTAGAAAAAGTAATTAAAATTAAATATGAGAATAATAATTTGAGATTTAATTGATCTACAGATTTAAATACAATTTTTTTTTTGATTTGAGTATAAATTATATTATCTTGTTGGATAAAAGTCTATTAATAAATAAATAACCTATAGTATCATATACGAATGTCTGCAGGAATTTTTAAAGGAGATCTCATTAAAAATAATATTTTTTTGGTGATACCTAGTTGGGGGAAACTTCTTGGCTATCCAACATTAGGGACTTATGCCAATCATAATGTTGTAAAAATTTCGGAAGATTTAGTTATCTTTTTCGGCGGAATGGAACGTCTTGTGCACACTCCTAAGGGTTTAGTCTATTATCTTTTAGGTTTAGGATATTATTATACCAAATTTGAGATTCAAACAGGAAGATATATCACTGATAGTCGATTTTTAACGGGCCTTATGCTCTCTGATTTTATATATGATCGTTTAGCTACCTCTAAAGATCTTACTCTACAAAATGAACCTGAAGTTGTTGTCGCTGAGGATGTGGTTAAAGTCCCTATTGATGTGTCACTTAAATTACCGAATAAAAAAACCTTTATTCAAGGTACATTAATGAGAAACCTCTTTATCCCATATAAAGACGTGATATTAGAATTTTTAGAGAAGATTAAAGATCTTAAAAGCTTCCAAATTCGAAAAACGAATCATATGTTTCTTAGCACTCATTGGGATTACTTTAATACTATTTTAATTTCAGATGCTATGGAAACCAAATTAAAGATGAAATATCTAGAGTCCACTGCCGGTTTAAACTCTATTTCGTTACGCCTTTATCGTTTCTTAATTGAACATTTCTCAGATGCTGAAATACAAGAAATAAATGAAAATATCAAAATCTTAAAGGAAGTCTATTCTACAATTGAGTTTGATCCAATGCATTTGTATTCGTTAATTGAACAAGCAAATTTATGGATAAAAATTAAAATACCTAATCTTCCTCTTTATCAAACATCTTATATAGATGAAAAAAGAAAGAAACACTCGATTTTGCATTCGGGAGAAAAATATCTTGATAAAATTGTCCCATGGCCAGAAAAATTCAAACGACAAACCAAAAAAGGATTAGAAGATTCAGTAAATGTCATACAAGAAAGAATATACCACCCTAAAGATTTTGAAAAGAAAGGAGTCATATTAGAACCTAACAGAGAGCACTTTGAACCTAAATTTTTAGAACGCCCCACCGTTAAGGTAAAAACACTACCGCAAATTCCTACGAATAATATCATTGAAATTTTATCAACGTTAAGAACTCTTGTAGAACAGGATTATGATCTTCGGTCAATTGGCAAAGCTTTTGCGCTAGGGCGTGATTATATTAAAGCTATGGTATTACATCAGAACATGTTATGGGATATGAGCAAATTAGCAAATATTTATACTAAAGCTCAGCTTAATAAAGGACTCTCATCAAAAGAGAAATATGAGTTATTAGAAAAAATTGATAATTGGATTGATTTCAATAAATAGATTTGCAGATATAATATTTAAGAGTGCGATAACAAATGACAAACTTTAAAAATGTGGTTAGCAAGTTACAACATCATTATAAGGATGCAAAATCCGTAGCAGTGATAGATATTAATGGTAAATTACTCTATTCAACGAAAAATTGGAATATTAAAAATGATATAAAAAGTCTATTAGCTTCTTGGGTTAGCAATTCAGCTCAATCGGTGACCGTTGACTCGATTCGCTATTCGGTTGTTCAAATGGAACCGGAACGATTTATTGCCACTAACAGGCACAAAAAAGGGCATCTTATAGGAGCAACCACCCCTGATGGAGATAAATATATATTGGCTCAGATTAGCCCGAAAGCGAAAGGGTGGTTCCACTTAGCCTATCCTGCCGTTGCAAGAGCGGCAGC
The DNA here is from genome assembly GCA_016840165.1 of Promethearchaeota archaeon. Classification (GTDB taxonomy): domain Archaea; phylum Asgardarchaeota; class Lokiarchaeia; order Sigyniarchaeales; family SOKP01; genus SOKP01. The sequence continues at coordinate 43,908 of JAEOSU010000050.1, forward strand.
GATGATATCGAAAGGAACTAAAACAGGCTTTATCGAAACCAAAGTTGATACGAATGGAGGAGATTTAGCAGGAACTTATGAAGGATTAACAAAAGTGGGAGAAATACACATTGATCCAATGTTAAAAGCTGAAGTTGAAGCATTTTTAGAATGGATAAAGAACCCTGAAGGTTTAGCGAGCTATATTACATATTATCTTCAACAAAATAATCCTGATGTAATTTCTCAACTTGCTAAATATTATGATGAACTCTATAGATTGTTTTATACATAATTCTTCTTAATTTTTGAAATAAAAAAGATATAAAAATTAATGTAAAGATATTCTACTCCGTATGAGCTGAAATTATTAAATCTGCAAATAATTTCATATCATTGAGTAGCATATTAAGCTTATCTTGAGATTCTCTATCAATCTCTCCTGATTTCATTACTAAGATTGAAATGATATATTTGAAAATGTATAACTCAATTTCTTTTCCATCATCATTTCGCCCTTTAAATTCTGCGGAATCAGACATGAACATATTTTCTCGAACTGTATTACATGCATTAATGAAATCTCTTAAATCTCCTCTTAGAGTTAATCCACTGCTTACTCCCTGGACATTATGAACGATAACGTTTCCAGAAACATCAGATATGATAATTTTTGCCTTAATTTCCTCTAACTGTTTTTCTGCTTTTTCTACATGAGTCTTAAGCTCAGCATAGGAAGAAATTAAAATATCTCTGAAAATTTTCGCCAGTTCGTCTTGCAAGTAAATACTAGTCAATTTATAGTTGAAATCATAATCTTTAAATATATCAAGCAAGGTTTCTTTTGCTGTTTTAACGTTAGTATCGAGAAGTTCTTTCTGATAATTTTCAACATCATATTTGTGCAAGAAAAGAAAAACTTTCGGTTTTTCATTATTTTTACGATAAATGTCAAGTAAAGCTTCAAAATATTCCTTCGCTTGTTCAAAAGAATCGGGATCATGCAAATCCACGATAGGAATAAGTATATCAGTGCCTCGGAACACTTCTGGCTTCTCCATATATTCTTTTCGATACTGTTCCTGACCACCGAAGTCAAATATACCAACCTGTAGTCCCAAAAAGGGATGCCGACGTGTTTCGTACAGTATAGTAGGGCTAAATTTCTTAGTATCTTCGGGGCTTTTTTCTGCAAATGCAACAGAATAAAGAGACGTCTTTCCACATCCAGATAATCCTACAAGTGAAATTTTCAATTCAATCTATCTCCTTTTTTTCAGTTTTTATTAATTTATAATACATTATTTCATTTAACTTTATTAAAAAATTTTTAAAAATTATTATTCTTTAGATGCTAATTTTAAAGTTTTTGAGAAGATTTTTCCAAAATCATCGGTTGATGCCTCAATTAACACGTTTTCATCTATGATTTCACCATCTTTTTCTTCTAAAGGATATCCAATCTCAATGGTCTCGTAGGGAAATAATTCTTTTATTGTAGTTATCCATGGTCGCTTTTCAAATAGTTCTTCTACAGTCACCACTCGTATCCTCAAATCATCAAGTACATATCCAACAGTATTAGTAATTGAGATATCAAGAGTTTTATTCTCCTCATCTATACCTTTTTTTACGCTTAAAAATTTGCGTACTCCTAACTCAGGGGCTACTTTTGATTGATCCACTTCTGCTTCAGTTTGTATACGAGGTTCTTCTTCAGAAGTATCTTTAACGATGAATACTTTACGTTTTTGGATGTTATATTGGGATACTTTTTTAAGTTTTGCCAAAAATAGAACGGAATTGAGGTTAATGGCATTAAAGGGTTCAATTGTTAAATATCCTTTTTTTGCGGCATCTTCTATAATTTCTGCACCGATCCCAGTTCTGGCGAATACTGTATTCTTATTTGGACCACTTCCAACTGATCCTACTGAGATATCTGCATGTTCTGCTGTCAAATCAGTACAAAAATTACAGCTTGACGATTTAAATTTATCTAACTGTTTGATGGTATACGATTTCACCGGTTCTTTTTCAGGATCATAGTATATGTGGAACTTACCTTTATTAATGTCCATCTTTTTTACTTTCTCTAGATCAATACCATCTTTTAGGAAGAAGGAATATAATGCTTCAGGAGCAAAAGAATCCATACAAAAAAGGCCTAACTTTAACACATGCGCTCTCATAAAATACTTAAGCATTCCTGCTGGAGAACTCAGCATTTTATCGACCGCATCGATATTACATGGAGTTCCTACAAATGCTATTGATCTATAATCTTGTCGAATAGCATCCATAAGAGCCTCAACAGTTTGGGAATGACTATATATCGATCCAGACGCTTTTATAGCATCATCTTTGCTAGTTATTATTTGAGCAACCGGATTCCATGGATCTTCTGGATTTTTCATGGTAACTATTGCTGCATCGATTAAATGTTCGTCAAACAAATAACACAATAATGAAGTCACTGTACCGCCGTCCTGCCCTCCAATCACTTCGGGTATATTGGTATTTGAAACATATCCCGTCTTAAATTCCCCCATTAACTGAATCGGATCAGTAATAGTTCGGGGACATTGATTATAGCAGATACCACAACCGGTACATTTTCCCACTAATTTAGGCTGTCCTAGCACATGATCCCATTCTAAAACAGGACATACTGCGGCACATGTTCCACACTCAGTACATATTCCCGTTCGAACGATCTCTTTCATGAGCATTCCATAGCTGTCCTTTTTGCCTTCAAGCTTCTTCTGAAGGTAATCGAAAGAGTATTCATATTGTGAAGCATCTTGATCATCATTAGTTTGATTTTCAGTCATTTCATCTTTCCTATTTATTTAATGAAAATAATATTTAATTTTGTAATTTAATACTTAAGTGATTTAATTGCTAAACAATAAAAAAATTTATTAAATCCATTTTAAAGCATTTAATTGAATTCACTTACCAAAAATAAATTATTAGGTTCTTTCGTGTAATTAGAAGTATTTTGATATCCTTATTCAGTATCAAGAAGTTCAAGTCTTTCCTCGATTTTTTTGATGGCGTTTGAAGCATGAATTCTCACTACCCTGTGAAAATCATTGACTCTTTTCAATAACGCATCTAAAGCTTTCTCATCACCAAACCGTTCTAAGAGTTTAATTAAGCCTAGTTTGACTTTATAATTTTCTTTCTCACTTTCCCTTAAATGCTCTATAATTAGAGCGATTTTTTTATTGAGATCTCTATTCAATTCTATAATATCACCGTCAAATTTATACCAATTTTGTTGAAATATATTAAATAGAGCATCCGTTGTAACTTTTTTAATGAGCCAATATGCGTTTTGACTTTTGACAATATCAATTAAATGGTCTAAGGCATCTATATTACCGATTTTTCCTAAAGCAATGATTGCATTCTTTTTTACATCCACATTCTTAATTTTTAGCAGATTAATTAAGGGAATAACAAATTCATCCTTTCCAATTTCACCTAAAATAAAGGCAACAGATTCCCTTATCGTATCATTATTCATATCTAAATATTCATATAACTTATCGTAGGGATTCTCTTCATGCTTTAAATAGATCTTTTTAACCGTATCCATTATCTGGAATTTCATATCGATATCAGAATACTCAAAGCTGATGTCTTCAATATTTAGAATATCGATTAACTCTGGAACTGAGGCTAGATCTCCAATCTCTCCTAAAGCTTCAATTGAGGCTAAACTTACCTCATTATATAGACTATCCAGATTCTGAACTATTAAATCTGCAGCTTCGGATAATTCAAGCTTACCACTGATGATAATTGCATTTTTTTTAACAATAAAGTTGTCAGTTAAGATCAATTTAATAATGTCTTCTTTTATATCATCTTTTAATATATTGAGAATAGATATAGAAGATTCTAATAGATTATAATCGTCTTTTTTTAGAATTTGGGAAATTTCTGTTAATAAAACCTCTTTCTGGTTTGTCATCTCTGAAATTATTTCGGGATATTTTACTTCTATATAACTTGAATCTTTGAAGGTTGCATTTATACTTGAAATCTCAAAACCAATTAACTTTATGATTTCTGCTTTCAGTTTGTTTGATATGCTTTTATTCTTTAAAGATTCCATTAATTTAGTTATTAGTATTGCTGGATTCAAAATGAGAAGTTGATTTTTTACATAATCTCTTACTGCTGTATAAGTGGAGGCTAATTCTTTAATAAAAAGAGCTATTTCATTATCCTTAAATCTTGTCTTACGTATTGCTTTTAGAACTGATAATCTTAATTCACTATTCTCTTCTGATTTCTCTAAAATCCATATTAGTGGCTTTAAGGTTTTATCTAGTTTAAGTCGCCCCATAGCTTTAGCAGCTTCACACTTTATCTCTATATTTTCTTCAGAGATAAAAATATTCTCTAAAGTTTCAAAACACTCTCCTTTCAGAGCTGGAGCTTCTTTACTTGCTAATCCTAAGTATCTTATCGCATCTATTCTCTTATTTTTGTCATCTGAGGTATCAATTATTTTAGAGAGTAATCGAATCGACTGATCAACACCAAATTCGGCTCGTTTCTTAAATATTTCCTCGGGTTGGTAATTGGGATTTACAGCCATAGAAGAGGGATCATCAATATAGTATTATTTTTTAATTATTATGACGTTAGATCGTCTCTCCATAAAAATATTTTCCTTATCAAAAAAGAATGATGAATTAATCCAATAATGAGCATTTAAAAATAGGATTAAAACGGGTTTTATCAGGTTTTTGATCAAATAGAATACTTATTATATAATTCTTGGATAATTAGATTAAATGCTTCGTCAACACCTTGGCCTGTATTAGCGGAAGTCAAGGAAAAGCTAATGAAATTATACTTTTCAGCTAAATTTTTTATATCAAGTAAGTTTAAATCATCTTCCTCTACTAAATCAACCTTATTAGCAAATAAAACCATAGGGATTTCTCCACAGTATTTTCTTAGATTTTGAACCCAATTTTTTACATGATCAAAGCTAGTTTTCCCTAATTCATTTTCTTCAAGGCTGTAAACTACGATGGACGCTTTGCTCTCTTTATAAAATATGGGCTGAAGAAAATCAAAATCCTCTTGCCCTGCTATGTCCCAGAAGACTAAATTTACGATGTCATCCTCAATTACCTTCTCAAATCGTGAAAACTGGGCACCAATAGTTTTGATATAATCTTTTTCAAACGTTCCTTTTGTAAATTTTTTAATAAGAGATGTTTTCCCTACCGCACCATCTCCTACTACTGAAATCTTAAATTGATATTCTCCTTTACTCATAATTCTTAGTATTTATCTAAAGAGATTACGTCTTAATAATTTAGAATTATCTCTCTATGAATTTAAACTTTTAATGCTATTAAAAGAATAAAAGTAAAAGAATTTATATTGGTTGATTTAATTCTACATTTTTGTAGACAAAAGTATTAGTTATTAATGATTCAAGTAAAGGAATATCATTTAGGTGAATAGATTTACCCTTTTCACAATTAATCATAAATTTTTCCCAAATTATATCTTGCTTTTTCAAACTTTCAGTAAAATAATTAATTCTTTGATGAGCATAATAAGAATTACCACTAAAGATATAGGTTATGTAAAAAGGTTTAAGGTATTTCATTAAAAGCGTATATTCTCCGAAGACTGCTCGATCTAATCCTTGAGAAAAGGTTTCTTTAATGAAATAATCTATCGTTGTTAGAAATCCACTAATAATTTGGGTTTCAAATTTTTTTTCCTTAATAAATGAATGCGAAAATAGGGGAGTTCCTCCTTCTGTGATAATTAAGATTATTACTGGATCCTCTTCAGAAATTTCAAGAGAAAACTTCCGATTAAATAACATATTTTCAATATGTACGTTTAATTCAGCTAATTCGATTCTTTCTTTTATAGGAGCTTCATTTTCTATAAGGGATTCCCACACGTTCAGGTTCTGTAGTATTTTGTCGTGTTCATATGAGATTTTTTCCCCCAATAACTTTAGATTATTTTTATCAGCGAGATCTTGAGCCTCAGTTAATTTTTTCCTAGCACTATTCAAATCTCCTTTTAATAAAGCAAATTTTGCTTGTAATAGATAAGTCTCTGCTAAAATCCAAAACGAATTTTGACTTTTTGCTATATTGATTAATTTTTCAAGTAATAAATTTAGTTCCTCTAATACTTCCAATTCAGCAGTAAATCGAAATTCCTCTACTAATAAATCACACAGGTTTATTAAAGCTTTCATTGTTAATTCCCCAGAAATTACGTCTTGCTTTACTATTTCTTCGAAGATACTTTGTGCTTTGGCACGATCTTGAATTCGATTCTTTGTCTTTAAAATAAAACCTTCACAAAAATTGGCATATAATTCCGCAAATGGATTTTTTTCTTTTTCACATATCTCTTTCAATTTAATTAAATATTCTTCAGCTATCTCGTTTTTACCCATTAAAACTAAGACTTCGATCATACTTGCTAACGTACTCATCAAAATATATGTAGCATTAACTTTATTAGCTAATTCAAAAGCCTTATTAAGAGATTCCAAAGCTTTATCTAATTCTCCTTTTTGGCTATAGATCATTGAAAGGTTATTAAAAATACCCATCTCAATCATAACAGTATTATTTTTTTTTGATGCTTCTTCATGATAAAACAAGGCTTTTTCTAAATCACCTGTCATTATATAAATACATCCAATAGTGGTTAAATTGATAGCCGCAAGAGTATTATTCCCCAACTTCTCTACAAGATGTTGACATTTGTAAGAATATTTTATAGCTAAATCTATATCAATTCTTATGAAGGTATAAAGAGATCCTAATTGATAATACATCTCCGCTAATACAAATGTATCGGCAATTCCTTCAAGAAGACTCAATAATTCGTCTTCATAGAGCAAATCACTTTTCCCTTGTTGCATATGCCCACAATTATTGCCAATATATATCATTGATTGCAAAAGATTACGACTTTCTTCTGAAATATCAGCTAGGCTTTTTAATTTCTGCTCAGCTTCATCGAGGTATTGATATCCTTTTTCATAATTTCCTAACCAGCATGATGCATGACCCATCATCGCTAAAATTTCAACTAGTTGAGGACTTAACGCTTCTTTACGAATAGCACGATAAACTTTTTTAGCATATTTCAATGTTTCTGGAAAATTTCCCAATCTCATTACTGATTTTGCTTTATAGAAAGATATCGAGATTAATTCTATTTTTCGGAGATCAGTCTTTTTCTCGATTTTATTCAGTAATTCGATAGCTTCTTGGAACTTATCTTGTTCTATTAATTTCTTAACTTCCTCTAATTCATTCGAAATGATTTATATCCCTTCATTGAAACTCATTAACGAATTTCCATTTTATTTTTATCATTTCATAAATAAAATGTAGGAATCCTTACTTCAAAATTATTTTTTTGAATATTTATTTATTATGTTTTCAAAAATAATTAATGGAAAAAAAAGTAAAAATAAAAAAAAAATTTGATTATTTCTTGCGTTTTTGTATAAATATCAATCCAATTATGGAAATTGTCATAATAATCAAAAATGAACTTCCAAACGGAATACTTGGAGGAGGTTCAACGGGATTATCTTCTTGAATTGTTAGCTTTACAGTGTCAGTGGCAAAATTTCCCGCAAGATCAGTGAAATTGATAGTAAATAAGTGCTCTCCCACTGATAATCCCTCTGGAATGGTATAAGTTACATTATTTCCACTCGTCCAAAGTGTGGGACCCGCTACGATACCATGACCTTCATGTTCGACAGTAAATGTAGCTGGATGAGCATCGGTTGCAATCCAAACGAAACACTCATCAGTATATCCCGTAAAACACCCATAATCTTCTGGAGCATAAGTAATCACAGGATCTACCGTATCACCTACAGTGAATTTAACTGTATCAATTATGAAATTTTCATAATCATCCGTAAAATTGATGGTGTAATAATATTCTCCGAATGGGAGTCCATCCGGTATTCCGTAATTAACTGCAACTCCACTAGACCACGCTGTTGGACCTGCTACGATTCCAGAACCTTGAAGTTCAATAGTATAGGTATTAGGATTATCATCAGTTGCCATCCATTGTAAATTCACTCCCGTGTATCCTAGCTCAACAGCAATATCACTTGGAGCATCTGTAATGATAGGATCTTCTATATCTTCAACGGTAAACTTTACGGTATCTGTGATAAAATGCCCATAATCATCCGTAAAATTGATAGTGTAAAAATATTCTCCTAAACCAAATCCCTCTGGGACGTTATAAATAATCGGTATTCCACTAGACCACGCCGTTGAATCTACTACGTTTCCAGAACCTTGAAGTTCAATTGTATAATTATAGGGATTTTCATCAGTTACCGTCCATTGAAAATTCACGCCAGAATATCCTAATCCAACTATTTTGTCGACTGGAGTGAAGGTAATCACAGGATTTTCTGTATCTTGAATAGTAACCTCTACCGTATCAGTTGCAAAATTACCGTTATCATCCGTGAAATTGATCGTGTACGTATAAGTACCCACTCCTAATCCATCAGGAATATCATAGGACACTTCAACTCCACTAGACCAGGAAGTTGGACCCGCCACGTTTCCAGAGCCTTGAAGTTCAATAGTATAGGTACTAGGATTATCATCAGTAGCCGTCCATGAGATATCCTTTTCGGTATAACCACATTCGAGAATCAAGTCACTCGGGTTTTCAGTAATGATTGGATCATCTAGATCAGCTCTCTCTCTGATTTGAACAACCACTAAACCTTGAGAACGACTAGCCACAAATGCATAATCACCGTCTACATATACTCCAGTACACTCATCTATCGTATCTGAATCAGTAGAAGAACCAGTCCTGTAATCTATTACTGTTAATCTATCTGAACTAGCAATATATGCATAATAACCACTCACATAAACTTTATTGGCGCTTATTCCTAAAGTACCTATTCTTCCTGCTAATACAGGAACAAGAGGATTGGATATATCAATTAGGTTTAAAACACCTCCATGAACATTACTATGTTCCGCTATAAAAGCGTAATCACCATAAACATCTACTCCATGAGCATAATAAACTGGATCTATATAAATCGGATCTCCTGGTGTAGTTGGATCAGTGATATCGATGATTGCTAACCCATCAGCACCAACGGTCATATAGGCATAATCTCCATCTATCTTGACATCAGTTGCATACCCTATTGTACTCTTCTGCCCGACTAATACGGGAGTGGTCGGGTCACTGATATCTATGACTGCTAAGCCGTAAATACCATTTGCCACATAGGCATAATCACCGCTTATATCTACAGCTTTTGCATAACCATCAGTATCTACGTAAGTCGGAGCTCCTGGCGAGGTTGGATTCCTGATATCGATAATCGCTAAGCCCGAATAACTAGAGGCTACATAGGCATAATTTCCATCGACATTCACATCCCATGCATAATCAGTTGTATTCATGTTAATCACTGTTTCTGGTGCAAAAGGTTCAAAAATATCAACCACAGTCAACCCTTGGTCATAATCTGCAATAAAAGCGTAATTTCCATCAATGCAGACTTGATTTGTCTCTCCCATTGTAATTTCATTATCGATTATTAAAGGGTCAATATTTTTAGATATATCCACAACTGCTAAGCCTACACTGCCAGATATATAAGCATGATTTCCTTCTATACATATCCCTCTTGCCCATCCATCAATATCTTTATAAGCAATGTGATTTGGAAAAGGTGGATACATTATATCAATAAGTCCCATTCCATATACATCAATAGTATATGCATAATCCCCTATAATAGAAACATCTATAACGCTGTAAGTATCCTCATAAACAGGAGTTCCTGGGTTTGTAGGATTTCCCACATAGATATATGCTAATCCAGCACTTCCAACCGCAACAAAAGCATTATCACCGCTTACATACAAAGATTGAGCGTATCCGTTTGCAGGTTCATTCGCCGCTATTCCAGGACTGCTGGGATCAGAAACATCAATTACAGTCAAACCAGCATTTCCATCTGCAATATATGCATAATTACCGCTTACGTATACTCCATTAGCCACATCAAATGTTGTTATATTAACAGGAATCCCTGGACTGGTTGGATCAGAAATATCTATAATCGCTAAACCATTATTATCATCCGCAACATATGCGTAGTTGCCGCTTACATATACATCCCAAGCACATTCAGTATAGACATTAGCAACTAATACTGGATGTTCAGGATCGGAAACATCAATAATCGCTAGGCCATTTTTACTCATTCCGTTATATGCCACATATGCATAATTTCCACTTACATATACAGCCTGAGCCCACCCAGATGGTATATCCTCGTAAATGGGAGCTCCCGGGTTGGTAGGATCTGAGATATCAATTACCGCTAATCCTTTCCAATCATCTGCTATGTAAGCGTAATCACCACTCACATATACATCATAACCCCCACCTTCCGTCTCTCTATAATAAATATAAGAATTTTTGAGATTATCCTGTTCGAAATCTTCTATCTTTGCTAAAAAATCGAATTCTCCTTGAATCACATTGGTAAAAATGGGGAGGAGAAATAATACTAAAGTTAGAATTAGAATAGTTCTTGATTTTCGTTTTTTATTTATTGTATATTTAATTATTATCAACTCATTTTTTCATTGTAAATTGTTCTTAGGCATCAAAATGATGCTTTAATGGGAAATCAAGCTTTTTTACATATATGGTTATAGTTTCAATAATTTCATGAAACTTTTATTGGCACATGAAATTTTTAATTCAATTTTATCAAAATGAGGTGAAATAATCAAAGATTTGCTATTTCTATTTCAGGCTTATGGTTCATATTTATTTACTATAAACGGTTGCCTAGATAGCAATAGTAAATCCGAGGACTATACACAATACGATTGATCGATTTATGCGCGAAAGTCTTTAATAGATCTTTCCTTAACGAAGATTCAGCTTTCAAAATGCATCTAGTTTTGTATTAATAATTTAATGCAAATAAAGGAAAATAAAAAAAAGGTGTTTGTTTGTTGGATTTAACTATGATATAGACTCACAATTATGACCATAGCTCCAATAGTTTTATAAAAATTCCATGATTACATGAAAGTTTCAACAGAAAATATAAATAAATCCTACATTGATATATAATTTAATAGATCTAACTTATGTGATTCTATGTCGACAGGAAATATAAATTACCCTCCAAAAAATATTTATGACCCTTCTAGCGAAAAAAGTCCGGACTACGATCATCTTATCTTATGGATGTTGTGCAACAATAAGAGTTGTACATGGGCGGATTTTAATGAAGAACCAATGAAAATCCCTGGAGGAACATTATCGAGACATTTGAAAAAGTTAATGGCTTTAGATTATATCGAAAAAATTTCAAGAGGGTTATATAAGATCACCTCAGAAGGTAAAAAGAAATTTCATGAACTTTCTAGTGCGAAAAGAAAGATTAGAAGGCTCAATTATCCTCCAAGAATAATTTTGAGAAGGGGAAGAAATTATGATCATTGGATTCTCTGGATGGTCTATAACAATAGATATTGTAAAAGAAGTGACTTCATCAAAAGTCCACTTTCTATTAACCAATCATCTTTATCAAAGAGTCTGAACAGTTTAAGTATGAAAGGTTTTGTCATAAAACAAGATTCTAAATATCTAATTACTCAATCAGGAAAGGTAGAATATTCTAAAATGCTCGAAAATTATGACTTGGACCGACAGACCATCTTAGAAGAAGAAAGTAAGCGAATAAGAGAAATGACGGACAAAACGCTAGATTTTTTCAATAAATACCGTATCGTTGATAAACACATCCAACTCCAGTTTCTTAAAATGCTTTTAGATTTTAGTTTTGATAAGGTAAAACCCTTACTAAAAAGTGAAGAGAATTTTCATAAAATATTACTTTATTTCGCGATGAATAATCCAAATCGATATCCTGAGTATATTTCGCGAGAAGAATTTTCAAAGTTTTATAAAATTAAACAAACTACTTTGGATTATTACCTAACGGAAATTTGTGAGGGAAAAATCTATCCTGTTCGATTCTTTGAATTAAAAAGCCTTTCTGGGGAAATATATTATCTTCAGACTGGGGAAAAGTTAGAGAAATTGTTGAGGATTATAACCCAAGAACATATCGCTAATTCTACCTACATAAATGAATTACAATCAAATAAAGAGAAACAGTCAGTTATAAGCATTATTGATGAGGTTGTAAATAAGATATTAGATGAATCTTGCGGAACAATACTTCATACTGATTTCGAAGAAGCATTACGTGAGTTACTTCCAAGCTATATCCAATATCTTACCTATAAAATAGAAAGCAAAAAAGAAATGATAGATTCATATGATAAAATAGAACATATAATATGGCAGAATATTGCAGAAGTCTTTGAACAAGAAGCTCGTCACGTACTCCGAGATCAATATGAGGAAAAGATCGAGGAGATCGATAGGCTTCTTGAATCGGATCCTCTCAATTACGATTTATATAATATGAAACTTAGCACTCTGATTTATTTTAATCAATACAATACAATATTGAGTTTATTGGACGAGATGCTTGATCTTTTTCCTAATAAAGAAATTAATCTCAGGTTGAAAAAGGCATCAATTTTGAAGAAAATGAAGGATCCCGAAGGAGGATTAGAAATAATTGAAGACCTCAATAATAAATATCCTAAAAATCATGAACTTCAAAATTTTCAGGCTCATTGGTTAAAATATTTAGATAAGCGGGATGAAGCGGTAAAAATTATTAAAAATTTGATCAAAAATGAACCTGAAAATGGATTTTATTATGATAGCTATGGTGAGGTATTAATGTATTTTGAAGAGTATCAAGAAGCTATTAAAAAATTCGGAAAAGCTCTTTCTCTTGATCCTAAAGCGTGGTATGCCTACCAAACATATAGTAAGTTGGGGATTTGCTATAAAACATTAGGAAAGGACGATTTAGCATCGCGTGATTTAACTAAAGCCAAAGAAATTATTAAGCATTCTGCGGAAAGCATTAGTACCGATACCAGACAACAATGGCTTACTATTATTAATCTTTTCCTCGGAAATGAAGATTAGTGGTAAATGACCATTTTCATATTAAAGATGAAATTCCGTCCCTACTACTCCTAATGTATGCGCAGGATGATCAGACATTAACTTGTTAAAATTAAAGCCTGTACAATGCATCCCACATATGATCTCTGGATCGATCTCTTTAAAATATTCCACCTTATTCTTGACCTTATCTATTGGATTCCATTCTTCATGAAATCCGCCTATAACTGCGTATACCTTGTTGATACCGGTCAATTTCTGTCCGTGTTTAATGGTATTTTGAATACCACAATGACCGCATCCAGTAAGTATGACCAAACCTTTATCTTTTATGTTAAAATAAAGTGCTGTTTCATCACGAAATGTGTGTTCTTCAAAATCTTTTCTTCCTTTCTGGAGGTAGATATTTTTTGTTACTTCATCTGGATCAAAGAGTTCAATCTCACCACTTGTTACAATCCCTTTATATAACTCGACTGGTTCATTTGTTTCAATCATTTTGATTTTGTTTTGTTCCGCTAGATCAACCACCATCTTTTTATTAAGAAGTGGTAATTTTTTGCTCCCTCTTATTCTTCCTTCCTTCTCTAATTCTTTTAATCCGAGCGAGAGTTCTTCCTTGGAAAGTTCTTCTCCTGGCTTTTGTATTATTATAACCGTTTGGGCATAACATTTCGGGTTGAAGATAAATTCCGTCCCTGCATTTAATTGAGGAAGCAAGCTTAATAGCCCCCCGAAATGGTCGAAATGCCCATGAGTAAGGATTAGTTTCTCAACTTCAGTTAAATCCACCCCTAATTGTTTCGAATTTTCAAATATGGATTGAGTTAAGCTTCCTGTATCCATTAAAAATAAGTGTTTGGAATCATTATCCTCTATTTCAATGGCCATTGATAGACCATGCTCCCCAACAACTCTATTAGCAGCAATATTTGGTTGAATGACCTTACCTTTGAATTTCTCTTCGGTTAAAACTGTTATGCTCGTAAGGTTATTAGTCAATACTTTTAAACTTACTTTACCTGATTCAATATTACTTGAAAAAACTGCCATATCTTTATCACTAATAATCAAAAATTTTATATGAATAATTATGCATAAAAATATATCATCTATAGTCTTTAAAAATATGATTTTTAACTAAGATTTTATATAAGAAATCTAAACCGTGTGAAGCAAGATACTTTTTATACAAATATAACCAATACTTGAATAATATAATTTTTAGATTTAATATGATAATTATGAAATTACGAGAAAAAATCAATAATCTAAGAAAGCTCTTATTCGATAGACTTATTAATTATAAAATGGTAAGGATTTCTACGATTGCGGTCATTTTAGTTTACATTCCATTAATTATTATCGGTATTATTATTGCTGCATATTTCGATCCCGATGGTTATTCGATTTTAACCAATTGGATAAGTGATCTTGGGGGAAGTCCCCATACTCCTGCTCCCTATTTATATGACATCGCATGTATAGTGGCTGGTACTCTGACAATACCTTTGACTTTTTATATGGAAAACTTATTAGCTCCATTGCCAAAAAGACAAGGAAGTCAAATACATTATTCTCGCATGAGATTTCGATTAGTAAGCTCTGCGTTTCTTGTTAATTTAATTGGAAATATTGGTTATATTGGTGTTGGTATATTTAGTGAAAATCGGGATTATTATAATCTCCATACCATTACTTCAAGTCTAGCTTTTGGAGGGTTTACATTAGGCGCATTTTTCATGGGTTGGGTAATTGTTCTTTATGATACTAAAATCCCTAAATTACTTGGTATTTATGGAATTGTTGGACCTTTAACCACGATTATCATCTTTCTTCTAATAAACAATCCCCTATGGGAATGGTTGCTTTTATTTTCGATACTCGCATGGATAATTCCGCTCTCCTTGATTGTCTTTAACAAACAAGAATTAAAGCCACAATAATTAATATCTTAGATCATAATTTTTCTTCAAAAACTCCCAAAAAAGTATTCCATGGCAGTATTTCGAGCCTTCTTAAGATGATTATTTACTGCGGTCTCCGAAATGTTAAAATGGTCAGCAATTCGTTTCGCACTTATTTTCTTGGGAGTTCTAAAATATCCATTTCTTGCGGCATAGGTGGCAATATCTATCTGTCTGTTAGTGAATTTAGGGTATGGAATTGCTGATTTCCAAATGCTATCATCGTATTGGTCAATCTTATCCAGATCAACCATACTTATTATTTTGTAGTTTTGAGTAAAAGAGTCTAAAATTTTATAGAGTTGAGTTAGATATTCCTCTTGAGATATTATATTTATTAATAACAATTCTTGAGAAATATGTATAGGAAATAAGAATGCCCAAGGACCAGAATCTACAATCGGGAAGAATCCAGAAGTTTTATTTTGATTCATGATACAAATAATTTCATTTTCAAATTTGCTTAATAGTTGGAAAGACTGGGGTTTGAAATGAAGATCGATAAAATCATTCAAATTTATCTTTATATCCGCTTTAAACCTGATTTTTTGTAGTGCAAAAAAATGGGTTTGATCATATTGAAACGCATTAAGAATTTCAACAAATTCTAGTTCTTGAAAGAGCTCAGCGAATCCTACATATTCTAAAAAGTTGCCAGGAATTTGTAAGCGTATAATTTTCATAATATATATTAATGACAAAGAAATCTGACTAAAAAAATGTTGTGATCGCAACCTCAGAACTCATTAGACCCCATTAATTTATTAATAATATAGAATATCGGAATCAATAGTTAGAATTAAAACATTATGTATGAAAAGGAGAAGAATGAATTGAATATTTTAATAACTGGAGCTTTTGGAAATGTTGGGTTAAGTACTTTAAAGGAATTAATTAATCGTAATTATAATATTAGAATCTTTGAGGTTCCCAATAAAAAAAATAAGAAAATTTCACGAAAATATAGAAACAAAGTTGAGATATTTTGGGGAGATATTCGAAGAAGGGATGATGTTGCTCATGCAATCAAAGATCAAGATATAATTATTCACTTAGCTGCCATTATTCCTCCCTTAGCAGATGAAAATCCCGAATTAGCCAATGAAGTCAATGTGGATGGAACGTTTAACTTAGTAAAAGAAATGAAATCTCAAAACTATACACCAAAATTGATATTTACCTCTTCGATTGCGGTATATGGAGATAGACGAGAAAACCCAATGATTAGAGTGGATGATCCCTTGCTTCCTAGTGAAGGAGATACTTATGCCCGAAGTAAAATTAAAGCAGAAACTTTAATTAGAAAATCTGGTCTGTCTTATTCAATATTTCGTTTAACTTATATAACTTCGGTGAATAAATTGGATATGGACCCTCTCATGTTTCATATGCCTTTAGATACTCCAATTGAGATTTGTGATACCAAGGATGTTGGCTTAGCTTTAGTGAATGCTATACATTGTCCCGATATATGGGGAAAGACCTTGAACATTGCAGGAGGTAAGAATTGCAGAACCTACTATAATAATTATATAGATAAAATGATGGAATTATTTGGCTTAGGGAATAATTTCTTACCGGATACTGCATACGCTAAATCTGATTTCCATTGTGGCTATATGGATACTAAACAATCTCAAAATTTATTAAAGTATCAAAGACATAGTTTAGAGGATTATTATAATGAAGTCAAAAAGAAGATTGGCTTAAAAAGATATTTTACGCCTATAATTAGATGGATGATAAGATTACATCTACTAAGAAAGTCCTATTATTATCAAAGATTTAAATTTTTTAAAAAGAAAACTGGAGCATTTTCTATATTAGAAAATAAGTTAATTAGAAAATTGTTAGCCAATAACTATAATAAGATAACTTCTCTTGAACAAAAAGTAAAAGAATTAGAAAATATCATTCAAAATTTAAATAAGATGAAGGTTAGTATAAACGAATAATTATTTGACAATTTTAAACCTTCATTGATATAATTTATAGGATTTCAAGTTTTAAGCCAAAATTCTTAATAATTAAAAGGAAAGTTTTTTTTGATCAATAGCTCGTTTAAGTCGAAGTTTTGTTAGACTCTGGGAAATAATCCTAATAGGTTATATCGCATTTGTAAAAATGACGAGTAACCTATGGTATATAAATTAATAAATATAAATATCTTTAAACTTAAAATAATTAATATAGAAATAATATAGAACTAATATTTTCGAGCTAAGAAAATAAAAATATTTAAGAATTCTAATAAAATTAGTGTAACTTTCATGAATTCGAATATTTAGACAGTAATGTATAAGAAGAGGTGTAAAAACTCAAGAAATGGAAAATAATACCCAGCATCGGATTGGATACTATGCTTGTCAATGAGGTATAAATATACGGGGAAAAGTAGATTGTAATAAACTAGTTGAGTATGCTAAAACTTTCGATGACGTCGTGGTTGCAAAAACTAACGCATTTCTCTGTACTGAAAGTGGTCAAAACGAGATCATACAAGATATCCGAGAAAAGAAATTAACCCGGATCGTCGCTTCTGCATGAACTCCTCGAACGCATGAACCCATATATCGTGCATCTATATCGGAAACTGATCTAAGTCCCTATTATTTTCAGATGGTCAATGTGCGAGAGCACTGCAGTTGGTGTACAGCCGACAATGAAGAAGCTACGGAAAAAGCTAAAATCTTAGTAAAAAGTGGAATCGAACGAGCAAAAACCTTAGAGATCATACCAATCAAAACGGTTCAAGTAGAGAAAGCATGCCTAGTAATTGGTGGAGGTATTGCAGGTATGAATGCTGCCTTGGACTTAGCGAATCAAGGGATAAAAGTCTACTTAGTAGATAAAAATACAACGATTGGAGGAAGAATGGCCCAACTCGATCGGACATTCCCAACAGACGATTGTAGCATTTGAATTTGTGGTCCAAAAATGCTTGAAGTCAATCGTCATGAAAATATTGAACTTTTAAGCTATAGTTTAGTTACCAAAGTGGAGGGGCATGTCGGAAATTATCAAATTACTGTGGAAAAACAACCAAGATTCATTAACGCTGATTGCAATGGATGTGGTTCCTGCTCAGAAGTTTGTCCAGTATTTACCACTAACTATTTCGATGAACATTTAGGACCAAGAAAAGCAATTGACATTGCATTCGGTCAAGCTGTACCATTTTTATATGATGTCGATAGAGAACATTGCGTTGAATGTTTTAGCTGTGTGGATGCGTGTGAATTAAATGCGATTGATTTTAGTCAATTACCCGAAGAGGTGACTTTCACAGTAGGCTCAATTATTATAGCCACAGGATGGGATATTTATGAACCCTTTGGAGAGTACGGATACGGTGAGTACGAAAACGTAATTAACCAAGCGCAGCTTGAAAGAATGCTCGCACCAAACGGCCCTCTAGAAGGACATATTGCTCGCCCATCGGATCTAAAAAAACCAAAAGAGATCGTCTTTATTCAGTGTGTTGGTTCTCGCGATACGGAACGAACGTACTGTAGTGGTGTTTGTTGTATGTTAGCTCTTAAGAATGCTAAATTACTCAAAGAAGAGATACCAGATGCGCGTATAACTATCTGTTATATTGATATCAGAACCAATGAAAAAGGATTTGAAGAATACTACCAAAGAGCTAAAGATTCGGATATCAGAATGATCCGTGGTAAAGTAGGGGAGATTTCTGAAAATCCCGAGACCAAAAATGTAGATATACGGGTATATTCTTCTTTAACTGATGAAATTATTAAAATTGATGCCGATTTAGTGGTACTATCCACGGCAGCACTTCCTTCTAGTGGAACGGAACAGATTGCGAAAGTAATGAATTTGGACGTCGATACAAATGGATTTCTAACTGAATCTCATTTTGGACTGATGCCCCAGGAAACAAAGACAAAAGGAATATTTATAGCAGGATTTGCTCAAGGCCCAAAAGATATTGCTTATTCAGTCTCTCAAGCCAGAGCTGCTGCTAGTAAAGTGGCTGAACTTACATCTGCAGGTGAGATAGATCTTGAATTAGTTATTGCAGAAGTTAGCCCTGAATTATGTATTTCCTGTGGTCGCTGTGAAAAGGAATGTCCGAAAGGTGCCATAACGATTCATGATAATAAAGCGATAGTTGATGAAATTAATTGCGATGGATGCGGAATCTGTTGTACTTGCTGTCCGACTCAAGCAATTGATATCAAATATTATCGCGATCAACAATTATATGCTGAAATCAAAGCACTTATACAAGGGGAGGTTGAAAATGGAATATAAATATAGAATTATCATGTTTGCGTGCTTGAAATGAGGATATGGAGCTGCAGATTTAGCGGGTGTTTCTCGATTAAAATATACTCCCTCTGTAAAAATAATTAAAGTCCGCTGTACAGGAAGAGTTGATGTAAAATTAATCTTATTTGCAATAAAATCAGGAGCGGACGGTGTCATGGTAGTTGGATGAAGACCAGATGAGTGCCAGTTTAAAACGGGAAATTTTACCGCACAGAAACATGTAGACTTTGCGAATCGAATTCTTCAAAATCGAGGTTTTGGCAATCAACGAGTAAATATGTATTGGTGCAGTAGTGCAGAAGGAGAAAAACTAGTAAAAAGTGTAGAAGATGCCTATGAAAAAGTTCAGAGAATTGGCCCCAATCCGATTAATTTGGTTGAAAGTAAAAAAGAATTATTATCAGCTCCAGTTGAATGATTCTTATAAAAAAATTATGGTTATAAGATAACACTCCTGGCTCAGGAGGGAGCTTTATGCAAAAGAAATTAAAAATTAGATTTTTTAAGAAAATTATATGAATTGAAGACTCAATGGTTCAAACTGCAAATAATAAGTTATTTGAAGGGTTATCTCCAAAAGAAATGATAGAAGCAACTTATGAAGCTTCAAAGAACTTTCAGATACGAGCCTTTTACGAGGCTAAAGATGAAATTATTGACACGGGAAAGTACACCGAACAAGAATTCTTTGAAATTTTAGATGTCATGATTGATGATGAAACGGAGCGAAAAATCGTCTTGGAACATTTTAAAGGACAAGAGCCCTTGTTTTTAGGAGAGATAGCAGAGATTATTAAAGAATTTCCCGCTGAAAATGTTATTCGGGACGTTATATATTTAAAAGAACAAGGATACGTAGAGGAACTGATTGAAGTAAAAACCAAAACGGTGACTAAAAAAATAAAAGGAGAAGAGAAGGAAGTCGAGGTAAAGGAGTATTTTTATCGATATCAAGTTAAAGATCTTGAACCTGACTTTATTGAGCACCATTTTGAACCCGTTTCAGTTGTTTTCAATTCTGGTACATGTTGCCAATGTGGTTGGTGTTCTACTATATGTCCAGTAAATGCAATTAAGGTGGATGCAGATAATCTTGAAATTGATGACGATAAGTGTATGAAGTGTGGATTGTGTTTTACAGTTTGCCCTCGCTCTTTTTCTATTGACCAAGCAAATAAAGCTACTAAGAAATTAAATAAAAAGTTAAATTGGTCCGATAAGATTGGAGCTTATGTTAATACCTATTCAGGCAGTACAAAAAATGATGAAATCATGAAAGTTCGTCAAGATGGGGGGGTAGTTACTACGATTGCCGAATACTTACTGGATAAAAAAATTGTAGATGCGGTAATCGCAGTACAACATTCAAAACAACTATGGAAACCAGAACCGGTGATTATTGATGATGTTAAAGACTTATATAAGACTGCAGGAACAAAATATGCAAATTCCCCGTCATTATCGATTCTCGACCAAACGAAAAAGTATGAAAATATAGCTTTTGTAGGAGTTCCCTGCATGATGAAGGCTTTAGAGAAGGGGAAACTTTTTCTTTGTGGACTCCCGTTCTTTAAAAATATCAAATACAGAATAGGTCTCTTTTGTATGGAATCGTTCCCTTATGAGGGGATTATTAAACTCGCTAAAGAGCAATTTGACAAGGATATCAATGATTTAACTAAGATGAATATCGGAGGAGGCAAATTTATTATCAAATTGAAATCCGGTGAGCAATTAGACGTACCACTCAAAGAAGTTCAGAAATACGCCCGGGAAAGTTGCCATTTTTGTGAAGATTTAACTTCTGATTATGCAGACTTTTCTGTAGGATCCATTGGGTCCCAAGATGGCTGGTCCTCCGTTATTACCCGGACCAAGGAATCCGATGAGATATATAATGAAATAATTAAAAATGGAGATCTTGAGTCGAAAAATCTTAAAGAAGTCAAACCAGGGTTATTTTTGGTTGAAAAGATTGGTGGTATCAAGCGAAATAAATGTCAAGATCCCTATGAAAAAATAAAAAACTCGAGTGAAAAGTAAGATCATGAGTTCCAAAACTTTTGAAGATCTAATAAAAGAAGTACATGAAAGGGGAATCTGTCAAGAATGTGGAGGATGTGTGAGTTTTTGCAGTTCTGCTGAATATGATGTAATTGGATTTAAAGATCCTTATAAACCCCCCGAATATATCAATAAAGAGAAATGTCTTGAATGTGGTATATGCTATTATATATGTCCTCAAACACATATATTAGATAATGAACTGAATAATTCATTTCAGTTTTCGGATTTTTCTTTGATGCCAATAGGACATTATGATAATATATATTCCTGTCAAGCCACTGATCCAGAATTTTTAAAGTTTGGTACCGATGGAGGAGTTGTAAATTCAATTATAAATTATCTAATTGAGAAGAACTTAGTTGATGGTGCAATTGTATCTAAAACAGATGCTCCTTTTTCTAAAGAGGCTACCTTTGCTGATAGTAAGTATGATTTATTAAAAGCCTCTGGAGCAAAATTAGATATAACCCCTCAATTAGACGAAATACAAAAGTTTTGTACTTATACTCACTCGATTCCTGAATTAAACCATTATAAATTTAAAAAATTAGCGGTTGTTGGAACTCCATGTCAATTATATACAATTAGATGTATGCAAGATTTAGGAGTTACTCCGTCAGAAAATGTTGAAATTTGTCTTGGCTTATTTTGTTATGAAAACTTTTTCTTTGAGAAATTCCAAGTAAATAAATTCGAAAAAGATTTTAATATAAAATTTAAAGATATCGTAAAAATAAATATTAAAGAAGACGTAATTTTCAGGTTAAAAACTGAAGGGCCTTCTGAAAAAGTGGTTCATATACCTTTTAATCAATTAAATAATTATATGCGTCCAGCTTGTAATGCGTGTAATGATTTTACCAATATATATGCTGACATCTCATTTGGAGGTTTAGGTTCTCAAGATAAGTATACAACGGTCATACCAAGAACGAATAAAGGGAGAGAGATATTTTCAAAAGCACTTGATGCGGGAGTAATCACTTGTAAGAACTTAGATCAGGATAAAAAGAAGAAAATGGTTGAATTAATTAGTCAATATTCAAAATCTAAAATTGCTCGTAAAGAGAAATTTATGAAAAACTTAACCTAGAGGGAGAAGAAAGATAGCTAAATCAAAAAGAGAGATAGAACGGAAAAAAATCTTTGGCGATGCATTTAAATACTTAGAAAATATTTATGAGCCAGATTTGAAAAGTTTGTTGAAACGTTGCTATCAATGTGGCCGGTGCAGTGGGGTTTGCCAATTGAGTAAAGTCCAGAAATATCCTCCAAGTAGAATCATACAATTAATCTTAGAAGGATTTGAAGAGAAAGTATTAAATTCAGGTGTTTTATGGGACTGCTTAACATGTAATCAATGCCTTAAAGATTGTCCTGAAAATATTAATTTTGCTGATATAGTTAGAATCGCTAGGTATAAAATGAGACATGAAGCTAATCAAAATCCTGAAGAGTTAATTGCTCATAAGGGAATTTATACCACCATAGCAGAAATAATGAGTAGACCGTATATTGAACCAAAAAGATCTTTAGAATGGGTTCCAAAAGGCTGTAAAATTACAGATAAAGGGGATATATTATATTATGTTGGATGTTTACCATTTTATGAGTATGAATTTGAAGATTCAATTTCAATTGCTCAAAATACCCTAAAAATATTATGTCAAATTGAGAAAAAGCCAATTGTAGTATTAGAGGAAGAGACTTGCTGTGGCCATGATATTTATTGGGGACAAGGGAAACTAAAGACGTTTATCAAATTAGCTCAGAAGAATCTTGAAAAATTTGAAAAAACAGGGGCCACAACAATTATTACTGCCTGCGCAGAATGTTATAGAACATTAAAAATTGATTATGCTAAAATATTTCAGAATGTTTCTTCTAAATTCCAAATAAAACATATAATTGAATACATATATGAAAAGTGGAAGCAAAATGAGATAAGATTTAAGAAACCTCCAAAAACAAGTAAAGATGTTGAATTTACCTATCATGATCCTTGTAGATTAAGTAGGTTTTTACCAGAAGAGATTAATCTAACGGATAAAGTAAGAGAAATATTTACAGCGTTAACAAAATTAGGATATACTTTTACTGAAATGAAGCATAATAAATCCAATTCTCTATGTTGTGGTGTGAATTCATGGATGAATTGTAATGAGAAATCAAAAGCATTGCGTTATACACGCATGTTAGAAGCAAAAAAAGCAGCTCCCATATTGGTTACCTCCTGCCCTAAATGTGAAATCCACTTTGAGTGCCTGCAAAATGATTTTGAGGATATAGCTCAAATTCGAATACTAGACTTCTCAGAATTCATAAGTGATAAGATAGAATTAACAAATCCAAGAACTACAGGTGAGAAAAAGAAGTAATGGAAGCGTCTGTTTTAGTGATCGGTGGTGGTATTGCTGGTATTCAAACATCTCTAGATTTAACAGAATTGGGTTTCAAGGTTTATTTAGTTGAAAAAAGTCCCTCTATCGGAGGGCGCATGGCTCAACTCGATAAAACTTTTCCTACTAACGACTGTAGCCTTTGTATTCTTGCTCCTAAGATGGTTGAGGTCTTTAGAAACCCAAATATTGAATTACTCACCTATTGTGAAGTGAAAAAATTAGAGGGTAAGACGGGAGATTTCAAAGTAACTATCCTAAAAAAGCCAAGATACATTGACGAGAGTAAATGTAAAGGATGTGGGGACTGTGCTTCAAAATGCCCAAAAATAGAGGTTCCAAATTTATTTGATATGAATTTAGGTAAGAGAAAATCAGCATATATTCCATTTCCTCAAGCAGTACCTCCTGTGTATCTGATAGATCCTGAGTTATGTCTAAAGATAAATAAAGGCGTATGCGGAGTATGTGCGAAGGTATGTCAAGCTGAGGCTATAGATTTTGAACAAAAACCTCAAGATATTTCATTAAAAGTCGGAGCTATCGTCGTAGCTACAGGATTTGATATGCCTGCCCAGAATTTATCATCAAGATGGGGGTATTTTTATGAAAATGTGGTTAGTGCACTAGAATATGAAAGAATACTTTGTGCTTCCGGACCCTTTGGAGGCCATGTGTTAAGACCAAGCGATCAAACAGAACCTGAAAAGATTGCGTTTGTCCAATGTGCTGGTTCACGAGATCTTCATGAAGGGGTTTCCTATTGTTCCAGTGTTTGTTGTATGTATACAGCAAAAGAAGCTATAATAACAAAAGAACATTCTGAACATTCTAAATGCTATGTCTTTCGACATGATATTCGAGCATATGGAAAAAATTTCTATGAATTTACCCAAAGAGCTCAAAAAGAATATGGAGTTAAATACTTCCAAACTAAA
>JAEOSU010000051.1 GCA_016840165.1 Promethearchaeota archaeon
AAATCTTTATCGCCAAACAGGAAGAATTTATCTTAGTTCAATAATGTTTGCTGTTATCCTTGTATGGTTCCAGATGACCGCTTTAGCTGCACACGTATAATAATTCCAATTTCTTTTTTTTTTTATTTTATTTACAACACTTTTTCAAAGATAAAAGGATTCATATTTTTAAGTTTTAATTTAATAATGAATTTAACAAAATGATTGATGATTTTGAAGATATTCTTCATGAAAAAGAATAGAATGCTGTTTAGATACTATCCTCTAAATTCTAATAATTCACTTCTTAAATGAGTATTTAACCATATCTTCAAAAAATATTAAAATAAAGAAAAAAAAGTATAAATAATTTTATGCTTTCTTTTTGCGGAACCATAGATATGCGAATGATAATGGAGCTAAAACAGTAAACAATATCGCAAGAACTAAGTAAAGGACAACATTAGGAGATTCAGGGAAAGTTGTATAGAAAAACCACATTAAAATTAGTCCCGCAATGCTCATTACCATTATATATTGAAGAGTTTCATCAAGATTAAATTTATCTAATATACCACTCATTTTTACATCATTAAATTTTTTAAAAAAGATTAAAGCTATATTTAACTTTCGGATTTATAAATATTTCTATAATAATCTGAAAAATGGGGATTAAGTATTAGATTATAGTATACCATCCTTAGACAAATGAGTAAATATAAAAACGAGAGAATTAATATTTAATAATCTATTTTATTGGATTATAATGGTCATTGTAATTACTAAAAAAGTCAAATATGTGTTCATTCTAACTGCTTTTATTTTGATGATAATAACAACTTCTACTTATTATTTTCGAAGTAATTTTAAAGTTCAATCAGATAAATATAATTCATATCCTGAAGAAATAAACCTTTCGCAATTATCAAGTAAAATCTACATTAATGGAAGTTCAGATTGGTTCGATTTTAAGAACGAAGGAAATTGTACAGGACTCGGAACATATTCAGATCCTTATGTTATTGCCAACCGAACTATATATGGATACACTTCAGGAAGTTGTATATGGATAGAAAATTCCGATGTGTATTTTAAAATTGAAAATTGCACTGGACTTTATGCTGGTGATTGTGGAATTTACTTATATAATGTTTCAAATGGCTTATTGATTAATAATACGTTTTCGCTGAACTTTGGCGAAGGAATAAAATTAGATAATTGTCATAATAACACTATTGCAAATACTACAAGTTATTACAATTATGATGGTGTAAGATTATATGAAAGTTATAATAATACAATCTCAGAAAATCATATATCCGATAATTATTTCATCGGAATTGGAATTTCTTATTCTTGGAATACAACTATTATCAACAATACTATAGAAAGTAGTAATATTGGCATTGATCTGTATAAGAGTAATCAAAGTATTATTTCAGGTAATACTATGAATAATTGTGGTTTAATAGCCTCTGGAACTATTGAAATGCTTTCCTCAAATGATATCGACACTACAAATACAGTAAATGAGAAAATTCTCTATTATTATAGCGATAAAGTTGGTCTGGCATCAAATAATTTCACAAATGCAGGACAAGTAATATTAATTAATTGCAATAATTCACTAATTACTAATTTAGATATTTCTCATAGTTCTTGTGGGATTTCACTATACTATTGTAATATGAATTTCATCTCCGGAAACACGGCTAATGGTAATCGAAATGGTATTACTTTAGATTATTGTTATAATAACACCATTTCAGGAAATACAGCAAATGATAATTATTGGAATGGGATAGATCTTTCATATAGTAATTATAATAATCTTACAGGAAATACTGGTTATCGCAATGATGTAGGGATAAGTGTATGGAATAGTAATTTTACTACAATTTCAAAAAACTATGCTAGTAATAATATTTTTTATGGAATCTGGTTAGATGCTAGTAATAATAATACGATTTCTGGAAATAGTATTAATGATAATTTAATTGGAATCTTATTAGATAAAAGTAATAATAATGTAATTCTTGGAAATAGTTTGAGTGGAAATGATGAATGTATTACTGAAATCGATTGTGAAGGAAATCTTTTATCCAATAATGATTGTCATGAGGGATTGGTAATTAATGGATATAATTTACTATTTATTCTGGGCATTTTTTGCCTTCTATCACTAGCTTTTATTTTTAGAAGCATATCTAAAATCAAAGAATAGACAGATCCTTCAATTTTTTTATTCTAGATTAATATACTTTGTATTTTTAAGCAAAAGTTTTAAATACATTTTTAATCAAATGATATTAATCTATTCATTTAGATTAAACTTTATAAAAAAAATGTGATGTAAATGTTGAACAATTTTAGAAAAAATAAACCAGCTCAAGTATTCGCAGCCTTGGTTATAATTATACTCTTTTCAGCAGTTATGTCCAGTGCATTCCAAAGTAGTTTTGGAGCCGTTGAAGTTAGATTGGTTATCATTAACGATAAAGATGGAGAAAGAGTCGTTGGTAAACTTTACAAACCTGTTGGAGTCGATGCAAGTAATCCAGCTCCAGGAATTCTGGGTCTTCATGGTTTTAACAACGATAAAGATGTTGAACGACCAGCAGCAATAGAATTATCTAGAGCAGGTTTTGTAGTATTAGCTTTAGACGAATTAGGTCATGGAGATTCTTCAGGAGGTTATAGACTGGATGCCGCGCCGTATAGTTATTTCCTTGCTTATGAATATCTAATGAATCTTACCTTTGTACAAGGAAATAATACGGGAATCTATGGGCATTCTATGGGTGAAATTAGAGCTCGACAGATAGCCTTAGCTTATCCTCAACACAGAGCTCTTGGTCTTCAAGCTTTTACGCCAAGTTATGCTGGAGCATATTATGGATATTATGGTGATGATAGATTTCATAATATACTTCATCTATGGGCTGCTTGGGAAGAATGGGGTTATGATGGAGAGAGTGTTGCTGAACAACTTGCTCACGGATTAGCACAATTGGACGCAGAGTATCATTTGGCTCCAGGAACTATGCAAGTTGACACTAATGTCAATCTATGGGGCGGACCTGCTGATTTTGCTAATGGTTCGGCAAGACGAGAATCCTACGACTCAGGTACTCATCCATATATTACAATGAGTCCAAAACACACCGCGGAGATTGTTGCTTGGATGCTTCAAGCCCTTCAGGGAATGAGTTACGCAGATGCCTGGGAAATAGCAAACCCTGCAACTCAGATTTGGTTAGGAGCTGAGATTTTTGGCATAATAGCTTGTTTAGCTACGCTTCTTTCAATCTTACCTTTAGCTTACATGCTTATGAATACCAAATATTTCAGTGAAGTCAGACAACCAAAGCCCGAAAAAATCCATTCTGCCAAAAAATCTTCCTGGTGGATTGCAGCAACGGTTAACACAGTAATCGCCGGAATTACATACTGGTACTTTATCCCGGGATATGGTAACTCTGGATCTACTAAAAATTGGTTATTTGACGTAAAAATTGGCGACTATTCGGTATACACCCATGGTGTGGCCAATGGTTTTGCGCATTGGTTCTTGCTAAATGCAGTGATTGCCACCATAACATGGTCTGCATGGTATCTCATGACACGTTGGAGGAAAGGACGAGAAAGCATTTCCCTTCATGATATGGGTCTCACTTTTGCCACAAAAGATGAATTAGCAGGCCTATCTTTACCAAAGAAGGCAATAAAAGCTTTTAATCCACGAATAATAACTAAAACAGGTATTCTCGCCTTTCTTTTATTCGGATGGATGTATATGTTAGTAACTCTTTCCCAACACTTTCTAAATGTTGAATTCCGTGGTTTTTGGACCATGATGAAGGCATTTAGTGGCGTACAACGTGCCGTAGACTTTTGGCCTTACTTCGGAATTGTGTTTTTCTTTACTATGATTAACTGTGGACTTTTCATGTATGGGCAGATTAGAATGAAAGAATATAAGAATACATATGTAACTCATGCAGTTTGGTGGTTTAAATATATGTATGCGATGATATTCGGGTTAGTAGTGGTGATGTTAGTACAATACGCTCCACAGTGGTTTGGTGGCACCTTAACATCAAGGATACCAGGGACTGAGGAACCAATGTTTTCAGTCGCAAGAATGATGGTTATCCAATTGATGGGCGCTATTCCAGTATTTGCCACGTTCTTCTTCCTATCTATAAATCTCTATCGCCAGACTGGAAGAATATATCTTAGTTCAATTATGATGGCTGCTTTGATAGTATGGTTCGAGATGACTGCTTTAGTCGCCTATGTATAAAACTACAAAAATTAAATTTTTTTTTTTTAAATTTAATAATAATTTTAAACGATAAGAGGATTTAAGATCTATAGCTTTAAAATTCAACTTGAGTATGAACTTAACTGATGAAGATTGAAGATATAGAAGATATCCTTTATGAAAAAGAAGAGAATGGTATTTGTACCATCACCATTAATCAACCGAAAAGAAGGAATGCTATGTCATTTCTTACGTTTTTAGAAATCGAGACAGTCCTTAAAGACATGGAACAAGACAAAAACACGAAGGTATTAATTATAACAGGTTGTGAAGAGGCAGGTGCTTTTTCTTCAGGTGGATATTTTAATATGAATTTGTATCCAAAATTACCTCCAGAGATATTAGAAGAGCTTGATTTAACCGATATTGCTGTAAAGCGGCTTTGTATGAAATTTTGGAGCTTTCAAAAACCTGTAATTGTTGCAATCAATGGACTTGCGGTAGGTGCAGGATTTACTATGCCTTTAGCTGGAGCAGATTTAATTTATATGGCTGAAGATGCTTGGATTGGGTTTTATTTTGCAAAGCGAGGTGTAATGGCGGAGTTTGGGGCAGATTTCCTATTACCTTTTTATCTTGGATTTCAAAAGGCAAAAGAGTTATTATATTTTGCAAAAAAGATTACAGCTCAAGAAGCTCTTGATTTAGGTTTAGTAAATGCGGTTTTGCCTCACGATCAGCTACTTTCCTTCACTAGAGAACAAGCATTAAAATTGGTGCCTCCAAAAGGACCTAGTTTATCGATTAAACTGATGAAAAAAACCATGCACGCATACTTTAAAACTATTCTTGATCAAACTTTAGATCTCGAAAATGAAGGATTGCGGAAACTCCTCAAAACTCATGATTTCAGAGAATCCTTAAAGGCTTTAGGTCAGAAAAGAGATCCTATATTCAAGGGTAAGTAAAATAGTTATTTTATTTCTTATTCTATTTCATTTTTTTATTATTGCACGCTTAAAGAAATTCTTAAATTAAGGATTTAATTTAGGTTGATTATTTCTATTAGAATAACTCTTGATTAATAAAAAATTAATAATAATCCTTTTTTATACTTTTAATCCTCATATAATTAGTTATTTATATATCTAACCGAAAGCGGTATATTAAATTGCCTAATAATAAGATAGCTTTTGATAATAATAAATACTTAAAAGAACAATCCAAAAGTATAATGCAAAGAGCAGCTCAATTCGGGAATAAATTGTATCTAGAATTTGGTGGAAAGCTAATCTCTGATTATCATGCAGCACGTATTTTGCCTGGTTTCGACCCAAATGGAAAATTAAAACTTTTAAGACTCCTTGAAAATAAAATTGAGGTAATTGTATGTATATTTGCTGGCGATATTGAAAGAAAAAAGATACGTGCTGATTTTGGAATTTCATATGATTCTGACGCAATGAAATTAATTGATGATCTCCATGAAGGAGGGATTAATGTAACCGCAATAGTTATTACGCGCTATAATGGGCAACCAGTAGTAAAACAATTTATGAACAAATTGGAGCGTCGAGATATAAGAGTCTATACTCATTATCCCATTACAGGGTATCCTACTGATATTGATCGAATCTTAAGCGAAGAAGGATACGGAGCTAATAAATATATTGAAACTAGTAAACCTATTGTAATTGTGACTGGACCTGGACCAGGCAGTGGTAAGATGGCAACTTGTCTATCTCAAATTTATCATGAATATCTGAAAGGGCAAGAAGCAGGTTATGCTAAGTTTGAAACTTTTCCAATTTGGAATTTACCCTTAAAACATCCAGTAAATTTAGCTTATGAATCAGCTACAGCGGATTTAGGTGATTTTAATCAAGTAGATCCCTTCCATCTCGAAGCCTATAATATAACCGCAGTAAATTATAATAGAGATATTGAGGTTTTTCCTGTACTTAGGAAAATCATGTCGAGAATTATGGGTAACAAATTAAAATATAAAAGTCCAACTGATATGGGTGTAAATCGAGCAGGTTTTGCAATAATCAATAATGAGATTGTAAAACAAGCAGCAAAACAAGAATTAATTCGAAGATATTTTCGGTATAGTTGTGAGTATGCAATGGGTATTGCAGATAAGAAAACTGTTCAGAGAGCTGAATTATTGATGAAAGAGTTGAATCTTACTCCACTTGATCGAAAAGTTGTAAAAGAAGCTCGTCAAGCATCTATAATTGCACAACAGAAAGGAAAAGGTAATGAAGGAGTCTTCGCAGGTGCTGCTTTAGAATTGAAAGATGGCAGGATAATAACTGGTAATAATTCCCCACTTATGCATGCCGCCTCAAGTTTAATTCTAAATGCTATAAAAGTCTTGGCTTGTATCCCAGATAATATTCATCTCTTATCTCCTAATATATTGGAATCAATAAGTAATTTGAAATCAGACATCTTCAACCAAAAAAGATTGAGTCTCAATCTCGAAGAAACTTTGATAGCATTAAGTATTAGCGCAGACTTTAATCCTTCTGCTAAAGTAGCGATGGAAATGCTTAACAATCTTAAAGGTTGTGAAATGCATTCTACACATATACCTACTTCCGGAGACGAAGCAGGATTAAGAAGACTCGGACTTAATATAACATCTGACCCCTCTTTTTCATCAAACCGTCTTTTTATTCCCTAATCCCTAATCATTTCATATCTCGAAATCCTTATTAAATGTGGTTTATATTTAATATTTTTATTATGAAATTTCTATAAGTAAATAATAATATATAAAAATGGGCTAAAAATATGGCTATGGATTGCAAATATTGCTTTGTAACTGGCGGGGTTATGTCGGGGATAGGAAAAGGAGTAGTCACAGCCTGTATAGGAAAAGTTTTACAATTTAGAGGATTTAAAGTATCCGTTGTAAAAATAGACCCTTATTTAAATATAGATCCCGGAACTTTAAACCCTACTGAGCATGGAGAGTGTTTTATCACTGAAGATGTTTGGGAATTTAAACCTGTTTTTGAATCAGATGAGAGAAGTTATAGAATCTCTGAAATCGATCAAGATTTTGGGACTTATTCCCGAATTTTAGGTATTGAGATGCATCCTTCCCATAATATAACTTCTGGTCAAATCTATCTTTCAACTATTTTGAGAGAAAGAAAAGGCAAATTCTTAGGAAAAACTGTTCAATTAATACCTCATGTTACTGACATAATTAAAAACCGATTATTTGAAATTTCTGAAAAGGAGGAACTAGATGTATTATTAATTGAATGCGGTGGAACTGTAGGTGATTTAGAGTCAAGTATATTCTTAGAAGCATTCCGTCAAATCAAACTAGAATATCCTAAACAAACGGTATTCGTTCATGTAACTCTTGTACCATACTCAAAAGCTGTTGGTCAGCAGAAATCTAAACCTACCCAGCATTCAGTAAAAATGCTTCAAAGTCTAGGATTACAACCAGACATTATCATTGGTCGAAGCGAATTTCCTTTAGCAAAAGACATAAAACGTAAAATTTCTTTATACTCAAATGTTCCTGAAAGGGCTGTTATTTCTAACCCTGATTTAGAAGTGGTATATGAACTTCCCATCCTTTTTGAAGAACAAGGTTTAGGGGATATTATTTGTGAATTAATTGATTTAAAAGCAAAATTAGTGTCCTATAGCGAAGTAACCAATTATTCTGAATGGGTAAAAATGGTTGAGATGTATAAAAAAGCCAATAAAATTGTTCGAATTGGCATGCCAGGTAAATATTTTAACATTTCAGATTCCTATATCTCAATTAATGAAGCTTTAGAACATGCTGCCGCACATCAAGGATATAGGCCAGAATTAAAGATGATAAATCTTGCTGAGGATACCGACATTGAAAAAGAATTGAGTGATTGTGATGGAATTTTATTAACACCTGGATTCGGAGAGAGAGCAGTTGAGGGTATGATCCGATCAGCTGAATATGCGATGGAGAACAAAATCCCCTTTTTAGGAATTTGTTTTGGAGCTCAATTGTTTTACGTTGCGTTTTGTAGAAAATATTTAGGACTAAAGAAGGCTAATTCGACAGAAATCGATCCAAATACCCCTTATCCGGTTGTAGATTTATTGAAAAGTCAAGAAGTAATCACTGAAAAAGGAGGAACCATGAGACTTGGAGCCCAGAAAATCATTATTCAACTAAATACAAAGTTATTTGAAGCCTATAAAGAAAAAGAAATATATGAGCGGTTTCGTCATCGCTATCATATAAAAGAACGATTTATTACGGAGGAAGCAAAACAAAAAGGAATAATCGTATCAAGTAGAAATGAAACAGGAGATATTGTCAATAGTATTGAACTTAATCGAACAGATCATTGGATGGTTGGGACCCAATTTCATCCTGAGTTCAAATCGCGCCCCTATAATCCTTCACCCATATACATGGACTTTATAAAGGCATGTATTAAATCAAAAGATTGAAGACCTATAGTTTTATAAGTTATTCATTGAGTTGAAATAACTATAAATAAGAAATAAATTTATTCATATTTGAGTTAGTTTTAATAATTAAATCAATTTTTACTACAAAATAGAAAATCAAAAAGTTTGTCTGATAAAAATGCCATTAAAAACTCCAGAGGAATATTTAGAAAGTATAAAACGACCCGTTAATCTTTATATGTTTGGTGAAAAAGTAGAAGATTTCTGGAATCACCCTATTGTTAGGCCTTCGATTAACACAGTCATGAAAATTTATGAATTGGCTCAAATTGACGAATATAAGGATATAATGACTGCGAGATCCCACCTTACAGGGGAAATCATAAATCGATTTACCCATATTCACCAATCTACGGATGATTTAATTAAAAAAGTAAAGATGCAGCGATTATTGGGACAGAAAACGTCCTGTTGCTTCCAGAGATGCGTAGGATTTGATACTGCGAATGCACTATATAGTGTTTCCTATGAGATGGACAAGAAATACAAAACAAATTATCATGAACGTTTTAAAAAATACTGGATTGAGGTTCAAAATCAAGATCTCATGGTTGATGGGGCAATGACCGATACAAAAGGTGATCGAAGTAAGAGACCAAAAGATCAGCCAGATCCAGATGCATATCTCCATATTATTGAGGAAAACGATAAAGGGATAATCGTTAGTGGTGCTAAAGTTCACCAAACGGGATTTCTTAATTCTCACCGAGCGATTGTTATGCCAACTCTTAGATTAAGAGAGGGAGAAGAGCCTTATGCTGTAAGTTTTGGCATTGATACCAACGCAAAAGGAATTACCATGATTTATGGAAGGCAGTCTTGTGACACCAGAAAATTAGAGGATGGAAAATTAGATATCGG
This sequence comes from Promethearchaeota archaeon, assembly GCA_016840165.1. Classification (GTDB taxonomy): domain Archaea; phylum Asgardarchaeota; class Lokiarchaeia; order Sigyniarchaeales; family SOKP01; genus SOKP01. Next base: position 9,605 of record JAEOSU010000051.1, read on the forward strand.
GAATTTCAAATACGGAGGCCAAGAGATATTTGTTATCTTCGATAATGTGTTTGTGCCTAAAGAAGATATCTTTATGAAAGGTGAGATTGAATATTCTGGAGAATTAGTTAATCGATTTGCGGGGTTCCATCGACAATCGTATGGAGGGTGCAAAGTTGGTGTTGGAGATGTACTTATTGGAGCCGCAGCTTTGATTTCAGAATATAATGGTACTGAAAACGCTTCTCATATTAAAGATAAACTTGTAGAAATGACACACTTAAATGAAACGTTATATAGTTGTGGAATAGCCTGTAGCTCTTTAGGGTTCAAAAGAGAAGCAGGTAATTATGAAATGGATATGCTTTTGGCGAATGTCTGTAAACAGAACGTTACGCGATTTCCTTACGAAATTGGACGATTAGCTGAAGACTTAGCGGGCGGAATGATTTGTACCATGCCTTCTCAAGCGGATTTGGATTCAGAAAAAATCGGACCACTAATCGAGAAATATTTAACGACCTGTGAGGGGGCTTGTGCAGAAGATCGCTATAAAGTCTTGCGTTTTATTGAGAACCTAACGATGGGTGTAGCATCGGTTAGTTACCGAACAGAATCTATGCATGGTGCGGGATCACCCCAAGCACAAAGAATTATGATTTCACGTCAAGCCAACTTAGAAGATAAAAAAAAGTTAGTAAAAGAAATCCTTGAAATTGAGTAATTTATTATTCAATTACTGCATATGCATTTCCTAAAACGATATTTCGGTCTATTCGCACTTGAATTAAATAACGGTCATTAATTTTCCAACCTTCAGTAGTTAATATTTCTCCTGGATAAACTTCACTAGTAAATCGTGCTTTAAATTCTTTTAAGCTTTTTACCTCTCCATTGCAAACTCCATGAACAATTGCTCGTGTAGCAAAACCATATGTACATAATCCATGGAGGATAGGGTCCTTAAATCGTCCACTTCTACTGGCAAATTCGGGATCTATATGTAAGGGATTGAAATCTCCATTAAGTCTGTACAATGCTGCTTGATTTTCTTGAGTTTTGTATGATATACTAAAATCTGGTTTTATTCCTTCAGGAGGTTTTAATGGATCTGTTTTTGGACCGGGATCACCCCCAAATCCTCCTCCTTTAAGATAAAAAAATACCCATTTTGTGTCAAACACATGATTGTTCTTTGTATCGAATCCTGAAACAATCATATGAATGACAGCAGCTTTTCCTTTATCAAATATATTTTCAACTTCAGTCTTACAGACTATTTCTCCGGATGATGAAAAGGGTTGGTAAAGCTTAATTGCTTGTTCTCCATGAACAAAATGGGAAAAATCGATTTTACCAAGTCTATTGAGTTGAAGTCCAGCTCCTCCGACTATACAAGCAAAACTTGGGAAGACTTTTAACCCTTCAGGGTAATTTTCATATAAAAATTGTAATTCGTCAATCTTAGCACCGATCCCTAAAGCATAAAGTACCACGTCTTTCCAATCATATTTAAAAATAACTTCAGGAAATTTTTTTCCAATAATATCAAGATTTAATCCAGACATTAAACCATCACTTTTTGATTTGTTTTGAGTAATAATGATATTTCTTTTTTTAAATTTCCTTGAAGTTGAGGTTTTCATTTTTCCAAAAGGGCACTCACTCCTTCGGAAACCCCTTTACTATGAGAATTAATAGCATATCCCATCTGCTCGACTTGTAATCTTTCATTACAAAATATTTATCTTTTTTGTTTCAGATTTTAAATATATATTATGATTTTTAATCAAGTAAAAAGAGCGATTGTAAAAAGCAGATTAAGCTTTATCTTTTTTGAAATTACAGCTGCATTTCTTTTAATTTTTATTATTATATCACTTGAATGGGTAATATTACCACTTCAATTAAATCCTGAGCTATTTGGAATGATTTTTTACATAATTAGGAGCCTAATCATCTTATTTGCGATACCAATTACGATAACAATTATTAATAAACTGATGGGACCATCTAAAAGTGTTAAAGGGAATGTATCAAAAATTTCAGCATATAAAAGTCATTTTAGGCTCTATCTAGTCTCAAAAAGCAATTTTAAATATCAATTATTATATGGTGTGTTATTATTGTTTTTGGTTTTTATTCCTTTAAATTTCTTTATATACCTTTTATCCCCTGAGATGCTATTATATCATGTTCTTTCTTTAGGATCGAATTTACAGGATTCATATCTTTTTATCAATAATTTTCTGACTTTTTTTGTTATTTCACTTGTAATACAGATTTCTAACGCAATCTCTCAAGAAACAATCTATCGAGGTTTTGTTAATAAGAGAGGAAGTCAACACTTTAATCCAATTTCAGCAGTATTAATCTCAGCGTACTTTTATGGTTTCTTAAGTTTATTATATTATCTGGACCCTATAAGTAGTATTTTTAGTTTTTGGTTTCCTTTAGTATGGTTTTTAGCATTATTTTTAATCGGATTAATTCTTTCATTAATAACGATAAGAAGAAAATGGCTTTTTCCTTCTATTTTTGCTAATGCGATTAATAGTATAATTATGATTAGCATCTTTTGGTTCTTTATTAATGGAGGGGAATATATAGAAATTCTAGTGTTAATTTATCTACCATTATTGATTGGAAGTATAATTTTATTTCTATGGCACTATAGGCGTATAAGGGAAAGCATCTCGATTGGTATTGCGATGCTTAAAAATTACTTCAAGCATAGTGACAATGACGATGAAAGGAATAATCATAAATATTTTCTTACTTTATTTGATATCATTGTTGGATTTTTGTTATTTCTAATAGGATTATTAATCACTTTATAATTTCTTTAACCAGAAAAATTAAAATTGGTATTCAATGTTCCAAACAGATAAAACTCGCTTTAAATTTAAAACATACAAATCTGATGCGGCTCCCTTTTTCTTTTTTATTGATATATTTCCTCTTGATCTTAAAATTTTTGATAATCCTCACCTATTAGCTTTAGCTAAACATATTAGAACTAATCCAGTTATGCCTATACCAATGAGAGTTGATCGTGTTTTTAACGGAGATGGTTCGATAATTATTCGCCCTAATTCTCCAGTTTCATTTCCCCTGAATGAATCAATTTTAGCTATCATTAATCCGATACCTTTTATCCAACTGGGAATTGAAAATTTGCTTTTTTTCACAGAAATTCGCTCTCAACAGCGACTATTGCGCTCCCTTAAGGAACAAAAAGCTAAAGAATGGTGGGAAAACACAAGGTATCTTTATGGTAATCTATATCAGTTGGAAGAGGATTTTTCAGCTTTTTTAAAAGCATATATATATACGATTATAAAAGCAGAAATCAATGAAGAGGATATAACAGGAGCAGCAATAGAATATTGTGAAATTGTTAATAATATTTGCGAAGAAAAAATGCTAAAGAATAAGATTTTTGTTGAGAAAAAAGATATTCAAGAAACCGTAAAACTATATCGAGTAAAAACAACTAAAAGGAGAAAAAAATTAAATGTAGCTAAACAAATCGAATATCACCCAGAACTCATCGATATTGAAATATTTAATTTTTCTGAAAAAGGTTTTCCAAGAAAAGAGAATTTTAAAAATAATTCTCATAGAAGTTATGATAGTAGTATAATGAAGTATATTCCATTGTTATTATATGATGATTTACAGGAATGTATGCTACAAAATCTAACTATCCTTGAAAAGAATGAAATTGAGCTATTAAATCCTTCTTTTCTCTTGGAAAATAATGTGATCATGCTATTAAGTTCAGAAAAGTTAGAAAATAACAATTTAAACAGATTTAATTGGTTATCCGATTTAAGTGAAGTAAATACGGAAGGAATTTTAAATTCCATAACTCAAATAATATTTCCTAAAAATAATGCTATTTGATGCTCTTTTCAACAATAAGAGAACAATCAAGATATATCTGAATGTCCTAAATATGGCATTTACTCTAAAGATATCAAAAATTGCTCCAAGAACGAATTGAAGCAATCTAGCGTGAAGGAAATTATGAATATTACCAATTGGTTGATAATATTATAGAAGGTATAATAAACACTTTAGACTACAAATCTAAACTAGATGAGTTCGAATCAGTCGATATTTTTGCTGATTTTGTTAATATGATAATCATATTAAGTATTGTATGTGTAAATAATAAAAAATTTTGTACTGTTTTTTGAAGCTTTTTAATTTATGAAAAGTTTAAATACTCTCGAATCGTATTAAATTCTAAGTATGTTTAATTCATACTGTATATTTAAAAAATTTAATAACAAACATTGGAAAGAATAATAATGAGAAAATTTACAAAAATTTTAGTCTTGATTTTGCTCTTTAGTTCTTTTTCTCTACCGTTTATCCCAGTTATGGGAGAACCTGAATCCGCTCAAGCTGACAAAGTAGTCTTTAGGTATGGTGTCCAAATAACTCCCGCAGGCGGAGATTGGGATCCAGTGATTCGCCGTGCATCTAACGCTGATGTGGCTCGTATGTGTTCTCTGGAGGGTTTTGTAAGATATCCTGCTAATTGGAATGGAAATTACTCTCAATTAGAACCAATGCTCGCAACCGATGTGGAATTCGAATATTGGCCAGAAGAACAAAATTCAAAAGGATTTGTTAATGGAGGTGGTATTAAGGCGGTTAATTTAACGTTGCGAGAGAATGTAACCTTCCATGATGGCTCAGAATGGAACGCTACGGTGGCAAAGTGGAATCTGGATCGAATAATCATAGTTTCGGGTAATTTAACAGGAAATGGTGATACACGTTATTATTATGATTTTTGGGAAGAAGCGAGTGATTATGTAGATTTTTATACTCCAAGTTGGAACATGTCATCTTATATCGGCGAAATGCCTTCCTATAATGGCATTGTTGCAACTAATTCTTTACTAAACGGGACTTTTCCTAAATATAAGAATGTAACCATCCTAGAATCCGGAGGGCCTAATGGAGGGGGAAAAATCAGAATTAACTATAATGATTGGGCTTCTCTTTCAGTCTGGGAGCTTTTAGCAACTAATCCTCAACATTATATCTTGATGATATCGATGGAGGCTTATGCGGACTATTGGGATAAAGCAATTTATGGTTTTGGAGAAAATCCCTCCTTTCCTCAGGATGAGACCTTCCAACACTTGGTTGGAACGGGACCATATATATTTGATCATTGGGATGCAGTCGCACAGGATGGCAAAATGGTAAAAAACGAGAATTATTGGAATAAAGACGCTCTTGAAAGTGTCGGTTGGTTTGGGATTGATGAAATACAATTTGTGTTATTTACCGCCGATGCAGATGGTACGCAAGCACGTAATTTAGCTATGAAAACTGGTGCAATAGATATTTCTGAAGATACCACTGGATTTAATTTTGTTTACAGTGAAGTTATGGCACAAGCTGATATTACCTATTATGAAAACCCCATTGGAGATTACCCATTCATAACTGTATTGAATTGTATTAATGATACAGAATGGAAAACTAATTACGATGCTGGAGACCCGTATGTCCCCTACCAACCCAATGGAATCCCGCGTTTACTTCGGAAAGCAATCTCATACGCATTCGACTATGAAGGATTTATACAGACAGCTTATAGCGGACGGGCGACGCGTATGAAGAGTTATCTTGGCAACAATAACACCTATGCTAATTATGATATTGCTATGCCATATTTAAATCTTACAATCGCACGAGAAGCTATACTTGCTCAATATCCAACTGAATGTGCTGCAAGAAGCTTAAATGAAACTAGTACCGATCAAGATTGGCAATATGTTGCAAACAACAATCCCATATTTACGGTTGATTTCTATTGGGATACAACTTCAGTTCAGCAGGTTCTTGAGGATTATATGGGTACTGCTCTTCATAATATTGGAATGGCTTATTATGATGATACCTCTCATGAATTAGCTTCTGTATGGATACAAATCTTGTATGTTCCTGGAGGAGCATTTAGTGCACAAGTATGGCCATCGACTTTTGCCATAGCACCGAATGATATAGGTCACGCACACATTAATGCCTATTTCAAGTATCCAGGTCCATATAATCCAGCTTGGAATTTAGCTTTCAATTATCTTGATAATGTCACTGACTGGATAGATCAAATCTATTTTTCAAACCGTACTATAAGACAAGAATGCTATGATAACATTGGATTAACATTACAAAATTACCAATACCCATGGATGTGGATATGCCAAGGTGATTGGGGATGGGTTTATAGGAGAGAATGGGAAGTACGTGAGTTCGAATTCTATATTGGAATGCCAAGGATTGTTGGAGATCTTACACATATTAGATACGTAGGATGGGAACCACCACTTCAGATACCCGGATTTCCGGTATACGTCATGTTGTCTGTTTCTCTTGCTACATCTGTTGGACTTATTTACGTAATGATGAGAAAGAGAAAGTAAAAAATATCAAAATTAAACAAATTTTTTTCTTTTTATTTTATAATATAACAATTGTTTTTTCTAATAATAGTGAGATAATTCCTTTTTAAGCTAAGCGCAAAATTACTATTATTATAGAAACTTTAAACTAGTTTATTAATAGATTTTTTTAAAAAAAAGAATCCTGCATTCAGATGAAAATGTTGTCTACACATTCAACTGAATTTTAACAGGATGAATCTTATCATTGAAATTACCACATAGGATGAATGTTATTTTTACTCTCTCTAAATGGGAACTATACGTATTTCATTGACAGGATATTTATTAAAATTTTCATAACCATTTTGGGTAAAGACACCGGAGGAACCTACCCAAAGACCTTTTTTCGTATTAGGAATCCTAACCCATATATGTAAAGTAACCGTGTGACCTGGTTTAAACTCGAAATCATGAAACATTTGTGCATATGGTGTGGATTGATTACCTGGTGCACAACCTACTAATGGTGGTTGCATCATAAAACACCAACCAGCTATTAGCAAACTCGGTACTTGCTCAAAGCCAGCATCATAAATTGGTTTAAGAAAATTATCAATATCTTTTCCTTTCATTCCAGGTTTTAGTTCGGAAACCATATTATCATGAACCGTAGCTGCAACATTGAACATTTTTTCATATTCAGGAGTTGGGTCACCAACAAACCAAGTTCCCCAGAGCTTTCCCCAGTAATTACCGTATCCCAAGCAAAACTCTGACATGAGCATATCTCCTACTCTCACTCGCTTACCTGTTGAATAAGGTGTAGGATAATAGTATTCGGGATCTTTCATTGAGAAAGAACTAACATGACCGAATGGAAATGTTCCATAATGACGAACAGCTGTCAAATTCATGGCTCGTTGCAAATCTTTGTGTTTAACTCCAGGACAAGTCAATTGAACAACCTCTTCTTGAGCAAGATCTGTTAAAGCCCCTGCACGCCTAAGAAGTGCGATTTCTTCTTCACTTTTAATAAGTTGAAGTGCTTGAAGCCATTGATTAGCGCTTACAATTTTCGCATCTGGAAAAGCTTTATCTAAAATCTGCCGTTGCTCTGTGAATAATGTTATGTCACCAAATTGAGCTCCACCAGGGCCAACGAGGCCAATTGTTCCTCGTTCGTAACCTAAATCTTTGATTTTTTTAATTGCATTTGGAAAAGCATCTCCATCTTGTATATCTTTAATATAGGAAATTGTTCTTGCATTTACGCAATGGTAATCTAAATTAATAAACATTGTAGGTTCACCTTCTACGGGAACAGTAAGAAATGTTTCAAAAACATTTGCGAAACGGGTGAGATATTGAAGATGTATCTGACCAGGACTATTTCCTATACCGACATGCCCATATACTAAAAGTACATCTATTCCTCTTTCCCTCATCTCCTTCCGGACATTTTTATGACGTTGAGCCATTTCTTTATCCGAAAAATATGGAAGAAAGTTATTATCAGCGGATTCATCTATTACATTATAAATATCTTTACTCATTTTCATCTCTCTAATTAATTTTACTTATTTATGTTTTAACACTCTAATTATAATAAAAATTTATTTTAAATATACAGTATGCATTAAACATACATAGTTTATCATACGATGCAAGAATATTTAAACTTTTCATAATTATAAACAATACAAAAAACCTTAGATCAACTTAGGGCAATTTAGCTTGTTGTTCTATATTCCACAATTAATTAACTTATTGAAATATTCTTTTACCAAGAAATTATTGTTTCGGAGGATTTATACACCAAATATAATGACCTTCTTCGATCTTTATCTTATGAGGTAAATCAAATTCACATTCCTTAGTACGCACATCTGAAGAACAACGAGGGTGAAAGGCACATCCTGTAGGTGGGGCTATAAGACTTGGAACTTCACCACGAATAATAAACTTTATATCCCGATTTTTCATATCAACTTCAGATCTTGATGCTAACAATGCTTGGGTGTAAGGATGGGAAGGTTTTGAAAAAACTTGATTAGTATCCCCAATTTCGACAATTTGACCAAGATACATCACTGCAATTCGATCAGCAATATGATTTACTGCAGCTAAATTGTGAGTAATAAATAAATAACCATAACCATAATTTTTTTGTAATTTTTTAAGTAGGTTTAGGATTTGTGCTTGCACTGATACATCAAGAGCAGATGTTGGTTCGTCAAGAATTATTAGTTCTGGATTGGTTGCAAGCGCTCGAGCAATAACAATTCTTTGCTTTTGACCTCCTGAAAATTCGTGTGGATAACGATCCATGTGTTCTCGCTTCAATGCGACCTCTTTCATTAATTCTAAAACCTTTTTTCTTAGTTCATCTTTTTTTTTAATACCTAATAGGTTTTTAAGAGGTTCAGCAATGATATCAAACACCTTTAAGCGAGGATTTAAGGATGCATCTGGATCCTGATAGACGATCTGGATTTTTTGCCTAATAAAACTTGAATAAGGAATAGAAAGAGGTTTGTCATGAAAGAGAACATCTCCATTATTTTTTTCTACTAATCCTAAAATTCCAAGAGCAGCTGTTGTTTTTCCGCAACCACTTTCTCCCACTAATCCAAGGGTCTCACCTGTCTTAATTTCGAAAGATATACTGTTAACTGCTTTAATGACACCTATTTGTCTTCTAAATATTCCACCAATAAGAGGATAAAAAACTTTGAAATCTTTAACATTTAATAAGTTTTTACCTGGCTCTAATTTAATAAGTTCTCGAATTTCACCTAAATGTATTCTTTTTATAAAGATATATTTCAAGATAACACTAATTACAACCGAAAATGTACCAGCGAAAAGAAATTGTATCTCTATAGAATAGGGCAGGAAAAAAGCGGTTATTGAACTTATAATTGAAGCCGTTGAGTAAAGATTTCTTTTATTTGTTAGTAATTGCGAACGAACCCCCAAATTGAAAATTAAAAGCGAAATAAGAAAACTAACAAGGAACAACGAAATAAACCACTCAATAAGAAGATCAACTGTTAATCCTATTATGAGTATAAAAAACAATTGAGAAATAGGATCACTGAAATAACTAATACTTATGAAGATTATTATTAATATTGGAAAAATGATAATCGGTAAGTCGTAGAAGATAAATAGTAAAATAGAAAATACTCTTTTTTCTTTCTTTCGAACAATAGTTTTATAATCTTTTGCAAATAATCCTGCAATTAATGCTATAATTGGAGAAAAAAATAAAAGTTGACCACTTATCGGTATAGATTGTTCGGCGTAAACCAAGATGCCGCTCAATAAAATAAAGAAAAAACTAGAGAGTATCAAAATAATTATTATCTTCTTAATACTTTTGGATCTTCTGGTAATACCTTTATTTTTAATATGTCGATACAACAAAAATAGAATGGTGACTTGGAAAAAAAGCGCATAAGCAATACACAATACTGAAAAATACAACCCTGCAAGATTATTTTGCTCTAAAATGGAAATCATTAAAGGAGTTATTCCAATAGATATTCCAAAAATTATGAAACTTAACCCCAGAACACAAATTCCGAAACATATCCAATTAATTATGTCTTTTCTTGAATCATTCATTTTCTATTCACTTACCTAGTTTTGCTTTTAAATCTTTTAAGGAATGAATCTCTCGTTTTATTTATTAAATTCAGGATCATACAAATGACACGCAACAAAATAATTATTTTCAACTTCTATGCTTCTGGGAACTATAGAACTGCACGGTTCGAACCGATAGGGACACCTTGGGTGAAACCGGCATCCTGAAGGGGGATATATTAAATTTGGTACTAATCCAGGGATTACTTCAAGTTCCTCTTTCTTTTTGCCAATAACGGGTATCGATCCAAGAAGGCCCTTTGTATATGGATGAGAAGGTTTTTCAAATACTCTATAAATATCTCCATATTCAACTATAAAACCACTATACATGACTGCAACCCTGTCACACATCTTTGATATGATTCCAAGATCGTGTGTAATAAAAAGAATAGAGGTATTATATTTTTCGCGGAGATTCTTCATTAAATTAAGTATTTGATTTTGGATTGTAACATCTAAAGCAGTTGTAGGTTCATCTGCTATTAATAATTTAGGACTACATGCAAGAGCCATAGCAACTTGAATTCTTTGGCGCATTCCCCCACTTAATTCATGGGGATATAGGTTATAAACACGTTCTGGGGAAGGAATGTTTAGTTCTCTAAGTAATTGTTCACTGAATTCTCGAGCAATACTGTATATGCTTTTACCAGGATGTTTCAATGTTTCAATGAGAAGCTCGTCTTCCATGTGTTGGAGATATACTTCCGAGATTTGCTTACCTACTTTAAAAACCGGATTTAGGGAATTAAGGGGATCTTGAAAAATCATGGTTATCTTATTTCCACGATAATTTAAAATTTCTTTTTGAGATTTTTGGAGTAAATCTTCTCCTTCAAATATAACTTTTCCACTCTCAATTTTCCCTGGAGGCCGAACAACCTGAAGTATAGATAATGCCGTAACTGATTTCCCACAACCTGTTTCTCCTACAAGACCAAGCGTTTCACCTTTGTAGATTTTAAAAGAGACTCCTTCTACCGCACGTACAACACCTTCTTCAGTGTAAAAATAGGTTGTAAGATCCTCTACATCCAAAATAACTTTTTTTCCTTCAATTTCTCTCTCTTGAATTTTCGGTACTGCTACAATTGGTACGATTTTTTGATCTTTACTCATTTCTTTCTTGAATTCTTCAGGATTGAATTTCACTTTCAAAGAAACGGTAAAAAAAATGAGAAAAATAAATATATCAATAATAAGGTGAACTCGAATATCTTGAACGTTAAAATGATAATACGGTAAAATTGATAGAATAAATACCAATATGCTTTCAATAATAATTATACCCAAGAAAAAAGTAATAACTCCAACCCTAAACACGAAATTTAAAGATTGTTTAAACTCTTTTTTATAAAGCTTCGTAACAATAACTGAACCAACAAAAATATCTATAACTACAACAAGAAGATCATTTAGAAGAATATCACCAAAAAGATTAACAAAAAATATTCCAAATGGTAAATTTATAATTAACCATATTACATTTATAATAAATGTCTTTCTAAGGGAAGTATCAAATCCTTTCTTACTTGAAAGCCATCTTGTTATATATATTCCCACTATAAATATAATAATTGAAGAAATTATAACAGAGAAAACATCAGAGATGAGGATTTGATAGATCCCCATAAAAAAATAATAATAAACGAAGAAAAGTGGAATAACCAAAAGCCAAAGGAAAATAACTCCACCAATGAAAATAGAGTCTCTAATAATTTTTCTTGGAATTTGTTTCTCAAAAGGTATGAGTTTGTTAAAAATAATCATAATAGAGATATCAATAAGAATTATAAAAAAAGCATATTGAACACTAAGAAAAAACATCTCAATAATGGGATTTAAGTTAGATAATAATTGAAAGAAATTAATTGAAAGAATGACAAAAACAATAATCCACAATAAACCTACGATAATATTCTTAAATAACTTTCTCTTTTTATTAATTAAATGGGTGTTATCGTCTAAATAAGGTAAGCTCCTAAGTTTTTTCATTAAAAAGAAATATAATTTATAAGAAACACTTTCTACAAGATAAATGACACCCTCATACTTATTAAAACTATCCTCAAGATCTTGAGGGTTTCCTATAGTTTCCTTTCCTCCAAATAGTCGATTATTAATTGTTTTTTCTTTTTCTTTTGTTATCACTTCTAAAACTTTTTTCCTACTTTTTATAGCCGCTTCTGGTAAAAACTTAATTCTTAATAAATTGAAATAGCTCACAATAAATATCCCTAAAATAAGAATTATTTCCACACGAAGATCTTGTTTTATAAAAGTCATTCCGAATAATCGAGACAGATACATTTCAAAAATGATAAATTGGACTGACCAGATCCCAAACGAGATTAGTCCACTTGCAATCAAAGAATCTCTGAATGCCTTTTTTGGGATCTGATTCTCAATTGGTTTTGATTTATCTATTAAATACATAAGAACTATGATAAAGAAGACTGTAAAAAATGCCGTGAAAAATCCTATATATAATAGATCATAATCTGGTTTATTTGGTTCCCATTCCAATTGAAGTCCTAATATCTCAAATGAGAGAAATATTACTGCTATACTCCAAATTACACCCAATATTATTATAAATTTTAGTTTGAAATCTTTAAATATTTGATGTATATCTTCAAATTCTGAAGCTTTATAGAACTTTGGTAAAAATAATTTATATATAGGAAAAAATGTGCTTATTGCTACTGCGAAAAAGAGAATAAAATTATTCAAATATCCAATTATTGGATAATCGTCAAAGGTTTCAACAACAAACCCGATACCGAATATCATACCAAAGACCAATAATAAAGTTAAACATAAGCTTTTAACATTTATTGGTATTCCTTTATCCTTTGGAAGTAGTTTGTTTATTAAACTAAAAATAAGACTTAAAATTAATATTATAACAATAACTTCAACTAGAACTAGTCCATAATTAAAAGCCATAGAATTTATCCTTTTTTACTGTATTTTTTTTATTTTATATGTAATCGTGGATCTAATGCATCCCGTAACCCATCACCAATTAATATAAATCCAATGGAAGTAAGACCTATGAATAATCCTGGCCAGAGAGCTGCTCCTGGAGTATCAAAATGACCTCTTGCATACATGATATCTGCTCCCCAATTAGCAATAGTAGGATCTCCCAAACCGATAAAAGCAAGACCTGCTAGACCCAAAACAGTAGTACCCATTGCTCCAAAAAAAGAAATAATAATGGGAGAAATTGTATTGGGAAAAATATGTTTAAACATAACTCTAAACTTATCTGCCCCACTACTTATTGCAGCTCTAACATAATCATTTTGTTTTACTTGTAAAACTAAAGATCTCATAAATCTAATATTATAGGGTATAAAGAGAATACCATAAATTATTAGAACCTGATATAAATCATTTCCAACTAAGGGAGCAATAATTATAACAATTATCAACATTGGTAAACTTAAGAAGATATCACAGAGACGCATCATGACGGAATCAACCCAACCTCCAAAATATGCCGAAATTGTTCCTAATATAACACCTCCACCAATGGAAATTGCAACAGGCAATAGTGCTGCCTGTAGAGTAGTCCTAGCACCCCAGATTAATCTTCCAAGAATGTCCCATCCATATATTGTTGTACCTAATGGATGTTCTGGTGATGGTGGCAGGAAAGCATCATCTGGAGGATATAATGGGGGCGTTACATTTGCTAAAGTAAGTTCAGTAAGCCAAGGACCATAAACGGCTATAAAAGCAATAATTAAAACTAAGAGAAAACCGAGTAGGGTTAATGGTGTAATAAAACGGCGGAATAATCTCCTTTTTGATTTAATTTTTCCAATCTGATATTCTCGTTCGGAAAATTCAGGAACTCTATAACCAGGCAATAAATAAAATTTTATTAATTGCTTAATTTTTGAATTGTTTTTTATTGAATCTTCCTCAATTTCCTCTTTTTCGCTATAAACTTGCATTATTAAAATCACTTCTTTTTAATCGTTACTTAAAAGTTATTCTTGGGTCGATCACGACATAGAGCACATCAGTAATTAATGTTCCACTAATTATAATTAAACATGAACATACTAAAAATCCATTTATAAGTAAATAATCACCAACAAATATAGAACGAACAAAATAATATCCAAATCCTAAATAATTAAAAGTTGCTTCTAAGAAAATAGATCCTAAAAGTGCTCCTGTTATTGTAGTTATTATAAGGTTACTTGAAGGAATTAACGCATTCCGAATGGCATGTGAATTAATGACCTTTTTTTCCGGAAGGCCCTTAGCACGGGCAGTCCGAATATAATCTTGATCCATGACATCTAACATACTAGAACGGGTTTGTCTCGTAATACCCGCAAGAGATCCAAAAGATATACAAATTACGGGAATAAATAAATGGAGGATTGTATCAAAAAAGAAAACTGGATCATTATTCAAAATAGCATCAATAAGGCGAAATCCAGTGAAATATTCCCCTGATAAATGAGCTCCAGGTGTATTTGAAAACATAATCTGTATAGATATTTCTCCATATGTGAATTCTTTTAGAATTACACCAAAAAATACTTGCAGGAGGTTACCTATAAAAAATATTGGTAATCCCGCTCCTAAAACTGCAAGAAAGCGAATGGAGGTATCTTTCAGCTTATCTTTGTTAGTTGAAGACACAATTCCAAGTTTTACCGCAATAATAGGTATTATAACAATTGGAAATATCATTAACTCAATAGTTTTTGGAAAAACAGTACCGATAACTTCAATTACCGGGACATCACGCATAATAACATAAGAATTGCCCCAATTTCCTGTGAAAAAATTCTGTAGATATATAAATAGCTGTACCAATACTGGTTTGTCATATCCCATTCTTCTTTCTTCCTCTTCAATCATTCTCTGGATTTGTACTAAATCTTCGCCCGGCGCTATCTGTGAAATCACGGGAAATACATCCATATTTTTTGATAAAATAAAAGTAATTATTAAAACTATGATTAATATTGGAACCATCATCAATATCCGCTTGATAATATATTTAATCATATTCTGACTTTGACGAGCCAATTTTTTCCCTCCTAAATACCATCTCTAATATTTTTCTTTTTTTCTTACTGATAATTGTTTTAATTTCATCCCAATCAGAGAACCGCTTAGAGTTAATCCGATTAAAATTAAAATGTTAAGATATCCTTCAAAATAGGCAAATTGTAAAATGAAGGGTTCTAAACTGAACCCAAACATAATATAATAAAATATAAAACCCTCAACAATTATCGTAGGAACCAGCCAGATCGATGCTCTAATTCCATAGTGAGGAATATCTTCCTTGTAAGTCATAATGAAACACACTACAAATAATAAAATTGCTCCTAGAAAAAAACTGCGAGTATAAGTAGTATATGTCCATATTAATATTGTCCTATCCATATCTAAAAAAGAAATCCAGTCACCATATTGATCATATAACATAGTATTGGCAATAATTCCATAATAACCTAAAATAATTATTATATAACATAAGATTACGGTTCCTTGCCTACCCCAATCAATTTTAAAATGAGCACGAAACTCCGGCTCGGCTTGAAACTCATCTTGTTGGATATTAATAGGTTTTTTAATTTTTACTCACTCATCTTGGTTATTACTGTAAGATTCTATATTAATCTTGAGTTAGACTTGATTGATTTAATTATACATTAATTATTTTCATAATAATAAATGTTTGATTTGTAAATGATTAATGTATATTTATATTTTTTTTTGTTTAATTCATTATAATTTTAAATATAAAATAAATAAATTTATGGTGTTTAAAGTGGTTTTAGGCATCAAGGTTTTCGATTACAGTTGCCACACCTTGCCCTCCACCACAACATGCATTAGCAACACCATATTTTGCTTTTTTATCTTTCAATATCCTAGCTAATGTTCCAGTCAATCTTACCATAGTAGAACCTAAAGGATGTCCAATTGCTGTTGAACCGCCCATAATATTTACTTTTTCTTCGGGTATGTTAAATTTATCCATGCAATTTAACGTAACTATACAAAATGCTTCATTAATTTCCCAGAAATCAATATCCTCCACCTTCAAACCAGCATATTCTAATGCCTTTTGAGTAGCAGGTACTGGCCCTCTTCCCATTGTATGAGGATCTACTCCTGCCCAACCGATGGAGACTATCCTTGCCATTGGTTCCAGACCTCTTCTTTTTGCTTCTTCTGCTTCCATTAAAACTGCCGCAGTTGCTCCAGCATTTAAAGGAGAAGAATTTGCTGCTGTAATTACTCCTTCTTCACTTCCTTCTCGTTTAATATAACCTTCTTTTCCACCATTTTTTTTTAAGAAAAAGGGTTTTGTTAATCGTGGTAATTTTGATACTGCTTCTAATGTAGATTTTCTAGCATTCATATCTTTATCAATTATCATTTTCTCATTCACATTACCAGGTACATGGCCTTCAATTGGGACTATTTCATCTTTAAACCAACCAGATTCTTGGCTTTTAATAGTTAAGTTATGACTTCTTACTCCAAATTTATCCAGATCTTCTTTTGTAAAGGTAGGTATTTCTTCTTCATAGAGTAATTGAGCAGTACTTAACATGTTAAAAAAGACTCTTAAATCCATATCTGGGCGATAATATATGCTATCCTTATAGGCAAGCTTTAAATTAGGATCCGTACCCGATCCATAAACTCTTGTCATATGCTCAAAACCTGTTGAAAGTACTGTTTTGCTAAATCCATTCATAATTTCCATAATTCCAACATGCATTCCTGTTCCAGCAGAGCCACATTGTCTATCTACAAAAAAAGCTGGAACATTAAAGGGAAATCCTGATAAAAATAGAGGTAACCTACCACCATAGGTCCAATTTTCTAATACCCCGACGGCACATCCGACAGAACAATCATCAATATCCTTTTTTTCTATTCCTTTATCCGCCAATCTTTTATCAAACATATGCATTAAAAGCTGGGCTAATAGTTCATCTCCTCTAATTTCTCCAAATACATCACTTTCAGGTTGATTTGTTCGAGATCGGGAGAATGCGGTACGTACATAATCAATTAACCATACTTCGTTATTTTTCATCGATACTTTTCACCATAAAAAAAAATTTTAAATCTACATTGTATATTATTCCTTTTTTTTTAAATATTTTAGTTAGCAAAGTCAAAATTATAAAATAAGTACTAAATGGGGTAACTTTCTTATTCATTCAAAAAGTAATTTTGAAAAATTTTTTTAATGAGTGCTGTCTATTTATTACACCTCACGTTAAAATTAATAAAAGGAAGTGAATATAAGGTGGAAGTAAAAAATATAGTAATACTTGGTTTTGGGGATATGGGAAAAGGAATTGCCCAAGTATGTTTAATGGCAGGGTATAATATTACTGCGGTGGATGTGAGCGATAAAATTATCCAGGAGGGACTAGAGTACAATAAGACTGGTTTTGAAAAATTAGAACAGAAAGGAAAATTACCTAAAGGTGTGACTGCGGCAGCAATTATGGAAAAATTAAAAGTAGATAAAAACTTAAGCAATGCGGTGAAAAATGCTGATCTTGTAATAGAAGCGGTCTCAGAGAAATCCGATCTTAAACAGCAATTATGTAAGGAGGTAATTGAACAATCTCCTAAACATTGCATATTTGCTTCGAACACATCTACTATTAGTATAACAGAAATTGCTCAAAGGTGTAATAAACCTGAAAATGTAATTGGAATGCATTTCTTTAATCCTGCTCCCTTAATGCGCTTGATAGAAGTAATAAAAGGAAATAAAACTTCAGAGGAAACCATGGATATTGGCGTGAAAGTTGCTAAGACATTGCCTTGTCTTAGAGGAGAGAGATATGTTGCGCAAGTTTTGAAAGATCGCCCTGGATTCATTGTAAATAGGGTATTAGCACCTAATAGTATATATAATAATTATATTTTGGATCTAGCATATGAGAAGGGAATACCTTGGGAACAAGTTGATGCTGATTTATCAAATCCAAAAGCTCCTATGACTTCATTAACCTTAGCTGATTTTACTGGTAGAGATATAGCATATAACGCCAGTCTATATTATGCGGAGAAAATTTCCCCCGATTTCAAACCTGGTAAAGTTTTAACTATGCATTATAATAACGGTACTCTAGGAAAAAAAACCGGAAAAGGATTTTATGATTGGTCCAAAGGGAGACCTCAGCCTGATTTATCCAAGAAAGCTGGATTAGTTGATCGTCGGGTTTTTGCTGCAATTAGTGCTAATGAAGGTTGTAGGATTTTGGAAGAAGGTGTCGCAAAAAGTTGGAAAGTTATAGATGAAGCCATTTTGGCAGGCATGAACTTTCCTGGTCCAATGGAATATGCAACGACTAATTATAAAGAGCTTAGCAATATATTAGAGGAGTATTCAGAGAAATTAGGAAAGGATTATATAAAACCTTGTGAGTTACTAAAATCTGGAAAATTTGTCGATATGTAATAGTATTTTTTATTATTCATTCAATTATAGGAAATTAAAAAAGAGGGTAAAAATGACAATAATTAAGTATAAAACGATGTTAAATACAGTTTTAATAGGTGACATTTAGATGAAATTTGTGAAATTATTTGAACTGTTTAAGATAAAGGATCTCGACATACGAAATCGAATCGTAATGCCTGCTATGGCGTTAAATTTTTCTCGAGACGGAGGAATAAATGATACAACAATTAATTTTTATTTAGAACGTGCCAAAGGAGGAGTTGGTTTAATTATAATAGGAGGTGCGGGAGTCGAAGCAAGAGGTGGAGGACCAACTATGTTTGCAATTTATGATGATAAATACATTCCTGGTTATACTAGGTTTACAGATACTATGCATAGCCAAGGTGCAAAGACTTTCGTCCAACTATACCATGCGGGAGCGTATTCTGGTATGCCAGATATGGTCTCCTCTTCGGCAGTTATGTCTAATCTTACAAGAAGGGTTCCTAAAGAATTAACTATTGATGAAATTAAGGTTGTTCAAGAAAATCATGCTCTAGCCGCAGAAAGAGCCTTAAAAGCAGGTTTTGACGGAGTAGAATTATTAGGAAGTGCAGGCTATCTTATCAATCAATTTTTAAGTCCCGTTACTAATAAAAGGACGGATGAATATGGGGGTTCTTTGGAAAACAGATTAAGATACCCTTTGGAATTAATCCAATTGGTGAAAGAAAGAGTAGGACAGAAAATGATTGTAGGAATGAGGATAGCTGGTGATGATTTCGTACCTGGATCTAATACATATAAAGAAAGCGCTGTCTTTGCAAAGCATTATGTTGATGCAGGGATTGATTACATTAATGTAACTGGAGGTTGGCATGAAACCAGAATTCCTCAAATTCCTATGATGGTTCCACAAGGAGCCTATGCTTATCTGGCTGAGAATGTAAAAAATGTTGTTAATGTACCTGTATTCTCTAGTAACCGTATTAATAGTCCTCTTGTAGCAGAACAAATTCTTAGAGATCAAATGGCAGATGCTGTTTGTATGGGAAGAGCCCTTATCGCAGATGCTTATTTACCTTTAAAAGCAAAACAGAATAAACTCTGGGATATTCGGAAATGTGTAGGATGTAATCAAGGTTGTTTTGATCATATTTTTACCGGAAAATCTGTTGAATGTATGAGAACTTATATGGTTTCAAGAGAGGGTAATATTGATCTTGATATCAAGACAAAACATCCAATGAAAGTCTTAATAATAGGCGCCGGTCCTGGTGGATTAGAAGCGGCAAGAATAACAAAAGTTTTGGGCCATAGTGTCACAATACTCGAAAAAAGATCTAGCCTTGGTGGTCAAGCTAATCTTTCGTGGGTGCCTCCTGGTCGACATGATATTCACGAGATTATGAATTATTATTCCGCACAAATAGAACATCTAGGAATTGAATTGCATCTAGGAGTAGAAGCAGATTTAGATTACATTAATAAATATCAACCTGATGTAGTTATTTTCGCGACAGGTGTTAAATATAATATCCCTGATATACCAGGAATAGATGGTAGTTTAGGGAGTGAAATTTATTTAGCTGAAAAAATACTTGAGGGAGAATATCCTATCGGAAAAAATGTTGTAGTGGTTGGTGGTTCAGCGACAGGAATAGAAACTGCTATTTGGGCGGCAGAACAAGGAGCACTTAATTCTGAAGTAGCAAAATTCATAGCATTTTATGATTTATTACCGAAAGACGAATTATTTAAACGATGGTTGAGAGGTAATCGTAAGGTTACCATCATTGATATGCTTCCTAAACTCGGTATGAGCATTGGAAGAACAACTAGAGGATTTTTGATAGGGCAACTAATGAAATTAGGAATAAATAGTATCTTAGATGTTCAAATTAAAAAATTTGAAGGTAAAACTTTAATATATGAGCACGAGAATGAAATAAAAACATTACAAAATATTGACACTTTTATTTTAGCTACAGGCGTGGAACCTAATGATGATCTATTCAATAAGGTAAAAGAAACTAATCCTCCCTATAAGATTTTCAAAATAGGGGACTGCAAGGAACCGCGAACCATGATGGAGGCAATTCATGAGGGCTTTAGTACTGCGTACAATCTCGATAAATAGAATATTTTTTATTTTTTTTTACTTATTTTTTTGAAGTATTTTCTATTAAAAACCAAATTAAAAAAAAGGATATAGATAAAATTTATTTTTAGGATTTTTTTAATGCTTTTTACTCACCAGTGAACTTGGGTTCTCGTTTATGTAGAAATGCTGTAACACCCTCAATGACATCTTTAGATTGGGAATTAATTGCATAACCTAAATGCTCGAATTGAAGTCCTAAATTTAAAGGTGCTTGAGATCCATAATCAATAGCTTTCTTTATAACAAAAAGACTTTTAGTTGCGGCGTTCCCTATCCAAGACGCTTTTTGATGCACAAAATCTTCAAATTGTCCATTATCTACAAGAAAGGATATTATTCCCCAGTTGTACATTTCTTCAGCACTATAATGTTCACCAAAATAGATCATTGTTTTTGTTCTAATCTTGCCAAGATTTCTGATTAACCTTTGAGTTCCTCCATTTAATGGCGCAATTCCTCTTTTTATTTCAGGGAAACCAAATATTGAACGTTTCGATGCTATTATTATATCGCAAACTAATGCTAATTCAAACCCACCTCCTAAAGCGTACCCATCTACAGCTGCAATTAATGGTTTGGGAAAACTCTCTATGATGTCATAATATTTGTGTCTTATATACATCGCATGACATTGATCCATTAAGTTTTCAGGATCTATGGCAGGATGTCCACGGACAGATAAATCTGCTCCCGCTGAAAATGCTGGCTTTTTTGTATACTCTTTTGTCCCTCTTAGAACAACGCATCTTATAGACTTATCTAAAGCCATATTTTCAAGCGCTTCAGCTATCTCTCTCAAAGTAATGGTGTGTAAAGCATTTAATTTCTCAGGTCTATTTATTGAAATAATTGCATAATTATTTTCTTTATTTTGTTCAATTTTTATATGCTCAAATTGCTTTTCAGACATAATATTTCGTATTTTTATAAAGTATTTTACTTTATCATATATAATTAATAATATTCAATAACATTTTTTAATAAATATACAATATCTATTTGTAGAGATTTTTTTTAAAATTGTATTTATTATAATTCATATTTCATTGTCTTGTGAAAATAATGGCGAATCAAAACAAAAATAATATGAAAATAAAAAAATCAAGAAGTAGGTCTCCTGAAAAGAAAGCTCAACAATTTGAGCGAATTCTAGAAGCAGGTAAAAATCTATTCTCAGAAAAAGGACGAGAAGGCTTTAGTTTACGCGGATTAGCAAAAATTCTTGACATGAACCAAAATAATCTTTATAATTATGTTGAAAGTAAGAGAGAATTATGGATAGCTATTCGTAAGAAATTTTTTGAACAATATAGGGATGAAAATAGGACAATTATTAAAAATCACGATGGATCCACCGTTGATTTATTAGTAAATATATTTGGGCATTTTTTCAAATTTGCTGAAGAAGATTTTAGTGCATTTACTATGATGCACATTATTCCTTCACCACCCTCAGATAAGATAGGACCTTTTGAGAAGCAATATCAACCATTTAACTTTCTTGATGGAACAACTAGAGTTATTCAGAAAGCCATAGATGAGGGTGAGATTAAAGAAAATAATGCGGCTCTACTCTCATTCTTCATATATAGTTTAATCTTAGGAGCTACCATGATAGAAAGAACAATGCGAAATTTTGAGGAAAACAGTGATTATAAAGGTAAAGAAGCTGATGAAATGTTTCAGTTTGGTACTCAAGTGTTCACTAGCAAGGAATTTCGTAA
Organism: Promethearchaeota archaeon; assembly: GCA_016840165.1. GTDB lineage: Archaea > Asgardarchaeota > Lokiarchaeia > Sigyniarchaeales > SOKP01 > SOKP01. Next base: position 32,012 of record JAEOSU010000051.1, read on the forward strand.
ATATGTATTACGCAAAATCCAATTAGGATTAACAGACCCCAATCTTATCGTAGATGAATCCGATTATAAATAATAATAAATATCAATTAATTTTTTTAAAAACTCAAGTTTATAACTATAGTTATAAATAGACATCTATCATTAATTTTATTCATCAATCACTTTGCATTAAATGATATAAAATTAAAAATATGAGTAAAGAATAAAATTGATAGAAAAGGAATTTGAGACTGTTTTATATGAAAGTAAGAATAACATAGGTTATATTACTCTTAATAGACCAGAAAAACATAATGCTTTGAGTTCTCAATTACTCGATGATATAGATGCTGTTTTTGATTATGCAGAAGCAGACGATAAAGCCAATGTAATAGTATTAAAAGGAGCAGGTAAAAGTTTTTGTTCAGGGTTTGATCTTAACCAATCTTATTATATTACACCTCCAGAAGGCGGTTGGAAATATAAAAATTCCTATGATATTTTAAACAAGAAAATATTTGCAAAATATCCAAGGATTTGGGATTTTCCTAAACCAACTATTGCTCAAGTTCATGGGTATTGTACTGATGCAGGTTGTTATTTACAACTCTTATGTGATATTACAGTAGCTGCTGATGATGCAGTTTTAGGTCATCCTGCTCAATTATGGGGCGGAGCACAAAGCTTGCCGTTATGGCAACTCTACTTGGGAGTTAAAAAAGCACGATATCTTCTTATGAGCGGAAGAAGAATTTCTGGAAAAGAAGCTGCGGAAATGGGACTAGTGAGTATTAGTGTGCCTCGAGAAGACCTTGAAGCTGAAGTTAACAAGTTAGCTGCAGAGATTGCTAAAATACCGCCCGTAGGAGCTTTACATAGTAAGATCTCTCTGAACACAGATCTTAAGATAAGAGGTATTGGTGCTTTATTCGAATATTATGGTCAAATGAATCGATACTGGAGATTATTTCAAAAAAGATAACTAAATACTAATAAGAATTTTTAAGGATTCTGTAATTTTTCTTTTTTATTCATTCAAGTAATTTCACCCTCTTTTTTTCTATAATTTTTTATATCATGGAACAAGCTAATATGTTTCTCCAGTTAATAAATAAGCTTAAAAACTGTAAATTGCTATGCATATGTTAAGAATATACTTAAAATAACAATATTTTCGTCGATGTTATATAAAAAAGAACGACCCGCGATTTTAATGTTCAATGATGGTCGTTATTTCGAAGGCATCGGATTCGGTGCTACTAAGAAAGTCCATGGTGAAATTGTCTTTACAACTATTACGGGAGCAGGTTATAATGAGACTCTTACTGATCCCAGTTATAAAGGACAAATTGTGGTAATGACTCACCCTTTAATAGGGAACTATGGTGTGCCAGCATGGGAAAAAGATGAAGTAGGTATTTGGAAATTTTTTGAATCGGATTCTATAAAGTTAAATGGGTTAATTGTAAATGAATGCTGTAAAAATCCTAGTCATTATGAAAGTGTTAAAACTTTAAATGAATTTCTTTTAGAAGAAGACGTACCAGGAATTGAATGGATAGATACTCGTGCAATAACTAAGATCTTGCGTGAAGAAGGAGTTAAATTAGGATTATTAGCAGTATACAATCCAGGAGAACAACCAGATTTAGAAAAATTAAAAGAAGAAGCAAGAGAAGTAGAAGATCCTAACTTAAGAAATTTAGCCAGTGAAGTTTCTACTCAAGATGTGGTTCATTATAAGCCATTACAAATTAAAGGAAGGATTGTGGTATTGGATCTAGGGGTTAAATTAAACATATTACGAAATTTTGTAAAAAGGCAGCTTGAAGTAATAGTAGTACCTCACTATTATAGTTATGAGCAAATTATAGCTTTAGATCCAAATGGAGTGTTCATTTCGAATGGTCCAGGCGATCCTGCAATATATAAAAATGCAATTGAAGTAACTCGCCAATTAATCGAAAATAACATTCCAACTATGGGAATATGCTTAGGTAATCAGATTATTGGGTTGGCTGGAGGAGGGTCGTCTTATAAGTTAAAATATGGTCATAGAGGAGGCAATAAAACAGTTATTAATCCTTATACCAAAAGATGCTTTATTACTTCCCAAAATCATGGTTTTTGTGTTAAAGACTTCGAAAAGGGAGGGTTTAAGGAATTTCTAAAAAATATTGATGATGAATCCAATGAAGGGTTAATTCACGAACATAAAAAAGTATTAGCTGTGCAATTTCATCCCGAAGCATCCCCTGGACCTTTAGATTCCTTATATTTATTTGATAAATTTATTGAAATGATGGGGGTTTGAATCTTGCCCTTGGATTCTTCTATAAAGAAAGCTTTGGTTCTTGGATCTGGTGGAATTAGAATTGGTCAAGCAGGAGAATTTGATTATTCAGGTAGCCAAGTATTGAAAGCTTTAAAGGAGGAGGGTATAAAGACGATATTAATTAATCCCAATATCGCAACCATCCAAACAGACCCTTTACTTTCTGATCAAGTCTATTTATTACCGATTAATGTGAGATATGTAGAAGAAATAATTAAGAAAGAACGTCCTGATGGAATTTTATTGGCATTTGGGGGCCAAACTGCATTAAACGTCGGTGTCGAACTGCAACAGAAGGGAATTCTAAATAAATATAACATTAAGGTACTTGGAACACCAATCGAAGCAATAGAAGCGACAGAAGACCGAGATTTGTTTGTTCAAGCGATGAATAAGGCAAATGCGAAAGTATGTAAAAGTAAAGCAGTAACCTCCTTTAAAGAAGCCATGAAGGCAACTGAAGAAATTGATTTCCCTCTCATGATTCGAGTAGCCTACACGTTAGGAGGCAGAGGTTCGGGGATAGTTGACAATGTAAAGGATTTTGAGCGAATGGCAAAGAAGGGTTTAGCTCAATCTCGAATCAATCAAATTTTAATTGAAGAATCTGTTTGGGGTTGGAAAGAAATCGAATACGAAGTTGTTCGAGATGCCGCTGATAATTGTTTTATTAACTGTAACATGGAAAACATGGACCCTGTTGGGATTCATACAGGTGAAAGTATCGTCATAGCTCCTTCTCAAACTTTGACAAATGAAGAATACCACATGCTCCGTTCAGCTTCAATTCGGATAATTCGAGGATTGGGCATAATTGGCGAATGTAATATACAATATGCTCTCCATCCCTATTCCAAAGAATTTAGGGTTATAGAGGTGAATGCTCGCCTTTCTAGATCCTCCGCATTAGCCTCGAAGGCAACGGGTTATCCTCTTGCTTATATCGCTGCAAAATTGGCAATTGGATATACTCTTCCTGAATTGAAGAACAAGATCACAGGAATTACAACAGCATGTTTTGAACCCGCCTTGGATTATCTGGTTTTAAAAATACCGCGATGGGATCTTACTAAATTTCAGAAAGTTGACCGAAAAATAGGTTCTCAGATGAAAAGTGTCGGAGAAGTCATGGCAATAGGGAGAACTTTTGAGGAAACTCTACAAAAGGCAATTAGAATGTTAGATATTGGAATGAGAGGTTTTGTCGTTAATGATTTGGAACCTATAGAAGATGTTAATGAGCTTAAGTATGCCTTACGGCATCCTACTGATTTAAGATTATTCAGAATTGCTGAAGCAATGAAGAAAAAGATCTCAATAGAAGAAATATATCGTTTAACTCGTATCGATCGCTGGTTTCTTTACAAATTAAAACATATAATCGAATTAAAACGACGATTACAAGATATTGAACTATTAGAATCAAGTGATGAAGAAAAAAAATATTGGCTAGAGCGAGCAAAACGATTCGGATTCTCTGATGGTCAAATTGCTAGACTAATGAATGTGGATACCATTTTCATAAGACAAATGCGGAGGAGGTTGGATATTCATCCCTTTGTCAAAAGAATTGATACTCTAGCTGCAGAATGGCCTGCTAAAACAAACTATTTATATTTAACTTATAGTGCTTCTGAACATGATATCGATTTTGAGAAAGAACATAGCTCAAATCTTAAGAAAGTTGTCGTTTTAGGGTCAGGAACCTATAGAATTGGAGCATCTGTTGAATTTGATTGGAGTTCTGTGAACTGTCTATGGGGTTTAAAAGATTGTGGAGTAGATCAAGCGATTATGATTAATTATAATCCTGAAACAGTTTCAACTGATTATGATATATCGGATAAGCTTTATTTTGAGGAGTTATCTGGAGAAAGAGTTTTAGACATATGCGAATTAGAAAGAGCATACGGAATTGTTGTATCCGCGGGTGGACAGATCGCTCAAAATTTAGCGTCCAAGTTTGCAAAATATTCTGAATTCTTCAGAAAAACGGGAATTCACATCTTAGGGACTCATGGAAATCGCATAGATATGGCTGAAGATCGAGCAAAATTTAGTGCTTTATTAGATCAACTAAACATTCAACAACCACAATGGAAAATGTTGACTACAGTTCAAGAGGCTTTGGATTTTGCTAAAGAAGTAGAATATCCAATATTAGTAAGACCTTCATATGTTTTGAGTGGGGCAGCAATGAGAGTATCTTATGATAAAGAAACATTAATCAAAACTCTTGATCTAGCAGCAACGGTGTCTAAAGAATATCCTGTAGTAATAACAAAATTCTTCACTAATGCTCGAGAAGTTGAATGCGATGGTGTTGCCGATGGAGAAAATGTATTTATTGGAGCAATAGTTGAACATATCGAAAACGCTGGTGTACACTCTGGAGATGCTACCATGGCAATTCCACCTCAAACCATTGCTAAAAATACTATTCAAAAAATAGAGCACTATACTAAAAAGATTGCTTTAGCACTCAAAATAATTGGTCCATTCAATATCCAATATTTGGTAAAGAATGGAGAAGTTAATGTCATTGAATGTAATCTACGTTCAAGTAGAAGCATGCCTTACGTATCCAAAACGCGTGGAATCAATCTTATGAAATTAGCCGCAGAGGTGATTATGGGAAATAAAATCCCCGAACGTCTTTTAAATTTAGCATATGGAAATTATGTTGCAATTAAAGCCCCAATGTTTTCTTTTGTAAGATTAGATAAAGCAGATTACCTTTTAGGAGTAGAAATGAGTTCAACTGGAGAAGTGGGATGTATCGGTGAAAATTTTCCTGATGCTTTAATGAAGGCTTTAGAATCTACTGAGATGCATATTCCTACTGAAGGTGGCAATATTCTTATTTCTGTAGGAGGAGAGAAATTGAAGGAAAAAATAGTACCATTAACGAAGAAGATAAAAAAATTAGGATTTACGATATTTGCTACGGAAGATACGAAAAGAACTCTAGAAAAAAATGGGATTGATGCCGTTAAACTTTATAAAGTACACGAGTACGGATTGGAGCCAAATATCATTCAATGTCTTCAAGAAGGGCGTATTGATATGGTGATTAATATTCCCTTGCCAACTACCGCGGAAGAGAAGTTTAAAATAATTATGCAAGATGAATATCAAATTCGAAGAACTGCGGTTGATTATAACATACCAGTAATTACTAATTTTCAATTAGCTCAGGCTATAATTGATGCAATAGAACAAATACGAAATAAAAAAACTTCAATCAATTCACTGAATGAATACCATAAGGCCTTAAAAGAGATATACTGGTAAGTTAATTTATATATATTTTAAATATAAATAAAAAAAAGATAAGAATTTTTAATTTATTTGCGTTGAATTTTTGTAAAAATCCATGGAACTAAAGTTACCAGTATGAATGATAGGATAAAATATTGCAGAAGATCCATAATATGATCAATAATAGAATCAAATTCGGGAAAGATAAGGCTTAATCCGAAATAAAGTAGTAAAGTAATTGCGAGTCCAATAGCTAAATTAATAATTCTTTGAGTTGTTGATAAATTTGTTGGTTCATATTTTATTTTTTCCGTTTCAATAATGTATCCTAATGAAAGCCCCATTAAGCCCCCACATATTAATCCATAACTTTCTTCTGTAGTAGGAAAGATTAATATCGCTAATATGAATAAGAATATTGGAATAAATATAGAAAGTATAGCTTTAATTAAAAAAGAAAGACTACTGAGTTTTTCGGATACCTTTGGCTCAAGAAATATTAATAAGATAAGCCATATAAATCCGATTGTTAATCCGCCCCAAACGTCCTGCAAGTCATGGACTCCTATAACTAATCGTGAACCTGCAATAAGATATAACAGAATTGCAAAAATCCAAAATAATATTTTATTATCCTTGCGATATGCCTCATATGCTAAATATCCCCAACCCACTGCACCATTTTGTGCATGCCCTGAGGGAAAACCATTTCCACTTTCGTTAGCTTTATAGTTTGTAGCAGGACGTGGATCTTGAAAGATATCTTTTAAAAAACTGCAAAAATAGTAAGAACTAAGGATACCTATAGCTAAATTTTTTGCAAATCGTTTATCATATATGTACCAACTTGCCACGATAATCAAGAGGAATATTAAAACAAGGATTTTAGTGTCGATAACCGAAAAAATTGCAAAGGTGATATCATTATCAATAAAGAGATCATTAAAGAATAAATTAAAACCGGTTAAGTAGAGAATTAAACCAATTATAAAGGTAACTGCTGTTATCGCTAGTAAATATAGCATTAATTTACCATTAGATTTGTCATTCATTATTTTCACATTTATTTTTCTAAGAGAATATATTATTGGTTGATCATTTTTTGATAAAATTCTATATATAACTTTCCTTATTTTATACTATAAAAACATTAAAATTACCGGTTCTCTCCATAGAAAATAGAATGATTTGATTAATAGAAAGTTTGAAAAAGTTTAAAACACTAATATTTAAAATCGCTACAAAATGAGATGTGTGGTGTTTATTAATTTATTATCGTGGATATATCCTAATACGCTTGAAAATTATTGATACACAATGGAAAATAGTGGATAAACTTAAAACACTTCGTCCAAACAAGGATCAAGATTGGAAAATTACCTATACATCTCCTACCTATGGCGGTTGGGACTTAATTATTGAATGTATGTTTTCAAACCTTGATGATCTAGAATCTATAGTATCATTTTGTCGCTTTGATCCCGAATTAAGCCGATGGATCGAGGCAACTACTACCTTAATAAGCACCAAAAAAAATTATTCTGGTTAGATTAGATTATTTTTATGCGATATAATGAAAATTCTTTAGTTATATAATAATTTTAATATATTTTGAGATTAACAATTTAAAACTAAATATATATTTCAGTAAAAGCTTAATAATTAACTATATATTATCATCTTCGAATATTAGAAATAAATATCTTCTATAGATAAACTAAATTGATAATTTACGGAATGATTAATCATGGAATTAAGTGAAAAAGAGTTGAATAAATTAAATATTGATGAATTAACTCGGTTATTCACAGATAATATTAACGAACAGAATTTACAATTAATTAGCGGTATTGAATCTCTCGTAGAAGAAGATTTTGATACTTTTAAAAAAAAGTTGAATTATGTCATCAAAACCACTACTGAAGTTCAGATTAAGAAAACATTTGAGAATAAGATTTTTAAATCAAAACTTATGTTTTCAAAAGCCGACAGGTTAAAAGTTTTCGGAAAAATAAATGATATTAAAAATATTGGGGAATTTATGGCAAATAGATTACTACTCTATCGTGCTATTTTTCCAGATGAAGAATTTAAACTCAATATTTTGAGTATACTGAAATCCTTACGTATGATTTCTCTAAATTTATCAAAAGCAGTTAAACAAATTGGCTCAGATTTAAGAGATTCTTATAATATCTGTGAGGATATAAAAGAAGAAAGGCGAAAAATGAGAAAAGAAGAATGGAAATTATTGAATCGTTTATACAATTATGAGATGGATTATTTATCAAGGACTTTCTTATATCTCAAAAACCTAATTGAAGATATTATGATGCTTGCTGATCACATTAAAAGCTTCTCAGAATATATCCAATTTTTAGGAACCAAATATTTAATATTCGACTAAACTCAAAAATGATGAAGAGCGATGGCGGATATAACTTCTATTTTAGTTTCAATCTTGGTTATAATGGCTATCTCCCTAGCGTTTTCAATTGGAGCTAACGATGAGACTTTATCCGTTTTGGTTGGAGCTGGAGTCCTCAAGTTCAAAATTGCTCTAATAATTGGAGGTATTGCCATAGGTTTGGGGATGGTTTTGTTTAGTGGGGGATATGTTGCTAAGACTGTAGGTGCAGATATATTAGGTGAAGGGATTCAATATACAAGGTTTATGATATTAACAGTATTGATAAGTAGTATCTTATGGTTAGTTGTTGGGAGTTTTGCTGGCATTCCTTTGAGTAGTACTCATTCATTAATAGGAAGTGTTGTTGGGGTTGTTATTATTTATGCTATATTTCAAGGAAGTATAAATCTTGAAACAGCGTTTAATTGGGATAAGTTAGGAAATGTACTTCTAAGTTGGGTCATATCTCCATTGTCTGGTTTAATAATAACATATATTATTTTTAAAATCATTGTTAAAGTATATTTGTATCGTTTAAAAGGATTGAATCAAATTGAAAAATCTGAAAAATATTTTAAATGGATTTTACTTTTAGTGGTCATATTTGCAGAGATATGGGTAGGTGCAAATTCAGGAGAAGCTTTAGGAATCCTCTATGGTCTATTAGCAAATAGTTCCTTGAATATACAGCAATATTTCTTTTTTTCGGTGATATGTGGAATATTTGCATTTTTAGGAATCTATATTGCTGCTCGATATGTAATAAAAAATCTTGCATCACAAATGATTGACTCTCGACCAAGTGAAGGAATAATTGTACAATTTAGTTCATCAGTAATTTTAATGATTGCCACATTCTTCGGATTACCAATATCTCACAGTCATGTCATAGTATTCTGTATATTAGGATTAAGCATTGCTCAAAAAAAAGAGATTGATTACAAAGGACTGGGTAAAATGGCTATGTATTGGCTATTAACGTTTCCCATAGCTGCGATATTATCAGCATTATTATATTTTGGATTAGGTAGTATAGGGTTGATCTAATAAAATATAAATGTAAAATTATTTATTTAATACAAGAATCAAAAATAAAAGGAAGGTAAGAAAAATGGGGTCATTAATCGAGTTTTTAAAGAGAGAAGTTGCATTAAATGCTTTAGAGAAATCAATAAATCATGCAAAGATCGTTCAGTCATGTGTTGAGGAATTAGGAAAGGGCTTAACGCTTTTATTGCAAGAGAGAAAACCAGATCAAGCCCAAGAAGTATTTCATAAAGTGGATATCATCGAGAATAATGCAGATAAATTGAGAAGAGAAATTCAAAAAGATATTAGTAGAGGAGAATTAAATCCAAGCGTTAGACAAAATCTATCCCATCTAGTAAAAAGAATGGATGATGTGGCTAATTGTTGTACGGGAGTTGCTCGAAGAATAAATACCGTACCCGAAAAATTTTGGGATCAATCCAGTAAAGAGAGCATCCAGATTGTTCTTGAGATGATGGATAACACAGTTTCTTGTTCAAAATATTTAGATAAAATCCTTATTGATCTCCTTGAGGAAAGAGAAAATCTTAAGGAATATTCACGACAGATTAATCAATATGAACATCAAATAGATTTGCTTAATATCAAATTAAGAAAAAATCTTCAACTAACACATTATGATGTAAATCAATTTACAGTTTTCACGGTAGGAAATGTTTTTGATATTCTCGAAGCTATTTCAGATTCAATTGAAGGTGTAGCAGATTATATAATGGTGTTGGTAACAAGTACAGAATCTATCTAAACTTCTTAATTATATTAGATTATTGATAATTATTTCAGAGATATCTGACGAATATTCTCCAGTTCTCCGAATACTCTCGATAATGTAACCAATTTCAACAACAAACTCAGCGCTATTTCTTTCACTAAATTCAATTTTTTCACATTTGTAGGTTAATTTTTCAATGGATTCAATATTCTCATTTGCTAAGCTTAAACTTTTTTGTAGCCAGGCATCTAGACTCAGATTTAGCAGCTCTAAGGATAATTTACTTACCTCAGTAATGTTATTCAGTAAAATTTTATCAATTTTCTTAAAGTCAATTCTTAAGACACTCTTTGCGATTTTTACAGCATGATCTGCAATTCGTTCTAAAAATCTGCTGATTAATTGAAAATTACTCGCATCTTCTAAAGTGATATTCATTTTTTGACATAAGATAATATCTCGTAAGACGATATGAGCTTGACGTTCCACTAACCAATTCAACCTATCAATCTGATCATCTCTATTGATGACTTGCTCTGCTAAGTTCTTATTACCACTTTCTAAGGCTCTAACAGCATCCTCATGCATATTTTGTGCTAAAATATACATCCTTTTTATTGTTTTATCGAATGGCATCTCTTTTGGATCAAGTAGATCTTTTATTAAAATCGTATTACTAGTTTCTTCAATAATCTCAGGACCCATTGCGATATTTATAAAACTTTCAATGGTACTTCGCACTTGATGTTGCAATTTTTTACTAGACTTGATCTTAATAATACTATATCCCATAATATATGCTCCAATTAGTAAGCGAAATAGGAAATCTGAATTATTTATCTCATCAATATCAAATGATCTTTCTTTGATATATTGCTCAGAATATATATAGGGAGTGATCATTAAATTTCCATCAGGTTGGGGCAGTATCCCGATTGTATCTTTTGCTTGAATTCCGTGACGATCAATCCATTCTTTAGGTAGGGACACAATATAACTACTACCGCCAGTCTGCTGGACTTTTCGCGTTTCGATATTATATGTCATAATTATATAGAATAAAGAATATCAATATTATAAAGATTATATATATTATATATATCTGACTATATAGATATATATAGTTATTACCAAAACTAGTTCTTAAGCGCTCGTTCGATGTTTGATAAAATTGAAAACGTGAAGTATAAAAACATAGCGTTTAAATAATAATATAAATAAAAATTAAAATGTTTAATATTTTATCATTAACGCTAAAATGGGGTATGATATATGGGAGAAAAAAAGCGTAAGTTTAAAATATATCTCTTAGCCGCGGTTATAATTACTTTGGTATCTTATACAGTTCTTTTTATTCTCTTCTGGGAGCTTTTAGGAGGTGTATTAGTAGCTTCAGAGATTTTATGGGTAGGTTTTGTAATAAGTCTTTCTAAGGTAATAATATTGGCATTGATGAGCTTTTATATCTTTCGAAGATGGTTTAAACAAGATGCCATCTTTACATCTGATGCTTACTTTTTGTTTGGTTCTTTTTTCTGGATTTTGGTATCAGGTAAGATTCTAGATATTTTCTGGAACTTAGGATTTGTCGGTGAAGTCTTGGACATGAACCTCCTATTGTTTTTATTGAAGATACGATTTGCAATTGTTATACTAACGATTGTACCTATTCTATTTGTTGCTTTAGAAGCAATTTTAACCTTTGTTAACCTCTATAAGAAAAAAGAAATGAATAAGCAACAATTCAGCAAGATACGAAAGAGAATAATTATCATTTATGTTATTATAATTGCTATTCTCATAGTAATAGCACCAAGTGTACCTTTCATGAACATAATGCTTCCGTTTGTGTCGTTTCCAATGTTTCTCTTTATTGCGATTATGTTTCTCTATATGTATAAGAACAAGTATCTTTCTCAAGCACATGGTTTAATAATCGGTGTTTCATTTCTACTTCTTATCATTGCAAGTATTATTCGTTCAATCTTATCACTTTCATTTGAGGCATTGCCAGTAATACTAGCTGAGTTTATAGATATTGGTGTATATATACTAATGTTCATTGGGTTCATAACTAAACCAAGATATGCTAAATAATAGTTTTTTCAATTTCTTATTTTTTCTAAAAATTCGTGTAGATTAAATTGATTTTTTTTAAATTAATTTAAACTAGAGCAAAAAAGTTCTTCATACCATGATCTGGATAACTATAGTTCTAAGTTCATCTCTATCTGTCGGATTTTTTTACCTATTAGATCTCTATTTAAAGAAAAGAGGATCTTCACTTAAGAAAATTTTAAAAGCTCAATTTAGATTCTCTAAGAGGCTTATTCGAACTAAAAGGATATTAAGTTTCTTCGGAATTTATCTTATATTAGGAGGAATGGTCTTCACATTTTACAATATAAGTAATCGTATAGCTTTTAATCGTGTTTATTCTGGATATTCGGAATGGCGAGATAGTAATGGTGAGTTATATCTTTATATTGAAGCGGATGATTACTATGATTTGGGATATCAAACGGGCAAAGGATTGGCAATGAATATTGCTCTCATGAAATATGAGTTAATGATATCGTCTCTGATGTTTGGAATTGATTATTTTTCAATGATAAACTTGGCTAAGCAATATTTAGAGTATATACCAGATAATTATCTCCTTGAATTATATGGAATGAGCGAAGGAGCTACAGCGGGGAGTGGTTTTTATCTTTCTTTTGAAGACATTTTAGTTCAATCCGTATTTCTTGAGGTTATTTACGGTCGTGTACTTCCTGAAAAGACTATATCATTTGGGTGTACCGCATTTGGAACAGTTAACAGCAATAATAAATCTTTAATTGGTCAAAATATTGATCTTGTAAAACCGATGGGAGCATGTGGAGCGTTCGTATTAGAAAAATTTCAAGATCATCCCCTAACCTTTACCTATCGCATAGGTGCTTGTACTTTGCCTATGGGGAAAAATGAGTATGATATTGTTGTGAATATGAATTTGGTCCAATTAAATATTCAATCTGAACTAACTACTCCTTTTTTTATATTAGCGAGAGAAGCATTTTCTCAATCCAATACCATTGAACAATGTTATGATCGAATTTTCCAAAATCATTCACTTCCTTACGGATGTAACATTCTTATTGCTCAGAATAACAGTTTATTTGCAGTTCAATGCTTACCTGATGAGTTTAATTTATTATATCCTAATTCTTCAATAGTCCAATCTAATACGTATCTGAATGAAACTTGGCAAGATAAATTGGCAGATCCTAATTATTCTAAAGCAAGGCAAGAATATGCAGAAACTATACTTCTCTCTGCTTTTGGAGATAATAATTTAACCAATTCCGAATTGATTTCGATTTTAGGGAATAAACCTATTATCTGTCGAGATGAAGGAGGTCTAACTGGTGATGGCACTGTAGCTTTCTTGACCTCTCTATATTTTGGAATAGGAACGGTTTATGATAATATTGGAATTATCCCCATCTAATTTTAATTCTCTTTATGATGTCTATAATGTTGAAATTAGACATTTTTCTTTTTTAAATCGCTGAAAATTTTATATTCGATAGCTCTCTATTATGATATACTCAACCCAAATCTTTAACTTAATTAAATATAAATGAAACAAATCGCTCTTAAATTTCTGGTTTTAGGTGATGGTGGAGTTGGAAAGACAACACTCCTTCACAGGTATGTAAAGGGTAAGTTTCTAAATACAGCAACTATGACTATTGGAGTTGAATTTCTCTCAAAACAAATTCAGATGAATGGAATTATATGTCAGCTAATCTTATGGGATATCTCGGGTCAAGATCGCTTTCGTTTTATGATTGACAAATATATGAGAGGTGCAAGTGGAGCTCTTTTACTCTTTGATACTACTAACATGACATCATTCGTGAATATTGGTAAATGGGTAAATCTTGTAAGAAAATATTACCAAAACTTACCGATTCTATTAATCGCAGCAAAATGCGATCTTGAAGAGTTTTCAATTGTAGGAGATATTTATGCGAAAAAGACAAAAGAGCGTTTTGGGATGGTTGACTTTATTAAGACATCATCGAAGTCAGGCATGAATGTGAAATTAGCATTTGAGACCTTAGCAAATTATATAGTTCAGCTAAAAAAAATATGATCCCTAATACCGATATATGAAATAATATCAATTGTCTTTAGTTCTAATATATATAAACCATGTAAAATGTATCTCATTTTTTTCCAATGAGTATTAATAAGGTAATATTTCTCTAAAAGACCTTAAAAATCAAAACTATATAGATCATATACTCTCAATATTAACCAATAATCTATATCGAGATGGCTTTTATTTCCTTAATTCCACTTCAAAATAACCTAATTTAAAAATTAACCCAAAATCAATTGATAAGTGAAAATTAATATGCAAAAAAATGCTTTAGCTGTTTTAATGGTAATAATCGGTCTTATTGGGGGTACTTTTATCGGTTGGGGAATCACTGCAACCTTAACTCCTGGCGGAGTGCAATTTGTTACTATTGAAATTACAGGATCAACCACTTGTGAGCCAGTTATTACAACCTGTTCAGAGATTTTCATGGCTATTAATCCTAACGTAGATATCTCCGTAACTGGTACTGGTTCAGGCTCTGGTATTGCTGATACAATAAGTAGTCTAAATGATATTGGTATGTCTTCTAGAAATATCAAACCTGATGAGAATATTACTGCAGGTGGTACATTAGTAGATTACCAATTCGCTAAAGATGGTATTGCCGTCATTATCGACGCGGATCATCCAGATGCTGCGTGGTTAGAATCAAATGGTCTAACTATGGACGAAGTATTCTCAATATTTAATGGTACATATAGTCATTGGAGCAACATATCAGGATCATTATCTGAAGAAACAATTGACTGTTATACTCGACCAGACGGTTCTGGAACAAGAGCTACGTTTGAAGAGTTGGTTATTTCCTTCGGAGAGGAACTTGGAGATAATGCAGGATATCAAGCTTCAGTTACTGGATATACTCAAGTGGCTTCTAATTCATTGATTGTCCAAGGAGTAGCTGGTAATAACTACGGATTCGGATATTGTGGTCTTGGTTACGTCGATGCATCCGTCACTGCTGTTAAAATTAATAATGTAACTCCATCAGTAGCTACAATATTAGACGATTCTTATCCAATCTCTCGATCCCTACATCTTTTAACTAATGGACCTGCAACCGGATGGATACAAGCCTTTTTAGACTTTATTTATGGTCCTTATGGACAAGAAGTTGTAGCTAATGAGGGATTTATCCGTCTTTGGTTCTAAATAAAATAAATTTCATTTAAATAAAAATTAAGTTATCATTTTTTTATCTTCTTTAATTTGTGGAAATCTCTTATTTTTATATGAATTTGAGAATGAAATATATAGATTATATAGGGTATATATTTGACTATAATATATGGTGATTATGAATTTAATCAATATAATGTTATTTTTCCTATAAAGAGTAAAATTATACAATTAATCACTTATTATCATAATCAATTTTATCTTAATTGATTATAAATAAATTGGTTTGAGTCATTGAAAGAATTATGGCCACAGAAACTGTTTTTGAGGAAGAAGTTCTTTTCCAAGATGACGATTTTTCTTATTTAAAGAAAAACCGGGATCCCTTGATTAAATGGATCTTGTTTGCTTTTGCCTCAGTAGCAACTGTATTTGTGTTTTTAATTATTATCTTTTTATTTGTTAACGGAGCTCCATTTTTTGTACAAGTCCCATTACAGGACTTTTTTTTTGGTACTAATTGGCTTCCCTCAGCAGGAGATTTTGGTGCCTTACCAATTATTATTGATACACTATTGGTAACTTTAGGAGCGATTGTTATTGCGTTACCATTGGGTATCCTTACTGCAATATTTATTGCGGAGTTAGCACCTCCTTTATTGAGGCAAATACTTAAATTCACTGTAGAAATACTCGCAGGTATTCCATCAATAGTATATGGCTTCTTTGGGGTGGCAATTCTGAATACTTGGATAAAGGATATATTTGGGATGCATGATGGAAGAAGTTGGCTTTCTGGTTCTCTTATACTAGCTATAATGGCATTACCTACCATTGTATCAGTATGTGAAGACGCAATTCGAGCAGTTCCCGATTATTATCGAGATGCATCTTATGCAATGGGAGCAACAAAATGGCAAACCATCCGTAAGGTGGTAATACCCGCTGGAATGTCAGGGATAACAGCTGCGATGATTCTAGGAATTGGGCGAGCCTTAGGTGAGACTATGGCAATGACATTAGTAATTGGCAATAGTTATCGCTTACCCGACCCGCTAACAAATATGTTGAGTCAAGTAACGGTAATAACTTCAACTATTGCTACAAATTGGGGGCCAACTGTAGAAGGTAGTATTGAGCAAAAAAGTCTCTTAGCACTTGGAATTGTACTATTTATCATGGCTTTACTCGTAAATACGCTTTCAAATATTATTATGACTAGGGTTAAAAGAAAATTTACTGGTCAAAAACCAAAAGAAAAATTTTTAAAATTAAAAAATTCGAACTATTATAAATTATACAAGCAGTATAGACAATGGATAATTACTGCTCTTGTTATAATATTAGTAATATTAGTCTTACCTGATTTTAATTCTCAAATTTTCGGAGCTTTATTAATTTCTGGATTAAGTGTTTTATATTATATCTATAAAAAAGTACCAAAACAACATAAAAGACTTGTGATCTATTCTGTCTTGCTTTCATTCTTTGGATGGATACTTAGTACGTGGATAGGAATATTTTTAGCTATATCTATGTGCTTAATAATTTTTGCCTCCTTAATTCTCCTTAAGCGTATTTCTACCGTGATTCAACAGCGAATATGGTTTGTCATCATCTATTCAAGTTCTGCATTTGCTGTTTTCGCAGTAGGTCTTTTAATATACTATATTGTAGTGACAGGAGCACCTGTATTTCTTGAGCCTGGCTTTCTTACGGGCGTGCCAAGTAATAGTGGAAGAGAAGGGGGAATTTTCCCAGCAATCATTGGAACTTTACAACTCACAATAGGTTCAATATTATTTGCACTCCCTCTAGGCATGTTTGCAGGGATATATCTTTCTGAGTATGCGAGGGATAGCAAAATAACTAAATTTTTTCGAGCTGGTATAGATAATCTAAATGGTACGCCTTCAATTGTTTTTGGCTTATTTGGAGTAATGTTTTTTCTTTTATTTATTGGCTTGCCAAGATCCTTGTTAGTCGGAATTTTAACCTTAGGGTTAATGATCCTTCCTACAATCATAAGAACTACTGAAGAAGCTGTTAAAGCAATTCCTCAATCTTTTCGAGAAGGAAGTTTAGCATTAGGTTCAAGTAAATTTCAAGGAATTCTTAAAATAGTGGTACCCGCAGCTATACCCGGAATAGTGACAGGGGCTGTTTTAGGGATGGGTCGAAGTGCAGGAGAAACAGCACCAATAATGTTTACAGCAGTAAGATCCCACTCTTCCTATATATCATTCTCGTTATTAAATCCCGTTATGACACTCACTTATCACTTATTTCGATTAAGTGGTGAAGTCACAGGAGGACTTGAACGAGCTGCTGGAACGGCTTTGACTCTATTGTTATTAGTTTTAGTTTTGTATAGTTTTGCATTTATTATTCGTATTAGATATGAAAAAAGAAAACAATGGTGAAAAATTTGCTTATAAAAATTAAAAGTAAATATAAACAAGAATTTGAAAATAACGAATATCTGAAGGAGTATAATAATGAATTTGTAATCGAATGTCGCGACTTAAATCTTTGGTACGACGAATTTCAGGCATTAAAAAACATTAACATGAAATATCGTAAGAATAAAGTAACAGCGATAATTGGCCCCTCAGGATGTGGTAAGAGCACCCTTCTTCGATGCTTCAATCGAATGAACGATGTGATTGAAGATTGCAGAATTGAAGGTCAGGTATTGTTTAATGGGAAGAATCTTTATGACAGCAATGCAGATATTCGATTGAATCGTAAGAAAATTGGGATGATTTTTCAAAAACCGAATCCATTTCCAATGTCCATCTATGATAATATCACATATGGTCCTAAGATCCATAAAATTATAGAAGATGATGTACTAGAAAAAATAACTGAGAGGTGTCTTAAACGAGCTGTTTTATGGGATGAGGTGATGGACAGACTGGATGATTCTGCAATGGGTTTATCAGGAGGTCAGCAACAACGATTATGTATCGCCAGAGCGCTCGCAGTGGAGCCAGAATTGTTACTAATGGATGAGCCAACAGCTTCACTTGATCCAATCGCGACACAGAAAATTGAGGATTTAATACTTCAATTAAAAGAAGAATGGACAGTTATTATTGTCACCCATAATATGCAACAAGCAGCACGGATTTCAGATTATACAGCCTTTATGTATCTTGGTCAGATGATTGAATATGGCGAAACTACTCAAATATTTGAAAATCCTCAAGAAAAGTTAACAGAAAATTATATAACAGGAAGATTTGGTTAGGTGGATATTATGACAACAGAAATGCATAAAGAATTAATTACACTTAAAAATGAAGTTTCTAAAATGGGGCATTTTGCGTTAAATATGCTAAGTGATTCGATTGAATCCCTTTATTATCAAGATATACGACTTGCTTCCGACGTATTAAGTAAAAAGGATATGATTAGAGATTATGATAACCAAATAGAAGAGAAAACACTTAAACTCATCATGCTCTACCAACCAATGGCTATCGATCTTAGGAGTCTTGCTGCTATTCTAAAAATAATTACTTATTTGCATAGAATTGGAAGATATGGTAAAGATATTGCCGATGTAGTAAAAAAACATTTGTCTGATAAACAGGTTGCTCTCAACCTCGTGAATTTACGACACATTTATGAGCATGTTCAGATTATGATTAGCGATGCGCTTTTAGCATTCGAAAAAATGGATATTTCCTTAATTAAAGATTTTAAAGCAAGAGATGACGAGGTAGATAAACTAAGATGGTCTATTTTTCGCGAGTGTCTTACTTATATGATTGAAGATCCAAAATATATAACGGAATGTGCCCATTACATGATGTTTGCCCGTTACCTTGAGAGGTGCGGTGACCATGCCTGTAAAATAGCTGAAAAAATATATTATATGGTTACTGGCAACCACATTGAAATCAGTTAACTATATATTTTTGCTTTTTGCGTAATTCTATTGTAGAGGTTTTTTAAATGATGTTATTTGGTATAACTTCAGTTTAAGTGTTGATATAATCATAGATTTCATATATATGAACTTAAAATAGATCTCCCGAAACATTATAGATTCCATCTATAATTTAAAAATATAAAATTTAATTGGAATTCATAACATTTTAGCTTATTTAAGAACTAATTATAATTATTGATTTTAAATTTAAAATGAAAAAAGCTGATAATCTTTATTCGGATCATCAACTCGCAGAATTTAAGCTAGAAAAAGATTCCTTTCAGAAAAGTCGTAAAAAAGGAGCACGTAGATGGATTTTAGCACACATTTTTTACGGCTCTAATAAATTGTTTATCATAGTAGTATTATTTACAACTATAATTGCATCAGTACTAGCCTCACTATTATCTGTCATTATTGGGAATGCAGTCGAAGAATTTCTTAATGCAAATATTAGTAGCCTCATGTTTTTCACCCTCATTATATTGATTTTAGGATTATTAACTCCTATTTTCCGCTTAGTGAATTATATGCAACGAGAATTGCTTGCTCAAAGATTAGAAAGAGATTCACGAAAAGAGTTTTATGCTAATCTATTAGGTAAAAGTCAATCATTTCATGATAAACAAAAAATTGGAGAGCTCATGGCGCGAGCCACCGATGATGTTCGTATGTTAAATTTTTTAATGAGCCCTGCTATCTCATTGATATTAGAATCTTTTACCTCTTTAATAATTCCTTTATTTTTTATCTTGTTTTTATATCCCTTACAGCTCATCATTGAACCGGTGGTGTTCACTATACTCTTTTTAATCAATCTTCGGTCATATAATCGAAAACTTTCACCTATTACTGGGAAACTAAGGATGAATTTCGGAATGATAAATTCTACGCTCAACGAAACGCTTTCTGGGATAGAAGTTGTTAAAGGATCAATAAAGGAGGATCATGAATATAAACGATACGAGAGATTCGCTCAAGATTATCGCGACGCGTTTATAGAACAAGGAAAGGTGCAGGCAAAATATTATCCTATTCTCTTTTTGGCTCTTACCATTACAATTGGCTTTACCCATTCGCTCATCTTATACTCTGAGGGTCTAATAAACATCGGACAAATAATTTCCTATCTTGGTCTTTTAGGATTATTACGCTTTCCGACGTTTATATCTATTTTCGTCTTTGCCATAATAAAACTTGCGGGTTCGAGCGCGAAACGTTTACTTGAATTAATGAATAAAAAGTCTGAGATTGATGAGAATATTAAGGGAAAGACCAAAATCGTCCAAGGAGCGATAAAGTTTGAGAATGTAAGTTTCAAATACCCTGGGACTGATAATGAAGTCTTAAATGATATATCTTTTGAGGTTAAACCAGGTCAAACTGTTGCTATAGTAGGAACCACAGGTTCTGGAAAAACTACACTTACAAAATTAATTTCACGCTTATATGATGTTTCTCAAGGGCGCATACTAGTGGATGACATTGACATTCGGAATTATGCATTAAAATCTTTAAGGGCTCAAATTTCGTATATTGAACAAGATGTTTTTCTCTTTTCCTTTTCAGTGTTTGATAATATAGCATTTGGACGTGTCAGTTCATTAGATGAGGTTAAACAAGCAGCTATTCAAGCACAAGCAGATGATTTTATATCAAAATTGCCTAATGGCTATAACTCTGAGATCGGAGAAAGAGGTGTCCAGCTTAGTGGTGGTGAAAGACAAAGAGTTGCGATCGCTCGTGCATTTCTTTCCAATCCCCGGATATTAATTCTTGATGATTCTACTTCGGCAATCGATTCTAATACTGAAGATAAAATCCAGCAAGCAATTAAAAATATACTAGTCAACCGAACTACATTCTTAATTACCCATCGTTTAAGTCAAATTCGATGGGCAGATCTAATTATTGTGCTTAAAAATGGAAGAATTGAGGCTAAAGGCACTCATTGGGAACTTATTAAGGAATCAGAAG
Source organism: Promethearchaeota archaeon (assembly GCA_016840165.1). Classification (GTDB taxonomy): domain Archaea; phylum Asgardarchaeota; class Lokiarchaeia; order Sigyniarchaeales; family SOKP01; genus SOKP01. The sequence goes on from JAEOSU010000051.1 coordinate 52,951, forward strand.
AGTACCGGAAGATATTTGTAAAGAAATTTGACTTAGATGAAGAACAATTATTAAGAGGTGAGATCGGATAGAATGTTTTATGGATTAGAAGCTGAAGAGTATGATAGAACCTATAAGGACCGAAATTTATTGCGACGAATTTTCTCCTTTTTTGCCCCATATAAACGTTACATGATAATTGTAGTCCTATTTTTAACACTTTCTTCATTGATTACGTCATTTGTCCCCTTAATAACTTCGATAGCAATAAACAACATCAATGAAAGTGCAGGGATTACTTATTTAATCTTTTTAATCGTATTGATCTTAAGTTTTAATATTTTAAGCTTTGTATTTAATTACTTTCGTCAAATCAATGGTGCCAAAGCAGTTGCAAATGTAGTACTTGATTTAAGAGGAGAGGCAACGAAATCTATTCTAGATCATGATCTCTCATTTTTTGATAAAAATCCAATCGGAAAAATTGTCAGTCGTATCAATTCTGATAGTAGAGACTTTGGTCAGACTGTTGAGCTCTCATTAGAAGTTATTTCTTCTTTGGTAGTGATGATCATAATCATTCTTCTTCTTTCTTTAATTAATATTGCCTTAACACTCATCATGCTTATAGCTATCCCTCTCTTTTTTGTTGTAGCCCTTGCTTTTCGAAAATTTGCAAGAAAGATGACGCTTCTTGGGCAACGAGCTCTCGCATCGGTTAATTCCTTCGTAAAAGAAAGTTTTTCTGGGATTCAAATTGCAAAAACGTTCCGTCAGGAGCAAAAATTATATGATCAGTTCGAAAAAGTAAATCTACAATCATATAAGGTTAACTTAAAGCGAGCATTCTTGTTAAATGCAATTTTTCCCTCGTTAGGAATAGTTCAAGGAATAGTAACTACATTTTTAGTCTATTTAGGAGGCAATTTTTTAATCTTTGATACAATTAATATTGGAGATTTCAATATGTTTATTCAAAGTCTTAACTTGCTTTTCTTTCCCCTCTTAACCATTGCTTCATTTTGGCCTCAATTTCAATCAGGATTATCTGCTTCCGAAAGAATTTTTGCTATAATTGATACACCTCCAGTTGTAATTCAAACCGGTGATATTATCCCTGGAAAGTTAACTGGAGAGATTGAATTTAAAAATCTCACCTTTCAATATGAAGAGAATAAAAAAGTGTTTGATAACTTTAATCTGAAGATTAAACCAGGGGAATCACTCGCTATTGTAGGACATACGGGTGCTGGTAAGTCAAGTATTGCAAACTTATTAGCAAGATTTTATGAATTTCAAGAAGGTGATATCGTGATTGACGGAAAAAGTATTAGAAACTTCAAACTCCAAGCTTATCGCCAACAAATTGGAATAATCCCCCAAGTTCCATTTTTATGGGCTGATACCGTTGAGCATAATATAAGTTATGGATGTACTTCTGCATCATGTGATGATGTCATTTCTGCTTTAGATAAGGCAGGTGGTTCAGAATGGGTTAATAATCTCCCAAATGGATTAGATACTATGGTTGGAGAGCGCGGTAGTCTACTTTCCATGGGACAACGGCAGTTAGTTGCCTTCGCTCGCGTATTATTAGAAAATCCCTCCATCTTAATTTTAGATGAAGCTACGGCTTCGGTTGATCCATTCACGGAAACGCGGATTCAAGATGCCCTCGAGAAGACAATCGAGGGAAGAACCTCGATAGTTATTGCTCATCGCTTATGGACAGTACGACACGTCGATAGAATAATTGTTCTGGATAAAGGAAAGATAATTGAAGAGGGTAATCATGACGAACTCATGAAGCGTAATGGATACTATGCTGATCTTTATAATACTTATTTCAGACACCAATCTCTGAAGTATATCGAAGAAATGGGAAAAACTTAAGTCATTTTCTCTCTAATTCTAAATATTTAATAATAGATTGGTTGAATTATTACTATGAACTTAGAAAAATGGAAACGAATTGCAGCTATCTGTGAGATCTTAGGATCTTTTCTATTTTTTCTCTTGATACTAATAGCAATGTTTTTTTATCCGGGGGGCACGATGGACAACCCTTCATCTCCGGGATATTACTTTTGGGGTAATACTATTAGTGATTTAGGCAGAATAATTTCACATAATGGTGCCTTCAATATTATTTCGATGGTATTATTTACGATTGGTATAGCCGCTCTTGCCTTGCTATCAATTCCACTATATATTGTCTTCCCTAAGATATTTTCAGCAAGTAAATTTGAATCAATTTCTGCGAGAGTCGGTTCCTTACTTGGATATATAGCTACGATTGGTTGGATTGGTGTACTTTTTTTCCCTGCGGATATTTCAAATGATATTCATTGGATCTTTGCCTATCTCATCTATATCGCTTTCTTTTTCAGTGGGTTCTTCTACACTATCTCGCTATTTCTAAATAAAAAAATCTCTAAAACCTATGCAATAATCTTTACTATCTACTGCATTATTCATTTTATATCTCTAATGATTATTATCATCGGTATCCCCATCGCACGAATTTATTTAGTAGTTGGACAAAAAATAGCCCATATCTCCTCTTTAATTAGCTATTTCATCTTAGGCTATGGACTATTAAAATATAAATTAAATTAACTCTCTTTTTTTTACTTTCTTAATATTAATGAAAAATTAAAAAAATTGATTATTAGAGCCTATTGATATATCGATTTCGTTCCCATTCACTTACTATAACTCGATATGCATCATTTTCCTCTAATTTCGCATAGTAAAAATTCTTAAAGGGTTCCTCTCCAAACACTTCCTTCATGAACTCGGAACTATAGAATTCTCCTAATGCCTCGCTTAAACTACCGGGAAGGGAATTTATACCTTCTTTAATCATTTCCTTAGTGGTGAGATGATAAACATTTCGATCTGTTGGCTCGGGAATTTCAATATCATTGGAGAGAACCCCATCCATTCCCGTCTGTAATAAGACCGCAAACTGTAAATAAGGATTTCCTGCCGGATCCGGACATCGTATTTCACATCTTGCGGCCGAGGATTTATTATGAAAATCAGGAACTCTAATCAAGGGAGATCTATTCCTAAACCCCCATGCTATATAAACTGGAGCTTCATATCCCGGGACTAATCGCTTATAGGAGTTTGGCCAACTGCTTAAAACCGCACACATCGCTTTCGCATGCCGAAGTTGACCCGCAATCCATTTCTTCATAAGTAACGAGATATTGTCCTTATCATTCTCGTCATAAAACGCATTAGTTCCATTTTTCCAAAGACTTTGATGACAATGCATACCACTTCCATTTATTCCATCAAAAGGTTTAGGCATAAATGTTGCGGTCATATTATTCATTGCAGCAACTATTTTAATGATTGCTTTGATTGTTATAGTATTATCTGCTGAATTCACAGCCTCATCATAGCGAAAATCTATCTCATGCTGCCCATATGCTACTTCATGATGGAGAGCCTCGATCTCAATTCCCATCGCATCGCAATATTGAGCAATTGAATATCGCATTCGCTCGTTAATATCATAGGGATCATAGTCAAAATACCCGCGCATGTCTGACGGTTTAAATGCTGCTTCTCTCGCTTCTTGGTTCAAGATGAAAAATTCCATTTCAGGGGCACACAAGTACTTAAAGCCATGTTCTTCAGCTTTTTTCACTGCTCTTTGAAGAATGTATCGTGGATCTCCTTCATACCGATTTCCATCTGGTTTATATATATCACAAATGACACGAGCCACCCGATTACTATTTGTTCTCCATGGAAGCATATAAAATGTGCTTGGATCAGGCAATGCGACTTTGTCAGATTCCTCAATCGCTCCATAACCCGTTATAGAACTTCCGTCGAAATTCTCTCCATCCTGAAAAAAATCCTCAATGCGTTTCGAATTAATCTCAAAGGACTTGATAATACCATGGATATCAGTAAATTGAAGGTAAATAAATTTAATCTCCTCTTCTTTCACCTTCTCAATTACCGCGTCACATAATTCTTTTCTATTAGGATCGTTTTTTTCAATCATAGTTTCTCAAATCTTTAATTATTAAATTTTAAGTCATATTCTAATTTTTTAACTACTCATAGGTTAGTAAAGAGTCCGTTCTTTCCTTAAAAAATTCCATAAAATCATCCACTATTTTAGATTTAATATCCAGTCTAACTTTCTCAATAGATTCTTCTAAACATGCTCGCAACTTAATAGCAGAGTCGGAGTTCCAGAAATAATGCGTAGGACCCTTATTTTTATAATTTCGTGGTTCTTTCGTGATACAAAAGTCGATTCTTTTACTACCAGATCTAATAATAGGGATGGTACCCTTATGAATGAATCGGTCACAGTTCCATTTGTAAAAATTTATCGTAGAGGCCTCGACAAAAATCTCTGATTTAGTCAATCCACTATATATCGCATATTCTTCACATTCACGACAAATTTTACTTTCATAAAAATACTCTTTACCACAAATTGCGCATTTTAAGCCATGCAATATTAATCCTCTAATTATGATGGTAATTTTATACTAAAATAATATGCATGAAAATATATAAATTTTTATTATTGCATCAAAATAATTATTTATTATACATTTTCTTCAAAATAATTGCTATTTATATTAAATATTTATTTAAAAATATGGAAATAATAATTTATGCTTATATTGAACTTACCTAAAAATATAAATCATATTCAGAACTTGGTAAAAGTATTAGATTTTTATTCATATCTTGGATTTCCGCTATAAAAATCAGATGAAATTATCTTTAAGTTAGGTAAACAAGTCCAATTGGGCTTGAAAGGGATCTTACAATTAACAATATCAAGTAATTCAAGACGCTTGAGATGTTCAATACCCTTTAATTCTTTAATTGGATTTTCATTGAGGTAAAGTCTTTTTAAATTCCTTAGGGTATCTAATCCTCGAATTTCTTGGATCTGATTTCCCCCAAGATCTAATATTTCTAAGTGGTGGAGCTTCTCTAACCCTTCAGCCTTTTTGATCTGATTGTACTCCAAATTCAAATTTGTTAGATGTTTTAGAGAGTTAAGATTTTTATAATATTATAAACGGTGAAATTATTTCTAATGGTAATACTAATGGTCTTTCTTCCGCTATCACCAAGTAGCAAGCCTCATTAACTATAACAAAATCTGAGAAAAATTCATCTCTGTGTCCATCATCAAACAAGACATACACATATTGATTATCTCCGAGCTCACCTAGCTCAGTTGTGAATTTATCTGTAATCTTAGTCTTAATATTATTCTCGTTTAATTTTTGTAAAATTAGATTTTTTTTATTTTGATTATTACTCTCTATATCGATTATTGGTTCGTTTATCAGGAATTCTCTCCTATTCACGAATTCAATTCTATACTTAATCATGATCGTATCTTGTTCTTCAGTAAAGATGAGCCAAATAATATCAATGATATGGGGATTTGTAAGGACTGGTTGGCAATGAAAATGCACATGTACAGAGAAGGTTTCTATGATGTAGCCATGCCCACTAGATCTACGTACTGTAAACATGTTTGCTACTTCTTCCTTTGTTATTATATTATCAGTAAGGGGTTTAAGTTTAATGCTTTTGATGATTGTGTCTCCAAAATAAACGACACGTAGCATTGGTGCCCTTGTCAAATAGCGAAGATTGATTGTTATGGGGATTTGATCATATACATCAAATGTACGAGTAATTCCCAAAATATTATCAATATCCCCGCTTGCAAAACCCCTAGAATAGGATGAAAAGTAATATGAAGTTACTTGAACCTTTCTTGACAAAGCTAATGAAGGATGGGGGTATATCCGAATTGAATTTGCAGGGGCTCTTTTTCCATCTCGTTGAAATTGACGGATATCTTGATTCATATAATGTTTTACGTCATAAGGATAGGTTTTGTCCAATGAATAATATTTACTTTTTCCTTCGCAATTTTGTTTTTTAAATATTTCAAATCCTGTAGGCGGAGGATCGACAAAGACATTATCTAGGACTAATGTCTTTTCCATACTTCCTGATTTCCCCTTGAGAGTTATCTTTAGAACGGTGTGATTAAATGGGGTGATAAAGTTAAATACAAAATGCCCTGGACTTAGTTGAATTATGCCAACAACATTTAGTGGTGTGGTATTATCAGGTCTTTCATCTATTATGGTCACTTGCACCTCTTCATTTTTAAGAGGAAACCATTGTTCTGTTCCATCTTCATGATACACAATCCCTGCAGTAAATGAGAGCGTTGCTAGTCTTAACGCTGGTAGGAGTGCATAAGAGTTTATTAAATCAAATCCATTTAAGGTGATATCTGAAAATTCTACATGATCTATGCCTTGAGCGAAACGATCTTTAAGTTTTGAAGATAATTTAACCTCCAAATCTTTAACACTGTATAATCCTTTAATGGTATATCGCTCTTCTGATATGCGTCTATCGAATGGATCTCTTGGACTCATAAGTATAATTTTTATTCACTAATTTAAAAATGTTTTCATTTTTTTACATTTTTGTAAGTTATAAAGATATTTTGCGTAAGCATCAAAATGTCTTATATAATTGAAATTGAAGAACAAAATAAGTTGCTTGGTAAAATCATACTCGATTCATCTAAAGGGAATAGATTCTGGTGACATACCCCCTCATATATACTACAAAGGAAATAATAAGCCGTTATTCTCTATAATCATACCAATTTTCTTATTTTATTATTTTAATTTATCTATATATAGATGTCAATTTTATCTAAAAATTCTAATGGTAAATAATTAAGATATCCTTCTTTTTTCAGATATTCTATCACAGTCGGATGACCACTTTTATATCGTTTCATAACCTCCTTAGGTAAAACCATCTTAGCCTGAGGATCTCCGACCATATATAACTCTTTTAATAAAGGAAAAGCAATATTTCGATGCAATAATCTTGTATCATACTTCATCTCAGACCAAGCCTGCAAATTGGAACAAGTCCCCCAGAAAATATCCTCAGGAGATATTTCTTTAACTTTTCGACGATTATACTCCATAGTACGATCCAAACTTTCAGCTACTTCGTCTATTGAATCTCTATACTTATTTGGTTCTATTTTACTATTAAGGCTCTCTAGAAGTAAAAATTTACATTGCCGGAAAAATTTCTCATTAATATAAATGTTGGAAACTTTTCCTTCTAATCTTACAGTAATATACTCATTAATCTTAAATTCTTCTTTCATAGTTATTTCAAAATGAATATCGCGAAATTTTGTCTTATTAATCTAATAGACATCTTATTCATATATTTATTTGTATCTTTTTGATATAGAAATTTCTGAGGAATATATCAAGATTTTATAAGATTTAAATAAAAAAATAGATTATTTTTGAATTAACATAATTGTGAAAATTATGTCGTCGAAATCTAATAGGATAACAAAAGAGGACTAAATAAAATGAGATTTATCGCGTATTTTGAACTTAATCCAAAATATGATCCATCTGAACTTGCAGAAGTTGGAATTGATCTAATGAAGAGAAAGTTATATCCTGCTGAGGGAGTGAAAACCCTTGCATGGTACATGACTCCCGGACTCTGGGGTATTTCAGTTTCAGAGGCAGATAGTGTAGAAGCTTTAATGAACAATGTTCATGCATGGAGGATTGCAAAACCTGGAATATTTACATTCTTTAAAATTGAACCAGCTATGGATACCAAAGAATTAATACCGCTTGGCGTCCAATTAGCAAAAAGAGTTAAAGAATAGAGCATATTCAAATTGATATTAATAATTATCTTTTTTTTTATTTTAGTGTAAATTTTTTCTAAAACAAAATATTTAGATAATCCTTTTCCGTTATACTCGGCGGTGGATTCGTATCATCTCATCCCATAATTCTGGTTCTGAATAATGATTCTGGACAATTTCTTGAAGGGAATAAGAAGGCGGTAAACCTGAGTAGCTAACTTCTTTATTTTCATTATCTTCTTTTTCATGATGCATTTAAATTACCTCATTAGCAATGATAAATGCCAATATTATCAAATATATATAAAGAAAAATTTGTAATTGATGCTAGAAGACACAATAAATTTCTTTCTATAAAAGAATATATATTACCTAAATCCTTCTAAAAAAGGCCTTAAGTAACCTTGCCTGGTATTAATATAGTGGCTAAACTAAGATGTTTGAATTGTGGAAAGACAATCCATTTCCGTGAAGGGCAAGAGACAGAGTGTCCTAGATGTGGCTCAAATGAATATATACAAGTTTCATCATTTGAAACGTGCGTAACATGCTATTGTATTTGCGCAATCGTTATTGTTCTCACTGGTTTTATATTATTATGGGTATTCGCTTAACTCAATTCCCGTTTTAAGGATGCTAGGATCAATTGGCTATTTCTTCTTTTTTTTTGGAATTATTTTCATTAGTTCAATAATAATTCCAAAAGTATCTTCAGTATCCATATAAGCATAATGCAGTTTTACAATCTGCCCCATTTGAAGCGCTTTGATTCCCTTCTTTTTAAAATCTTCAACAGATAAATCGAGATCATCGACATACCTACCAATATGGTGAAAACCTTCTCTCCCGCTATTAATAAATTCCTGATATATGTTCTCTCCATCTAATGGCTGAATCAGTTCAATATTTAAATTGAAATATTGCGTAGTTCCTAGCTTAATAGAATTTTTCGTTTCTTTTCCACGGTATGTGATTGTCTGATCATGAAATTCGAAGAAGGTAATCTTGGGGATATTATATATTGATTCCAATATTTGAGCTTGTTTTTCTACATCTTTATAGACAAAACCTAGTTGATCTACCTTTAAATCATTTAAAATTAGTCTATTTTCTTCATTCATAATAATCATATAAATTTTTATTTAATAATTCCTAAAATTTGATATTAATCGTTCTAACTCACGATTCCAACTATCTAAATCTTTTACATACCATGCTGCTGCATCTATATCGCCCTGATCATTCTCAAAGGTAATTTTTAATAAGGTTCTGAAAACTGATTTGCCAAGGAACGATTTTGGATTTTCCACAGACTTAATTGCCACTATCGGTATTTTTAATTCCTTTTTCGGAGTCCACATCCCAAAAAAGAGTTCTTTATCCGTCAAGATTAGAACTCCATTCCCCCGAATTTGAGGTACCCGTTTTGAATCTTGGCCAAAGAAGTTTGCTCCTCTACTAGTGAGTAAAACATTCTTTCCAACAAATTGGTCCTCAATCTCTCGAGTGCGTTTTTTGAATAGTGGCATTATTCATTTTCTCTTATTTAAGATAAAAATCATGTTAAAATTAATAAAAATAAGAACAAATTATATTTAAAATTTAAAGCTTATCGAGATAGAACTATGTACCATATTTTTAAAAAAAATGTTTTTAAGTTATACTCGTAGATTTTCTATCATATTCTTCTTTCTGTGCAGAATTTATCCCTTTCTTCTCTAATTGGTTGAAAAACATCCCAACTCGTTCTTCAAACCCGAGATAATCCTTCTTATTCTTTTGTGTCCAACCGATCTCTGTTATCGCGAACAACCGTGGAAATAATTGCCATTCTAACTTCTCGCGTGTTTTAATCAATTCTGTCCATACACATGCCTCAATTCCAACAATATTTTTATGATAATCATCCAATAAAACCTCTGGAATTGGATCATATTGATAAACATTTTTCAATGAATTAGCCTTATATGAGTGGTTCAAATAGGTATGATTGATTTCAGAAATAATAACTTTTCTTCCTCTTCTCAGTTCATTGAGAATTTCCTCATGAGAGGCATTCCAATATTGACAATATACCTCTTTATTTAGGCTTTTATCAATGGTTTCATTCCAACTCACAACTTTCTTGCCATGAGCTATAAGAAAATCCGAGATTCTATTCGTAAAATAAAGTTGAAGTCCATCAACATTTTCAATCTTTTCTTGAGCTATCCTAGCTTGACAATCAGGACATCTTTTCCATCGACTTCTTGGAGCCTCATCGCCACCAATATGTATATATTCTGAAGGAAATAAATCGATAACCTCGCTTAAGATACCTTTGATATATTCGAAGGTTAGTTCTTTCCCGATACATAATACGTCTCTATAAATGCCAAATTGAGTTCCCACTTCAAATGGTCCTCCAGTACAACTTAATTCAGGATAAGATGCAAGTAAAGCCATAGTGTGCCCTGGAAGATCGATTTCTGGAATCACTGTGATATATCTCTGAGCAGCATAATCGATAATCTCCTTAATCTCCTCTTGTCTATAGTATCCTATTACAGGAATTCCGTCATTTTCAGTATTAGCGAAACTAGAATTTACAAACAATTTGCTTTTGGCCACAGCAGTTCCTTTTCTTTTCGATCCAACTTCAATAAGTTTTGGATATCTCTTAATATCTATTCTCCATCCTTGATCATCGGTTAAATGCCAATGAAAAGTATTTAGTTTCAGTAATGCCATTATATCAAGGATACTTTTAACAATTTCTTTTCCAAAAAAGTGTCGTGCCTCATCTAACATAAATCCGCGCCACTGAAATCTTGGCACATCCTTAATTTCTACGCAGTTAAGCTTTAAAAAGACTTCTTCATTTTTATTGAACGCTGGATCCTTTTGAGAAATTAATTGGATGATAGTCTGAATTCCATAGAAAATGCCATTCTCAGTTGGTGAAATGAGTTCAATTTTATCTTCATTAATAGTTAAATGATATGCTTGAGGATTTTCATCCCCTAACCCACCAAGTTGTAAGATAATACAATTGTTCTTTTCTTTAGTGCTTTCAGAAGCAAAAATATTTAGATCTAAGTTATGGTTATCGTTAAGGAAATTGTTGAGATAGATGGCTAATGATTTCAACTCTTCACTACAAATTATGGTTGTTTCCCTACTTATTATAAAACTATTAGATTTATTGATAATAAAGTTAGGTTTAGGGATTAAAGTATGTAAAATAGGTTTATTAATTTTATGTTCTTCCAAATATTATCCCCATTATAATAAAATTTATTCATCTAAGTTAGAAAAACTCTTAAAAAATATAAGGGTAATTTAAACTATAGATTCATAAACTAATCTGCTAAGTGTGATGTATATGGAAGATTCAAAACTCTCAGATATTGATAGTGTAGATTTAGAGATATTAAAAATCTTGAGCGAAGATGGTCGAACTGTATTTAATAAAATCGCCGATGAACTTAACAAATCTCCAGTCACTATTAAAAAGCATGTTCTAGACCTTGAAGAAAAAGGTCTTATAGAAGGATATGGGGCAAAAGTAAGTTTCGATAAGTTAGGGTATAATTTAATCGCATTCATTGAAATTACCATATCAAAAGGGAAAATGTTTGAAGTGGAGGAAAAAATCGCTCGCAATCCCAATGTATTCGGAGTGTATGACATTACTGGTACCTACGATGCTCTCATCATGGGTCGTTTCAAATCAAGGATGCAACTTAGCAATATGATTAAGGATATTCATAAATCTCCCTATGTAGAGAGAACTAATACCCATATTATTCTGAATGTGATTAAAGAAGGAACAAGCTTAAAAGAAATACTTGAAAATGAAAACCTTGATTAGATAATCTTGAATTAGAAATCTTGAATTCAAAACTATTTTAAGCTATCAAGCAATCCTAGAAAATTTGAATACGGAATAGCAGTCCAACTCTCCGCAAACATGGCACCTGCAGCACGTGATAATAATGAAACTTTTGCCGCTTCTTCTTCGTTTTTAGCCTCAAAAATATCAAGAAAATCATATGGACCCAATATAGCATAGTGAGCAATCCATTTAATATTCGGTACTTTTTCTTTTACCGTATGTAGCCATTTTTCTCCTTGTTCCTTTCTTCTATCAACTAAATCAGGATTTTGTAATTTAGTTGCTAATATATAAATTGGCATAAGAAATAATATTCTAAATAAAAATAAATAATTTTTTCCAACCCAATTTGAAATAATTGTTAAATATTCAAATTTCTTAAAAAATAATTATTCTAATTTATTTAGAAATCCAATTAATTTAGAAGTGATTGTATGAAATCACATATATTTCAAGGATTATGCTTATTTTTCGTGATTTTTAATTTGACAATGGTTATACAAGGTAATTACTTTTATTCAACGAATATACCAGAAGATCAAATGGCTCTAGAGACTTCTCAATCTAATCCTCAAATTGAATGGAGTCCAAATGGCACAGTAATATGCTCAGAAATTAATTCACAAGGACCTATAGGGTTATGTAGTGATAATTTAGGCAACACAATAATAGTGTGGGGTGATAGAAGGAACCCATATTTAGATATATATGCTCAAAAAGTTAATTCAAATGGAGTTTCATTATGGGATATTAATGGTACTGTAATCTGTGATTACAATGATAGTCAAGGATATATAAAGATGTGTTGCGATGGTTTAGGCGGGGCGATAGTTGTATGGGTCGATGAGAGAGATGATATGGGTGATATCTATGCTCAGCGGGTTGATAGTAATGGAGTGCTATTATGGGATATTAATGGAACAATAATAAGCAATGAAAATAATTACCAATCTGATCCAGAACTTTGTAGCGATGGTAGCGGTGGCGCTATTATATCTTGGAGTGATGATAGAAATGGAGATCAAGATATTTATGCTCAACATATTAACGCAACTGGAAATACTCTATGGGATAATAATGGCACAGCGATATGTAATTTGGCTGAATATCAAGGAGAGTCTGTTATTTGCTCAGATGATGCTGGAGGAGCAATTATTGCATGGGTAGATGGGAGAGATACTTTATACGATATTTTTGCTCAAAGAATAACAGGAAATGGCAATATCTTGTGGCCAGAAAATGGTACTGGAATCTGCACTTCCCAACCTAGAGGAAAAAGTTATTTAGTAATGTCTAGCGATGGTTTCGGTGGAGCCATTATTGCTTGGCAAGATAATAGAGATATTCTATTAACTGGTACAGACATCTATGCCGAAAGAATTAACGAGAATGGAGTTTCTCAATGGCACTATGATGGTAAAGCTATTTGTACAATTTTACCCGATCAATATAGCCCTTATCTTTGCGTCGATAATAGTGGAGGAGCAATAATTGCTTGGACAGATGGCAGAGGTGGTATGGTAACAGAGTATGAAATTTATGCCCAGAAATTAGATCCAAATGGTAATATTCAATGGGCTTCAAATGGCAAATGTGTTTGCAATGCATATTATGACCAATGGCTCTCAGGAATAATCAATGATGGAAAGGGCGGGGCAATTCTAGCTTGGATTGATGACAGAAATGGAAATGAAGATCTTTATGCTCAAAGAATAAGTTCTGACGGCGATGCTCTCTGGCAGTCAAATGGTTCTGTTATCTGTAATGTAGAAGATGATCAAGATGCTGCTTATTTAACAAATGATGGTAAAGGTGTAGCCATTATTACGTGGCGTGACGATAGAAATGATGTAGGTGATGTATATGCTCAGCGTGTGCTATATTCTCCGACTTCGACTGGAGAGTCGAATGGCATCCCATTAGGAGATTGGTATCTAGCATTTATGTTCATAACCTGTTTAGCACTCATAATTATCAATCTACAAAGAAAAAAGAATGGTAACATTTTTAAAAATAAATCCTAATTTTTTTTTAATTTTTATTGATAAAAGCGTCAGTAATTCAAGGATATTTAATTTATAAATTGCTCTTTATGCTCACTCTTTACCTTTATCACTAAATTTGTCGAGTGTTTCAATATAAATTCCCTCAATAAATTTAGTTTATTAAAAAAAGATAAGAGTGATTAAATTGAGTTTGAATTCAACCCTTGTTAAGAATCATGTTCTTTTCGAGTTTGAAGTCGACCTCTTCGAATTATCCCAAGTATTCACTCCTTATTCTGAATTTTTCAAAGCTAGTGATGTAAAAGATATTTACTCGGGAGACGAGGCTATCTCTTTTGAGAGTAAGGATCCTGAGTTTAAACGGATTATGCTCCTTGAATTTCTTTAATTTCTCCTTCTTTTTTTAAATTAGATATATAACTACTAAATTTTTTACCCTATCTCTTTAGTATTATCGGTTTTTTCTGTAAACGAAGATATCTAATCCTATTAAGCAAATAAGAATAATGTTGGTTGCCCACACGACTGCAGTTGGATAGAGTACATAGGAAAAAGCTATAAAATTAATTAAAGAAAAACTTATAAAAACCATCGCAATTTGCCAAGCAATAATTAACTCAAGAAATAGCTTAATTTGAATTATATTATTTCTATATGATACTACTAGGGAAAAAATAGCTAAAACAAGAAGAGTTCCCCCAAATGCTATTTAGTAGAGTCTGTTAAACCTAGGCATACTTAGAAGTTCTAATAATATATCGAAAATACTGATATACAATATTGAAAGAATAAAAAATACTACTGCATCTAATATCATTACAATTTTCAAATTCTTAGGAATTTCTGTCAATATATTTCACCCCTCATAATTGATTAAAGGTTGGATTAATACTGAAATTGAATTCAATTGTATTTTTAAATATTTCCATAAATGTAAAAACATATCTGAATATAGGAAAGGAAAATATAAACCTAATCAAATGAGTTCTGGTTACTAGTCCTATAAAGCTTAAAATGCATTTTGTACAAATTTTAATTTTAACAACCATTTTAGGTTATTTCTTTAGCTAATTGCGTATTAATATAATGAATTTTATTTCATTGTATACAAAAATATTTATTCTTTTTCAGTTTTTTCAAATAATGTAATTATTCTTATATTTTTGTCGAAATGGCTAACAAAAAATTGAAAAGATTTCAAAAAAATCATAAGTTTTAAATATAATTATTGACTAATTTGAACGAAAAATACATTTTTATTTTCTAACTAAAAAGATTTCAATTTTCCCCATATTTCTGGAAAAATATAACACAAAGAACTCTATAACCTAAAAATTTTTAAGTGACCTAAATCATATACTATCTAATATAAAATAAATGGGAACTCACTCCCACAAAAATGTAAAAAGGTGAATTGATGATGGTTTTTCAAAAGTTAAAAAGTAGTATAGAAGCGATAATCTCTCTGTCCGAGGAGAAGGTGCCACGCACGTTTGAACAAATGTGCTTGGATAAATTGAAGGAGATTGGAGTATCTTCGGCCGCGGAATGGGGTGCGGCGATGGGCTACATGCACAGATCGTCCCTCGCAAAAGTAATTCGAAGGATACTCGCAAAGAACCCTGAAAAGCTTAAGGTATACTATAACAGGAAACCACGTCAATATGAAGCCTTATAATGAGGTATAATATTGGTGATTAGATCGTGTTAAGATGTCCTGTATGTGATGAAGTATACTCTTATGGCAGAATGATAAGTCATCTATGTGGTGGCAAGACATTCTTTTTCGGGGCTATCATTAATGAAAGACCCCATAAGTATCAATGGAATTGCTACCCTCATCCAAAGACAATTCTCAGTGATTCAATTCCGAGTACTCACAGCTTCCCAACACCTAGAGACGACAAAGAACCAAACAGACTTGGATTTCTTAGTGATGAAATAAGTTCTAAAGTATTATATCCTTGGAATTGTTGTATGAATCAAAATGATGCAACTTTCATGTTACATCTTACTATATCAGATAGACAATTAATATACGAATAAGACTTGATACATATGCCGAACCAATCGAGGTTAACTTATCAATCGAGTTTGATAGGATCCAAAACACGGGTTCACGATTCCTGCGAGTCGGGATTATGTCCAGTATGTATCGCAGATTGTCCTGTGTTTTGTGAAGTATCAAAAGCCGCTCTTAGAGGTCGTGAAACACTATATCCTCAGAGAGAATATTATGGAATATCTACTGCGGGCTCTCCGAAAGATTTTGGGCTTTCATATAGGGATTTTCAAATCCAATTTGAGGTCAGAGGTGCTCAAGGGATAAAACCGGATGAAGATCTGGTTATTTTTCCGAATGTTGATTTAAGTTGTTATTGGGGCAATATTTTACAAAATCTTCCAATAGTTATTGCTGGGTTAGGAAGTACTTATGTAGCCAAAAGGAACTGGGAAGGATTAGCAAAAGGAGCAGCTCTGGCAGGCGTGAGCATTACTGTAGGAGAAAACGTAGTTGGTATGGATCCAAAAGCGCAGTTTGCCAATCATGCTATTTATCCGCGAGTAATCGATACTGTAGATATGAAATCACGAATCAAAACATATCGCGAATATTGGGATGGAATTCATGGAGATATTATTGTTCAGAAAAACGTAGAAGACGGCCGTTTAGGTGTTTTTGATTATGTAACTTCGACCCTCGAAGTTAACTGCTTAGAGTTGAAATTTGGGCAAGGAGCGAAGGCTATAGGCGGTGAAGTTCGCCTTGAATCCTTAAAAAAGGCACAATTATTACATGAGAGAGGGTATTTAGTGATCCCTGATCCAACAGATCCATTGGTTATTGATCAATGGAATGCGGGATTGATTCCCGATTTTGAACGGCATAGTAGAATAGGGTTATCTTCTACTGACGAAATATTGGATGAGATCGATGAAATTAAAGCAACTGGAGTAAGAAACATCTTTATTAAGACTGGTGCTTATAGACCAGCAGCAACGGCGTGGATATTACGCTTAGGAATAGAAGCAAAGGTGGATGGGATGACCTTTGACGGTGCAGGAGGTGGGACCGGAATGAGTCCCGTCAGCATGATGAATGAAGGGTCCATCCCAACACTATATTTGGAAGCTTTAGTTGTAGGGTGTTTAGATATGTTAAAGAAGAATCATCCGAATATAACCCCTCCAACCATTGCCATCGCAGGCGGTTTTGCAAACGAGACTCAAATGTTCAAAGCTCTTGCCATGGGTGCACCATATATCAAGTGTATCGCCATGGCAAGAGCCCCTTTAACGGCTGGAATGAAAGCGAAATATATTGGTGATATAATAAAAAACCATACTGCTAATCGGTCCATATTGAAAAGCTTAGGCTTTCCGGAGAGTAAGGATCCTCTTACTTTAACTTTAAACGAAGCTTTTGTGGAATATGAGGAATTAAAGAGAATGATAGGTGATAAGGTTCCTCCGAGTGCTGTTGGAGTTTATACCTATTTTATGAGTAAATTAGGTACTGGCTTGAGACAGTTATTAGCAGGTGTTCGTAAGTTCAATTTAGAGTTAATTACAAGGGATGATATAGCATATTTATCGCAAAGAGCTGGCGATGTATGTAATAAGTGGAATTTAGGAATTAAATCTCAAGAAGCGGTAGATTTTGAAGCTGTGAAAAAGGAGATTTATTCAGGAAATTATGATTAATTTTAATTAAAAAAATGTTATAAAAGTTTTACATTAAATTCTCTAACTCATCCACGAAAGCTTTATATTGCTTTATTCCAAGTTTCCAAAAGTCTGCTTTTGATATATCTAGCCCAACAAGTGCAGCTAATTCTTGAGGGGTTCTACTGCCCCCTGAATTCAATAATTGTTTAAATTTAGGAATAAATTCTTTTCCTTCTTGCTTATAGGTTTGATATAAAGCATAAACAAAAAGTTGAGCAAATACATAGGGATAATTATAAAACCTAAAATTTGGTATGAAGTAATGCCCTTTCATGGTCCATTCCCAATCCATTTCTTCAAACCAATCTACAGAATCACCGTAAATTTTATCCCTTCCGGCAGTCCAATACTTTGCGATGGTTTCTCCATTTAGATTGTCCCCTTTTTGTATTACCTTATATAAATCATGCTCAAAAAAATATCGGGCACTCACTTGGAAAGCAGCTTGGCCAGCATCATCTAGTACATGGGCAAGAATTGCCATTTTTTCTTCATTTGATTCAGATTTTTCAAGTAAAAGGTCTGTCATCAATAATTCTCCGAATGTAGAAGCGCATTCTGCTATGCAATAGCCTGGATGGAAATTCAAATAGCTCTGGTTCCGCGTAGCATAGTAATCATGAATTGCATGTCCCATTTCATGAATTAAGGTATATACTTCTTTTAAGTTTCCCTTAAATGTTTCTAAGATATATGCAGATTTTCCTTTATACCAACCATCGCAATAAGCTCCATTTCGCTTCCCCTTTCTTGAAGCGGCATCAATATGTTTTCGATCAACCATATCCTTTGCATATTCTACAAATTGCTCATCAAATCTTCCTAATGCCTCAAACATCAGAGATAGAGCCTCTTGCCAGCTATATTTTTTATGAGGCGCGTTTATTAAGGGAGCTACTACATCAGCACAGCTTAATTTAGGTAGGTTCAATAATTTTGCTTTCAATCTAAGATACCTCCTGTAAACTTTAACTCCTTCTTCCATGATTGCTTTCATCAGATTATCAATAACATCTTGAGTGAGATCATTAACAATAAGACTGTCATGCATCGGATTATCATACTTTCTTCTTTCAGACATTTTCGTCCAATCTCCACATATATTTCGTAATGCTGTGGAGAAAATTTCTTGGTTCTCTCCTAACAAACCATAAATCGCCTTATTTGCCGAGATTCTAGTATCTCTATCGGGATGAGAGAGGAGACTATTTGCGTCACCATAAGTTAATACTTGTTCTTTTCCCTCAACCATGACTTTATAATCTCTTGTGGTGAGCCAAATACTCTGTAATTTACTCCATTCTTTAACTCCAAATTGATCCTTTTCTAATATCAGTTTCTCCTCAGTTTCAGACAACTTATGAGGATACTCTCTCTTAAGGGTTTTTAAATAATGAAAATAATCTTTAAGAATTTCATCTTCAAGTAATTCTGGATTTTCATATACAAATTTTGCTATTTCTAAATCAAGAAATGCCATTTTTTTTGATGTTGAAGTGCTAAAGTTTTCAAATTTGTTTAATAATGCTTTAGTTTTCGGCAAAAGCATATTAGCGTTAAATGAATTCCTTGCCAATAAACCTATCTCCTCTTTATCCATATAAAATTGTTCTATTTCTTCAAAAAGTTGTAATAAATCTTTGGCAGTAAAGTTTGGTTTTTTAATTTTACCCCGATATCTTTTTTCAAAATCATCGGCTCTCTTTGTTAAATGTTCCATATCAGAGGAAATTTTGGGGTCATCAATTCCACTATATAGCTCTGAAAAATCCCATGTGATTTCGGTATTTGACATAATAATCAAGAATTTAAACATTAGAATGAATTAAAAATTTATGTATCCATTTTGATGGAGTATTGGAAGAATTCAAATTAGAAGAACACGAATAATTTATTCATATTCAATAGTTGATGGTGGTTTGTTTGAAATGTCATAAACCACCCGGTTGAAACCTTTAACTTCATTAATAATTCGGGAGGCAATTTTTTCCAAGAGATCCCATTCAAGCTTTGCAAAGTTTGCGGTCATAGCATCAACTGACTCTACCGCTCGTATTGAGCAAATATATTCATAGGTACGATAATCTCCCATTACACCTACGGTACGAACGGGGATTAACACGCAAAATATCTGCCAAATATTTTGATATAAATTTGCTCTTTTAATTTCTTCCAGAAGTATAGCATCTGCTTCTCTTAAGGTATCAAGCCTTTTTTTATCAATTGGACCTAATACTCGCACTGCAAGACCAGGACCGGGAAAAGGGTGACGTTCAATCAATTCGTTATCCAATCCTAATTTTAATCCGATTTTTCTTACTTCATCTTTATATAAATCCTTTATTGGTTCAATAATCTTAAGTTTCATATCTGGAGGTAAAGTTAAATTATGATGAGACTTAATTTTTGCTGCTGATTCGCTAGTTTTAGCGGTCTCAATCCGATCAGGATAAATGGTGCCTTGAGCTAAGTATTTAATTCCAAGATTCTCTTGTTCTAATTCATACGTCTTATTCTCAAAGACTTCAATAAATGTGTGTCCAATAATTCTTCGTTTTTCTTCGGGATCTTCGATATTGTTAAGTTTTTCCAAAAAGATATCTTCTGCGTTAATATAGTGTAGATTTTTAAAACCCAGTTTTTCATTAAATTGTTTTTGTACTTCCTTCTCTTCATTTTTCCTTAATAACCCATTATTTACAAAGATACAATGTAAATTGTCTCCAATTGCTCGGTGAAGCAAAATTGCGGTCACAGATGAATCTACTCCCCCTGATAATCCTAGAATGACTCGTTTATCCCCAACTATATCTTTAATTTCTTGAATCTTCTTATCTATCCAATCATCTAATTTCCAATCTCGATGTGCTTTTGCTATGAGACTAATAAAGTTCTCTAAAATGACATTTCCATTAATTGTATGCTGGACTTCAGGATGGAATTGAACTCCATATAAATTCAACTTCTCGTTTTTAAATGCAGCAATAGGGCAAGTATCTGTTTTTGCTAACACTCTAAAACCTTCTGGCATGCTTTTTATCTGATCTCCATGAGACATCCAAACAATTTCCTTGTTATTTAGGGATTGGAATAATAAATTCTTTTCAATTATATTTAACTCTATTTTACCATATTCTTTTTTGTCTGTTTGTATGATTTTACCTCCCATTTGATGAATGATTAAATGTAATCCGTAGCATATCCCTAATACGGGAATTTTTTGTTGAATGACATAATTAAAGAATTCTGTTGGCAAGTTTGGACTTTCCGCTTCATAAACACTACTTGGACCACCGGATAAGATGATTGCTCTTGGCTCTAATTTTTTTAGCTCTTTCAAAGGGATATTAAAGGGGACTATTTCAGAAAATACTCCAAATTCCCTAATTCTTCGAGCAATAAGGTGACTATATTGAGATCCCATGTCAATAATACAGATTTTATCCAATTTATAGCACCACTATTGAGATATTATATATTCATATTCTTTTTCAACTTAATTTATATTTCGAATATAGAATATATATTTGAAGTCATTATCTAGTGAAAAGGAAGCAAGGAAAATAATTTTTTCCAATAACCAAACCATTTTTTAATTATTATTTATTCCTAAAGAATATAGACCGGTTAAAGGAATTTCCTCTTATTATGAAACAGTAAATTATTGGAGATTATACTATGCCTTATAAAATTCTTAGAAAACAGCAATTAGGAACCAGTGGAACATTACTCGAAATGGTTTTAGAAACTCCTCTAATTGCTAAAAAAGCATTCGCGGGCAATTTTGTCCTACTTAGAATTGATGAAACGGGGGAAAGATTTCCCCTCACCATCGCTGACTATAACCCAACAGAAGGTACAATTACTATCGTGGTCCAAATAGTTGGAAAAAGTACAAAACATCTCTCCAGCTTAAAGGAGGGAGATGAGATAGCGGATGTAGTTGGACCTCTTGGGAATAAAATTGAAATTAAGAGATATGAACATCCTATCATTATAATCGGTGGAGGGGTCGGGATAGCACCCTGCTATCCTCAAGCAAAGGAATTAAAAAAAGCAGGAAATACTCTTTATACAATATTAGGAGCAAAGAATTCCGACTTAATTTTTTGGCGAGATAAATTCGCTACATTGAGCGATAAACTTATTATTACTACTGATGATGGAACCGAGGGGATTAAAGGTTTTGTAACCGATCCACTTAAAGAACTTATTAGTAAAGAAAAAATTAGTTTGGTGATTGCGATTGGCCCGCTTATAATGATGAAGAATGTAACACTAATCACTAATGGAAAGAATAATTTACCATTCGTAGAAACGGTTGTTTCATTAAATACAATAATGGTAGATGGAACAGGCATGTGTGGAGGGTGTAGATTCCCAACAATAAGTGGAGAATTTCATTTTGCTTGCGTAGATGGTCCAGATGTAAATGGGCATATCGTGGATTTTGATAATTTAATGAATCGCTCGATACGATACAGTACTCAAGAAAAGATTTCTCTAGATAGATATAATGGTCATTGCCGTAGTGTTATCCATTTAGGCAAACCAAAAGAATAAGGAACAGAAGGCATGGTAAAGATGAAAAAGTTATTACTTAGGCCAAAGATGCCCGAACAAGATCCTCAAAAACGGATTGCTAATTTCGATGAAGTTCCATTAGGATATACCGAAGAAATGGCTCAAATAGAAGCTAACAGATGCTTACAGTGTGCGGATCCTAAATGTATTGGTGGTTGTCCCGTCAATATAGATATTCCCGGGTTTATTAAACTCATAAAAGAAAAGGAATATCGCAAATCAATCGAATATATCAAAGAATTTAATATTTTACCCGCAATTTGTGGAAGAGTTTGTCCTCAAGAGGTTCAATGTGAACAAGCATGCATTCTAGGAAAAAAAAAGGATCCTATCGCGATTGGAGCCTTGGAGCGATTTATTGCTGATTGGGAACTAATTAATTCTCTTAAAGCTTGTCCAGATTGTAAGCCTCCAAATAATATTAAAGTAGCAGTTATTGGTTCTGGTCCAGCAGGTTTAACCTGTGCCGCGGATCTTGCCCGAAAAGGATATAACGTGACGATTTTCGAGGCTTTTCATGAGGGAGGAGGCGTTTTAGTATATGGAATCCCTGAATTTCGTTTACCTAAAGAAATCGTTAAGGATGAAATCGAAACTCTCAAGATGCTTGGTGTTAAAATAGAATATAATAAAATTATTGGCAAGATTTTAACAATAGGAGATTTAAGGGATATGGAGTTCAAAGCTTTTTTCATAGGAGTTGGAGCTGGATTGCCAATAATGCTAAAAATGCCCGGGTTAAATCTAAATGGTGTGGTAACCGCTAATGAGCTCCTAACACGAGCCAATTTAATGAAAGCGTATAAATTTCCTGAATACGATACTCCAATTAACATTGGTAAAGTTATTACGGTTGTTGGTGGAGGTAATGTTGCTTTAGATTCGGCTAGAGTTGCTTTACGCTTAGGTGTGGATAAAGTAATTGTCGTCTATCGACGAAGCGAAGCCGAAATGCCTGCCAGAAAAGCGGAATATCATCATGCTAAAGAAGAGGGAATTGAATTCAAATTTCTTACAAATCCCATAGAAATTATCGGTGATGACTATTCAAATGTAAAGCAATTAAAAGTGCTTAAAATGAAATTAGGTGAACCAGATGATTCTGGACGTAGAAGACCAATCCCAATTGAAAATTCTGACTTCCTTATACCAACTGACACTATTATCCTCGCTATTGGTACTCGAGCGAATCCAATTTTGACTAAGACTTTACCAAATTTAAAGTTAAATAAATATGGTTATATTGAAACTGATGAGTTAGGAAGAACCAATATTAAAGACATTTTTGCAGGGGGAGATATCGTAACTGGTTCTGCGACAGTGATTTCTGCTATGGGCGCTGGAAGAAACGCAGCTAAAGCAATCGATGAATATTTGAAATCTTAACTGAAGAAATTATTATTTCTTGTCATTTAATTTAATAAATCTTTACCTTTCCCAACTTTTTCCCCCAGTAACTTAAAATTATTTCAACAAATTATAGTTACATATAATTAAAAAATATAATAACAATCGAAAATTTGATTGAACTATGACTGAATATTTAGATCCTTTTAAAATCTCTCAAACTCAACTTGCTGAAGCATGCAAAATTAAAGGATACGATAATGAAATCTACGAAGCGTTAAGTCAACCAGAAAGATTCATTGAAATAAAAATCACTCTTAAAATGGATAATGGACATTTAAAAACGTTCAAAGGTTTTCGAAGTCAATATAATTCTGCTCGGGGTCCAATGAAAGGAGGTATAAGGTGGCATCCTGAGGAGAGTGGCTCATTAGTGAAAGCGTTAAGTGCATGGATGACATGGAAAACCGCTTGCGTGGATATCCCTCTTGGTGGAGCCAAGGGGGGGATCATATGTAATCCAAAAGGAATGAGTGAACGAGAACTTGAAACTTTAGCGAGAAGCTATATTCGACAATTAGCAGACTTTATTGGGCCAAATATCGACGTTCCTGCCCCCGATGTTTATACCAATCCTCAGATAATGGCGTGGATGATGGACGAGTATGAGACTATTGTTCGTCGCCATGCTCCATCGGTTATCACAGGAAAACCATTACCCATTGGAGGAAGCGCAGGGAGAGCGATTGCTACGGCAAAGGGAGGAGTCTTTTGCATACGAGAAGCAGCAAAAGATATAGGTTTAAACCTAAAAGGCGCCCCGGTAGCTATTCAAGGATATGGAAATGCGGGTTCTTGGGCAGCTAAACTTTTAAAGGATGATTTTGACTGTAAAATCATTGCTGTATCGGATTCAAAGGGAGGTATTTGCAACCTTGATGGAATTGATCCATATAAAGCAGCTGATCATAAGGAGAAAACTGGAACCGTCGTTGGTCTCGACGGCACGAAAAAAATAACCAATGAAGAGCTCTTAGAATTAGAATGTGATATATTAGTTCCTGCTGCTTTAGAAAATGTAATAACAAAGAAAAATGCCTCACAAATTAAAACAAAAATAATTGCTGAATTAGCAAATGGTCCCACTACTCCTCAAGCAGACAATATTTTGCACAATAATAATGTTCTTATGATTCCCGACTTTCTTTGTAATGCTGGTGGTGTAACCGTATCCTACTTCGAAATGGTACAGGGATACTATCGCTACTTTTGGACAGAAGAGGAAGTATTCGTTGCTCTTGATAGAATTATGACGAATGCCTATAGATCTACCGTGGAGCACGCAGAACAAGTCAATACTCATAATCGAATGGGTGCATACATGGTTTCCATTGACCGTGTTATTGAAGCTATGCAATTAAGAGGTTGGATATAAGATAATTATTACAGTTATCCTATTTTTAGTTTTATTTTCTTATTTCTCATTTTGATCATTAAAAAAGTAAAATCTTTAATGAAGCGATCCTATTCTTACATGTATTTCAATAATTAATAAAAAATATTAGAATAGTAATATATGAGTGAAAAAGATGGAAATAAATCCATATGATGTTGCGAAGGCACAAATTGAAATTGTTGCTAAGGAAATGGGATTAGATAAAAATACGACTCAATATCTCAAAAGAATTGAACGGGCATTAATCGTATCGATACCAATTACGATGGATGACGGCTCCGTTCAGATTTTTGAAGGATATCGGGTTCATCATTCCACGGTACGAGGACCAGGAAAAGGGGGCATTCGATACTCTCCTGAAGTAAATCTAGATGAGGTGAAAGCACTTGCTACATGGATGACCTGGAAATCTTCTTTGCTAAACCTTCCTCTCGGTGGGGCAAAAGGTGGCGTTCGAGTCGATCCAAGGAAATTGTCTATGAAGGAATTGGAAAGATTGACCAGAAGGTATACAGCAGAGATCATAAATATTATAGGGCCAGATATTGATATACCCGCCCCTGATGTTAACACTAATTCCCAAATCATGGCCTGGATTATGGATGTATATTCAATGCAAAAAGGACGTTCAATACCAGGGGTTGTAACGGGCAAACCAATAGAAATTGGAGGCTCTGTTGGAAGAGAACCTGCAACAGGAATGGGATTATATTTTGTTCTAAAGGCATTATGTGGAAAATTGGATCTTAGTTTGAAAGAACAAAGTATCGTTATTCAAGGATTTGGTAATGTAGGCGGAACCATATCAGAACTATTGTACAATGAAGGATGTAAGATCCTTGCCGTTTCAGATATCTCCACTGGAATTTTCTGCAAGGATGGCTTGGATATCGAAAAACTACTTAAATGGGTAAAAGAGGGAAAATACCTCAAGGATTATAAAGATAGCAGTTATAATTTTCTTACTAATGAGGAATTATTAACTACCAAATGTGATGTATTGGTTCCTGCTGCGATAGAAAATCAAATAACAGAAAAAAATGCGGACAAAATTCAGTGTAAAATTGTTCTTGAAGGTGCCAATGGACCAACAACTCCTGAAGCAGACAAAATATTATATAGCAAAGGAATACATGTAGTACCAGATATATTAGCCAATAGTGGTGGAGTTTGTGTCTCTTATTTTGAATATATCCAAGATATTCATTCATATTTCTGGAAATTAGATAGAATTAATCAAGAATTAGAGCGTATCATTCTTGAAGCATTTGAGGAGACCTATAAAATCTCTGTTGAGAGAAAAATCCCCCTTCGAACCGCAGCATATATTATAGCGGTCTCACGAGTTGCAAAAGCAATAGAATTGAGGGGTTTTTTTCCATAATAAACTATTATTAATTTCTTTCTTATACTTTTTTAATTTTTACAAGCCTTAACGCTCTTTTACGAGTTTGAGTTAACTAGTAAATGGAGTCAATATGATTAAGTATAATAAAGAACACCCAATATGAATTAAAGCAAAAATAGAACCTGATTTGAGTAATCGCTTATAACTCATATTTTCCACTCCACTATCTCGGGCAACTTTTAAAGTCATCATATCCGCTGCTGCTCCTTGCGGTATCAAGTTTCCTCCAAGGTTAATTGCTATTATAAAGGCAAAGAGTAATGGAACTGATGGAAAATTAAAACTGTCAATTAAAGTACCGATTATAGGAATAAATATAAGTGCTGTAGGCGTGTTAGCTACAAAACCAGAGATTAAACTTATTAAAATTAATAAGATTAAGGAGAGCAAAAAGGGGTTAAATAATTCAAATGGGATATTTATAAATAAGTCTCTAAATCCCGCTTGTAAAAGACATCCGATTATCACATAGAGAGAAATAAAGAAAAAAATAATTTCCCATTCAATATCCCGTAAAAGTTCTCCCATTGATTTTTTTGTATAGCCTTTATTAGCCAAAACTAAAATAAGAGCAGAAATAACCGCGGTTAAATAAAGTATTGGGAGGATCGCAAACAAAGCGATTGTAATTATTATCGCTATGCTATTAAAATAAAACATTTTTTTATTCTTTATCATGACATCTGCGTCGACTAGTTCTAAAACAAAACGCTTTTGGTCTTCATCAATATTTGGTTCTTTTGAAAGCATGTATTTATCTATCAGAAAAATTGTGAAAAAAAGTAATAAAAATGAGAATATCCAATAATATTGAAAGAAGTAAGCCGTATCCAATTCAAAAGCAGTCGAAATGATTATATTTTCTCCACTTGAAAAGGGAGTTATAATACTGCCGATATTGATACAAATAGTCATACCTAAAAGGTAAGTTCCCGACCTTATTTTAAGGAAATGACAGAGCCGGATCACAACAGGCGCTAAAATTAACACCACCACTACATCTGTAATTATTGCCGCTAGTAGGGTAGTTATAAAACATAATAAATATAAAAATACTCTTCGATTCCCTCTTGAAAGTTTAAATAATTTAACTGCTACATATTCTAATACATTAGAATCTTGAGCGATTTTTGTGATAATACTCATACTTAAGATAATAATAATTGCTTCCCATTCAATATATCCTACAAATTCTGGAAATGCAATCTCATTTTTCAAACCTGTCACCGTTGCGGCATAGAACATACATAATAAGGAAATGGCAACGAAGTCAAGATTCGCAATAGAGTAGCTGGCAATTACTAACGCAAATAGAATAAAGAGTAAAATTAAAAGAGGGACGTCCATATCTACTCTACGATAAGAATTATTTTATTATTAATTCTAATAAATAAAATTTAATAAATCTAATCATAATTTAAAAGGGGGCAGTTATGGGAAAATTTATCAATTCTTACATTCCAATATTATCGCTTATTTCAATAGAAATAATCTTAAAAGAAATTTAAACAAATTCAGTTCATTTAGAAGAGCCATATTTGAAATTATATAATCAAAAATATTCTCCTCTATGAAGTAAATCAGACTTTTTTGATGCCCCTCTTCTATTTTAATAAGTTCTACAATTCTTCTGATTAAATTAATGATTTGCTTCTCTACTACCAGCATATCGCAATTGGTAGGGTCAATATTAATTATATTAATGCCTGTGCTTGGATCAAATGAAAATTTACTTAGTTCTGGATGATCTCTTACATAATTATGGCTTAGATAGTTTTCAAACATACTTTCGATACGTAGATACATTCTCTGTTTTTTATCTTGACTCATATGAGCCTCTATTAGATTGATTAATAAATTTAAAATCTGTTGAAACACACCTAATATATCATAAAACTCTGCAATTGTAGTGATATTTTCAGCAGTTAACCATTGAGAGTAATACTCTTCAATTATATTTTTAAATGGATTAAAATGATCGGTATTACCCTTCCATAGTGTTTTCCATGCTTCTTTATCACTCGCATATTCTGCAATAAATGTTTGTTTGATAATATTTAACCTTGCTCTCAGAATATTTGAACTCACTGTTTTTTCGGAAGCAGCTACAAATAATAATTTTAACTCTTTATCTTCTAAATATACCCAACGCAACCCGCCCATGTCAATGCTTTCAATTCCCTCTTGAAACTCAAAGACAGTAAATTGATTTAACGCTGCTAATAAACCGCTTACTAAATCCTCATCTAAAAGTAAGGATAGATAAGACTTATATAATAATGTTATTCCACTCTCAGAGTCCAAGATCCAAATATTCATTTTCTAACCGAAGTTATCAGATACTATATTTGATATAATAAAAAATGTTTATCAATAAAATTGTTTTGGAAAACATAAACTACCCTTTTTCTAGAAAATGACTCAAATCATTTGATTTACAATACTTTTGTAGATTTCTCAACATGTCTGTTATCTTCATTTGGAGTGTCAAATCAGCGGCACCTCCGATTAGGTTCAAAAAATCACTACTTAACTTAAAGTTCTCAATGAAGACGCCTAATTTTGATTTGCTATCTGATAATGATTTAACTCTCAGTCTTCCCTCCAATTCTTTTACATCCTTATTATTCCTAACGTTAAATTCAATTACTCTTCCTTTTCCTTCCTCTTCGCCTTTATCAATGAGTACTAATTCACCTTCCATTTCAATTGGAACCTTTATGACATTAATTTCATCTAGAACCTTTGTAAATAACACATTAGGTGCAATGAATTCCGCTTCCATTTCTTTTGTTGGTTTTATCATTATCCAGAAGTCTGAATTATATATTGCCTTTATGAGTGTTTCTTTATTGCAGTTTTCTATTTCTAAAACCTTTGATATTTTGCTCATAATTTCCTTCTCTCAATTATTAATATATTATTTTAATACAATGAAAAAAGTCTAATTTAGTTTTCTTTCTTGAGAATGTTTTCTAGATTTAGCCTCAGACTTCCTAGATTTTTTCATTTTCATAGACGGTGATTCATAATTTATTTTTTCATCATAGGCTAATAAGTAATCTAATATTCTCTATTATAGAATCTTTTTTTTTATTAAATTCGAATCTATTAACTCCTGATTAATTTAGACTTCTCTATTTCATGTTCAGTATGGCAGTTAGGACAAATCCATACTTTATCATTCTTTTTTACGGAATTAAGACAATTGGCGCATATTGTTATGTCACAAATACAATATACACAATTTTCTATGTCCTTATTACAGTCTTTATTACAAATATAGCAAAATGGGGGATTTTTTGGCATTCTTCTCAATTATCAAATTCCACTCTTATAATATTCAATATTATACTTTTAATTTTAAAAATTATTTCATTTAACATAAGTTAATAATAATACGAATGAGTCAATTATTATGTATAATTTTCAATCAAGAATGCGTTTGTTAAGCTTGATTAGCATTTTATTCATCTATTTTGCAATTTCAAGATTAATTTCATCAGATTTACAAGGTTTTTATATTTGGTTGATAGTGACGATTGTATACTTAACATCATTAGTAATCTTCTATGTTACATATAAAAAAACCCAAAAGAATACAGTGTCATAAATATAATGCTTTTATTTCTTTCTCTTTAAGAATTCAGGAATCACTCCTTCCAAGCCTAAGCTTTTAATAAGTGTGTCTCTGATATCCATTTGAATTTTCATATCTTGCATTATTTTTAGCGTGTTTTCTAAGGTAATAGAAAAGTTCTGACTCATTTCTTTAATCGTATCAGAAGTTAACTTTAATGATTCCCTGATTGCAATATTGGTCTCATGCAATTCCTGACTCATTTTTTCCATCGCTTTTCTCATTTCAGCAAGTTCGTCTTTAATCCCCATTTGAAATCATTTAGAAAATTAGTTGTATTTAACTACTATATGCTTAATTGTACATTAAGAATTTAATTCTTATAGTTTTTTCTAATTAAGCGGAAATATATTTTAATTATTATTTATAAAAGTAATAGATTAAAGCTTTCAAATATATATGAGAAACAATGTCAGAATGGAAAAAAAGGCTTTCAACCAGCGAAACTAAGGATAATTTTTCTTGTACAGGATGAGCTATGGTTGATGGACTCATAAAATGCATCAGAGATCTAAAAAATAAACGCCAAGAAAAGAAGAACAAATAATTTAAAAATTTCTCAAGTGTTAAGTCGAAAAATAGTAGGACTTAATTCTAATGTTTTGCCCAAACAAGAGAAAAATGATGAGTTTTATCACTACTTTTTATTTTCTTTTTATATCAAGCAACAAGATAAATGTTTGATTACAATATTAAATAAATTCTTTCATTAACTATGGCCTTTTTGAGCCTTCTCCTACCTTTCTATATATAAATCCATGGCTCTCTACAACCTTTTTATCAAATATATTTCGACCATCAATAATAATCGGCGTTCTCACCTTCTTCTTTAAATCATCTAAATTGATATCATAATATTGTTTGTGGTTGGTAGTAAACATCAAAACATCTGCATCCTTGACCGCTTTTTCAAAATCATCTGTTAATTCCGTTGCATAATAATCTCGGACTTTTACATAAGGATCATGAGCAATATAGACAATATTATGAGAATGATATCTACTTCTAAGTGTTTTAATTACATTTTCGGTGGGTGTATTACGAGTATCATCTGTATCTGCCTTGTATGATACTCCAAGAAATACTATCTTAATATTATCTACTAATTTATGTTTTTCTCGAAATATATCTTCCATTAATTGTACCATATGCTTAGGCATGTAATCATTTAATTCTCGGGATTTTAATAGAATATCCGTCTTATATTTATTATCAGTATAATTTCGATGGCCATATACCAGTAAAAAGGGATCTTTGGTTAAACAATGGCCCCCAACACCTGAACCAGGAAAATGCATCATTCTATCATGTCTGTAATTAATGAGTTTGATAATTTCAAATATATCCCTATTAAAATCTTCACAGACTAATGCCATCTCATTTGCAAACGCGATGTTTACATCTCGATAGGTGTTTTCTATACATTTTGTTAGTTCAGCAGTTAGAGTATCAGTTACATGCAAATCCTTCTTAACCACTCTTCCATAAAGATATTTCGCTTTCTCATTTGCCTCTTTGCAACCACCCCCGATTACACGAGGGAAATTGACAATATAGTCTAATAATTTACCTGGCATAACACGCTCGAACGAAAACACTAAATAAAAGTCTTTACCTCTTACCAAGCCACTTTCTTTCTCAATAATAGGTTGAACAATGTTTTCTGTAGTACCCGGGGCGACAGTTGATTCAATAATGATGGTGGCTCCCTTTTTAATATGTTTTGCGATTTTTCCAGATACTTCCTTTATAGATTCATAACGCGGAATTTTAGAGTCTAAATCTACAGGAGTTTGTACATCGATAAGAATATAGTCTGCTTTTGCTACATCATCATAGTCATCAGTAACATGGAATTTTCCATTTTTTACTACTTTTGCGATTAATTCATCCAATCCGGGTTCTTCTCCTTCGAAAGGATTTTTTCCTGCGTTAAGCCAATCAATTTTCCATCCAGATCGTAATGATCTTCGTTGTATGCCCGTCACATAGAAATTTTCTACATCTGCAAGTACAACAGCCATTGGTATACCTACATAGCCCATTCCTATGACACATATCTGAACTTTCTCACTCATAATCTCCATTCTCCGTCAGAACACAAATTAATATATACAAAAATCGGTCATGATTGAAAAAATTTTAGGATAATAAAAGAAAAAAAGTTAAAATTTTTTATGGCTTCTTCTTCTGGTAGCTTGTACCTTTCACGCCTTTGAAAATACCCGCAGCTATCGCGCCAAAAATGAAGCCTCCCACATGAGCGAAATGCGCAGTTGATCCTGCTCCAAATGGATCTAAAAGAGAAACCATAGCATAGGTTAATTCAGCTATAAAATAGGTTAAAATAAAATACCCTGCACTTACTTTTCTCATTGATGTACCTGTTGCAGATGGAAGATAAAACTTATTTTTAGGATAGAGAATTAAGTATACTCCCATCAATCCAAATATCGCTCCTGAAGCTCCTAAAGAAGGTATATCCGCAAAAGTTATTCCTGGTATAATTTCTATCGGTATAATTAATGTACTTACCGCATGGAGTAAACTACCGCAAATACCTGAGATTAAATAAACAATGAGATAATAAACATGACCCATTGCGTGTTCACAATTATCAGTGATGATAATGAAAAACCACATATTCATTATTATATGTACGATGTCACCATGCATAAACATTGAAGTCAGTAAAGTCCATAATTTCTGTCCGGCAAAAAATTCTGCTGGTACGAACGCATATTCTATATGCATTTGTCCTGCAGGGTCGCTCAGTTGCCAGATAAAAACTATTATATTAGCCGCTAAAATTATTACAGAAAAATATTGTTTAAAAAACGGAATTTTATCACTTTCAGCTTCAAAAACCATTAGTAACCACTTTTTCTAATACTTAATTTTATGGATAGAGAAAGTTGGTTTTTATTGTATTTAAGAGTTTTTAAAATAAATCATTAGCTCGATACTATTGACCTCTACAATATGTATAATCTATTTAAAATAATTTTATATAGGTTTGGCAAATATCATTTTTACTCTTAATTTATCGAACATCCCTGTTGGCATTGGTTTTATTAGGCATACTGTATCTGCTCCCCGTCCAGTCCCCGCAACACATATCACATCTCTCTCGATGTCGGGAATCAAACCAGCATCCACTGCCATAGCAGCTATCTCCATACATACTTTAATTCCTTGGCAAAAATTTTGTCGTAAGTACTTTGCCATCAATTCTACGGGTGGCCATTGATTTAAGGAAAGACGATAACTTCTTGAAACAGCTCCTAAAGCGTGGGTTGTGGAAAACACCTTGAAACCTTTCTCCTCTAAATCTTTCATTACTTTTTCCGGAAATTCTTGTCTTTTATTTAAACCTGTAAAATAGTAAGAATGAGTCATAATAACTATATTAAATTCATTTGGAGAGAAATATTCAACAGATTTCTGTGCGGTCATACCTGTTGTACTTGCAATAATAATATCTTTTATAGAAAACTCATCAGCATACTTTCTAGCAACCTCTAAAGCTTTCTTAGTATTAACAGCCCCTTGTTCCTTAAAATAAGACACTTCTACTCGAATTTCACTCATAATCTTGTTTACTTTTTGTTATTTTATTTTCATAACTTTTCTTACCTTAAAAATGAATTTAATAAGAAAATAATTGCTTTTTTTAGAGATTCTTCTTTTTAGTTAGTAACATCATGATTAATATTATCATAGGGATCATACTAGCATTAGTAACAACATTCTGTTTTAATATAGCTATTGTGTACCAAAAAAAGGGGCTTAGTCAAGGAAGATTAAGCGGAGCTGAGATAAATCTTGGAGCAGGATTTAAATCAACAATCAAAACTTTTATAAAATTAATCAAAAATAAGAACTGGGCATTTGGAGCATTACTTGGAGTAGTTGGATGGGTTCCCTATATAATTTCGATTGGTTTAGTTGGTATTATCGTTACGGAACCTGTAATGGCAACGGGATTCATCTTCTTTGTCATTGCTGCTAACCGTATTCTACATGAAAAAATTGGGGTCATTGAGTATATAGCAATTGGAATGCTAACTATCTCTCCCATTCTAATAGCATTAGCAGGAATATCAAATTTAGAAATAGATTTAATTGGTTTCGTCCCATCAATGATAATCTTTTTAATAATAACTGTTAGTGCTAGTATTATTTCTCTTTATTTTGCTAAAAGAAAAAGGGATACGAATCTTGAAGGTTTACTAACCATGTTTGGAGGAGCAATTTTGTTTGCCTTAGGAGGAATAGCTACTAATATATTAGTCCAAGCCTTACTCCAAGCGGTAGATACAATTCATTGGTATGTGATTTTTCAATTACCCTTAGGGATATTTTGGTTTTTTTTAACCTCGTCATATCCATACTTATGGGTTTTTCTCGGATTTTGGATGATGGCAATCTTTAATTTATCAAGTCTGCCGTATTATCAAGGAGGTTATCAAAAAGGAAAAATTCTTATTATGTATCCATTATTAGATTCCGTAGCTTTGCTATTGCCTATATTTGCTGGTTTAATTGTTTTCAAACAAACATTTGAGAACTTCTATTTATTTATTATAGCATTAATACTGATCGTTATTGCTTCCGTTATCCTTAGTAAATATCAAGTTGCTATTGAAAAGATGGAAGTAGAGAACCAGATTGATAATTCCTAAGCAATAATATTATTTATTGATCTCCGGTTTTTTCTAGAATCTTTTTAACATATTCAAGTAAGGCTTTTCCAGAGATTGCTTTTAAAAGATAACCATCGGCACCTAATTCTTTTCCTTTAATAATATCAAATTTAAAATTTTTTACAGTAAAAAGAATAACCAGAATCTTCTTATATTTCTCATTAGTCTTAATTTTCTCCAAAACCGTATATCCATCAACGTTGGGCATCATGATATCTAATAATACCAGTGTGATCTCATTATGTTGCTGTTCAATGATCTCAAGAGCTTCTTTTCCGCTATTAGATGTAATGGTGTCATAATTTTCGAGTTTAAGAATTTTATCTGTTAAATTTAGGATATCCTCCTCGTCATCGATTATCATTATTTTTCCTATACTCCTTGCGATTTTAGACACCCTTCAATTTTTTAGATTATTCACTAATTTTACGAGAGAAATATAAGTTAATCCTCTCATATACCACAATCTATAATTTAAATCGTTTAATTGCTTTTTAAATTTTTATGATTTTATAAATTTGATCGATATTGTCATAGAATAATAATTGGGATCTCTTTATTTGCTTAAGATAATAATTATTTGCTAATGATAATAAAAAATTAGATTTAAACTATTGAAAGTGTAATCTAATGGGTTTCAAATACACTATTGACATATTCTAATAATTGCTTACCAGAAAATGGTTTTGTAATATAACCGTCAGCCCCCATTTCTTTACCTTTTTGGATGTCTTCCTTAAAGCTTTTTACAGTAAATAAAATAACGAGGATATGTTTAAACATATCGTTTGACTTTATAGTTCTTAGTACTTCCATCCCACTCACTCCTGGCATCATTAAATCTAATAAAACAAGAGATATCTCGCTATACCTATCCTCGATAATTTTAAGAGCCTCTTTCCCATTATTACAAGTCAGTGTATTATAACTAGCTAATTTGAGAATTTTATCCGTTAGATTGACTATATCAGGCTCATCATCCACGACTAATATCGTTTTCGACGGATTTTTATCCATTCTTAGCCCCGCTCGTTAAATGTTTTAATATTTAGTTATAAAAAATAAATAAATGAATTCAATTTATTTTAACTATCATATATTGATTTTCTTATTTAATAGTTTATTCCAACTACGAAAATTTTACCATTCATGTCACGAAAAACGAAGAAACCAAAATTCCCAGAATCTTATCAAGGAGATAAAGCAGAAGAATACAATCAGTCACGTTGGATGGAAAGAAATCAAAAGAGAACCGCTCTGTTATGTATCCAGTATTTGTATGATGAACACTTAGATAATGTTTACCATCATGATATTCTGAGAGATTTACCTTATTTAATGCTAGATTTAGGATGTGGTACAGGCTTTTCATCTGAAATATTAGCAGAAAATGGCTTTCGAGTAATAGGTGTTGACATTTTAAAAGATATGATCTATAAAGCAAAACAAAAAAAAATAAGATATGAAAAGGATACACACATAGAATATGTACAATCTGATATCAACTATTTACCTTTTAAAGATGATAGCATAGATCACATAATCTCAATCTCTGCCTATAATTTTATAATAGATCCTACTACTACCTCTAAAGAAAAAATTATTCGATTAACGCAAACGGCACAAGACTTGAATGCTATTATTAAAGATCATGGAAGATTGGTTTTAGAATTTTATCCTAATGATGAACAAGAATTAAATCTGTTTAAATCTTCTTTTACTAACAATGGTTTTGATGGATTTATGATTAAGCAAAATCCAAACCAAAAATCGGGTCAAACTTTTTTGTTACTAAAAAAAATTAAGGAATAATATGGGAACGTGTAAATATTGTGGAAGAACATCACCAGTAATTTCAGATATACTTCAAATTTGTCGGAATTGCATTCTTAATGGAGATTGGACTGTTATAAAACCACATCTTATCAATATTCATACTCAGGTAAGAAAAATAGCAGATTTACCGGGGATGCCTCCTAAATCGTCAATTGAGAATAAAAAAATAAACTGCAACTTATGTGTAAATGAATGCTCTCTTGGTCAGCAAGATGTAAGTTATTGTGGTTTAAGAAATATATTGAAAGATAAAACTCGTGAATTGCCGCTACCGACCAAAAATAAAGGATATATTCATGGATATTTAGATGCTAATCCTACAAATTGCTGTAATGCATGGTTTTGTCCTGCTGGGTCTTCATATGGTTACCCTGAATATTCAAATCAAAAGGGTCCTGAATTAGGGACTTATTCTTATGCTGCGTTCCTCTATGGATGTTCCTTCGATTGTTTATTTTGTCAAAATGCCTCTCATAAATCTTTTTCTAAACATAATTTACACAATGTTGAAAATATAGCAGATTATATCTATAAAAACGATAAAATCACCTGTATTTGTTATTTTGGAGGTACACCTGAACCCCAATTACCATTCACTATTAATTTAGCAGAATTAATCTTGAATAAAATTAAGAATAATATCCATGAAAGAAAATTTCGTGTGTGTTGGGAATGGAATGGTAGCGGGAATAGGAATTTAATAGAACGATGTATGAAAATTGTCATTAAGACTGGAGGAAATATTAAATTTGATTTAAAATCATACAATGAACGATTAAACTATGCTTTCTGCGGTGTAAGCAATAAAAGAACATATAATAACTTTGCATTTTTAGCTAAAAATTATTTTGGAACCCGTAAAGGTTTATATGAAATGAGTGCTTGTACGTTATTAGTACCAGAATATGTTAATAAAGAAGAAGTCGAATTAATTGCCAAATTTATTAGTGAAATTGATGATAAGATACCCTATAGTTTATTAATTTTTCACCCCGATTATCAAATGCGCGATTTGCCAATAACTCCGAAACAACAAGCATTAGATTGTCTTAAAACTGCAAAAAAGTATTTAAAAAACGTTCATTTAGGGAATAAATTTCTTTTAAGGTTTTGAAGTTCTATTCTTTGTTAGATTTTTAGTATTTGATAATAAAATATTTATTTTACTAATTATTATCCATCCTACAATTAATCAATATTGCGTATTGAGAAACATAAAAAGGAGAATTAATTAGTTTGCAAGCTGCTCGTATCCGTCTGTCAAGCGTCCAACTTGATGCACTTCAATCTGTATGCGATCAAATCGAAAGTGTATGTAAAAATCAAGGAATTAAAAAGTATGGACCAATACCTCTTCCTACTAAACGATTAAGAGTTCCGACCTTAAAAGCACCTTCTGGTCAAGGGACATCTACCTGGGCTAAATTTGAGATGCGAATTCATAAACGTCTTTTTGAAATAATCGCAAATGAAAGAAGTATGCATCTTATTATGAAAATACAGATTCCAGAATCAGTATTAGTTGAGATTGAATTAATGTAATTCACTATACTAATATTTTATCTAAATTATAATCCTATTAGAATCCTGTTATAACCATTAAATAATAACTATTATATAATATTAAACAGATTTAAATCAGAAAAAGAGTTTTAAATTCTTAAGGAATTAAGTCTTTTTGTATTAAATTAACTAAAATAATTTGTAAAAATGGCAGATTACCATACAAAAACATTTTTTGGACAGAAAAAAGCACTCATTCTTACTAGTCCAGCTAAAACTGTTCCCTATATCTTCTTAAGTTGTATTACTCGAAAGGAGGATGGTATTTGGGAGACCTTAGCAAAACAAGAAGGCAAGACAGTTAAGATCTCAATGGAAGAGATTATATGTATATTAGAGGTCCTTAATAAAAAGAGTGCTAATTGGAGAGGGTCTCATGTGTTTAAGGAAAGAAAGACTGAAATTTATGTCGGGTGGGAATCTGAAGCACGTGAGACTATTCGGATTAAAATTGGTGAATATGTGAAAAAATTGCGATTTCCTGGCTTGAATCTTTTAGTTTTAATGCTAGAACATATATTGAAAGAAAAAGTTGAATTTGCAACTTCGGGGACATTTGATATTCAAGAAAAAGAACAAATGGAAGATGAAGGTGAGTATGGTGTGTTTTCAGAGCGAATAACTGCAAGAGATGGGCTACAGATCGTTGAAACTACTGAATATGGTGTG
This sequence comes from Promethearchaeota archaeon, assembly GCA_016840165.1. Classification (GTDB taxonomy): domain Archaea; phylum Asgardarchaeota; class Lokiarchaeia; order Sigyniarchaeales; family SOKP01; genus SOKP01. The sequence goes on from JAEOSU010000051.1 coordinate 91,486, forward strand.
TCATCTGGTGCATTAGAAATATCAGCAAAAATCAAAGTTGAAAGCCCAAAAGCGCTCTTAATTACCCTAGATTCTGGTGAGGAGTTCTGGATTCCGAAAAGTACTATTCATAGTAAATATGATACGTCTCAGAAACAGAAATCTCTAAAATTATTAGTAGATAAATGGATTATAGAAAAGAATAAGATCGTTAATGATTAATCTTGGATATAAATACAAAGTTATATAAGAAGCCAGTTTTTCTAAACTTAATTCTTTTAGTAATCAATTTAGGTTTATTTATTTTTAAAATCTTTTTTTCAATACTCTCAAATAGTTTGGCTCTTCAAGCAGATGCCTATGATTCATTAACTGATATCTTCATGGCTCTTGTAGCGTTTATAGGTTTAATTTTTGCAAATAAGAAACCGAATGAAAAATTTCCTTATGGTTATTATAAAATTGAGAATATCATTAGTTTGGTTATCTCGTTTTTCATTTTTTATACCGCTTTTAATATTATTTACCAAGCTATATCTGATTTTAATTTGTTCATAGGAGGAAGTTTAAAACAATTTTATTTAACTACTGAGGTGATTATCTTTTTACTTATATCGTTCGGCATTACCATTCTCTTAACTATTTACTTAAAATATGTCGGCAGATATTCAAAATCACCAATAATTCAATCACAAGCAAGTGAGAAGCTCTATGATAATTTTATTTCCTTATCAGTCATTATTAGCTTTATATTAGCTTACTTTGGGTTTTCTCTTATAGATACGATAATAGGTTTAATCATAGCAGCGTTTATCATTAAGGGAGGTTATGATATATTTGTACATTCAACAAAAACTTTGCTAGATGCGGTAATTGATTTTGATAACAGAAAGGAACTCTATGATTTAATTACTGGTTTTCCTAAAGTGAAAGAAATAGAAAAGCTAGAAGTTCGCTCTTATGGTAGATATATCTTTTTAGAAGTAAGTATTACTCTCAATAAAGAGCTTCAACTCCATCTTATAGAAGATCTAAAGAAAGCGATCACTCGAAAAATTCAATCAAGATTTCCTCAGATTTTTCGTATTATCATTATAACTCAAGCATCTGAAAAACAATTTATTCGTGTCGCTGTACCAATCGCAGAAAATAATGATCTAAACTCACAAATTTCAGATCATTTCGGTGAGGCTCCCTATTTTGTGCTTCTTGATTTTGTATACGATAACAAAGGGACATTATCGAACTATACAATTATCTCTAATAAATTCAAGGATGTTGAGAAGAGAAAAGGTATTCTAATTTCTGATTGGTTAGTCTCTGAGAAGGTAGATAAATTATACCTCAGAAAAGCGTTAAATAAAGGACCAAGCTTAATCTTTGAGAATAGTTTTGTTCATATTATTATTGTAGAATCAGAAAACTTAAGAGAAATTATAAAAAGAGAGATGGAAAATCCATAATGAGTATAACTATTGATGATTTAAAAGAGATGGGACAGAGAGTATACAATAAAGTTCATCCTATACTAGGAAAACCATCAGCAGCAAAAAAATCGACCAAAGGAGCGGGTGGGGACATGACGATGTATATAGATACACTCGCAGAAAATACAATAATCGAGTATCTAAAAGAATCTGGTTTTAACCTTTTGTTAATTAGCGAGGAAGTTGGAGAGCAATTTATCGGAACTCGTGAGGAGGCCATTAAAAATAAGAGGGTTCTTATAGTGGATCCTATTGATGGTTCAAATAATTCAGTAAGAGGTATCCCATATTGCTCCGTTTCTATTGCTTATGCAGAAGGTACTCATATGAGAGATATTGTAAAATCTGTTATCGTAAACCTAAATACTAAGGATTTTTACTGGGCAGAAAAAGGGATGGGAGCATTTATGAATGATCAAAAAATTCACGTTTCAGAGTTAGGAACGTCAGATAAACCCTTTTTTGAAATTAATATCTCTCCACATAATATTGAAAAAAAATTGATTTTCTTGAATCCAATTATATCAAAATTTCATAGGATTCGAATATTAGGAAGCACTGCATTGTCGTTATGTCTGGTTGCGAGCGGTAATATGGAAGCATTCATTAATTTGAGAAAAAGTAATCGTCTTGTGGACACTGCTGCTGGATATTTAATATTAAAAGAAGCTGGTGGTAAATTTTTCTCATTTGAAGGTACTGAAGTTGATTTAGAGTTAGCAATCGATAAAAGATTTGCATTTATCGCATGCAATGCCCAAATGGAACATTTTCTTAAGCAAAACCTGACGGACTAAAATGATGAATAAAAATTTACTGGTATTTAATTAAATGGAACACTTAAAAAGAATTCAAAGGGATTTCTTTTCACGCGACACTATAACTGTTGCCCGGGAATTACTAGGAAAATATCTTATAAGAATTGAAAATCATCATAATTTAATTGGAAAGATTATTGAAGTTGAGGCTTATTTAGGTTCAAATGATAAAGCATGCCACAGTTATAATTTTCGTAAGACACCAAGAACAGAAGCTATGTATAAGAAACCAGGTACATTATATGTATATTTAATCTATGGGATGTATCATTGTTTAAATGTTATTACTGAACCTGAAGGAATACCGTGTGCAGTACTCATTAGGAAACTATATCCCATTAAGGGTATAGAACTAATGAAAGAAAGAAGAAATGTGAAGATTGGGAAAAATTTTAAAAATCTTATTGATGGTCCGGGAAAGCTCTGCATGGCAATGGATATCACTAGAAAAAAATTTAATAGTAGAGATTCATGTTCAGAAGATTCAGAACTTTTTTTCGCCCTAGAAGAGCCTATAAATAGTGAAAAGATCTTAAGGGGGAAACGAATTGGTATTGAATATGCTGAAGAAGATAAGGATCAGTTATTACGATTTTGGGTTGAAGTTTAATTAAATAAAAATTTTGTTTACTATTGTGTAGATCATACTTTTCTTTTTAACAGAAATGACCATAATTATATGCAATTTATTGTAATAATCAATACTACTAATTAGTAGAAAATAATTATTTGATTTTACAATTGAAATTCTCTAAATACTGGTAAAAATGGATAAAGATGCTTTAAAATTTTTTCATGCTTATATCAATGAAATGATTGAGGTTGGGGGAGAGAATCTCCCGAGAGCCGTATCAACAAAACTGGGTTCTAAATTAGGTGAATTATACAAAAAGCGCGGTTGGAATACTACAATTGAAGCCGCATTAAAAAGAAGTTATAAAGTATTAGGAGCAACTCCCACTATTAGAAAATTAGATGAATCTACCTATGAAGTATCTATAAAACATTCCAAAAAATTTTGTCCAATAGGTGGGAAAAGTAATCCTTCTCAAGCAACTATCATTCAAGATAACATCTGCTATCCCTATACTAAAAGCTTTTTAATAACTATGTTCCCTAAATATGAATTTCATGCGAACATTAATCGGTGTATATTAGCAGATAATGACAGATATTGTAAATATACACTTAAAGTCTCAGATAAAAATAATCAAGCTAAAAAACTCTAAATTTATTCTTATTTCTCTTTACTTTTTATCATTAATTTTAAATTAGATCCGTAATTATTCAATCTCGGACAAGTTGGGCAACGTCTGAAGTCCCTTGCTGGACGGACCGCAAAATGCTCATAGCGGAAATTGCCTGGTTTCAGGTTTCATGAGTTATTGCCATCCATTATTATATCCTGTCGAAGCGTCGGCTACATAGGCGGGTCGCAGAGTAGTACCTTTTGTAGGAAAGGTATAAGCTCATAATGCCAAACCCGGTCAGGCCAGGGATGGAGCAACCGTAAGACTAGTGGTTCGCGCTTTGTAGTGTCAGGCGTGGAGGGATATGATATCAATGAGCTTGGTGATAGTATTGAACCCGAGAATCAGGTTTTTTATCTAACTTCTTTTTATTTCTTATATCCAAGATTTTACTCAAAAAGATGATAAATAGCGGTAAATATTTATTGCTAAATATTTAAAAATATACTTTAGGTTTCCACTATGAGAAAGGATTATTTTAAAATAGGGGGCATTCATATAATTAGAAATTTCTAATATCTTATGCAGTTTTATTCTTTCTTTCTCATGAACATCATTTTTAATCCCAAGTAGTATATGTGGAATTTTTTGTAATCCGTAGTTTATAACATTTTTATTCCAGAATTTTAATTTTGAAAAGCTACTAGGAATGGATAAATTAAATGTAAAAATAACACCATTTGCACCATTGAAGTAAGGGCGATGAAGCATGGAAAATTGAGGTTGACCTGCTACATCCCAAAACATTAGATTTGCAACAGTGTTTTCATCCAGATTAATTGGTTCCTTAAGAATATTCACTCCTACAGTTGACAAATATCTTTCCTTAAATTGATTTTTAGCAAACTTAGTAAGAAGACTTGTTTTACCAACTGCGGGATCCGCGATCACGATAACTTTATAGATTGCTTCGGTTCTCCCCTGAAATACAATATTACTATTTAGTAACTGCATCAATTTCAAGAAGATAGATTTAGCTCTACTTAATTAGAAAATATTCTAAATCTATATAAAAAGCTTATTACTTAATATAAAAATAAAGGTTGTTTTCCTAGTTTTTTCCTTCTTAGGATTCTATGGGCAATTTTTAATTTTTTACTTACAGCACTTCAGTTTTTCTGATATTGATAATTATAATTTCCTTGCTGTTTTCTTGCTGAGATCTCTCTTTAGAATTGAAATGAACTCTTTGGTGTCTGGAAAAATGTAGGTTATTTCCCCATCGTCATTATCAATAGTGATTTCTTTATAAAAACTTCCTTTAACTTTGGTATTTAAATCATTATATCGCATATTTCATTAGATCGAACTCAGTACTCAAAAAGCCTCATAATATGGATATAATATCTCATTTATTTTTCTCCGTATATAGTAAAATGATTACTTATTTTTCATAATACAATAGTATTAAAGTAAAATCAACACTTATAGTAGCTCAGAACTACTTAAAATTTTTAATAAATTAGAGATTGATTGTTAATGAATGACGAAATTGTTTATTTAGATGCAAAAACTCTCCAAAACTTCATGAGAGATGTCTTTATAGGATTGAGTTTACCAAAAGAAGATGCTGAAATCATTTCAGAAGTTTTAATTGCTTCAGATCTTAGAGGTATCGATACTCATGGAATTCAGCGTTGCAAGATGTATTATGATCGTATAAAGCAAGGTATTTATGAAGTCAAGACAAAAATTGATATTATTAAGGATGATCAAGCTACTGCCTTATGGGATGGTAATTGTGGAATGGGTCACGTAATTGCTTATAAAGCAATGAAGACTGCAATAGAGAAAGCTAAAAAGTATGGTCTTGGGGCGGTTGCCGTTCGCAATTCAACCCATTTCGGTATTGCAGGCTATTATTCTTTAATGGCAATTAAAGAGGGGATGATTGGATTAGCGGTAACAAACGCCCGGCCATCGATCCCCCCTACTTTCGGAGTTGAACCCATGCTTGGTACTAATCCATTAACTGTTGGAGCTCCCACCGATGAGAAATTCCCGTTTTTAATAGACTGTGCTACCAGTATCATTCAAAGGGGTAAAGTAGAATTATACAGTAGAGTTGATAAACCTATGCCAGAAAATACCGTAGTGGGGGATGATGGGAACTTTCTCCGAGATCCTAATGAAATACTCGATTTAATGCTCCAACGGAAAGCAGCACTTCTACCACTAGGAGGAAAAGGAGAGGAAACTGCGGGTTATAAGGGTTATGGATATGCCACGGTTGTTGAATTATTATCTGCTGCATTACAAGAGGGCATATTTTTACGAGATACTCTTGGAATCGAAGAGAATGGGCAAAAACGGTTAAAAGTTGGACACTTTTTCTTAGCGATAAATACGGAATTTTTTGCGGGATTGGATGCTTTTAAATTAACAGCAGGGAATATTATGAGAAGTCTTAGAAGTGCGAAGAAAGATCCAAATGCTGAAAGAATCTATACCGCAGGTGAAAAAGAATACATGGCTGAACTTGAACGAGGAACCAAAGGGATTCCTCTAAATCAAAGCCTTCAAGAGGACATAAAAGTAATGAAAGAAGAGCTTGGGTTAGATAGTTACAAATTTCCCTTCTAAAACCATTTTTTTAAATTAATTGTTTTTAGTCTCTTTCTCTCTTCTATAGAAATTTAAAACTCAAAGATTTATATACGCTTTTTCTTATATACATAATAATTCTCTAAAATTTATAAGGAGAGAATAATGAGGCGAAAGAAAAGGATATTTAAATATATTCTAATTTGGACTTTAATATTTGAAATATTATTTACCAATGGAGCTAATTTATTTATTTCAGATGGTTTTTCTAATAGTAATAATACCGTCAGGGTATATGAAGTGGGAGATTTTGTAAATTCTGTTGCTATATCATACAATGGAGAATATATAGTAGTGGGAAGTAAAGATAATTATGTGTATCTTTTTAATAATACCAGCAACACACCTATATGGAACTATGATACATTAGGAGAAGTACAGAAAGTGTCAATGTCATTTAATGGAGATTTTATTACAGTAGGAAGTATAAATGGAAGAGTATATCTCTTCGAAAAAAACCATTCAACACCTTTATGGTATTATTGTTGTGCGCAGGGACCAATTATTTCGGATGATGGACAATATATTATTACAGGAGGATACTTTGATGATCAACTCTATTTTTTGAATAAAACAAGCAATGAACCTCTTTGGAACTATACAACAGCAAGTACCTGGCCATTTGGGACTCTATCATCGAATGGACAGTATATCGTCATCGGAGATTATAAAAATGTCAGTCTATTCGATAAAACAAATCCTATACCTTTATGGTCTTATGAAACAGAAGATGAAGTCAATGATATTGCCATTTCCTCCGATGGTCTATATATTGTTTCAGCCAGTTGGCATGGTAATGTTTACTTTTTCAATAGATCAAGTCCTAATCCTTTATGGACATTTTCACCTGAAGGAAATTCAAGATGGGTATCTATCTCATCTGATGGAAGATATGTCGTTGCTGCTGATCTTTATAATATATATCTATTCAATAGCTCAAATTCTAATCCATTATGGTCTCGTTCTATTGAAGTATATGTGAGAGATATATCAATCTCCTCCGATGGTCAGTATATCGCTGTTGGAACCAACGGGGGGAAAGTATATCTTTTTAATAATACAAGTAGTATTCCTATTTGGAGTTTTTCTGTAGGGGATTATGTTCGTTCATTAGAAATTTCATCAAATGGTCAATACATTACTGCTGGAACTGCGAATAAAGTCTATCTGATACCTAGATCTTATAAACCACCACCCGATTATTCCTTGGTATGGATAATAATAATTTCAAGTATTAGTATTGGTGCCCTCGCTGTTGTGATCTACTTATTATACAATATAGTGCATAGACGTAGAGTAAATGATTAAAATTTAAGTTAATTTTAACATTTTCATTTTTTTATTAAAAATAAGTATTCATTAAGGTTTTTTGTATATAGTTTCTCCCCTTATTATTGTCTCTAAAACTCCAATCTTCTTTACTTGCCGTTAACAATGCAAGGATATACACAGCTGGAGAAAAAGAATTTTTGGCTGAACTCGAACGAGGAACTAAAGGGATTCCTCTAAATAGAAGTCTTCAAGAGGATATTAAAGTAATGAAAAAAGAGCTTGGCTTAGGTAATTATAAATTTCCTTTTTAAATCCATTTTTTTATATTACTTGTTTTTTAACTTTTTCCTCTCTTCTATAATTTTTTGGTGCAATTCCTCTACAGTTAAAGGAGGCACATTTTGTTGCTGTTTTCTATGCAAGTTTATTGCTTCCGAAGGACAGCTTATAACACAATTTCCACATCCAATGCATCTTTTTAAATTAACTGAAGAAATATCATTTTCAAGTGAAATTGCTTCCATTTGACATCTATCTTCGCAAATACCACATCCAATACATAAATCTTCATTAATTACTGCATAATAATTACTTGTTGTAAAATCCGCCGGATTTGGGAGCCTTTTAAGATTAGCTATGGTTCCACAACAACAATAACAACAACTACATACAAAATCCATTTTCTGGGTGTTCCCAGGTCGAAAAATTAATCCCTCCTCTTCGTTTTGACGTAAATAACCAACTGCTTCTTGCTTTGAGATTTCTCTACCCCATCCTTGTTCTATATACATTTTTGCTAAATCGCCAAACGCCATACATACTTCTCTGCGATCAGTCATTCTGCATGGATCACCAAGTAAATCTTGTGTTTGACGACAAACACAGTTGGTTATTAAAAATGGGCCCTCTGATTCTTGAAATAGTTTTTTAATATTATCATAACTCAATATTTCATTACTGTAATCTACTTCAATACCCACTGGTATCATGCGCATTTGGGGGATATCAATATCCCTATTGGCGGGTCCCCAACCTTCTTGTAGATATTGCTCAAAATCCTCTAAAAATCCTTTGCTTAATTTATTTACTTGTAATTCATATATACCAAGTATTAACAAGGCGTTAGCATATGATTTAATACCATTTACTATAGCACCCATTATCGCCCCTTTTTTTACCATATTATCCAAATACTTTTTTAGTTCCTTTAATGAATATCCTAAATCTTTCACATAGCTATGAATTTCATTCAAGGACATGAAATTAGTATATGACCCGAAATGTCCACATTTCAAAAATAGAGCGATTTCAGCTTCTTGTGGACTGAATAGCCGCTTTAATAATCGAATTTCAACTCCTGATTCAGTGGGAGGAAATCCTAAAGGAAAGCTGTCAAAATGTTGCTGTAGTTTTCTATAGATTTCTTCAGACATTAGATTCTTTCTCCTTAACTTTATTTAATTTAAAGTTAATTTGGTTAAAAAAATATTTTAAAATTATTTATTCAATATAAAAAAAGGTCTTAAATTGAGGATTTAAATATTTATCACTAATTTTCACATTCTATTAATTAGGAATTAATTAAAATAGATAGCTTTCTAATTAAACCTAATTCAATGTTTTAACATTCTGTCTATGAAAAATAAATCATGATTGAATATGACCGAAACCGAGCCTGATGAAGAGACTAGAAAACTCCATTCAAATGAAATCATTCATGTAAAACCTGAACTCTTAAATAACTTTATGATTGACACCTTTAAAGGATTAGGAGTTCCGAAAAAGGATGCAAAAATCTTGGCTGATGTACTCCTCACTTCAGATCTTAGAGGAATTGATACTCATGGAACACAACGCTTAAAGATGTACTATGATCGTATACGAAATGGTATTTATAACAAAAGAACCAAAATTGAAATAATAAAAGAAACCCCTACCACAGCGGTGATAGATGGTAATTTTGGGTTAGGTCCCGTGATTGCTTATAAATCTATGAAATTAGCTATAAAGAAGGCAAAAACATATGGAATTGGTTCAGTTGCCACCCGAAATTCCACACATTTTGGTATTGCGGGTTATTACTCTCTTATGGCAATTAAAGAGGGGATGATCGGAATAACAACCACTAACACCCGACCGATGGTACCTCCTACATTTGGAGTTGAACCTCTACTTGGAACCAATCCTTTGGCTATGGGAGCTCCTAGCGATGAAGTTTTTCCGTTTATTATCGACTGTGCAACAAGTATAATTCAAAGGGGAAAAGTAGAAGTATATAATAGACTAAATCAGCCTGTCCCAGAGGGATTAATTATAACAAAAAGTGGTAAATCTGAAAACAATCCTGGAAATGTTTTACATGATTTAAATGCTTCTTCCGCAGCTCTACTTCCCTTAGGGGGAAAAGGAGAAAATACATCGGGACATAAAGGGTACGGATATGCCACCTTTATAGAGATCCTTTCTTCTGCTCTACAAGAAGGAGTTTTCTTAAGAGATACTGCTGGTATTTATGTAAATGGAAATAAGAAGTTGCCAGTGGGACACTTTTTCTTAGCAATGAATTTAGAAAATTTTATAGGTTTAGATTCTTTTAAGCATACTACTGGAAGGATTCTACGCACACTAAGAAATTCAAAAAAAGAACCTGGAGCGAAAAGGATATATACGGCTGGAGAAAAAGAATATTATTTTGAAATCGAAAGGAAAGAAAAGGGTATTCCTATTAATAGCAGTCTTCAAAAAGATATAAAAGCAATTCAAGAAGATTTAGGTTTGGATAAATATAATTTTCCATTTTAACTTTAACTGACTAATTTAATACTCATTATTTACTGGTTCTGAATGAATAATAATTTCTTTTAGATTTTCTAAAAATAGATTCTTTTTTAGTTTTTGTTCAATATCCGAAATTAAATCATGAACTTTACTAATATTAAGGTTTCCATCAAATAACACATGTAATTCCAAGATACATGATCCTAACGCATTCCAAACTTCTATTTTATGATAATCTTTGACTTCTGGGATGGTTTTTAAGATTTTTCCAATTTCTTCCTTTATATGAGTCAAAGCTTCGGGTTCAAGGCTAGTACAAATTAATTCACTTCTTGGTATTTGATTAAGCGGTTTTGCTTCTATATGGGTAATAATTCTCGAAATCCTGGGTACTTGTTCCTTTAAAAGCGTCTCAAATTTATGACACACATTATGTGCTTCTGCTAATGTAAGATTTTCATCTACGACAATAGAGAGAGAAACGTAATAATCTTGTTCAATTCTAAAGATATTTAAATCTTTTACATCACTGATCTCAGAAAATTCACTCTTAATGGTATATAGCAAGTTTATTATAGTATCGCTCAAGGAGGCTTCGCTAGAAAGAGGATTCATTTCAATTATTGCTTCTACGTTATAAATCGGAAAATAAGATCTCCCTAATTCTCTAACAAATTTGGATATCTCATTTGCATGAACAATAGAGATATGATCTTCGACTAATAAACTCAACTCTAAGAAAAGATTCTTATTACTTGCCCTTACTTTTAGATCCTCAACAGAAATAACGTGTTCTAATTCATTTATCTCACTTTTCATGCTTTCTAAGATTTGCATATCTATAGGATTTACATCGATTAAATTTTTAACACCTTCTCTTGATAACTTAAATGCACTAAAAATGATCCAGATTGACAAGGCTATACTGAAGTATGTATCGAAAATCTTAAGATCAAAGAACAACACCAAAAAAAAATTTATTATAACAATAACTGCTCTCATTGCGTCTTGGAATAAATTTAATCCTTGGACTCTTAAGGCTAAACTCTCTTTTTTTTTTCCTTGAAATATTAAGTATCTTGAGAAAGCAAGATTAATACCAAAAGATATTAATATTAGAAAAAATCCAATATCCGCATTAACCACTTCGTAAGACTGCGAAATAATTGAATTTATCGCATTAACGATTAAAAGAACGTAGATATTAATGAGGATAATTCCTTGAATCATGGCTCCTACTGAATCAATCTTGGAATGACCATACATATGCTCAAAATCAGGAGGCTTTTGACTCTGGTAAAGTGCAAATATCGTTAAAGAGACAAAAAAGATATCAGTAAGAGTATCAACAGTTTCAGATAGGAAGCTAAGACTGCCTGTTATTAGGACTCCTATTAACTTTATGGAAGACTGAATTAAAATTATAATTAACGCAAGAAAACCAAATTTTACTATAGTATTCATATCATAGGAACGAAGTATTTGAATTCGTTAAAGGAACTAAAGATATAAAATAAAATAAATTTTTGTTAAAGATTCTATGACTAGAAACTAAATAAAGTGAAAAAAAAATAAATTATTGATCTTTAGGCACTTTAATTTCAATATCAGAAAGAGGGTAAGAACTACAAGGATGAATATATCCATATTTTTTGTCCGCGGCTCGCCTCCAATCCGAAATCGGGTTGACGAAGACTTCACCGGAAATTAATTGCGATCGGCAAAACCCACACTCACCTGAGCGACATTTTGAAGGAGGCGCAAACTTTGCTCTTTCCATTGCGACAATTAAAGATTCTGTAGCTAATGCGGGGATTTCTTCTGTCAATTCCCCCATATGAACAATCATCTTAAAGGATTTTTCAGCAAGTTCTTGGGGATATCCAGGAAGTCCAACCACATCCTTAACTTCTCCAAAAGCTTCTCTTCTAATACGTCTTAATGCAAGATTAAATTGTTCTAATTCCTTCTCAACGAAATTGTACATAATCTGTGGACCACATAAGAAAATAGAACTATTATCGATATTGCAATGCTTTCTAATAATATCAGCAGTGATAAACCCTTGTTCACAACCTTCTAATGAAACCACTTCACAGCTTAAAATGTATATTATCTTGAATTTCTCTGGATATTTTTTTTCTAACGCTTTAAGTTCGTCGTAGTAAATAATATCATCCTCATTACTACTGCCATATAATAAGGTTAATTTCGCGTCAATTGTATTCTCAATAATCGCTTTTGCGATTGAACGAAAGGGAGTAATCCCCGAGCCACCTGCTATACCTACAATTTGTTTGGAATCTCTTAAGCGATCAAAGTAGAAAAAGCCTTCAGGCCCAGAACTTTCAATCTGCGTACCAACTTCCCAATGATCCCAAATATAAGATGTTAAAAATCCAGCTTCTTCCTTTCTAATGGTCAATTCATAAAAACCCTTAAGCGCATCATTAGGAGAAGATGCAATTGAATAAGGTCTCGTTATTTCTGTTCCATTTACATTAACTTTCAAGCTTAAATATTGCCCTGGCCTGAAGTAAGCGAGCTCAGTTGTACCCAAATCTTTATTTGGTATCAATTTAAAAGTTTTTGTGCTCTTTGTCTCATTTTTTATGCTCTTAATAATTAAAAATTGTCGAATAGGATGAAGCTTAGTAGCTAATTCATTCATAGGATCTGTTGTGATAGGTTCACTAGATGCTTTTTCAAAACGTTTCTTTCTACTTGTAGATAATTTCATAAAGGCAAGTAAATCGCGTGAAGTGCTTTTAATAGTAACATCCAATCTTTTATTATCTTCTTGATTCATTCAATAACCCCCTCTTTTATTAGTGATTGTATAGTAAACAAGGCGGCTGTTTCCCCATCCTTTAATGAACTACTATAACCATGTCCTCGTAATCCAAAGCCTCCACAGAATTCTAATCCTTTAATATGCTTTTCATCATTCATATTTTGAAGCCGTGGTACGACTGAATCCCAGGAGTCTAATTCATAGCCATAAATTACCCCATTATATGTTCCAGTAAATCTTGAAAACGTTTCTGGTGTAGCAATTTCAATTTCTTCGATATGATCTCGTATTTGAGCACCAGTTGCGTTTTCGAAATTTTTAATTAATCCTTCAGCAAATTTCGTTTTAAGGTCAAAATATTCCTCGGGCTTAACATTATCCCAAGCTCCTGGACGAAACGCAGATGTGATCGAGATGATGCATGTTCCCGGTGGTGAACAATTAGGGATTGCTTTATTAAGGCATATTGATGCTTGAACTTTAGGTACTTCTAAATCAATAAGAGAATCATAAAGTTGATCTGTATCCATAGTATCACATATAAAATAACTATAATCATTAAGTCCCAATTCATCTGCGGTGGTGTCTAATCCCATATATACCACTATAGTTGTAATACCATGTGTACGAGCATTAATCTCCTTAAATGCAATTTCAGGAACTTCTGACTTTGGATGAATTAACTTATTATAAGTTAGTGTCTTGGATGCATTGCATATTAAATGATTTGTATTAATCACTTCCCCATTTTGAGTTTCAATTCCCCATACTTGTCCATCTTTTACTAAAATCTTTTCTACTTTCGTATTATATTCAATTTTACCACCATATTCTCTAATTTTTGCTTCAATTGCAGAGGTATATTCATGAGATCGCATTTTTGGAATATAACCTCCTTTTAAAACATATCCATACACCATCGATGCAAAAACAGTAGTATTTGCTCTACTTGTGGGAACTCCTAAATACAACCAGTATGCATTTAATAACGCTCTTGCTTTTTTAGGAATATTAAGTGCATCTTGGACGTCATCAATAGGATATGCAGCAGTCCTTAAAAAATTCGTATGTTCCCGTAATAGTACGTCCTGGTCAGGGTTGCCTCTCATTCTACCTACATAATTTGTAGCCTCATCAATTTCTTTTCCTAATTGGAAAAAATTTTTTATTGATTGTTTGGATCCTGGGACTTGTCTCTCAATAGCCTCAATAAAATCCTCAATACCGAAAGGTAATACAGCATCAATTTTCTCTTCTGGATTAGTCACTATCAAGCGATAAGCCTCAGGTACGGGTACAAATTCTGTATCTATTTGTAATTTATCTTGAAGAAGTCTCCGAATCCCTCCATTCTGTTCTGGCGTCCCATAATCATATAATTCGTGCAAAGATGTCTCAAATTCGAATCTTCCTCTCACATAACTCGATGCGAAGCCACCAGGTAGATTATGTTGTTCAAGTAGAAGAACTTTTGCTCCCTTCATCGCAACACGAGCCGCTGCAACCAAACCCCCATTTCCTGCCCCGATTACGATGACATCATAAGTTCTATTATCTTTTCCTTTATTATTTTGTTCATTCATTAAATCTAACCTTTTAGAAAGATAAATTAATAGAAATTATTTCAATAAATCTTTTTCTTAATTAATACATTATTTTTCTAAGAAGTAGAAAATATTAATAAACTAAAAGATCATAAATCTATAATTAAATAGCAATAATTCAAATTAAAAAAAAGAATATAGTTAATTTTTAGGTGAAAATAAGTTGAAAACATTAACTGTTGATGAAAAGATTGAGGACTTTAAAAGTCAACTAAATTTGCTGGCTATGATATTTGATACCCGCAGAAAAATGCGTAGAGAGATCCAAAATGAGAAAACGGGTTTTACTTTTAATGCAAAATATCAATTTAAAACGAAAGATGATAAAGTTAATCTTTATGTTATTTTTAAAGATGGTAAAATGACAGTTTATGATGGTAAAATTGATGATCCAAACATTACCATCTATTACAAAGATAAAGAAACCTTGGCAAACCTTTATGATAAGAGTGCTGATGAATCTCTTGATTATCTCTTAACAAATGAAATGGGTTATGATGGTAATATGTCCTATCTTACCAAGTTCTCTTATCTTACTTCACTTGTCATGGGTGCCAAAATTAAAGATTATAAAGGACCAGAAAATCGATTAATGTACCCCATTGAAGACATTGATAAAGGAGAGAAGAGTAGGAAGATTAAAAATGAAAGTCTGAATTATAAAGTCGATAATGTTAAGGCATTGGATGATCCTTATTTAGCAAAATACACTTTAGATGACTTTCCTCGCTTAAAATATTTAAAAAATAGACGATTTGCCTTAAAACCAGCAATTTGCGTCGAAAGGGCAAAGTTAGTAACTGAATATCATCAGGAGAATGGATTTGAAACAGATAAATCTGGAAAACCTTTTGATCCAGAACTAAGACAGGCGGGAGCAGTAAATTATATTATGACTCATAAAGAACCAATTATTCATGATCATCATTTAATTGCAGGATCTACAACTTCAAAAGAAGTGGGTATCCCTATGTATCCCGAATTAATTGCAACTGCAATCTGGCCTGAACTAAAAACAATCTGTGATCGCGAACTTAATCCTAACGATATTTCTGATAAAGATGCAGATATTTTAAGCTTAGAAGTGTTCCCCTATTGGATGGAGCGAAATGTCAGAGAGCATTGTAGAAATAAATTCAACAATCCTAAATCACAAAAGTTGGAGGAAGGATGGGTTTTCTATTTTATGATGAAGACCAACGCAATAAGCCATACGGTTCCCGGTTTTCCAATGGTTCTCAACGAGGGATTATTGAGTGTTAAACAAAAAGCCGCTAATTTGGAGCAGAAAGCTACATCCTCTGAAGAGAAGAATTTTTATAATGCTATACAGATAACCATTGATGGAGTTATTACGTATTCAAATCATTTAAGTGACCATGCTTTAAAGCTTGCTGAAACATTAGACCCTAATGATCCAAAACAAGAGGTACGCATAGAAGAATTAAAACAAATCTCTAAGATCTGTAAAAAGGTACCAGCCCATCCTGCTGAGACGTTACATGAAGCTATTCAATCAATATGGACAAGCTTTGTTTGCTTACATTGTGAAAATGCGAATTCTGCACTGTCCATAGGGCGATTAGATCAAATGTTACAGCCATTTTTCCTTAAAGAGATACAAAAAGCTTCAAATGACAGGGAAAGAGAAGATGTAGTGAAAAAGGCAATCGAACTTGTAGGATCACTATTTGTTAGAATAAATGATCATGATCCATTAATGCCAAACGTAGGATGGAAGCTATTTGGCGGTAGTTCTTCGGATGATACTGTAACCGTCGGTGGAGTCGATAAAAACGGTGATAATGCGGTAAATGATATGACTTACATTATTTTAAAAACAAATGAGATGTTAGGATTCCAAGATCCCAATATGAATGCCCGATACCATTCAGGGATTAATTCAAAAGAATATCTGCGTCGCTTATGCGAAGTAAACGTTAATATGGGTGCCTCACCTAGCATCCATAACGATAAAACAATGATCGAAGCATTAATCCATGAGGGATTTTCACTTGAGGATGCTCGAGGTTGGGCTGCTACAGGTTGTGTAGAGCCTACGATTGTAGGCAAACATTACGGTCACACAAATTGTATGTTATTAAATTTAGTTGCCCCACTCGAAATGGCATTAAACAATGGTGCTATTCCCTTAACAGGGGATTTAATAGGTCCAGCGACAGGAGACACAAGATCTGCGTTTTCTACCTTTCAAGATTTCTACGATGCTTACAAAACTCAACTAAAATATTTAGCTGAACAATCCATAGAGATTAATAACTACCTTGGAGAATCACATAAATATGTACATCCTACTCCTTTATTATCAGCATTTTATGAGGGACCTTTAGAAAAGGGAAAAGATCTAATTCACGGCGGCGCCATTTATAACACTTCTGGGGTTGCTCTTGTAGCCTTAACAGATGTTGTTGATAGCTTGTTAGTGATCAAGGATCTAGTCTATGAAAAGAAAGAATTTGATTTTGCAACCTTAATGGATGCTATCGAACATAATTTTGAAAATGAATATGAATCTATTTTGAAAAAAATAGAAAATGTACCAAAATTCGGCAGCGGTGAGGATGGTACCATTGAACTCGCTCAAGATTTGATTGATTACTGCTATGAAATATATAATTCTGCTAAAAATTATAGAGGTGGGAAATATTTAGTGGGTTATTGGTCTATTAGCTATCATACTGGTTTTGGAATGCTTACTGGGGCATTGCCTTCTGGAAGGAAAAAAGGAAAAGCCTTAACTCCTGGCTTAACACCTGCCCCAGGAACTACTGATATCTTACTTCCGAGTATTCGAAGTGTTGGTAGTTTAAATCATTTAAAGATGGCCAACAATGCTTCTTATAATGTAAAATTAGTCCCCCATCCTGGTGATTCACATAAAGAAACTCTTGACCTATTTAATAGTTATGTTCAAAGCTTTTTCGATCTAGGAGGCATGCAGTGGCAATTTAATGTAATTAAAACAGAAACTCTTAGAAATGCAATGGAGCATCCGATGGATTATCGTTGGTTACTAGTAAGAGTGTCGGGCTATAATGCTTACTTTACGAAACTCAATAAAAATATGCAATTAGAAATAATTGAACGACATGAGTATCAATCAAAATAAATAATTTTTATTTTTTAATTTTTAAAATTTTAGAATGTAAATGAAAATTAAACCTTTAGTAGTAGATATTAAGAGAAATGCCTTAGATGATGGTCCGGGGATAAGAACATTAATCTTTTTCAAAGGCTGTCCATTATCTTGTGCTTGGTGTCAAAATCCAGAAGCTAAATCTCCAACAAAAGAGCTATATTTTGATCGCGATAAATGTATTGAATGCGAGATGTGCTTAACGAGATGTGAACAGAATGCTATAGATTTTGAATATGAATATCGTATTCATCGAAATCTGTGCAATTTATGCGGTGCTTGTATTAATATCTGCCCAAACGATGCTTTAAAATTTGTAGGTAAAGAATACAGCATTGATGAATTAGTAAAGATTATATTAAAGGATAAAGTCTTTTTTGATAATTCTAATGGAGGGGTAACCCTTTCGGGAGGAGAACCGCTTTACCATATTGATTATGTCCATGATTTATTAATTAAATTAAAAAAAAATAAGATTCATACCTGTATAGAGACATGTGGACTCTATAATCAGTCAGAATTTAATGAACTTATTTTACCATACATAGATTTAATCTATTTTGATTTGAAGATTTTTAATCCAGAATTACATGCTCAATATTGTCAAGTCTCAAATCAAAAAATTCTTGAAAATTTCGAAGATTTAATTAAGAAACATAAAGAACTACTGCCACGGATTCCGCTAATTCCTAATATAACCGATACCCCTCAAAATTTAACGGATTTAGCAAAATATTTAAAATCATTAAATATCAAAACTATTGGACTACTCCCTTATAATCCATTATGGATCTCAAAATCCGAGAAAATTGGAATAAGGCCAATGTATAATTATTCTCGGTGGTTAAACAAAGATGAGAAAGAAAAAATTAAACTCATTTTTTCTGAATTTGAATTTAAAGATTTTTAAATCTTTAGGAGATTTTTTTGAAGTTTATACCCTCTTAAAATAAGATATCCTCTCTTTTTTTTAATATTTATATAGTTTTAAAGTCTAAAAAATATTAATGACAAAATATTAGGAGATAAATTATATGGGAAAAATCTTAAGAATTGATTTAGGATCTAAGAACTTTACCACAGAAGATGTAGATCCTGAATTAGAAGAAAAATATATTGGTGGAGCGGGAGTTGCAGCTGCAATCTTCATCAAGGAAGTTCCTCCAAATATAGATCCATATGATCCTCAAAACCTCCTTATCTTTTCTGTTGGTCCAATTTGTGGAACTGCAATCCCCTACTGTGGTAGACATTTTGTTATGGCAAAATCTCCCTTAACTAGAATTCTAGGTGAATCTTCTGCTGGTGGATTTTTTGGAAATGAATTAAGAAGAACGGGGTATGATCATATTATCATTAGCGGAGTGAGTGAGAGCCCTGTCTACTTATGGATTTATGACGATAATGTTGAAATTCGAGACGCTACAAAGCTATGGGGTAAAGGAACTAGAGAGACAGAGGATCTTCTATGCGCAGAAATTGATGATGATAAAGCAAAGATTGCATCAATTGGTCCTGCTGGAGAAAATCTTGTGAAATTTTCCTCAATTATGAATGAGAAAGGTCATGCTGCAGGACGTTGCGGGATGGGTGCTGTAATGGGCAGTAAAAATTTAAAAGCAATAGTTGTGCGTGGTACTAAAGATGTACCCATCGATAATAGAGATAAATTAATGGATTCAGCCCGAAAAATAAGAACAATTGGAAAAATTTTCCCCCTTGCTGTAGCAACGCAAGAATTAGGTACCCCTGGACATATGGATAATTATGTAAGTGCAGGAGATGTACCGATCAAGAATTTTACTCTAAGTAGATGGAAAGGAACAAAAAATATTGGATATTATGCACTAAAAGACAACTATGAAATAAAACATTATTCATGTTTTAATTGTGGGACTGCTTGTAGAGGAAATATAAATTTCAATAATGATTGGGTTGAGTGGCCAGAATATGAATTCTTAGCAATGTTGGGTTCTAACTTACTTGTGGATGATTTAGATGCCTTAGTAAGATGGAATATTATGGTTAATGATTATGGAATGGATTGCATTTCTCTTGGTGGTATTCTCGCTGTTTTTCTTGAAGCAATAGAGAGAAAGTTAATTGACATAAATTATGAGGAACTTGGTTTCGAAAAGGATCCTGAATCGGATGAATATATCATATGGAGTGCTATTTCAGCAATTGAGAATTTAATCACATTAACTGCATTTCGAAAGGAGATTGGCGATGATTTAGCTGATGGAGTACGACTCTTTTGTCAAAAATACAGTTTACCAGATGATCTTAATATTCAGGGAAAAGGTCTTGAGGTTCCTGCTCATGAACCTCGCTCAAATAATATGACTGCTTTAGATCTCGCTACATCTTCTCGTGGGGCATATCATGGTTTTGAACCTCTTCATTTATCATTTGCCGCCAATTTAAAAAAGGAAATAGGCCTTACAGAGCGAATTGATCCTTATAATACTATTGAATCTGTAAGCGCAGTAAAGAAAATCCAAGATGCGTCTGAGGCTTATACTGCAACTGGTGGTTGCATTTTTGGGTTTTGGTATTCATCAGAGATTACACCATGGGTGGATGCTGTAAATGCAATTACTGGAAGATCCTACACAGTTGAAGATTGGGTCCAGATTGGAGAAAACTTATTTAATATGAAACGGAATTATAATGAAAAATGCGGAATTACGAAAAAAGATGATTCACTTGGTTCAAGATTCTCTATACCTATTCCAAAAGGAGGAACTAAGAAAAACGTCCCTCCACTTAAAGAAATGCTTCAGAATTATTATTCTCTTAGAGGATGGAATATGGATTGATAAAAGTAAAATAAATTACTTTTTTTTATTTAATTAGCTTCTTGGTATTTCCATCTCAAGATTGCTTAATGGATATGAGGAACAAGGGTGAAAGTATTTCAATATTTTATCGGCTGTTCTCCTCCCATCATTTTTTGGATTTACAAATATCTCACCAGAAATTAATTCCGAACGGCAAAAACCACATTGGCCGGATCGACATACCGAGGGAGGAGCCAATTTGGCTCGTTCCATTGCTACTAATACACTTTCATGTGCGTTAGCGGGGATATCTTTTGATAAATTTCCTATCCTTACTTTGATTTTAAATGATTTTTCTGCCATTTTCTTTGGATAATTAGGTAAAGAAACTATATCCTTCACTTCTCCATACACTTCTTTTCGAATACGATTCGTTGGTAAGTTAAATTTACTCAATTCCTTATCAATAAAATCATACATTACTTGAGGGCCACAAATAAAGACGGAACTATTACTAAAGTCACAATATTTTTCAATTATACCTGCGGTAATAAATCCCTGTTCACAACCGTCTAAGCTAACCTCCTCACAACTTAAAACATGGACAATTTTAATTTTCTCAGGATCTCTACTTTCATATTCCTTAAATTCATCATAAAATAGAATATCATCCTCTTCACTACTACCATAAAGTAGAGTTAAACTGATATTTAATTTACCCTCCATAATCTCTTTTGCCATTGATCTAAATGGGGTTATCCCCGAACCGCCCGCTATTCCGATGACTTCTTTTAAGTCTCGAATGGGATCATAATAAAAATAACCATTAGGTCCAGAACTCTTTATTTTAGTATTTTTCTCCCAATTCTCCCATACATATTCTGTAAGGAATCCGTGGTCTTCTTTTCGAATCGTAATCTCATAAAAACCTCTTAACGCATCTGAAGGAGATGAAGATATAGAGTATGGACGTGTGATTGGAGTTCCATCTACATCAACTTTTAAACTGAGGAACTGCCCCGCTCTGAAATAAGCAACTTTATCCGTACTTGAATCTGGATCGGGAATAAGCCTGTAGGTTTTAGCAGATTTAGTTTCTTCTTTTATTTCACTAATCATTAAATTTTGAATTGAAGGATGTAGAAGTTGAGCTAGATTATTTACAGGATCAGATTTTATAAACTCCTCAGATGCTTTGTCAATATTTTTTCTACGTTGTGAAGTCAAATTTTTAAATGCTAATAAATCTCGAATATTTCCCTTTACTGATACCTTCAATTTCTGCTTTTGATCTTCTTTCACTCAGAATCACCTGTTTCATTTAATTCTTGTAAAGTTAAAAAGGCGGCTATTTGACCAGAGAGTAAAGCATTTGTATAACTCTGGCAATTTGCAGAAAAGCCTCCACAAAATTCTAGACCTTTAATATATTTTTCATTGTTCATTTCCATTAATCTGGGCATAAAAGAATCCCAAGGGTCTGTTTCATATCCGTATGCCGAACCTCCGAATGTTCCCGTATATCTTGCTAATGTTTGGGGCGTAGCAATTTCAATCTCTTCAATGTGTTCTCTTATAGAGGTTTTCGTTGCAAATTCAAAGGTATTTATTAAATGTCGAGCGATTTTATTTTTCAAATTAAAATAATCTTCAGAGCTTACATCCTTCCATGCTTCGGGAAGAAAAAAAGCTGTAATTGTAAGAATACATGTACCTGGTGGAGAGCAATCAGGGTTTACTTTATTTAAGCATATTGTTGCCTGAGCTTTAGGAGGATTTAATGTTTTAAAGGATTCATAAATTTCTTCAGTATTAGTTGTATCATAAATATGGTAACTATAATTTTCAATTCCTAATTCTTCAGCACTCGCATTCAAACCCAAATATACAACAAAACAACTGATTGCATGTCGTCGGGCATTCATGGTTTTTAAAGCTTGTTTCGGTACCTCATTTTTAGGAAATATTAAATTATTATAAACTAATGTAGGGGATGCATTTGAAATCACGTGGTTTGTCTTAATTTTATCTCCTTGATTAGTTTCTACGCCTATAACTTGCCTATCTTTAACAATTACTTTATTTACTTTCGTGTTATAAAGGATTTTACCCCCTTTTTCTCTAATCAAGGATTCTAGGGCCGCAGTATATCCGTGGGAGCGATATTTTGGGACATATGCTTTTCGGATTAAAAAATAATAATGCATAGCAGCATAAAAAGTAAAGTTAGCCCTGCTCGTTGGAATGCCAATATAGCACCAATAGGCATCTAAAATGTTTTGAGCCTTTTTAGGAATCTTTAATGCGTCATTTACCTCATCTAAAGTATATGGTGCCGTTTTTAAAAAGTTCTTATAATTTGCAATAAGTATATCTTTTTCTGGATTTCCTTCCGATTCAGTAATATAGCTAATTGCATTGGTAATTTCTTCTGAAAGTAATATATAATTTCGAATAGATTCCTCACTTCCAGGAACTTCTCTTTCCATCATAGTTATATATTCTTCTCTTCCAAATGGAACAAGAACGTCTAATTTTTCATTTGGGTCATTAATAATTAATCGAAATGCTTCAGGAATCTCTACGAACTCGATATTTAATCCCAAATCTTCCTCAAAAAGCTTCCTTATGGCTCCTTTATTTGATTTAGGGCCATAATCGCACAACTCATGCAATGTGCCCTCAAACTCAAATCGTCCTCGAACAAAACTAGTTGCAAATCCTCCAAGTAAATTATGTTGTTCGCAGAGCACAACTTTAGCACCTTCGATTGCCAATTGGGCTGCAGCAATCAATCCTCCATTTCCTCCCCCTATTACAACCGCATCAAAATCCTCCTTTAAAATCTGATCACTGATTTCTTCCACCATATAAGACACCCCAAACTATCCAATAATTTAAAATATTATTACAATAAATTTTTGAGATAATTAATATCTTTTTTTCTTCTTTTTATGAAAAGATTTCACTTTTTCGCAGGTGATGCATAACAATATGCACAATTATGTTTACAACGAAATATTCCTGTATATCCTCCAATATCCTTTGATTTATAACAACCACAATACTTTCTCTGACCGGTATCTCTAACCTTTTCTATTGGTTCGCCAATTATGGTTTCAATCTTATTAGCATCAATACAATGAGCCTGTGAAATGCCTTTCATTGATAAAAGTTCTGGTTGACAACATGCTTTCATTTTTATTCCTCTCATACAACAAATTTCTATTAATTCGGTTAAGATTTTTTGTTTTTCTTCTGTGTTCAATTCGATTGGGATAAATCCCCTATAATTCATTCTAGATTGTACCTTATTGTAAATCGTTGCGAAAGAGAAAATTAATTCATTTATCCCGTACTTAGAAAGGTGTTCTAAAATATACTCAAATTTATCTAAATTATTTTTAAGCTCATCATTTCCTTTTTTTTTATAAAAAATAATTGGATCGAATCTAAAACTAAGTGCTGAGATACCAAAGGTATCAATTAGCCATTTGGATTGTTTGAAACGCTCTTCTAGAGATACTGAAATGCCTTTCTCTAATTCTGAAGGAGAATTAATGGTAAATTGGAATAAATGGCCCTTATAGGCATTAAATAGAGATTTGTTCGCTTGATAGACTTTAATCCACTCATGAAAGTTTTTACTCCACCATACCCATGCTTTTACATGTTTAGGTGATAATGTGACTCGTGATATTTGTTTTCTATTAAATGGGTTAACAACGTCAACATAACCCGCCTTAATTTTACTGATTACCCAATCCATTAAAAAGGCAGGTATATCAGTTCTTCTAGAACATGAAATTATTTCTGATTTAATTAATTTAAGTTTATATTCTGAAATGTTTACCATACCAACTCTATTAATTTTTAGTTTAAATATGCCAACATTGATAAAATGAATAATTCTTCGGTAATATCTTCCGAAGATTTACGCTTGAGCTCTTCCTTTAGGTGATTATAGATCATTAAATGTGGATTAAAAAACGCAAAACCTTGATTGATATCTTCTTCTAATACTTCTCGAAAATGAGGATTTAGCCATATTTCAAATGGCCCTGAACTATGCTCGGCTTTATATTGAATTTGAAACTCTTTTTTTAGTATGAAAATAACCTCATAGACTGTTTTACAAATCTGGAGTAATTTTTCAGAATTTTCCCTATAGAAATAATGAATTGGGACAGGTAGACGCATATGAAGAAGTAATCCCTTTCCCTTGCGAAAATTAATGTGACCATATCCGAAAATAACTTTATGAAAACCACTTTTCGTGAAAATAGAATTGATAGTATTTATGATATCGGGTAAAAATTTAGGTTGGCTTAAGATGTCTTCAAATCCTGGAAATGCAATATGATTAGTATCATCTTCAGAAGTTTGAACTAATATGGCAAATGAAGACCTTTCTTGCATATATTTTTGGTATTCTTCCTCGGTCAGTTTAGTCCAATAACATGCACATTCACCTATCATGGTTTTAATAAAATTACTAACAATATTCCTCCTTCCTTTAATTAAAACGGCCCAATTTACTTTAAAATCCTCGGATTGCTTCTTAGCTGGGGCTAATTTACCAAACTCTCCTGGTAATTTTATCGGTGAAGTTACAAATTCACTCACGAGGGGGAGTATCCTAGCATCTAATACTTTTTGTAATCCATTAAATGCTGAAGTTAAATCCTCACCAAATAATATTGCCTCTTCTAAGTTTACATCTGGCTGATATAATCTGAAGTTTGCACTTAATACGATTCCATAAAAACCATTACCACCTACAATCTTTTCAAATAACGAATCATTTCTATCAATTGCGATAATCTCACCATTTGGGAGCATAACTCTCATATCAATAATCCATTCAATTGCTGCTCCTAATTTACCTGATGTTATGCCACTAGCATTTGATGCAATTAATCCTCCAACGCGAACTGGTAATTTGAAAGAACTTGCTGGTTGAACTGGAAAAATATATCTTCCTTTTGATTCGAAGTTCACCACCTTTATCAAATCGGATACTAAGGTGCTCTGTTCTGCATAAACCTTCTTTTGTGATAGATCAAGTATAATTTGCTCGGAATCGGAATGCATAGCCTCAAGATCAACTAAAGCACCGAAATTTGCGAAACCTCCTGATAGACCCGTTTTTCCAGACGCAAAAGTTATCGGTATTTTAAAGCTTTGTGATTGAATTACAAAATCTCGTAGTTGATCTTCATTTCTTGGACGAAAAATTATATAAGGTTTTAAACTCAAAAGTGATGGGTCTCTGATTGTACCTGAGCTAATATCATTATCGACTATAATTATTTTCCCAGAATTTAACAAATTTTTTTCGGTAGTAGTGAGGGATTTAGCAAATTGAAATCCTTTTTTTACCATAACATCTATAAACGCCTGCCAAGGTAATTTTTTTTGTAACTCTTCGGAGATACTCAGCATCAACATCCCTATTTTCTTAATTAAAGGTCTTTTAGGAGATTATACATATTTTGAAGGCTTTTTTTAGATATATTCTCTTTATTTCTTAATACATGTGTTTCAAGGCAGAAATATCCTTTATAATCAAAATCAATTGCTTGTTTAAATAGTGATTCATAATCAATTTTTCCATCTCCCACCACAGTAAATATGCCCGTTATGCCTGGAATCATATATTTGGGATCTTTTACATGAATATGTTTAACCAGATCTTTTTCATAGAAGTAACTGTAGGCTTCTGGTGTTGTTGGATCTCCTTCCATATAGTAATTACCTGGATCTAAAATCAATTTTAGTGCTTCTGAATTAAATTCTTCAAAAAACAGTTTTGTGTTTTCTATATTAGCAACCATCAGTAAATAATCATTCTCCAGTAGCAAAGTTTTTCCTAACTCCTCAGCTCTTTTAACATGAGGCGTGAGTAACTCAATCATTTCTTGCCATTTCTCTTTTACCTTATTCTTTCTCTTTTGGAAGAAGGAAAAGATCCTAATATTGGGGGTTTCAAAAAAGTCTGAGATCTCTATGATTCGTTCAAATAATCCCAAGTTGAATTTGGGATTTCTTAATAGATTTTTCTTTTTGCTTGTAGAAAATCTTGAACTCGGAAGAACACACCTTCCAAAAGGACTAGTGATAACATTTACATGCATATTTCTTTCTTCTAAAGCTCTCTTCATCTTGAGTAATTCATTCTCATTTAATAAGGCAATATTCTTATTCCATAAAGTTCTTACATCAATAGCTGTAATATTATATTCAGCAGCTACATCTAAGGCATGCTCAAAATCTTGGCTTATTTCATCAGTGACAACTGAGATCTGATTTGTATGATTCATAATAAATTCCAACTTTTTTTAATAAATTAGGACATTAATATTTAATTATTTAATTTCATCAATCTGGGCTTATCCCAGACATTTATTATTTTATATTGATAAAAATCCTCCATTTCTTTAAACTTCAATTATGAAACCTGATTCGAATAAATCCCATTTATACTTTCCAATAGATCTTTCATTTATAATAATTTCAACAGGATCCTTTGGAGGGTCTCTCGCTTTAATTATCACTTTCTTCTTTCCTGGAATTAATTCTAATGAGATTTTAACAATGTTCTCTTCAAATTGAAATTGCTTCATTAAGATTCCATCAATTCCAAATACAAATTCTCTTCTGAAATCAATAAATAAATCACCAAAATCTTTCTTGGTGTATGCAGTTGCCATAGCAGCGGTTCCAACACCCCAATCGAATGTAATTTGCCCTGGGACCCTATAATCACTTCCCGTATGACCATAATTTTCATACATAGCACCTCGATCGACACTATCTATTGTTCTTATATCTTTAATATTTCCTGGACTTATCTTTTCATATTCTTTAAGTAATTGTAGAGCCCAGCTAGCCCGTAGTGCTGCAATACCTCTTTCCATATACTCTTCATTATCGGTATGAAGATAATATTCCATATATGTTCTTACAAATAATGCTTGTCGGGCATCACCTAATTCCACATCAGCATTTTGTACTCCAAAACCCCCAAAAGTATTGTAACTGATATAAGGCATATTCCATACTTGTTGAAATAAAGATAATACTGCTAATGCCTGCTCGCCATATTTTAAATATTCTCTTTCTTTTGTAATTTTAGCCAATTCCTTGAATCCTTCAGCACACCAATATATGCACAATGTATTCATAACATGATTGTTTGTATAATTATCAAAAAAATCAAGAGGGAGCATAGTACAACTGAAAAAGGGTTCAAAGTCATGCCATTTATTGTTTGGAAGTATTTCATTTTGAATGAAATTACCAATTCTTTTAGCTAATGCTAATAACTCCTTATTCGGATAAACCTTATATAGTTCAGTCAGAAACATTAATACTGCTCCGGAACTAGCAGAATTTAATAAAGTATAATTTATTTCTATCTTTTCATCTTTCACCCCAATAAAGGTGGGAATAGCCCCATTTTCTTGTTCAAGTTTTTTAATAAGCTTTAATAGTTCTTTGCTCCTTTCTATAATTTTATCATTCTTTTTGAAATGCTCATACTGTTTTAAAGCCCAATATATCGTTAAGCAGGCATCAACTACGTTATATTCATTACTATATAAACCTGCTTTTACACCATTTATGTATGAAATTATATCCGAATTTAACCCTGCAGGAAATATGATACTTGGAAAAATCCCAGAATTTCTTGGTAAGTTTAAGGTTGTATTCAAAATACGTTCTGCCTTTTCCTTTAATCTAAATTCCTTCATTTCTTTCTCAAAATATTTTAACCCATATGCTGTTCTTATATTGAGAAACCAAGCATTATTCCAAACCTCAGCTGTCCTTGGTGAAAAAGCATGTCGTTGGGTATATTTATCAAACCATATCACTTTCTCTGGATCGAAAATCATGTCATTTAACTGTTTATTAACTCCTACATTAGAACTGACTACCTCAGTTGAATTTCGTTCTCTATGAAGCGAAAGCTTTTCTGGGGTTATGAAAGTTATCTCTTTTTTTTTGCTTCCTGCCCAGGATCTTTGCCAAATCCCGCCACATTCTTGATTATTTATAATAAAATTACCCCAAAATTTATGTCTATCGAAAATTGCCTTGAAACCTTCATAAACGTTAGAATTATATGGTAGGACTTGTGGCTCTAAACTCTCGTAGAGGTTTCTTCTTAAATATTTTTCCCAGAAAAACCGATTAATTGATTGGAGGATCTCAAGCCGACTATTATTTTTAAAAACAATGATATAAAATCGAAAAGTTAAATCAGTATCCTTAGGAATCTCCCAGAAATGAGTATCTTCATGTTTAAAAAAAGTATGTTCAGTAGGTACATAATTTCCGAATCCATAGAAGATTTGGGGATGATCATCTAAATCAGATTTCATATCAAAATCCATAAAAGTTTGATATGGGCGATTATTTCTCAATGTCTTTAAATCAGGGATAAACGCTAATGCAAGATCTCCTTTCTTATAGATAATTACTGGCGATCTGAAAACATGATCTCCAATGGCATACCCTTCTTTTGGTCGTAAGTGAGGTGCCCAAACAAAATCAGGGTTCTTATCCAAGAGAACTGCATAATTGACACCTAATTTCGAGAATTCCAGTACTTGATTATTTGATAATTGATATCTGATATGGAGAACATTACTCTCTTCAAGACAGTAATCTAATTTTAAAAGAAAATCATTATCATTTAACTGATAATAAATTTTTTTCTTCTTGCTTTTTAGAAAGTTCAACGTTTTAGTTAAACGATTTTTACCTTTCCAATAGTTTAACGTACTAAAACCTTTATTACTGCCAAGAATTGGGATCCACAAGTCATTATATCTAACCTCAATTACCTCAGAAGTAAAATTTTCCCATTCTTCAATTCTTATTCGAATAAGTTCTTTTTCAAGAGTTTTTTGGCTCTTCATTGATCATGTTTTGTTTTCTTGCTGACTTAGATAAGATCTAAAAGAACTAAAAGATTTTTCTTTAAAATAAAAAAAGAGTAAATTAAAATAATGTATTAAAATCGTTCCCACGCAGCGTGAACACCCTTTCCAGTCATTTCAATAACCGGTTTCATTTTATCTAAAGGTGCCAACCCCGCTTCTAGAGCGATCTTCATTATTGATGCATGACTCACATATACTTTTCCATTTTCCTCATAAACCACAAAGCTACAAGGAAAGATTAACCCTACTTGTTTCGACACATCAAGAGCAGCTTTCGCATATTGTGGAGCACAAGCAAGTATTATTGTATATCTATCATAATCGATTCCTAACTTATTTTTAAAAATTTGATCAATAGATTTCGTGAGCATATGACTGAAACCTTCTTCTACAATAATCTTTTCAACGTGCGCGACAGCATCATCAAAGCTCATATCTAATTCTTTTTTGAGTATATTAACCATTCTATTCACCTTCAATTGGATTAAATTTATTTTTCAAAATCATCTAATGCTTTCAATACATAATTTGTGAACATTAGTGCAGGTCCACCACCTAATGTCCCAGCTACCATACTTGCTTCAATTATTTCTTCACGAGTTGCTCCAGCTTCTAATGCATATTTTACATGCCATGCAACACAGAATTTGCATTGTTTAGCAATTGATAGTGCAATACCTATTAACTCTTTAACTTTCCGTGACAATGCTCCATCTTTCTTTATATTCCCCATAAATTCTTGAAATCCTTTCATCGCATTAGGATATGATTTTCCTAGGGTTTGGAGTGCATGTGCTGCTTGATTAAAATATTTTTTTGCCTCATACTCATCCATAAATTATTCACCATAAATATTGAATTACTAATTTATCTATTATCTCTGAGATAATAAAAATTATCATTATGAACTAAAAATAGATATTGCTCTATGAATTTAAATTAAAAAGAAAAAAGAAAAAGGCTAATAAATTAAAAATTCATAGGCTCATTTTACAATGGGATAATTGGCTTTATACCATGCTTTCATGCTTCCTAAAACATTCATACTTTCAAATCCATGTTTTTTCAAAATGCTCGCCGCCATACTAGCACGAGCCCCATTTCCACAGACCGTCACTATAGGAACATTCTTAGGTATTTCCTCAATCTTATCTTGAATTTCCCCTACATAAATATTCTTAGCGTGTTCTATATAGCCTTCCTTTAGTTCTGGGGGACTTCGAACATCGATTAAGAAAATATCCTCTTTATTATCCAATTTACGCTTCAACGCATCTACTGTAATTGTTCCTATAGTTTCTGTAGGAAAATGGTTACTATACCAGGCAACAATCCCTCCAACCAAATACCCTTTAATATTATCATACCCTACCCGTAACAGATATTTGTAAACTTTCTTAAGATTTGTAAAATTTTCTACAACGAGTAATAAAGGCTTATCATAAGGCAATATCCAACCCGCATGAGAAGGTAATCCTTTTAACCAAATATTATATGACCCTTTTATATGAGCTGAACCAAAAGAAGTAGGATTTCTTGTATCTACCACGATAGCCCCTTCTTCTAATTGCTTCTTAAATTTTCCTGGGAGTAAGGGTTTAAAACGGGGTACATCCTTTAGTAAGGGAGGTCCATTTAAATTATATTCCTCCATTTTCTTGAAATAAGGAGCATAATAATGATGTTCGCTTAATTTGAACTGTACAAAGTTGTTTTTATCCTTCAACTGTAAAGCATGATTTTGCATTCTTTCTAATCCGATTGTACTTAACTCTCTCTCATTAATCTCAGCTCCACACACTGATCCAGCTCCATGGGCAGGAAGGATAATACATTGGTCTCCTAACGGTATAAGTTTATTAAAAATGCTATTATAAAGATTAGTTGCATTTTTTTCTGAAAGTTGTGGTCCATACATATCAATTCTTCCTGTATCTCCTACAAAAAGTGCATCACCCGTAAAAACCATGACTGCTTCTATCCCAGTTGACGTATCGTATACAGCATAACTAGTGCTTTCATCTGTATGACCTGGCGTATGAATAGCTTTAACTTTTAAAACTCCTAAATTAAATTCTTGACCATCTTTTAAAGTATTGCCATATTTCCAATCTAATCCTGGTCCATGATAAATCTCTACATTAGTCACATCCGCGATTTCTCTAGATCCAATCACATAATCTTCATTACGATGCGTTTCGAAAACATATTTCAAATCGGCTTCAGCGTCCCAAGCTAGTTTTAAAAAAGTTTTTGCATCCCTTCGTGGGTCAACAACACATGCTTCGTTACCTGAAGCTAAAAAGTATGAAAGAGAGGCAATTCCTTCACTTTTTATTTTCTTTAAAATCAATTTCATTCCCTAAATATTACTATTTAATCTCAAAATATATCTTAACGTCTTTTTATAATAACTTAATCCCTATAAACTAAAAATATAAGCATTAATCGCAAATTTTAATAGTTTCGCATCCATTTAATCTATATTATGCTCCCCTCAATTGAATGGAAAAATTCTAAAGTATATATGATAGATCAAACTCTGCTTCCTTTTGAATTAAAACATTTAGAATTAGATAATTTTCGAGATGTCGCAACTTCAATTAAAGTAATGAATATTAGGGGCGCTCCTGCCATCGGAGTTGCTGCGGCAATGGGTATGGCTTTAGCATCAATAGAATATAAAGAACTTCCTAAAGAAAAGTTTCTGGAGAAAATGGAAGAAGCTGCAAATATCATTAAAAGCACTAGACCAACAGCTTCTAATTTATTCTGGGCTGTTAATCGGATCTGGAATATTGTAAGTACTTATCCTGACCATCCAACCATCATTTCTGATTTAGTAATCGAAGAGGCTAAATTGATGGCTCAAGAGGATATTAATGTTAATAAAAACATTGGAAAGCATGGTGCATCCTTATTAAGTAATGATGATGTTGTATTGACTCATTGTAATGCGGGATCCTTAGCTACTGTGCAATATGGTACTGCATTAGCCCCTGTGAGGGCTGCAATCGAAGAGGGTAAGCAAATAAAGGTTATTGCCGATGAGACTCGGCCTCGGTTGCAAGGGGCAAGACTGACAGCTTATGAACTCCAGTATGATAAGATTCCTGTGAAGGTGATCTCGGATACATCTTCAGGTTTATTGATGTATTTAGGATTAATAAATAAAGTCATTGTTGGAACGGATAGAGTTACATCAGATGCAGTATTTAATAAAATTGGGACGTACTTAGTAGCACTTGCAGCGAAAGAGAACAATATTCCGTTTTACGTTGCTGCTCCAACATCTACTTTATCTTTGAATGAAAATGTAAGAGATGTAACTATAGAGCAGAGAGATTCTAGGGAAGTTAGTCATGTTTTAGGGAAACTGCAGATTGTTCCAGATGGAGTGGATTGCTTAAATTATGCGTTTGATATTACTCCATTTAAACTAGTTACTGGAATCATTACTGAGGATGGAGTTTTCAATCCAAAAGAATTAATTAAAAGATATAAATAAATTTTTGAGATGATAAGATTATGTCAATTGAATTTGCGAAGGAAAGTCACAAAAATAAAAAAAGACAGGCACTCTTTAGAGTTTTTATCTTTGCTGTTGTTGAATTCACCTGTGTGAATCTCTATTATCTTATTTCTGGTCTGACTGGTGATTTTGATTGGACCATTGAGCGGTTAACAACTACCACTGAAGGAGTGATTATTCAAATATTAGCATTACTCGGAACTATCTTCGGGATTCTTATATTTCTTTACATTATTATCTATATTGGTTTGTTAATAACAGGTCCCAGTAGTTCTAATTAGTTTGAATAAATTTCTTTAAGATTATTTTTTAACTCTTCTAATGATCTTGAATTTGATATTTTTAATCTAATTTTTTTTGAATCTTTGATATGCCTTGTGAACCAAATTGCATTTCTTTTTAGTTCACTGAACTTTATCTGATCAATTGTCTTATTATTAAAAGAAAAAGCACTATAATCGATCTCATCAATAATGTCTTCATAAAAAAGTAGGTGTTTTCGCATTCTTTCAAGGTTGTTTTCAATTGGTAGATATGACATATCTTGAAGAACACTCGCGATATGAGTAAATATCTTTGGGTTTCCCATAGATGCTCTACCAATCATTAAACCATCTACTTTTGTATAATCCATAACTTCTTTTGCTTTCTGAGGCGTAAAGATATCACCATTACCAATAACTGGAATTAATACATTT
Organism: Promethearchaeota archaeon; assembly: GCA_016840165.1. Lineage (GTDB taxonomy): Archaea > Asgardarchaeota > Lokiarchaeia > Sigyniarchaeales > SOKP01 > SOKP01. Next base: position 125,196 of record JAEOSU010000051.1, read on the forward strand.
TCTTTCAACAATTTTAATGATTCGATATCAAATTTTGAATCATCATAGCGATCTTTTACCGTTCTGCTATGAATAGTTATTAAATCAACTCCAGATGATTCGATAACCTTAATAATATCAATTAAGTTTTTTGATGAACTAAATCCCGTTCGAATTTTAACTGTTACGGGCTTTGAAGAAAATTTAATAGCAACATCAAGAATATCTTGTAGTTTTTCTAAGTTTTTCAATAAATAACCTCCTTCTTGAGCTCGTATAGCCCTTTTAGAAGGACAGCCAGCGTTTATATCTAAAAAATCAAAATTATAACTCGATAAAAAGTCAATTGATTTCCTTAAAGCATTAATATCTCCTCCTATTAATTGCACACTTATAGGACGTTCTTCCTCAATTTTATAGAGGTCAATGAGAATTGATTTAGAATTTTTTTCTATTCTCTTAGTGTAAATCATTGGAACGCATACGAGGCCAATAGTATTGAATTTCCGACTGAATCTCCGATAAGGAGCTGTGGTTACATTTTGCATAGGAGCTAATATCAAATTATTCTCCAATTGAATTGTAGCGATTCTCATATTGTTGATTTTATTGTTTTTTACAATCTATAAACATGAAATTTTTATTATAACCACATTTTATTGTAATTAATAAAATTCACCTTATTGATGAATTTAATAATACTAAAGTGAAAAAATTTATTATGTCACTATACCTCGATAAATTTAAATTTACAAATATGCCTATTGAGTTAAATTATGTTGATGGAGACCCCTTAAATCTCAATAATCAATTCAACTTTTTCCATAATAAAAACAAATTCAGGAAGGATTTAAATCGACTCCAATATATCTTTAAAGAATTCACAGGAAATTCTCTGGTTGCTTCAGGGATAAGGGATACTTACATTAACAAAGAATTTACTGAAAATCATTTACTTGTTTTATTTACCGACAACAAGGTGGTAAAAACCGCGAATAATATACTTCAAGCTAATTTAAAAAGAGATATAACTTCTGGATGTTATTATTTGACAGCTACTTCGGAATATCTACTTTTATTGGCAAAAGATATGAAAGGTTTAATTTCAGGAATAGATTTAATGGAAGAATTATTCGTACAGGTTTTTGAACATTACATGAAGCAAAAAAAATTCGATGAATTTGTAAAAATTCGTCAATTTAATGCATTTGGATGCTCAAATTCCTAATCTAATCCTTTATTTTTCACTTTATGAATTTCCAAGGTTTCTGTTTAACTAATTTATATGCTTTTTTTGAATATTCCTCAACCATACGATGAGTATTGAAAAACGCTGCTAATGAAATAGCATTTTTACATTTAAATAACCACTCATCATGGTTCATCCATATAGGGATAATCTTATCTTCTAAAATATCATATATTGCCTTGGAATCGATTTCCCAATCGTTTGAAACCCCAGGATCATTTGGATTGGTGTCATCAGGTCCTATTGACCATCCTGCGGTAGGATTTCTACGATATCCTTCTAACCACCATCCATCTTGAACGCTTAAATTTAATACGCCATTTAAAGCTGCTTTCATTCCGCTCGTTCCACTCGCTTCGCGATATCGTTCAGGAGTATTAAGCCATACATCTACCCCAGACAAAAGCATGTGAGCCAGGTCAATATTATAATTTTCCATAAGAACCACTTTAACCCCATAGTTGTCATATAGATATTCGCCCGACTCATAGATTTTTTTAATATAATCTTTACCCATTAAATCTTTCGGATGGGCTTTACCGGCGAAAATAAATTGAACTTTACTTTGACAAATTTTGCCAAGTCGATCAATATCATGAAAAATCAAAACTGCTCGCTTATATGTGGCAAATCTTCGGGCAAATCCTATTGTTATAAGCTCCTCATCTAATAAATTCCAACTATGACCCTTTTGATAATTAATTAGATTAAACTTATTTTCGATATGCGCATCAAATAAGTCTAAATCATCGATTTCGATTGCATTCTGTAATACTGATGGTTTGGATTTCCAATTAGGCCACTTTCTATCAAAAATCTGTTTTATAGGTTTTGATATCCAAAATGGTAAATGAATTCCATTGGTAATGTGATCCACTTCATACTGAGGAAACATTTTTCTTGTGATTTCGCCATGTTTTTTAGCGACTGCATTTCTATATCGTGAAAGGCCCATACCAAGAAAAGTCATGTTAAAATTGCCGTTATCCTCTGCAATTTTCTTAATAGGTTCGGGCATTCTCTTTTCAAAAACTTTATTAACCAATTCTTTATCAAATCTGTCATGACCAGCGGGTACTGGAGTATGTGTAGTAAAAACAACTTTTTCTTTCACGTTATCTAGATTTTTTCCAAGTAAATTATATAATTCAACGGTTGCAAAAGAACCATGTCCCTCATTGAGATGGTAGGTTTGTAAATTATTATATCCTAATGAATGTAAAAGTCTTACACCACCAATCCCTAAAATAATTTCTTGGACAATACGATTCCATCGAGATGTTGAATCATACAAGGATCCTGTCATTTTTTTCATCCATTCCTCATTACCATCAACATCTGTGGTTAATAAATAGATTGGTAAGATATGCCCTGATTGTCCTATAACTCGATATAGCCATGCGGATACTAACACTTCTTTATTCTCAATCATTAATTTGATTGGTTTATCCACTTTATCAAACTCATAGAAGAAGTTCCACTCTACTTCTTTTTCTTTTTGTTCCCCCATTTCATTGAAGAGTTGATAAAAATATCCTGAACTATAGCAAAGACAGATAGCCACCATAGGGATTTCTAAATCCGCAGCGGATCGTACAGTATCTCCCGATAAAACTCCTAACCCTCCACTATATGTAGGAATATTAGAATCCATCCCTATTTCCATTGAAATATACGCTACAGAGGTGTTATTCTTAAATTCATCACTAATTTCCATAATAATATCCTCAATTAAATATCAAGAAAATACTAACTTGAATTATTATATATAAAGTCTAAATTCATATTTTAAAATCTTATGTGAATTAAATGTTAAGATCTTTATTCGTCAAAATCTCTACTGAGATATTTGAATTCTTTTTATGAAGTATTTTTTCATACTCATCAAGTTCCACATCCCAATTATGCATTGGAATCACTATTCTCGGATTAATATCAACTGCTGCATCGGTAGATTCCTCAAAATCCATCGTATATGTCCCACCGCAAGGTAACATCGCCACATCAATCTCTTTTAAAGCTAATTTTTTCATCTCAGGGATTCTTTCACTATCTCCTGCATGATATATTTTTTTTCCATCCGCCTCTAACAAAATACCTGCCCAATTTCGCTCTTTAGGATGAAATGGTTGATTTTTGCTCCTCATTCGTTTTATATTATAAGCAGGAAATAATTCAATAGTAACATTTTCGATTTCATATGGTTCATATAGGGAAAGACCTTTCCCGTCAAATTTCTCTAATTTTGAAGAAATACTTTTAGGACCTAATAGAACAGTTGATTCTTTACTAATCTTAGAAATTGAATCCTCGTCAAAATGATCGCCATGTTCATGGCTACATATGATAATATCTGCTTTCTCTTCTTCTTTTGATAATTGGTAGGGATCTAAATAGATTATTTTTTTGTCTTCAGTTTCAATTTTAAAAGCAGCATGTTTTAGCCAACTAATTTTCATAAATTTTCCACCTTAATTATTGCTCTTGATTTAAAAGACTCTTTTGAATTTTTTAATAATATATTTAATTTAAAAATATGCTCACTAGATTTAGAATGATAATTAATCAGTCCTTAGGCTCTAAATCCAGCTCTGGTTTCTTAAGCTCTACCTTCTTTAAAATATTAAATTTATCTAAATGATTTAAGCTATAATGATCCAGTTTTTCCAAGAGGGTATTATTTTGAAACCTCCTCTTGATGATTGTATTTGGTTTAGGTAACGATCTCGTAAATATCGGTTGGGGAAATTTTTTTCTATTCATTAAATTATTTTCAAATTCATTTTTGAGAGTTAAATGCTTTTTGAAGGAGGGATTCTCAGCTTTCAAATAATTAGTGAAATCTTTTCTTAAATTAGCTGAAATGGGAGGGATGCTTACTCTATCAATACGACATGTTGGGCATTCGCTTTCTTCAAATCCATGAATACATCGCATACAAATTCACACTTTTTTTTAACGTTTCTGAGTTCTTTAAATTAATTTTATTTTATATTTTTTTTTATTATTATTTATGAATAAATTTCTTTCCGAAATTAAATCACAACCTCAAGCACTCCAAGATACCTTTAATTATATCCTCAATGAAGGAAAAAAACAATTCTTAATCATTAAGGATTTCATTAAAAAAGGAGGGATCACGAAATTAATTTTTACGGGTATGGGTTCTAGTTATATTAGTTGCTACTTACCATATTATATTCTTAACCAATATGGTATTGCTGTGGAGATGCGCGAAGCAGGAGAATTCTTATTCAATACCTTTCCAATAACAAAGCAAAATTGTTTTTCAGATACAGGAATCATATTTATTTCACAATCAGGTGAATCAGGAGAAATAAGAGAGCTCTTAAGGAAAGTCAATTCCATCCCTATAGATGATAAACCATTGACCATTGGAATCACTAACAATCCTGATAGTTATTTAGCTTATATGACGGAATTACAAATTTTATTGAATTTTGATGATGAGGTTTCTGTTACCTCGAAAAGTTATGTTTGCACTTTATTGATCCTTTATGTCATGGCAAAAACTATCATCGGTGAATTTTTCATGGATGAGAAGGAATCAGAAAAAGTGAAGGATTTAATAAAAGAATTAGAAAAATTATTCATGAATGAGGATGAAATCGCTCAAATATGGGAAGACCTATTTACAAAATTCGGTTATGAGTTTGATTTTCTAGAAATATTAGCAAGAGGCGCCTCTCTCACCACGGCGCATCAAGCTGCCTTGAATTTTAAAGAAATAGTTAAGAGTTATTCCGAAGCTAATTCTATCTCCTCTTTTAGGCATGGGGGTATTGAATGCCTTAATGATAAAACTCAATTACTCCTTCTAACGTCAGATCCTAAGAATTTAAAGCTCAATGTAAAATTTATAGAAAATTTAATGACGAACTGGAAATGTGGAAAAGTGTTACACTTAACAAATCAAAATTTCGATAATAAAATAGACAAATTACATAAAGATCCAAAATTAATTTTATATCGACATCAGATTACCGACCCTTTCTTAGCTCCAATCATGGAAATTGCAATCATTCAATTACTTTTTTATAGAATAGCCGAAAAGAAAGGGTTAGACCCTGGTCTCTTTCAGTTTTCCAAAAAAGTAACAGATGATATTTAAAAAATCTTTTTTGTCCAAAATCTTTAGCTATTTCTAATTAAACGTTAAAGAAAGACAGAAGAAAATTCATTAATATAACATTTATAAAGTAAAACTAATTTTCTTTATTGTTTGCATAACAATATTAAAATCATAATAATAAACGAGTAATTAAAAATAAAAGTGAATAAAATGGCAAAATGGCATTTAGATGAAAATAAAGCATGGTTCAAAAAGTGGTGGCCTGAAATTGCACCCAAAAACATTGACTTTCCCGAGATTTCTCTAGGAGAATTCTTTGAAGAACAGAGGAAAAAATATGCTGCTGATAATATAATGTGGTTTTTAGAATCATGGATGACTTACGAAGAAGCTGGTAAAGCAATGGATTCGTTTGCAACTGCCTTACATAATCTTGGAATAAAGCAAGGTGATGTCGTTGCTTTGCTTTTACCAAATAGTTTTCAATATGTGATAGCATTTTATGCTGCTGCGAAAATTGGAGCGATCCCTACCGGAATAAATACAACATATAAGCCGTTGGAAGTACTCCACCACCTTGAAATTACTGAAGCAAAATCATTAATCGTATTAGATGCATTATATGGTGAATCAGTAAAACCTATTGTTGATAAAACAGATCTTGAATTAGTAATTTATACTAATGTTGCTGATCTTGCATCTGGACTTTCAGGAGCCATAAAGTTTATTGGAAGACTGATCGGAAAGATTCCCAAAGGAAAAGTTGATTTTAAACCATCATATAAGTTCTTAGAGTTATTAGAAACCGAACCAAATCTTCCGCAAGTAAAGTTTGACCCAACTACACATCCGGCAACATATATTATGACGGGAGGAACGACTGGGGTCCCAAAAGCAACCGTTTTAACCCATTTCAATCTTGTGTCCAATGTAAAACAATGTGTTGCTATACTTGGGGGAGAGCAACCTGGTTTGGGCGATATTGGCGCCTTACCATTATTTCATTCATTCGCAATGACTGCTGTTATGAATGTTGGCATTGGAATGGGAGGTTGGATGATGCTATTTCCACGTCCACCCCCAACTGAAGAATTTCTAAAAGACATAAATGAAATTGATGCTCCGAAAGGTTTTGCATATACTGGAGCAGAAATCTTATTTAAGCGAATTGCTGATTTCCCTCATTTAGAAAAGTTTCCAGGTATAATGGGTAAACTCAAGCTCAATATTTCTGGAGCTGGTCCGTTACATGCGCCTGTTAGGGATGCATTTGAGAAAAATACTGGTGGTAGGATTGTGGAGGGTTATGGTCTTTCGGAGGCTACTCCTGTTGTAAGTGCTGGAAACTTATTTGGTGAAAGTCCTATTGGTACTATTGGTATGCCCTTACCAGGAACAGATTGGGGAATCTGGGATGCTGCTGCTCCAACTTTGGATGCTGGTCCAATTGCTATTGGATTGCCCGGATCAAAATATGGTGAGGAACATTCGGGAGAATTATGTGTTTACGGACCGCAAGTAATGAAAGCATACTTGAATCAACCTGAAGAAACCGCAGAAACCTTGCAAAAATGGGATGGTCGAATCTGGTTAAGAACGGGTGATATTGGATTTATGAACGAAGATGGCACAGTTGCTCTAAGAGACCGTAAAAAACAACTTATAAAAGTAGCTGGTCACTCTGTCTTTCCTACAGAGGTAGAAACTATGTTGATGAAGAATGAAGCAGTTAGTGAAGCCGCTGTAGCTGGATTACCGGATCCAGAAGGTAAAGTTGGAGAAATTACAAAGGCATGGGTTACTCTTAAACCAGAATATAAAGGTAAAATCACTGAAGAAGAATTAAAAGCTTGGACTGAAGAGAATATGACCAGATGGAAATGTCCCGCTTTAATTGAGTTCATTGATGAAGTTCCGAAAAATGTACTTGGTAAAGTACAACGTAGAATCTTGCAAGAGGCAGATCCTCTTTACAAATAGTAATTTTTTTTCCTAATTTTTCTTTTCTAAATTTACTTCCTAACTTTTTTTAAAAAGCATTATTTAGATTTTATCGGCATTGAATTAGAATCTTTTATTGAAAGCTAAATTTTTTATAATAAGTACTAATTTGATTATTGTATTGACTTTTGAGCAGACTTAAAATGACTAAGGGAATTATATTGTCAGGTGGTTACGGGACGCGTCTTAGACCACTTTCGTGTTCAATACCGAAATCACTCATGCCAGTGGTAAATAAACCGGTTATTGAACGACAGATAATGCTATTAAAAGCTGCTGGTGTAAATGAGATTGTTCTTGCTGTCAGTGTAATGTCGGATGTAGTAAAGCATTACTTTGGTGATGGAAAACGATTGAATATAAAGATACACTATACTAACGAAAAGTATCCTATGGGAACTGCAGGAGCGATTAGATTAGCACAGGAATATTTAAAAGATGATAATTTTTTCATGCTAAACGGAGATGTTATAATGGATTTTAAGTTTAGTGATATGTTGAAGCACCATCAAAAATGTGGTGGAATTGGTACTATCGCAAGTAGGGTTGTTGAAGATCCCTCGCGATATGGAGTTTTAATCGTTGATGACCAAACTCATCAATTACATAAGTTTCTTGAAAAGGAAGAATATCATCCTCCCGCAGGAAAAATTAAACCAATGCCAATAAATGCGGGGGTTTATATTCTTGAACCGGATATTTTCTCATATATTCAGCCTAAAAAAAAAGTATCCATTGAAAGAGAGGTATTTCCGCATGTAGCGGATGATGGTAAATTGTTTAACTATTCCATATCTGGTATTTGGAAAGATATTGGAAAACCACTAGATTTACTTGAAGCAAATATCCTTTTAATGACTGATATTATTGATTCTTTAGAGGGAGAAGTGAAGAATCTAATTGATGATTCTGTTAATATTGATCCAACCACTAACATCCATTCCCCATGTACCATCGGGAAAAATGTAATAATTCGGAAGAATTGTACTATAGGACCCAATGTTATAATTGGAGATGATGTATACATAGATGAAAATACAAAAATTAACGATTCAATGATATATAACGAATCTTATATCTCTAAGAATGTATCAATTAATAACGCTATCATATCTGATAACTGTCTCATTGAGAAAAATGTCCAACTAACTGGAACTGACGAAAATCTAATAATTTTAGCTTCATTCGTAAAAGTTAATAAAGATGTTAAGCTCCTTTCTAAAAATAATCAATCAATTTCATATTGTCATCATGAAGTAGTTAAAGAAAGTGTAAATTAGAAAAAAAGGAAAATGTAATTGCCAATAATAACTCCTCAGGATATCGCCCATAATTTTTTAAATAAGAAAATATCAAAAAACGAAGCGCTTAAAAGTTTAGAATTATTAATCAATGAAAGTTTTGCGCCCGAAGTTCGAGCTGATACTATAAACATTCTTGAACATCTTGCTATTTTTAATCAATCGGTTTATGATCTTTTGGAAAAATGTTTAATTACAGATGAATCAGATCTCGTAAGATTTACTGCAGCAAGAGTATTAATACAGAATTTCGAAATTTCTGAGGATACTCCCCTATTTTACGCTTTAGAAAATGAGCAATCGATTTTTTTTCTTAGGAACTTATTACAGGTCAACCTTAATTCAGAAACTCTTCAAAAACTCCAAACTTTAATTAAAAAAAAAATTTCTAATTTTTACAATCTTAATCCTGCAGATGCTCAATTCATATTAGATATTGAATACTTGGACTATCTCAAATTTAAAAAAAATTTTAATGAATTCATTAATAAATTTGATATCCAAGAGAATGAGAAACAAGAATATTTACGAGAAAAGGCAAGATTGGGCTATAAGGGATTAGGAAGAGTGATTAAGAGTGAAAATGGTTTCATAACTGGATTAAAGTTACATGATTTCGACAAAATACCCAATTCTATCAAAAATTTAAAAAATTTGGAATACTTGGAAATTAAACGATCAAATTTGAGCAATTTAGACGAAAACTATGATAATTTACTTAATTTGAAATACTTAATTTTGAGTAATAATAAGTTGGATAAAGTGCACAATTGGATATATGAGTTTGCACAAAATAGGGATTATGCTGCTAAATACATCAAAAATGGCGTCTCTTATTCTGAAGCTATTATATTAGGATTGCTAGAACTCCTTTTAGGACAAGCACTTGTAAAATTAGATCAAAATGAATCGTTTAATCAGTCTTTATTATACTACTTTAAAATGAATCAGAATGGTAATCTTATTGGAATCAATATCTCTTCAGACTTAAATAAAATTGGAATTTTTCCGGAAACGATTTGTTCATTAGTATATCTAAAAGAATTATATTTGCCCAATCAAAACATTAGAATGATTCCGTCTTGTATTTCTAAATTACAATATTTAGAAACTCTTGATTTAAGTTATAATGAATTAGTTGAACTTCCATCAACAATTAATGATTTAAAGAATCTAAAATATTTAAGATTAGAAGGAAATGATATAAAAACTAATAATTAAAAAAATCTTAATCATTATTATGGAAAATCTAAAAGAACTAAGCTTAAAAATATACGGGGCAATGTTCGAGAATAAGAAAAAAGTCGAACTTGAAGAGCATGAGTATTCTTTTCAGAAATTTTCGAGTGGAGTAAAATATCTAGATTATTTTGGCTATAGATTTATCGAGCAAAATCGTCACAAGAAATCAGAATGGGGCAAGAAAGCAAGAGAAGGTCATAAGATTATGTGGGTTATCAAAGGGAGAAGATATCTTTCCCAGATCTTTGATGGAAAATACAAAGAACTAAAGAAATAGAATTTAAACTTACTTGTTCCCCCTTAACTGTAACTTTTTTTGCCCTATTTTCTTATAAAGATCATCCATCGTTAAAGGAGGATCAATTTTCTCTTCTTTACTTTTCAGTTTTATCGCATTTTCTTGGCAAACTAAAACACAACTTCCACATCCTATGCACCGCTTCGAATTTACCTTAGCAATTTCTTTTACCAATTTAATAGCATCTATTTGACATCGATCAATACATTCTCCACATCCATTACATAATTCACGATCGATCTCGGCAAGATAATTAGTGGATACAAAATCAACTGGACGTGGAAATCGTTTCAATCCTGCTAAAGAAACACAACAACATCCACAACAACTACAGAAAAAATGAGGATTTAATGAATTTGCCGCTTGAAGAACTAAACCTTCTTCTTCACTTTTTCTTAAGATTTCCAGTGCTTCATTCTTATTTATCTGACGCCCTTTTCCTTGATCTATATATATTTGGGCTAAGTGTCCAAAACCAAGATGAGTTTCACGTCTGTCTGTCATTTTACATGGGCGGTTTAACAAATCAGTAGCCTGACGACATAAGCAGTTAGCAACCATAATAGGTTCTTCAGCATTTTTAATCACCTCTCTTGCATAATCATAGGATGGTAATACATTATCGATTTCAATGCTTTCTTCTACTGGAACCGTACGAAATTGTGGAATTTTAGTTCCATATGATTCCATACCAAAAGCTTCTACCATATACTTTACCGCAGTTTTAAGAAAATCTTTTGAGAGATTATCTACTTGCAATTCATACATCCCATACATGAATTGAGAATTAGCATAATATTTCTGTTTTCCTTCCTTTTTAGAATGAATCGTACCCTTATGCGTCATATGATCTAATATTTCTTCTAATTCTTGCTTTGACAATTTGATATCTTTAATACGTTCGTATATAGTTTCCAAAGATTCAAGATTCTCAGACCAAGTAAAATTTAATTTTGTTGCGATTTTTGCCTCTAAGGGAGTAAATAGGTATTTTAAAACCTCAATTTCAACACCAGACTTAGTTACGGGAAAACCTATCGGAAAACTGTCGAAATGTTGTTGTAACTTCCTATAGACCTCGAAATCATTCTGTGTCATATGGTTTTGATTATTTATCATTCATTAAAAAATTAATTAGATTTGCTTGTAAATAATTGCTATATCTATATTAAAATATTGGACTCCAAATAATTTATTATTATGATTATCGATATCAAATATAGGAAGTAGTTAAATACACCATATTGAGTTGAGAAATTAAGATGGAAGTGAAAATAGAACTAGATTTGGGTTATTATGAATTTCTAAAATTAGTTAACGTTATCAGTGTAAACAATAAGTCTATTCAAAATGAAAATGTGAATTTAACTTTTAAAAACTATGATTTAAATAGAATAAAATTTCATTTGGATAAAGAAATTGAAAAATTTAATAAAGCCTTAAGAAAATGAATCTCAATTTTTAGATATTACTTTAGAACTTCTATCTTAGCGATTTTGCTGAATTTTGTTATAATTTTTTATTTTTTTTTTAATATCAATTCTAAATAAGACTCCCGGATTGAATCATATTTACTGTAGCCAAATAAGGAAAGAAAGTTGAATAGCAAATCTCTTTTTTCTTCAAGTTGTTCTATTGATTCTGCGATTAATTCAACCTCTAAAAAATAAGTCTTAAGAATAGGCAAGTAATCAATAAGGGCTTCAATTATATTATTTTTATATTCGAACTCATATAGCTCTCTTTCTTTTTTCACAGTAAAGATTTCACGAAAACCTAAAACAGAAAGGATTTCTTTTAGACTCTCAGCATCATCAAATACAACTTCAACTTCTTTGCGTGATTTCGAAACTTTATCAACTTTTTTTCCTTTATAGGTAAAATAGCATATTGAAGATTTAGTTCTTTTCTTTTCCTCCTTACTAAATTCAATTGAATTACGAATTCTTAATGCTTCATCCGTAAATGCTAAATTACGTAAACCTTTAGGCATATTATAATATGTATCTTCATGAATTAGAGATAACTTATAGATTCCGCCTTGCTTTTCAAATTCTTGCCGCAATGAAGATGGATCTGAAATCTGAACTTTTACTTCTACTTCTATCAAGATAAGATTCTTTTTTATTGCTAACAATTATAATTTAATATTTTATATAATTATTAATAAAATCGAATGAGCTGAGTGTAAATTTCTCAATATTCTGAGAATGTTCTGAAATTGGCGAATAAATATGGATACTTGCCTTATATGATTCATAGGTATATTCAATTTTTAGGACTAAAACAAACAGAGCAACTCTTAATCGCCAATGATAAACCTTTAAAACCATATATTCGGGTAAATACGTTAAAGATTAAACCACAAATACTAAAAGATAGGTTAGAAAAGAAAGGATTTCAATTAAAGCCAAGTAAGTGGTTTTCTTATTCATTCGAAGTACATGAAGCTCCATTTAATCTTGGTGCAACTCATGAATTTCTTTTAGGATATTATTATTTGCAGAATTTAGCCTCAATGCTTCCTGCATCAATCTTAAATCCTCAAAAGCATGATATTGTTATTGATATGTGTGCTGCTCCAGGAAGTAAAGCCACTCAACTAGCTCAGATTATGAGGAACCAAGGAAATTTAATTTTAATTGAAAAGAATGCTCTTCGAATTCCTGCTTTAACAATTAATGTTCGAAGATTAGGGATTATTAACTCTACAATTTTAAATTTCGATGCTACTAAGTTAAGCAATTATGGAATAATGGGGGATAAAATTTTATTGGATGCTCCTTGTACTGGTGAGGGATTAGTAAGAGAAGATCCAACAAGGAAAAAAAGTAGAACTATCAATGATTTGAAAAGTTTAGCTAAAGTGCAAAAAAAATTATTAAAAGCAGGTTTGAATTCATTAAAAACTGAAGGTATGTTATTATATAGCACATGCTCCATTGCGCCTGAGGAAAATGAATTGGTTGTTAATGATGTGTTGAAAGAGTTAGAGAATTTTGCTGTAGTAAAGATTTCTAACGCTTATGGTATACCAGGATTGATTCAAGTTTATGGGAAATCTTTAAGAGAAGATTTAAAGTTTTCAAATCGGCTTTATCCTCACATCCATGATACTATTGGGTTTTATTTATGTCTTATTAAAAGAATAGAATAGAATTTTCTAACAAAGAAGATTTAAATCTATAAAACTTAATAAATTATTATTGGAATTAGGTTATTGGATAATATATAAATCGATTTCTTCAAAACTTAAATAGACATAGATTCTTCTAAAATGAAACCAAAAATCATAAAGTCTATTGGATTAGAACATCCATCCGTAAGAAGAGTAATAGAGATAGCTGAAGAAATCATGGATAAAAATAAAGTCTTAAATATTGACACTCTATATAATGTTTCTAAAAAAGAATTAAAGATCCCTAGAAATGGGCTTTTATTTATAATCCAATTTCTAATAAATAATAAGATTCTGATTGAAGGTTCAAAATTCTCTAAAAAAACAGTATTATCAAATCCAATTAGGTATGCAATATATCGATTTATTGATTTAAATCCAGGAGTACACTTTTCTGAATTGAGAAAAAGAAGTATTTCAGGTGAAAATATGAGTTCAGGACAACTTATTTGGCATTTAGGCATGTTAATGAAATTTAATTTTATAAGGAAAATTAAAGTCGGAAATTATTCAGTTTTTATTCCGTATGGAATGGATGAAGAAAATGGGAAAATTTTTTTTCTTATAAGGGATCGTATTATCTATAAACTATTAACATTATTGATTGAGAGAGAAGTATTAGTAAAGGCTGAAATCTATAAAATTTTAGATGAAAAGAGAGAAAAGGTATATTATCGAGTTAAAAATTTAATGGATTTAGATATAATTGCTATGAATAAAGATTCGGACAGAGAAATCGTTTTTAGATCTAATAAAAAGAAATCTATCATAAAAATTTTGAAATCCCCAAAAATATATTTCTGAAAAAACAAAAGAAGGTGTAGAGTCATGTTGATGTTAAATTGGAATATTGAAGTAATTATCGATTTTATTGGTGCTTTTGTCGGGATTATACTTACATTGATTAGCTATTATACACCAAAAGCGAAAAAAATTAAATCACTATTTTTTATTAGGTTAGGTTTTATCTTCTTTTGGATTTTTATGTTTATGGACGGGTTATCATTTTTATATTTAAATGAAATTATTGGATTGATAAGTGGTTTTTTTGTTGTTTTTGCTACAATATTTATAATCATTGGTGTAAATTATACTATAAATGAGAATTTCAATTCTTTCGGACTTCAAATTGTTATCGCATTAGCGGTCTTATTTTTGTATTTAGGATTTCAACCAGGTGCTATTGAGGTAAAATTTCAATCGGGTTATTTTAGGGTAAGTTGGGGAGGATTATTTGGTATTTTAGGAATGGCGTTTACTGGCATCGCAATGCTATATCTATTTTACTGGGGGTTAAGAACATGGCTAAATGCCCCCTTTTTAATAAAAAAAGAAGCATCTATTTTTTTATTTGGTATTTTGATAATTTTTCCTTTCAGTTTTATATTTTATATTTTGTATCTTTTTGAGCCGATTTTTCTGCTTATTTGTGATGTAACTGTCGCAATAGGGGCTTTTATTGTTTCTTTAGTTGTTCTCCGAGAGCCAAAATTATTATACATATTACCATTTACGATTTATAGAATAATTGTAAAAAGTAAAAGAGGAGACCCACTTTATTACCATGATTGGTCTGAATCTACTCTGAATGAAACAATTTTTACAGGTTTTTTGAATGCTGTACAACTTATGAGTAAAGAAGTAATAAATATAGGCGGATTATTAGATATTAATTTAGAAAATGGGATCTTAATTTTAAAAGAATCTAAAAATATAACAGTAGGGCTTGTTGCATCAAAATCGTCGAAACTGTTAAGAGATTCAGTTATTAAATTTACTGTAGATTTTGAGAGAAAGTTCGAATATCAATTAAAAAAGTCAATTACTGATATGGCTCAATATGAAACTGCATTTGAATTAATCGAAAAATATTTTTCTAACTTTCCTTATAATATAATCCAGAGTAAAAAACAAGAATTGTACTTAACGGGGAAATATTTAAAGATTCCCTTAGAATTAGAGAACAAATTAAGAAAAATCTTCACAGATGAAGAGGAATACCAGACAATTAAAGCAGAGTTGATTCGATCCCCTCTTTCTTTCACTTCTGAATTCATTAGACTTCATGACGAATTGAACAATGAGATAAAGAAAATTTCCGATGAAGATGTCAAATTGATTGATGAAAAATAAGACCTCTTCTATATTTTTTAATAATAATCAAGAAAAAAAATTTTGTAAAAATTTGGTCCTATTGCCTTTAAATATTAACTAGATAATTTAATTTATAATTTCTATATTTTTAACTTTTTAAGGGAGATTATGAGGGCGTCATCCTCCCTTTATACTAATATTCAAACCTTTACTTGTATAAAATCGGTCTTTATGACTTTATATTATAGTAAAATTATCTTAGTTATAAGCATATCTTTGATAATCTAAGATATGAGAAATTCAGCAACAATTCTGAATAATTTAGGTGAAATTATTTTGAAAAATTTTACTAAGAAATTTTATGCAATTTTAGGTATTTTCTTTATTCTATGGTCTTTTTCTATAATCTTTATTCGATTACCAGGAAATCAGCTAAACTATCACACTATAGTTGAATTTCCAAAAACTAGTCAATCATTAGATATTATAACTCCTGAAAATAAAACCTACCTTGAACCAATGGACGGTTATTTTCCAGGTACATTTGGTTTTGAAAATGATAAACTTAATGAATATCAACCAATGTTATTTAGTAATATTTATGAAGGAGATTGTAATGGGAGTGTAATTGAAGAGTTAGATGGCCATAAGAAGGTATTCAATATATCTGATGATGAACTTGTTGGTTCAGCTATAATATTGCAAAAATTTAGCGATGCAGGGTTTGAAAATCAAACATATGGAACAATAGAATTTTGGTTTAGAGTACAACCAGGAAGAAGCCTTAAAAATACTGAAATTCGATTACATTGGGATCATAACCCCACATCGGCCGCGATTAATATAAGAGTGTATGGTGCCCTCCAACAATGGCAATTCTGGAATGGAACATGGACTCAAATTCCAAATATTCACGATCCAAGTAATAATACATGGCATCATATTAGAATACAATTTCGATGCCTTGGGGCTGGCTCTTATCTTGGATTGAATGAGAATGAATTCCAAGTCGTAATCGATGGAATAAGCAGTGGAGCTCTTAACTTTTTTCAATCTGCAACGGAGATAGCGATGTTCGAACCTACCCATACTCAAGCTGCTGGATATAAGGACAATTATGCCTATATTGATGCCATTGGATACTCATGGGATCCATATTATAATATTGGAGATAATTTGAATGAAGGACTATTAATAAATTTTGAAACGGATATAAATTTTGATTGGATAGGATATTCCTTAGATAAAAATACCAATAAAACCATATTAGGGAATACAACAATATGCTATCCTACGAATGGATTACATTCAATACAAGTATTTGAAAATAACTCAGTAGGAACCATATATTCCTCGGGACTTAGATACTTTTCAATACAGGAACCAATTATACTTTTAACACCTGAGAATAAAACTTATAGTGCACCCATGAGTGGATATTATCCAGCGACCTATGGATTTGAAGATGATGAAGATGGGCAACCACCTAAAGATTGGGTAATCCAAAATAACGCAGGAAAAATTGAAGTTATTTCAGATTTATATAATTCTAAAAAAGTACTAAGATTATATGATAACCATGGGAGCATTCCATCAAGAATTTATAATAGTTTTAGTGCAAAAGATAATGGAACAATTGAATTATGGATACAACAAAATTTACTAGACGATGATGGTAATCGAGGGCAAATCTCAGGTTATGGAAATGGCATGATGATTTTTCGGGTGAAAATGGTAGGACCATTAAGTGGGGGTTCAGCTAAATGGCAGGCAAGAGATAATGAAACAGACGTTGATATTGTCGGAGCACCAACTCCCCAAATACATACGTGGTATCATGTTCAGATTGATTTTGAACACACTCTAGGAGCATATCAAGGACTTGGTCAAAATGAATACTTTGTATATATAAATGGATTACGCTATGGTCCATATAATTTCACTTCTGATGAACCATTAGATGAAATACATCTACACACGTATAGTTATGGAGAAGATTATGATACTTATTACGATGCTGTAGGATACTCATGGGATTCGGATTATAATATTGGTGATAATTTAGAAGAGGGCTTATTAATTAGCTTTGAAAATAATACCAATTTAGATTGGATAGGTTATTCAATAGATGGGCAGATGAATAAAACAATATCTGGGAACTCAACCATAAAATTTCCTAATGAAGGTTTACATAAAATACAACTTTTCTGCAATAATACTCTTGGTGAGACCTATCAATCAGCTATTCGTTATTTCTTAATTGATAGCACTATGCCAACTTTAAATATTCTGTCTCCTATCGATGATGTATTTTTTGCCGACTCTCCTCCCAATTACCAGATTTCGTATACTGAAGATAATTTAGATTCAACATGGTATTATTTAGGTCCAGGAACAAATATTGTGATGTTTATTGGAACTGAGGGAACGATTAATCAAACAGAGTGGGATAAATTAGGAAGTGGATTAGTTTCGATAAGATTTTATATAAATGATACAGGAGGATTAGAGAGTTATGACGAGGTCTTTATACAAAAAGACGTAACTCCGCCTACTTCAAGCATAGTCTATACACCATATATCAATCCAAATTATGTGAGTATTTCTACAACATTTTCATTTTCTTATAATGATGGGACGGGTTCTGGCGTTTCTGTTGTACGGTATAAAATTAATGATTCTATTTGGTATGATTATACTGATCCTTTTGACTTATCTGCTTATGCTTACGGTGATTATCTTATCACATATCAAGCAATTGATGAAATGGGAAATGTTGAATCAGAAAACACACTTTTAGTCATATTAACGGAGATTATTACTGAGCCACAACCAGGCATACCAGGATATAATTTATTACTTGTATTGAGTTTAATAAGTTTATTGTCAGTCTTACTAATTAGAAAATATACTAAGAATCAATCAAAATTTTAAATTCTTTTTTTTTTATTGTTTTACTCTTAGATAATAACCTTTATCACGTAAATTTATAGCAATAACGTCTTTAGCTTTGAGTTGCGAAATTTGCGTGCTTTCAACTTTAGAATACGCTAAAGCTAGAATTTCATTCATTTCATTCATTATGAGCAAAATATCTTTATTATGGAGAGAAGGGGATACTTTATGAACCATCTCCTTTAATATATTATTCCCATACAACACAGATTTTTCACCTTTCTTATTAACTTGAATGAAATTTTCTTTCATAAGGTAATGATTTTTATAAAGAAATTCTGCTCCTTCGATGCTTATAAAAAAATTACCTTTATTAATATATCCGAAGTAAAGTCCAATTTCGTGAATTTTAGCATATAATTCTTTAAATTCTTGAATATAGGATTGGTTAGAGGTAATTAAATAAATTTTATAAGTATTTTTCAGTGAATCAAAAAGCAAATAAAAGTTATAGTGCCCTTCTTCAAAGATAGAATTTATATTTAAACTAATTTTTGAGAGAGAATTGATTATAATTGATTTCTCATAATTATTAACAAGCCTAAACTTTTTTGAAGCACTCATTTTTAACTCTCATATTTGCTTATTAATATATTCTCTTAAAGGATTTAAAATGTTGATAGATAATGAATAGTATATACTTATATGTAAAAAATACTTAAATTCAATTAATTTTATCTAAAATATCTTTCTTAAATTTTCTTTTTTAGAAAACCATATTCTTATTCAGAGTTATATGGATGAAGAATAAAATTACTACTTTTTTGAAAAAGTTAGAACATGGTTATGAAATAAAAAGAAGAAATATCATTATTAATGAAGGTAATTCATAACAATTAAATTAAAAAAATATTATTATATTATAAGAGTAAATAAATCAAATTAAATATTAGAATAAATTTATATATTATAGAAAAAATCTGGTTAAGAAAGGAGTTCTATTATATAGTTAGGAATAATTATATTAAAGATTCTATAATTAATCATTTAAGGTATTAAAAAATAGTGCTAAGTAAAAATGGGAATTCGTAAAATAGAAGACGAGATTGATTTAAGAGAGGCAATGAAAAAAAAGGCGGCTGAATTAAAGATTAAAGATATTCAAGCTAAGGCAGCCACAGAAAACTTCACGAAGGAAAAATTAAATGAATTGGCTAAAAGACACGGGATTATTTTAGCTTTAACTCCTGAACTCAAGGAAGAGGTAAAAAATCTGCAGAAAAAATATAATATACCGTCATCTAAAATCATTACAGAGCAAATTACCGAAAACGATGTGCTTGTTAAATTTTCAAAAATTGATCATGAAAAGCTAGGTATGCTCGCTTATCAACGAGTTCTGATGCAGAAAGAAGAGATAGGAGTTGGATTACTTCCTTTAACGGAGGTCTTTGATTTAATAAACACAGGAATTTTAAGAGGAATTGTGGACATAAAAGATTTACACAAGGCACTGAAAATTTTAAAAAAATCACATGTAATTGATGATCTTAAAGAATTAGAATCAGGTATTATCATGGTAAGATTCTTTCCAGTAGAATACACCAGTGATCAAGTAAAAGTAATTGGCATTGCTAAGGACAAAGGTTTTATTTCCCTTGAAGATGTATGCGTTGAACTTAATTGGTCTCAGGATCGCGCTTTAGAGACTCTGAAATCACTTGAAGAAACAGGTGTCGCAAAATTTAGAGAATCCTTACTTAAAGGAAAACAATGGTTTTTCCCTTCAATCTAGAATTATTCAACTATTATTTTAAATGAGATTTGCCCATTTTCAGCTTTAATAATTACTCCTTTCTTATCTTTTTCAAGCATTTTGAATATTTTAATAATATCCTTTTTAGGCAAATTACTAAATTCCTTATTTGATTCTCTAATTTCGAAGATCAAAATTGGTTCTAAAGGTGAGATTTCTACTGCCCACTCATATATTTCTTGAGCCCAATTATCAAGGGACTTCCAATACACTCGCAACTTTTCTTTGCTCTTAGATAACCATTCTGCTTGCTCTCTTTCAACTAATTCTTCGGCAATTTCCTTTAATGCGTCTGCTCGATCTTCAAATTTAGAAAATGGTTTCTGAGATTCTAATTGTCTTAAATATAAAATATGCAATATGGCATATCGGGCATAATCAAATAGAACTTTAGACCACTCCTTTTTCCATGATTCAAAATCTTTCAAATCCTGCTTTTTATTAGGCAGAGTATACATAAAGATATAGCGTTTTTCTTCTAACCATGGATAATCATTTACTAAGAGTTCATAAGTAGAAACTTCTTTAGATATAACACCTTTTTCACCTACAATCTCTCGTTCAATTAATTTAAGCTCCTGCTCTACTTCTTCGGCATTTTGCTCATATGCCTTTATGTCTACTTCCCCCAGCTTCGATGTTAAAAAGTCTTCGATCTTATCTAATCTTGCTTCAATATCTTGGCTTTTTGCTGCTGAAACAACATCATCTTCCACACTTTCTCCGTGTTCTACTTCAGACTCTTCCTCTTTTTTTCGTTCTAATTCTTTTTGTTTTTTCAGTTCTTTTAATCTTGCTAATTCTTTTCTTAAATCCTCTAATTCTTTCTCAGGTTTTTCCTTTTCTTCTTTAGTTATTTCCTTAGGTCTCTCTCTCTGACGTTCCATGATATTTCATCAATTAATTATATTAATATTCTCCATATTCTTCTGCCCAGTCTTCATACTTATTCAATTCACGCCCAGTTGTCATCGGTTTAACCTTTTTAAGTGTTTTTACAAAATCTTTTAATGTTATATCCCTTACTACTACTTCTTTATCTGAATCTTCAAGTAGACCTCCCATATCCAATTCTCGGATAGGAATCATAATTACTTCTCGACAGACATTCGAGATATCTCTTCCCGAATATCCCTCTGATCTGACTGCTAATTCAATATAATCCTCATCAGTCAAATCTGAGTTAATCCCTGCTGTATGTATTTTAAAGATACCCGCTCTCGCTGGCATATCTGGAAGCGGAACATAGACCTTTTTCTCAAAACGACTAAGCATAGCAGTATCTATATCCCATGGTCGATTAGTGGCCCCTAATACTAATAATGGTCTGTCGTGTGTTGATTTCATTCCTTGAATTTCACTGAGAAGTTGAGTTTTAACTCTTCGCTCACCACCACCTTCATGGCCCTCTCCTCTCCTAGTAGCAACTGAATCTATTTCATCCATAAAAATTAAACTAGGAGCTTTAATACGAGCTACCTTAAATAATGAGCTTATTAGCTTTTCACTTTCCCCTAACCATTTACTTAACATGTCAGCAGACGAAACGCTAAAAAAAGTAGCTTTGCATTCAGTAGCTGCTGCTTTTGCCAATAAAGTTTTACCACATCCTGGTGGACCAAACAAAAGTATTCCTGACCAAGGCTTTCTTGCACCCGTAAACAGTTCTGGCTTCATGATAGGTAAAACAATTGCTTCTCGTAATGATTGCTTACAGTCTTCTAAACCTGCAATGTCCATCCATTTTACATTTGGAGATTCGGTTAGTATTGTTCCTGAAATAGAGTCAATAAGTTCCTGTTCTTCAGCAGAATAAGCACCTTCCGTATCTGAAGATGCTTCTCCTTTTGCTTCACTCGAAGCACGCGGGGGTATTGAGCCTCTTCTCCTTGGTCCACTTAAATGAGCTTTAAGTGCCTGTGCTCTACCGACATATTGCTCAATTTGCTCTTGGCAGCGTCTAATCATAATTGGATTTTTATTATACTTTACAAATTGTATTAAAATTTCGGCAGCTCGTTGGTATTTATTTATTGCTTGTCTATACCTTCCACCCTCGTCTAATCTTACAGCTGCTTGTGCTTCTTCCACCGCATACTGATAAAGCTTACTATCAACACTTGACATCCTAAATAACCTTTAAAACTAATTATTAATTTTATACAAATCTTACTATTTATAGGTAATCTAGTTCGGTATTTGTTTAAATATTTAATATATTTACATTTATCAAATTTTCTTTTATCTCATGTGTGGTAATAATTGGTCTACAAAAAATTATATAATTGCGAACTTTTATATAATATATAAAAACAATTAAAATTTGATGTTTTAATATGGGTTTTCTCAAAGATATGAGTAAATGGCTTTCTGGGGGAAAAAAGAAAGATACTGTTCGTTCCGCCACCGTAAAATTAAAAGTATTTAACAAGCGATTGATGCGACAAACCAAGAAAATGGAAATGACTGCGAAACTAGCGAGAGATAAAGCGGTGAATTTACGCAAAAGTGGTGATATGGACGGCTCTGCTTTTCATGCAAGAAACTATCTTCAAGTAAAGAAACAATCAAGAGCAATAGACCACTTTAGAACCAATTTAGAAGGGATGGTCTTTAAATTGGAGCAAGCTACGGCTGTCAAAGATGTAGCTGATGTTATGCATGGCATTGCCGCAAGTCTAAGTGCTTTAAAGAGTCAATTATCTATACCACAGCTTACTGACCTTATGGATAATATCGGAATCGACATGGAAGATTTTGATCTTACACAAGAAATAACCTCGGATGGAATTAGTGATATACAAATGGATTCTGCAGTCACTGACGATCAAGTTCGAGAAGTCTTAGGAGAGATTGATGCCGAGATTGGAGCTGAAATTGGAGGGGCCCTTCCCACAGTTGATCCCGATGGGAAAGTCAAAGAACTCGAAGAAGAACTAAATAAATTGAAATCAAGAGATTAGTCTTTTTTTAATAGAGCTCTCTTTTTTATAATATTTTGAAATTAGTTAGTCATTATATGATCTACAAATAATAATAAAATAAAGTTGATTTGGTTAAGTGTGGCTAACTTTTATGGATAAAATATCCTCTTTTTTTCCATCCTATCCATTCCAAATCATTATTTATTTATCTTTCTTAATTCAGCCAAAATATCCTCGTTTTTGGGGAGGTCTTTCATACTATCACTGTAATAGGCATATCGAATGATTCCTTGTTTATCGATGATTAATAATCCTGGCATCCTTCCTCCTTTCCATATTCTTACTTGTTGTTTCAAAAGTTTCGGTATTTTTTTCGATGGATCATAAAAAATTGGATACTTGCGAGCATATTTTTGTTCCATCTTTTGAGCGTTTTTTTCATTATCAGCTAAAATGGGATATAAAAAAGCATCCAGTTCTTCAAATTTTTCAAGGTCTCTCCTTAACTCTGCTGCGTGCCATCTACAATATGGTCAATGAATATCCCTAAATAAAATTAGGATAACATTTTTGCTATTTTCGAACTCTCGGATATTTACTGTATTTCCTCTTGAATTTGGCAATTCAAATTCAGCGATTTTTGTACCAACTAATTGGAATTTATCTTTAATGATAATCACATTAAAATTGTGTCTTATTAAAAAAAAAGATACTTTTTCCTTTAAATAATTGAGTTTTATAATCCAAAATTTTTTAATAGCTACATTTTTATAAATAAGTTACCAAATTCTCCTTTCACTAAATCATCTTTTCTCTACATAAAATTATTATATCCTAAACACTATTCTTAATTTATTTGGAAAATCTTAAAATTATATATTAGTGGTTTAATTGAATCCAGAGTTAATTACTATTGGAAGTTGTACACTCGATTGTATCATTCAAGTGAAAGATATTCTTCGCTTTGAACTATTTGATAAAGATGTTGTTAAAAAATATACTGCTATCGAATATAGTAGAAAACTGAATGTAGAAGATATCCGATTTGTTCCCGGTGGTTCAGGGGCAAATATTGCCGCAGATTGTGCTATGTTAGGGATTAAATCAACTTATATAGGGGTTATTGGAAAAGACTTTTCCGCTGAAATCTGTTTAGAAGATTTAAAAAAGAGAAATGTGGATATTTCACAGATCTACCAGACTGAAGAAGATAATACAGCGTTTTCTGTAATCTTAAAAACAGAATGGGGAAAAGATAGAAGTATATTGGCATACAAGGGCGCAAATAATTTACTTACACCCGATCATGTTAAAGAAAAACTTTTTAGTAATATTAAAGCTTTTGCGTGGAGTTCCCTTACTACAGAAAATGGTTGTAAGGCAATCGAAAAAGCGATAAGACTAACTAAAGATAATGGTGGTATGGTATTTGCAGCTCCTAGTATGTCTATTCTGAAAAATAATCCAAAATGGGCAAAAACTTTGATTACAAACTCCGATGTTGTGTCAATGAATGCAGAAGAAGCAGAAGAGTTCACTAAAGAACCCGAACGCTACTATGCGGTTAAAAAGATGATTGATCTTGGCCCTAAATTGGTATCAATCACAGATGGCGCTCGTGGTTCATTAGTGACAGATGGAGAAAAAATAATCAAGAGTGGTATATATAATGTTAATGTAATAGACACAACAGGTGCGGGAGATGCGTTTCTTAGTGGGATACTCCTATCAAAGTTAAATGGTTATTCATTAGAGAAAATGACACAAATTTCAACAGCAATGTCTTCCTTAGAATCTATGGAGATTGGGGTAAGAGAAGGATTACCAAGTAATCTTAGTGATATCGAAAAATTCATGTCGAAAAATAATCTTCAACAGAACGTTTCTTCATTGGCGGATTATTAATAGATAAAATTAAATAAGATGCGCCGCCCGGGAGTTTCAAATTGTGTCGAAGTTACACAATTTATTGAACCCGGGTCGCCAAGTTGGCAACCTGGCATACTGACCACTATACTAGCAGCGCAGAATTTAGTAGAAATATGATATTTAATTCACATTTTTCTATATATCATAATATATTATAAAAAATTAAAATTTATTGATTTCAATTAAGTAATTTTTAATTGAAAATTTTGGATCTCTTAACTAGAGATAAATATTTCATAGATACTCCTTTTTTACTCGTGTGAAAAGGGTAAATATTAGAATAGCGACTCCAATAAACAGAAATATGTAAAAAGTGTTTATTGTTCCTATCATCGCTATTATAAAAAACATTATTGCCATAAAAAAGCTTCGAAACATATTTATTGTGCTCAAAACTGTTGCTCGTTCCTCTGCTTCTATTTGTTTATTGATACCATGAACATAGATCAAATATCGTGGATAACCAAATGCTACAATCATCAATATGAGAAATATCCCAAGGAATGGATTAGTATTGAGACCCATGATAACAAAAGTGATCCCATTTATTAAATCAATAACGATTAAAAATATTAACTTATTTCTGACTTTTTTAAGTATCCTAGGGATACTAAAACTAAAAATGGCATTAGTAATGTTCATACCAGCAGAAATAAATCCCCACCATACAAAGGGAATTCCAAGAGCTTGAAGATAAGGCTGATATGTCCAAAATAGTAAAAAAATTAAACTATTAATAAACAATCGGTCAATGCACAAAATAGTCAAGATCTTGTTATGCTTTAATTCTATAAATCCTTGTTTGATGATTTTTAAATAACTTTTCTTTTCATCTTCTTTTCTCCGAAAAGGAGGTTCTTTAAATGTAAGTGCTACAATTAGACTACCTATGAATATAAATGCCAGACATGTCATGGTAAATTGAAGTGAGATATACTCCGCAATAATAGAACCAAGCGGAGCAGATAAAGTCAAAGCAATCAAATTGATTGTTTGATTATTCCCTAAGACTTTAGAAATCTTGTGTTCAGCTTTATAACTTTTTAGAGAACTATATAAAAATGCCTCGTCTGTTCCAGAGGATAAAGCAATACTTAGAGCCCATAAAGTTTCTGCTAAATAGAAAAGTAGGATATAAGGATAAATACTATAAGCAAATGCAGCTCCAATTACGCAAAAGGAAGAAAGAATAAGAGCCCTTTTCCTCCCAACAAAATCTGCTATCGCACCGGAAGGGATTTCAAAGATAAAAATAATAAACATGAAATAACTTTGTAACGCCAGTATTTGGAATAAATCTAAACCCCCCCACTCAGTCATATAGGCAAAATAAACTCCCCTAACAGTATGAATTCCAAAAATGAATTGGTAGATATAATATTTATAAATGTTTGACTTAAAGCTGGGAGTTTTATGCTCGTCAGACATCGGTGTTCTTTCGAATATTTAATTATATTATACTATTTTCCATAATTTATATAGAAATCTCTTTGAAGTATTACTGATTTATTGAAGTAGAAAAATTGGGAGAGTTTGGAGGATTAGTAAAAGATATAATGAAACTTCAATTTATTAAAATTACAAAGTTATGACAAACATTAGAAAACTAGTTATTTCTCTTACATTACCGATATTAGTGACTATTATCATACCGTTAGTGATTCTTTTATTATTTGATCGAACTTTTATTACACGATTATATAAATTGCATATACTCCAAATTATTTTTGGTATATTTTTTATGATAATTGGACTTATCTTACTAATTTGGTGTATATCTCTCTTTTTCTCATCTGGAAATGGCACCTTAATGCCAATTTCAAAATTAGAAACCCAAAAATTAGTGATAAAAGGACCATATAGATATATCCGACATCCTATGATTCTTGGAGTAATTATTATTCTTTTAGGAGAGTCGGTTTTATTTGGATCTTGGTGGCTATTAGGATTTAGCATATTTTTTTTCATTTTAAACCTTATATACCTTCCGCTGGTCGAAGAAAAAGGATTAGAAAAAAGGTTTGGTGATGAATATTTACAGTATAAAGCTAAAGTTCATGGTTGGTTGCCAATAAAAAAGTATGAATCATGAAGACAAGTGCAAAAATTGACCTCCTAAATATTTAATACATTCTCAAAATTGTATCTAATGTGAATATCATGTCCTATTTAAATTTGATTGAATTATTACAAAAAATGGGATTATCTCCGAAAGATCTTTCAGGAGAGGTCGCTCTTATCACGGGAGGCGGTCAAGGTATTGGAAAAGAACTATCAAGAGCTTTAGCATGGTTAGGAGCAAAAGTTGTTATTGCTGAAATTGCTGATACTGGTAAAGATGTTGAAGATTTAATCAAATCAGAAGGTGGAGAAGCAGTTTTCATAAAAACAGATGTATCAAGTGAGAAGAGTATGAGAGAATTATTTAAAAAAAGCCATCAGATCTATGGTAAAGTAGACATTCTCATCAATAACGCGATTATTTATACTATCGGGTCAATTAAAGACCAACCAATTGACAATTGGATAAAAGTGTTAAATGTTAATTTGTTTGGTGCAGTACTTGGTATAAAATTATTTTTACCGGAAATGCTTAATAGGAAGCGAGGTGTCATAGTAACTATAACCTCAGATGAGGGGACTGCTTATTTGGCTCCCTATTCGGCTTCAAAATCAGCTCTACAATCTTTAGGATATTCTCTGGCTAGTGAATTAGGAGAAAATAGTGGTATCTCCACTTTCATTTTTGGACCTGGATTAGTTGACACTCCAGGGGGGAAATATGCATTTGAAAAATTAGCCCCTCTCTATAAAGTTAGTTTTGACGAATTTATAAAACTGGGAAGTGCAGGAGGATTTGATGGGATGATGCCTGTACAATATTGTGCCTCTGGCTTTGCCTATGCGATTGTTCATGCTCAAGAATATCATGGACAAATTATTGACCCTTTTAGACCTTTGGGTAAATTTGGCCTATTACCTAAAATAAATGACCAGAAAAGTGAAGAATCTCTTTCCATAACATCAATGTCATCCGCATTAGAAGCTGCAATAGGGTTAAAGAAAGTTTTAAACGCTGTTAAAAAAGAAACTGGAGAATTGAATTTTTTTGCAAGAAAATGGATGGAAAAAGTCTATGCTAAAAGAACAAGTTTATCCATCCAAGATTGGCTTGATACTATTGATGATGTTATCAAACTTTTTAAAAATAAAGATTTGGATACATTCTCCACAAAACACGAGTGGTTACTATCGATTTTAAGGAAACTTGAGAAAAACTTTGAACAGACCAAAAATGATGCGAAAGGTTATATAAAGGACGAAGAAAATTTGAAAGAAGCATTGCAAGTTATTGAATATCGAAGAAAGTCCGTTGAAATCTTGTTAAATGAACTATCTTAGATGGGTTTTTCTTCGTGAAATCCACCTTTCACGAATATTACTTTTTCTTTATAATAAAATTAAAATTAAAAAAAAAATGAAAATTATTCTTTTTTTCTTTTGAACTTAAAGAGAATAGGTTCTTTCAATCCATAGTGGAGCGCAAAAAAGCCTATACATAATATAAATAGTGAAATTCCAGGCCATAAAGCTGCCCATGGTGAATTAACTATGTGTGATCTCGCAAATAAGACACTAGTCCCTAAATGGAAAAATAGTAATGGATCAATAGGACCTAAGAAATATAATGCCTCAATAAACAATATTGAAAATCCCATGAACAATGGAATATATGTTATAACTTTCTTTATAAGAGATTTTAAGTCAAATTCGCCTCTCCCAAACAGAATACTAAATCCCGGAATTAAGAAGAGCCCCACCAGTGCTACAAACATAAGCGTATCTATTCCAATAATCTCAATCAAGGATATCAATAGGATAATAATCGGTACAGAAAAAATAAGCGTTAATATTGCTAGAATCACTGCCTTTATTAATCTATGAAGTCGGGATAAAAATCCAAAAATTAACCCTCCTAATATTCCAATCAATACTGGTAGGATTCCTGTTATTAAAGCAATCTTAGTTCCATATACTATTAATGCTAAAACATCTCGACCCATAAAGCTCTGCCCCAAAGGATGCTCAGGAGAAGGGGGATCGTATGCACCAGATATTGGTGTAGAGAGTTGTTCATATGAAAAAGGGGTTAATATCATTGGAAATATTGATATTATTATTGCAAATCCTACAATAACTAAGCCTATAACTGTAAGTGGTGATTTTAAGCGTTTGATTAAAAAATCTTTTAAATCTTTACCAAAAGTCCTCTCATTACGATTATCTTCACCCCAATACTCTTCATTTAATTCAGTAAAATGTACTAGATCCTTCCATTTTGTATCCTCAATTAAAAAACCATATACTGTGAAGCTTAAGGTAGAAATGAGTACTGGTATCAATATAAGAAATAACATTATTGATATGGTTGTTCTGAAAACATAGTAATCTTGATTATAAATTGATGTAAAGAGGATGTTTCCTAAGCCATTAAGATTAAAAACTGCTTCGAGAACTAAACTGGCTGCAAAAATCAAATTAATATTAAAGCACAACTTTAACACATTTGAAGGGAGATAATGTCTCTCCTTTATATCAACAAAATTTGAACGAAATTGTCGTGTCATTAGTAATGTTGTAATTATAAATAAAATTATGCCTGGAAGGACGGGATCCATCGTCGTAGGGAATAGATCTAATATATGTCCAAGAACTAGCTGGGAAGATAACCCAATATAAAAAATCGGTACTGAAATTCCTAATATTATCAGAATTTGAAAAATAATTTTAACGAATTTATACCTAATTTTTACGGAAAGTATTCCAAGAAGCAATCCTACGACAATTCCGAAGATTATTGGCCAGACGGTAAAATCAAGACTCCTTACTATTCTTGGGATCACCATTTCATAGACGGACATGCCTTTTACTATAGTATCTGAGAGCCCCCAATCCCAGGATAGCATTTGAAGAATAAATCTTAAAAACTGAAAAATTAGTGGATCATTGAACCCTAACATTTGTTTCGCGGCATCATATTGTTCTTGTGTAAATGTTGATGGAAGGTATGCTAAAACGGGATCCGCTGGAAAAATTGTCATAACCAGGAAAATAACATACAATCCTACAAAAACCATAGCTAAAGGAACGAAAATACTATATACTAAATTTTTAACTATTTTTGGAATCAAAGTTTTTCGCCAATAATTTTATTGTAATAAAATTCATTAATAATTAAGATGTTTCTTTATATAAAGCTTAGGACTTTTACAATGTCCCAAGGAAATTTGAGATTTCGGAAGTCTTTGGAATCTCCACCTTGAAATAGTTCTCTACTATTTCATATAAAAATTCCAAATATGGCATTGAGACTTTAACGTTATGTTTTTTCTCTAATTCTTCTATTATTTGGCGAGAAAATACTTTTTTCCCTTTTTCAAGCTTTTGAATTATCTCCACGGTTGAATTAGACAATTCGAAAGTTTTTTTGAGTTCATTCTTTAAAATAATTATACTCGAGGTAGGGTCATACTCACTTATAAATCGTTGAGCAATTGCCTTCTCAACATTCAACTTCTTTTTATTAAAAAGCTTGAGTGGATCACTTAACACCTCGCTTCCCTTTAAAATTACCCTATCCTTATAATTTTCCTTTTGAAAATGACTTTTTTTCGCAAATTGAATATTGAGTTCATAAGAATCTTTAGTGATATAACTAAAAAACTCTTTAAATTTCTCAAATAAAAAGTCCTGGTCTGAAATAAATAGAATTTTACTATTATAAATCATTGCATGAAAAATATAGGCAAGGTTTGTAACAGTTAGGTTCAATTTGATTAAACTTACATCAATTAAATCGGTTAATGATTTATCTACCCCCTCTTCTTCTTTTGATTCAACAACTGGTAATTCAATCTGAAAGTCGGCGGTATATGTATCACGGACAGTTAAGTTTTTATCCACGTATGCAATAAAAGAATGTGAGCATACAATTCCCTCTGTGATATTAACCGCAAATAGACCTCTGGTACTACTTTTTACTTCCTCTTCTGAAACCTCTATTTTCCCTCTCTTTGAACAAGTTGGGCATCGAATCTCAAGTTTGACCATAATCTTCCCCACTATCGAACAGCTAATGAACTGTTATGATTTTAAAATTGATATAATATTTAGATTATGATATAACTAACTTAATTCAACTATATAAATTTTAATTATAGCTTTAATATCTTCTTACTCTTCCATATCGTTTTTCAATTAAATTAGCGATTAGTAAACATATTACTGTTGCGAAAACTTCTCCTACTAAAAACGATGTTGCCTTATCTAAAAAAGTAGCGCTAAAGAAGTAAGAGATAAAAAACAATGCCATAAAAATTGAAAACATAATGAGTAATGGTCTTACAACAGGAAAATATAAGAATCGTTGGAATTTTGAGGAAATTCCTTGAGACTTTTGAAACCGAGTCTTCAATTTTCGGTTTCTCTCCACCTGGGCATAGGATTCAAACACGATCATTGAACCAAACAATAAGCCAATTGTAACTCCCAAAGGAATCAAAGTAACTACGAATAGATTCCCAACATTTAGAAGATATTGAGCAATAAATATGAATAATACTTGAAATACTCCACATGCTCCTAAAAGCATCATCGCGAATGGAAAATATTTTTTCGTTGTCCAGCGAACTCGAATTGGCATAATTTTATAACTCGTATACAATTTTATTATTTATTTTATATAATGGGCCCGGCGTGAGTTGAACACGCGACCTTCCGCACGTCAAGCGGACGTCATACCAGGCTAGACCACGGGCCCATAATTTTAAATCTATCTGTTATAATAACTATCGAAATTTACGATAAGTAATTTATTTTATGAAAAAATAAATATTTTACGAGTCTTTTTATGCATCTAATCTATTTTTCCACTTTGTTATTCTATATTTGAAACTAATAAAACTTATTTGAAGATTAAGGAAAATAAGTTATGATTTTAAATCTTTTTAAAAAAAAGTAGAAAAAAATTAAAGTTTTTTCTCACGTAGCGCTTTTATCATAGGCAAATCCTTTCCAGAAAGAATTTCGAGCATGGCTCCCCCCGCAGTGGATATAAACGATACTTGATCAGCTAAACCTGCCATCGAGGCAGCAGCTCCCATTTCTCCACCACCTATAATTGTAAGAGCATTCTTATCATGAGTAGCCTTTACCATGGCTTCTACCATATCATATGTGCCCTTTCTAAACACTTCCTTTTCAAAAATGCCAGGTGGACCATTTGCTATTATTGTTTTGCATTTTAACAATACTTCTTTGAAATGCTCTATTGTTTTTGGACCAATATCTCCTGTGGTAGTATTATAGGTTCCTGCTTCATCAGTGTTTATGACTTTTCTATTCCCATTGTCGTCAATTACCAAATCTTCTGGTAATATAATTTCCTCTTTATATTTCTGGTAGGTACTTAATATCATATCTTTGTTTTGTTCCAAATCCTCTGCAATAATTTTATAATTTGGTTCCCCCATATTTTTTCCCATTGCTTCAAAAATCAGGATAGCAGTTAGACCAGAACAAAGAGCGTAATTTAATTTATCTTCCTCAAAGTTGTACTTCATTGCTTTGAACTTATCTATCGCTTTTGCCCCACCTATTAGCATTGCCATGGGTTTTTTGGGGTCTTCGAGCACCTTCTTTAGATTGGCTAATTCTTCATCTGTTATAGGACCGGCTAACATTTTTGGCCAACCTACAATAGAAGCGTGAGCACGATGAGCTGCTCCAAAAGCGTCTACGATAACATAATCTACTAGTGGAAAGAGTGTTTTAACCATTTCAGTATTTTCAGCTTCAGAGAAATCTTTATAATTTTTCATTTCACCTTCAAATTTTCGTACATTATTGAGCATCAATACTTCTCCTGGTTTAAGATCTTTAATTGCTTTTACTGCTAATTCTCCGTAAATATCTTTGACAAATTTTACAGGTCGTCCAAGATATTTCTCAAGTTCTTTTGCATGTATATCTAAATCGGTAAAATCATCACTTCCAGGCCTTGATTGATGAGCTAAAAGAATCACAGCACTTTTTTTGAAATGTTCATTAAGTGCAGGTGCTAATGCTCGAATTCTTGGAGAGTCTCTAATTTCCATCTTCTCTGTATCGATATTAGAGTTTATATCTACACGGATTAATATTTTTTTACCTTTCAATTTAACATCCTTATAGGATGTGTAATCTATTTTCATTTATTTTATCACTTTGGATAATAATTTAATTTTATGTATTTGTCTAATTTATTTTAGATATCGAATTAAGATCATTTAATTTAAGATTGGTTAATATTTTTTTCTTATCAAGAACATAAAAATTAATGTTATCAAATATTAATAACAACTGTAGAAGATGAGTAAATATGGAGAATATAAGAGATGTACTAAATAAATTAATAGAAAAAAAATGTTCCGTTGAAGAGGCAGAAAAGTTATTAAAAGCCAATTTAATCGAGGAAGTGGGAGATCTAGCTAAATTGGACGTGTTTCGAAAACTTCGAACTGGAATTGTGGAAGTTATATATGCTGAAAATAAATCACCTGACGTGTTAATTGAAATAATAAAATCATTTTTGAAAAGAAATAAATTTGCGATAATTTCTCGCTATAAAGAGGATCAGTTACAATTAATCGAGAAGACTTACCTTAACAATCAGCAATACGAGATGGATATTAATGATCAAGCTAAAACAATGATAATTAAATCAGATAAATTCCAATTTCAAAAAAAAGGAGGAATTATAGGAATTATCACTGCTGGAAGCTCAGATATTCATGTTGCTGAAGAGGCAAAAGTTATTGCTCAAGCAATGGGCTGTCAAGTGCTAACGAGTTATGATTTAGGGATTGCGGGAGTCCATAGGATTTTTCAACCATTGAGTGACATGATAAAAAAAGGGGTTCAAGTGTTAATTGTTTGTGCGGGGATGGAAGGGACACTACCTGGGGTAGTTGCCGCTTTAATTGATATACCGGTGATTGGAGTTCCAGTATCAAGTGGCTATGGTTTAGGAGAAAAGGGAATTGGTGCTCTCACCACAATGCTTCAGTCCTGTTCTCCTGGTTTGTTAGTTGTCAATATTGATAATGGATTTGGAGCAGGCGCTTCAGCAGCATTAATAGCCAATAAAATTGCCAAGTAATAAGCATTAACTTCTTTTCGATTTTGTAATTATTGATTGGAATATAATTAATTATAAATACAAATAGAATCGAAATTTACTCATAAAAACTATATATTTAAAATTAATTACAAATTAAGAGTTTTTAAAATGACACCCACACCAGCTTCTTTAGAAGCCTTAAGTAAGCTCAGAATATTAAATGAAGATTTTGGTTGGTATATTATTCCAATATTAGCAATAGTTCTTTATATTTATGGTGTAGAAATAAAGAGAGCACGTGAAACTGGAAACTGGAGCACAATTTTTGCTGGATTAACAGTATTAGGATTAGATTTCATAAATGAAATATGGAATGCCTTAGTTTTTGCTTTTAGTGGTTATTCTGCATTTTGGACGACTCCCGGAGCTAGTGCATATATTATATTAATTGGCTGGAACATTGAGATTGTTTTTATGTTTTCTATAGCGGGAATCATCTTTGCAAAGTTTCTACCAGAAGATAGAGGCAAAAAGATTCTTGGATTACCAAATCGATGGGCAATGGCCGCAGGATTTGCTCTATTTTGTGTAATTGTTGAAATTTTGCTAAATTGGGGTAATTATCTGATTTGGGAATATGTATGGTGGCATTGGTACAATCCCGTTTTAATCTTTTTAATAGGATACTTTCATTTTTTTGTAGGGGCGTTTTATGTATATGATTTGCCCGAAAAGAAAGATAAGATTAAAGTAGTAGCCATCATCTATGGAATTTGTGTTGTATTACTATGTATTTTTGGTCCAATATTCGGGCCATTAGGCATTTTTTAATTATTTTTCTTTTTTTTTTTTTCTTAATTTTTCTTTACTTAGAGAAATATTTGTTCAAACGCCTTTTTTAGCAATTTCTAAATTAAAGCCATAGGTGAGTATTAATAAGTTTTCCCCCCTTTTTTAATAACAAAAAGCCTACAAAAAACTATAAATATGTAGATTAATATAATTTATATTGAAACTATTTCTATATAAAATCTATTTAAAAAAAATAAAATTTGAGACAATGTAGTTGAGACCAATGGTCGCAACAGCAGATAATTTTGAAAGATCTAAAGAGTTTTTCGATAGCGGGGATATTCTTAGTACTCTAGATAGTTTTAACAAAGTTATCGAGAATATTGACCGAACACATACCAACCGTAAAATAGAGCTTATCCAATTCCTACAAAATTTACTAAAACATTGCCAAGATAACAATCTCAAGAGTGAAGAAGCAATGGTACTGCGAGCTCTTGGGAGGACACATGCTAAATTTAAAGAGCATGCTGAGGGTCTAAAGTATTCCTATCAAGCTTTGAAAATTCAGAAGAAGTTAGGCAAAAAAATAGATGTTGCTGAAGGACTTGAATTTCTCGCTGAAGATTTACAGATATCAGGGAATTATGATAAATGTATTGAATCATTTTCCGAGGCTTCTGAAATCTATCATGATTTAGGGAAATTAAGAAAAGAGAGAGACATAAAAAAGAAAATCTCTAAACTTAAAGAATTTTCAAAAGAGATGGTAGAAGACGAATATTTCCTTCATAAATTTAACATTGACAAATACTAATCTGGATATCGAAACTATTAATTCACATCTCTTTTTTTTTCTATTAATTTTATCTCGAATTTTTTTCATTAGATAATTTCCGATACAGCTTCGTTAATTCAGATGCAGTCATTACTAATAATTCCTTGATTGAATATCCTGTTGCTGCGCTAATATTTCTCAAATCTTCATATTCTGGTTTGATATTGACGATTTGCTTTCCTTTTTTGTTTATAAAATAAGAGATTTTATAGTTAATTTCAAAATTTTCTTGATCAAGAACAATTTTCACAATTTCAATCTCCCTATCGATACAGACTCTTTTAGTTTTACTGATACGTACTCCCAATGTTCCTAATTCGGAAAAGATATCTTCTAATATTTCATCACTCATTTCAGGGTGACATAGTATTTTTATAACATAGCTGGGTCTATTCTTCTTTGTAATACTCGATATAACTTGAATGTCCAATATTTCAGAGTTCTCCATTTTATATATAAAATTACCAATAATTTCCCCCGTAACATCATCTACATCCGTCTCTAAAACATTAACATCTTCTAGATAATCCTTAAATTTACTAGTTAAGGTTCCCAAATGCTCTTTTTCAATTTCACCAAAATATATCCGTAGAATGTTTGAAAAATTGTGAAAAGTTTTTTGTCCTGTTCCAAATGTCACTTTTTTAAGCTTCATTCCTTCAAAAAATTCCTTACAGACAGGATTTAAATTAACTAATAGTGCTGCACCCGTAGGAGTCACCAATTCTCCCTCAACCGGACCACTTTGAACAATAATTTCTGCATTTTCTAGGATTTTCACTGTTGCAGGTGCAGGAACTGCAAGAGTGCCATGAGCAGTCTTTATTTTTCCTCCACCTAATGGTAATTGACTACAAAATACTCCGAAATCATCATGGAAGTATCCTATAATTTCTAGGGCTTTAGTTACTCCTAATATGTCAATTAAAGTATCTACAGAGCTTAACTCATGAAGATGAATTTGTTCAATTAATTCTCCATGAACCTGGGCTTCAGCTTGAAAAAGCGAGTTTAATACATTATATGCGTAAGTTTTTGCTGGTAGAGAGTAATTACCTCTTTCTAAAGCTGTATCTAATGCCAATTGAAGTGTTTTTGGAGTGCGATGATGTTTATCTTCTTTAATTTTTATATTTAATTGATTTACCTGAATACCTGACTTTTCAATCGTTGATAAATCAATTTCAAGTTGAGAAACACTATCGATATATTTCTTTAAATCAACTAATAATTCTAATACATCATTAGGATCCTGTATTAATCCCAATAACGAAGCTAGAATCATATCTCCAGAAACTCCTGAATTGACGCAATCAAGATATAAACTTTTCATTGATTATAACCTTACAGCTTTTTCTTAATCATACTTTACGAATATCAAAAATAATATTAAATTTTAATAATTTAATGATTATAATATAAGTATTAAGATTTTGTAGTATGCTTTAAAATTACTAGTTTTTCGGCTAAAATCATGAGTGAACTTCAAACATTAAAATGCTATTTAAATCAGTTGCCTTCGACACTTATCAGTCTCCTTGGATTGCAACAACCTTCTCATCTTCCAGAACCCGTGTCTGAGGTCTTGGATATGTATAGGGGCGTAGATCGTGTATCTATATCCATGCTCGATAACTTTGGGCTCTTTGAGATTACTTATTTCAAACCCCAGTTCATGATTACGAATTCTGAAGCAATGCTGTTGCTTTCAACACGAAATCCTTATACTCTAGGAGTTCTTCATCAACTTATGTATGGAGGATTTGAAAAAGAGCCGAATGGATTTCATTTACTCCGATATTTAAATGAACATGGTAAAAAAACATGTTTTGTCGCTCGCAAAAAAGATCTTGATCGTTATAGTGCAAGAACGCATTCCGTTGCAAAAGATACAGATATGAGTACTTGGGTCGAATCGGCAAAAACTATTAATAACTTTGATCTTTCCCTGATGCATTACTTAGATTTTGAGAACCTTCATAAACAGCAACAAGCATTAAAACAAAGAACACCCGAAGATCTAATTGAAAAATTGATTCTACGTACTGATAAATGGATTTTAAGTAATTATAAACAATTGCGGAACAATTCCTTAATGATAATCCTCGGAGACCATGGAAGAATAAAATTAGATTTAGAATTTTCAGGAAAGATTGCTCAATGGCGAGAAGCTAGTGTTCCAATTGCGATTTTAATGCGTAAATAATCATATAATAATCATATAAAATGGAAGAAGAATATAAACGTTTCACTGTTTCGCTCCCTC
This sequence comes from Promethearchaeota archaeon, assembly GCA_016840165.1. Classification (GTDB taxonomy): domain Archaea; phylum Asgardarchaeota; class Lokiarchaeia; order Sigyniarchaeales; family SOKP01; genus SOKP01. Next base: position 163,251 of record JAEOSU010000051.1, read on the forward strand.
CCGACTTATATAATGAAATAGAATCATTTAGAAAAAAATTAGGTGTCTCACGTTCAGATTTGATCCGAAAAGCGATTTATTCATATCTTATTAGTGAAGAGAGCATTCCCACTGATTCAAATAATGTTATAGGCTGTATTTCTCTCATTATGACTCACAAACATATTAAGACTGAAAATGATCAAAATAATCATATTCATTCCCATGAAGTTAATCATGATGCTGATCACCATCATAATCATGATTTTGGGTCGAGACCGATTTATATGAACGTACAACAAGCGGATGAAGTTTTAAAAACGGACATTCAACATCATTTTGGTGATATAATAATTTCTACGATGCATGTGCATCTGGAATTCGAAAAGTGTTTGGAAATTATTGCTGTATCTGGCCCAAAAGATAGAGTAGTACGGCTCAAGGAGGATTTGCAGGCATTAAAAAGTGTAATCTCAACTGGATTTTTTATTATTGATAGAGAATAAATTCTAATAATTTAACCATTCCTTTTCATAAAAAGAAGAGAAGAGAATAAAAAATTCAAGAATTGAGGGATAGCTTAAAGGATAAGGCGATTTAGGTGAATTTTTTATTCTAAAATCTATTTGTTGTGTGTGTTAATTTATTAATAAGAGAAGCAAAATTTAAGCCTTAGAACTGTATAAAATTATTAATTTATTATACAACGTGTTAAGGTTAAATATTAAAAATAAATAAAAATAACTTAGAAAAAAAAAACTTATTCCATTTTAATGAATGGTAAAGGATGTTTTAAAGATCCTTTTCCTGAACTGTCTTTCTTCCATTTGCTTTAGCCCTTCCTATAGCATTATCAAGTACATTAACGATGGCATCATTTAATGCTTTACCATCAATTAAATCGCCGCTTGTATTGCAACCTTTTGACTTGATATAATCTCTCACTTTGCTTTTCACAAAAAGGGCGTCCACAGTTGCTTTTTTAGCCATTTTTATATTCCTCCAAAAATTGTTTTAAATATGTTTTAAAAATAAATTTGTATTTAAAATATAATTCTTCACGCTTCTATTTAAAGTTAGTTGAAAAATCATCATAGAAGGTTAATATTGTCGGTCTAATCACAATTTATATAAGTATCAAAAGAATGAATTTCTGGGCTTTAAGCACGGTATTAATTAAGATCTGAGAGTATCAGTGGTCATATTCTTACTTTTAATATCTCAACTCTTAATTTAGTAGATTAGATGTGGTTATAGACTTTTTTGAACTCTTAATCGATTTGATTAGTATATGAGTGATTATATTTATTTTTAAAATAATATAACTTCTGAATAATTAATGCTGAAAAAAATTATATCCCGAGCTCCGGTAAGAATCTGTGATATTGGAGGTTGGACAGACACATGGTTTTATAGAAATGGTGCTGTTTTTAATTTCTGTATTAATCTTTATAGTTATGTGTATATTATTGAGAATGGAAAAAAAGCTATTAGAATTATCTCTGATAATTTAGATGTCCAAACTTTCATAAAAAGTCATGAATCCATAGAATATGATGGTAAATTAGATTTAATTAAAGCAGGAATAAAAATGTTAAACATTCACAAGGGTTTAGATATCTATGTAAAAACAGAAGCACCACCTGGAAGTGGTATGGGTACCAGTGCAAGCCTTGCAGTTGCATTACTTAGTGGTTTAGCCAAAAGCGATAATTTAGAAATTCAACCTAAAGAAATTGCACAATTAGCCCATCAACTTGAAGTTAAAGAACTCCATTTAGAGAGTGGAGTTCAAGATCAGTATGCAGCGGCATATGGTGGAACTAATTATATGGAAATTTGCTATCCTTCAGTGAATATAGAACCAATTGAGATTGATAAAAGTAGGATTTTAGAATTAGAAAAACAATTAATTTTAATCTATATTGGTCCAAGAAGTTCAAGTGAAATGCATAAAGCAGTCATTGAAAATTACGAGAAAGGGGATCCCTTTACGATAGATTCTTTTAGGATAATGAAAAATTGTGCTAAAAAGATGAAAAAAGCCATAAATTCTAATATTGAGGCGATTGGAGATGTTATGAATGAGAATTGGGATGCTCAAAAAAATCTCCATCCTCTTATGACAAATTCACTAATTAAAAAGGCGGAATCTATTGCCTTTGAAAATAAGGCATTAGGATTTAAGTGTAATGGAGCTGGTGGAGGAGGATCAGCTACCATATTATCAAAAATAGATAATGAGCACAAATTACGAAAAAAGTTAATAGAAAATGGTTTTACTATCCTACCCTGTAAATTATGCTTTGAAGGAGTAAGAAGCTATAATATCTAACAATAGTTAAATATATCTGAAAAGAACGTGCTTTTTATAGTTCCTTATTAAAAAGGTTATATGAGTATACCTGAAAAATCTTCACAATTACTCAAGATAAAACGAGGTTTTAATGGAATCAAAATTCACAATTTATTTATATTTAATAGGGCGGGAATTTGCATTTATGGCCTTAATTTTTCTCAGATTTATACCATTGAACAAGAACAGCTTATCTCTTCCTACTTTACTGCACTAATGTCATTTACTAAGGAATTAATTGGAGACAAGATTAAAGCTGTTGAAATGGGGGGTGGCATTAAACTTGTTGTATTTGAAAAGATTAACTTATACTATTGTATCTTATGTGCGTCATTTGAAAATATTAATCTTTTAGAAGAAATTATTACGAAAATCCATTTAATCATTTTGTCTTATATTAAAAAAAATGATGTTAAAACGGACATTGAATATATCTATGATGAAAATCTTAATTTTTTAGTGGAAGATGTTATACGAGAAACTCTCAGTAAAGAATTTGATTTAAAAAAAGAAGAGAAAATCATTGAGTATTTTGATAAAATTCAGGAAATTGACGAGATTCAAGGATCGATCCTTTTAACAGACAGAGGTAAAGTAATTTATTCCACACTTAGAGATATTGAACTGAAAAAATTTCTCAAACAAGTTGATTTTAGAGTCAAAATATGTAATAATTCTATTTTGAAGCTTTTCTATACCTCACGAGAAAAGGAATTGATTTTATCTGAATATATAAATGATTTGTATTTCATTATCTTGATTTTTGATTCCAAAACTAAATTTGGGGTCGCTGAATTTTATTTACAAAAAATTGTGAATAATATATGCGCAATTTTAAATAAATAAATCTTTAACATTACTATAAACCTTAAAAAACATTCTTTCATGATGAATTTAGGGATAGCGAAGTTCTTATGAATTATAATAACCAAATTAATATTTGATTCGTGCTAATGTCTAAATAATCATTAAATGAGAAATGTTTAATATGACTAAAACCGAAGAGAATTTGTTATCAGCTTTTGCTGGTGAATCTCAAGCAAATCGAAAATATTTAGCATTTGCAAAAAAGGCTGAAAATGATGGTTATCCCAACGTAGCTCATTTATTTCGAGCTGCTGCTGCTGCTGAAACGGTACATGCTCACAATCACCTACGTTCTTTAGGAGGTATAAAATCTACTGAAGAAAATTTAAAGGAAGCGATTGGTGGAGAATTTTATGAATTTACGGAAATGTATCCTGAATATATTTCTGACGCAGAGTCTGAAGGGAATTCGAATGCTAAAAGATCATTTAATTATGCCAATGAGGTGGAAAAAATCCATCACAATCTATATGAAAAGGCGTTAAAATCGGTAGAAAACGGAAAAGATCTTTTAGAAACTGAAATATACATCTGTCCTATTTGTGGTTACACACATGAGGGAACTCCTCCTGATAACTGTCCCGTCTGCGGAGCTGCTAAAAAAGCTTTCCAAAAAGTAGAATAATTTACTCTTTTTTTTTTAAATTATCCAGGGGCTAAATCCTTGCTGAATTTGATATAAATAATTATTTGACGAAAATCCGACACTACTTTCTGCTTTCTTGAAATCGCTATATCTCGCTCCTTTACGGTAATAATCAATTAAAACTTCTGAAATATTAGCATCTCCCAAAGATAGGATGGTTTGTAGCTTTGCTTCTTTTAATATATCCTTAGGCTTGCGAGTCTTTAACTTCACAGAATTTATCTGCTTTAGTTCATTGATTAACGTCTGCAATTTCGTATTTAAAGTATTAAAATTATTATCCAAATAGTTATCGGTATAAAAACCATAAGGAGTATTTAATTTGGGGATAAAAGGATTAATATTCACTTTTAAAGTCCCTCTCTTAAAACCTATTGAATCTAGTTTTTTCAATAGATTGATTATGTCTTTAATGTTATTCTCCGTTTCAGAAGGCAACCCTATTAAGAAGTACAATTTAATATATTGGATAGAAGAATTATAGATCTTAGTTGCAACCTCCAGAATTTTATCATTCGTTATTTTTTTTCCTAACCGAAATCTTAATGATTCTGAGCCCGTTTCGGGAGCGATAGTTATTGTATTCATATTGACTTTTTCAAAAAGCTTAATCAATTCATCAGTTAAATGGTCCAACCTAATTGAAGGTATGCTTAGTTTTTTGTCTTTCGCAATAATATACTCACATATCTCTTTAAATTTGGGATGAGAAGAAATACATGAGCCAATCAAACTAACTTTCTCGAAGTGCGATTGCTTTATGCCTTCATCAATAAAGTGAGTTAAATTGTCAAAACTCTTATTCCTAAAGGGACTATTATGAAAGGAAGATATGCAAAATTTACATTGAAATGGACATCCTCGATTTACTTCTACAAAAAAATTTTGCTCAAATATCTTGCCTTTCTCTTCATCACTGGATATGGTTTGATATATTGGATTCGGGGATTCATCAAGGTTTTTTAATAAACCTCTCTTTGGATGGTTATTAAGTGAGGGTATATATATTCCTTCCATACCACTAATCTTAATCAATGAGTTGTTTAATTGCTGGTATCCTAATTTCAAATCAATCATCTCTTCTAAAAATGGTATAAGAGTTTTTTCTGAATCACCGATGAAAAATACATCAATTATTTCGCTTAAAGGTAGTGGATTAGAAGTTATTACAGGACCTCCAGCAATTATTAAAGGAAAAACTATATCCTGATTTTCTTGCTTTTCAACTCTCTCCTTTCGGCTTAGGGGTATTCCTGCTTTATCCAAGGTCCATAAAATATTTTTTAAATCATTTTCGTAGTGAGCTGAAAATCCTAGTACATCAAATTCCGTTGGTAATATTCTATTTTCTAAACTTCGGATAACATTTGTTGGGGAATGATCATTAGAAGCAGGATATACTAACTTATCTGGAAGGAATATTCTTTCACAGAGAAATCTTTCATGAGAATTTATCATGTAATAAAGAAGACGGATAGCATAAGAAGAATTAGCTAATTTATAGGAATTTGGATAAATTAAACCAAATGTAAGATCAACATGTCTCCAATCTTTAACGATTAATCCTTCATCTATCATTTATAAAATTGCTCAGTATAAAACGCTATATACTAATTATTTGTATCTTTTTTAGTTTTAAGTTTTTTGATCTCTTCCACTATCAGTGGTAATATGGTTCCAGTCTTATGATGAATTACAACTTCAGCCTTTTCATCTAAATAAGTAGGTTGATCATTCACAATAATTAGTTTTCCACCATCTCTGAGGGTATATAAAGGTAGGTTTGAAACAGGAGCAACTTCTAAGGAAGAACCTGCTATTAACATAACATCTGCTTTTTGAGATAATGCTTGAGATTGATATATCTCGAAAGTAGGAAGAGGCTCTCCAAAAAGCGTGACTGAAGGCTTTAAAGGCGCAGTACAAACGTCACATAAAGGTGGATAGCTTTTTTCTTTTTTCAACTTTTTTAATACCTGTTCTTTAGTATAGGATGCTTTGCATCCCAAACATGTAAAACGATTAACATTTCCATGAACTTCATAGACAATAACTGCACCCGCTTTTTGGTGCAGTTCATCAATATTTTGAGTAATTATCGCCTTTATAACATCCATTTTTTCTAACTCTGCTATTGCAATATGTCCGGGATTAGGTTTTGCTTTAAATAAAGTCGGTGCTACTTTTTCCGCTAATTCCCAAAACTTTGTAGGATTTTTTATAAAAGCTTGAATGTTTCCATAAATCTCAGGCTTATATTTTTCCCAGATACCACCATCGCCCCTAAAATCTGGAATTCCTGATTCAGTTGATATTCCTGCACCTGTTAATACAATAGCATTCTTTGCATTAAACAACATTTCAGCAGCGTGGAGAATTTTCTTTTTTTCTAATACTTTAATAACTTTCATATAATCTCAAGCTGATATGAATTTAAATTGATATAAAATCCATTTAGTATTAAGTGATAATCATAATTTAAAATATTTGTCTTTATTCTTTAAAATTCTCTTAAGTATTAAGTATTTTTGACAATATTATAAATCTTATGCTCCGAATAAAAAATAGTATGAACGAATGAAAAGAGACAATGACATTGACTTTCCTTTATCGATTTTTTTTTAAAAAGAGAAGCTAAATTTAATTTTGTCACTATAATAATAAAAACTTTAAGAATTGCATAATTTTAAATTTCTGAAGTAATACCATTAATTTGATTTAGTTAAAACTAAAAAGATCTTACTTATGATTACTGGATTTTCTATCATACTAAACGAGGATATATTATACGTATCTAATTCCAAAAAGTATAATTTTTTTGAGATTGTCCTCTTTGTTCAGAAACTAATCACAAGTATTAATCCAAAGAATTCATGGCGTTTATCAAATATCTATTTTGAAGGAGAACCCGGAAAGGAACGAATGATAATTCATCATGAACTTACCTCTGATGAGAACCATTTATTTTTTTGCATTACTGGTGATTTTTTATCTGAATCTGAAGAAGTTAATAAAATGTTATTAGAATACGTGGAAAAAGTTAAAGCAAATTATGCTTCTGGAGAGGAAATACAAAAAGCAGCAAAAAAAACCGAGTTTAAAGCGGTCATTAAGCTAATTACTGGTTATTTATGGGATAAGTATAGGGATCCAATTGAAGATGAGAGTATAGTTCATAAATCAAATAATAATGAGAACAGAATAATTTATTGTGGTATTTCTTCCCAAGGATTACCAATTATTTCACAACTTTACGACAAAAGTTTGCTGAATAATCTTTCTCGTGATATTAACGATGAGAATATTGAACTATTCAGCTCTAATCTTTCAGCAAAATTAGCAACAATAGCAATGAACACCCAAATCAGGGCTAAAACTAACATTAAAGAAATCCATTTTAGTGATTTAGACGATAGAGGATCTAAAAAACTCATTTTCTATGGACAAATTAATGGTTATTCTTTGGATTTCTTTGCAACAGGAGATTTTAATAAAATTAAGGAAATATTTATTGAATTAGAACAAAAAATTTCTCAAGATCAAGTTCTTCATCATGAATTTTCGGGGGACTTGAAACCATTTCGCTCCTTAAAGACTTATTTAGATGAAATTATCCAACAATTTGATCAATAATTTCTAATAGAATGGTTTTTATTAGTTAATTATGAAAGCTGTGATCTTAGCAGCTGGAGAAGGTAAGCGGTTAAGACCTATTACCTCTAGCCGACCTAAGCCAATGATCCCGATTTCTGGTAAGCCTTTACTGGAACACACTATTCTGAGTTTAAAATCAGCGGGAATAAAAGAAATTTTACTTATTGTTGGATATAAAGAAGAAAATATTAAAAATTGTTTTGAAGATGGCACTAAGTATAATCTTAGCATAAATTATATTACTCAAGGTAAATATGAGGGTACAGCTCATGCAACGAGGCATGCTAAAGATTTTGTAAAAAATGATTCCTTCCTCCTTCTTTATGGTGATATTTTAGTAGAAGGTTCCGTTTTTACGGAAATTATTAGAGTATTCAAACAAAAAGATTGTGAAGGGGTGATTTCCTTAATTCGGGTAAATAATCCACATGAATATGGTATTATTTCTTTAAATGAAAAACAATATGTAGTAAAAGTAACCGAAAAGCCCTCCCCTGAAAAGGAATTGGGGAATTTAGCGAATGCAGGAATTTATATGTTCTCATCGCAGATATTTCAGGCAATAGATAAAACTCAAAAATCTATCCGTAATGAATATGAATTTACCGATTCAATGAGAATTTTAATTACAGAACTGAAAGGAAAAATTGTTGGATATGAAATAAAAGATAAATTCTGGAGCGATATTGGGTTACCTTGGCAATTGCTTGATGCAAATCATTATAAATTAGACAATTTAAAAGCTGAAAATCATGGTATAGTAGAAGATAACGTAGTGTTGAATGGAGTAGTCTATATTGGGAAAAATACAATAATTAAATCAGGTACTTATATTCATGGTCCTGTTTTTATTGGTGAAAATTGCAGAATTGGTCCTAATGCGTATATACGACCATACTCATCAATTGGAAATTCCTGCCACGTAGGTATGTCCGAAATTAAAAACTCAATTATATTTTCCAATTCCGCTATACCTCACTTTAATTATATAGGGGATTCTATCATTTGTGAGCATGTTAATTTAGGTGCGGGAACAAAAACTTCAAACTTGAGATTTGACAATAAATCGGTGAAAATGAAAATAAAAGACATTGAAATCGATTCAAAAAGAAGAAAATTAGGTTGTATTATTGGTCCATATTCTCAAACTGGGATTAATGCCAGCATAATGTGTGGTAAAATTATCTATGAAAATTCTATTATTGGTGCTCAAACACTAATTAATAAAGATGTTCCACCTAATACGCTCGCGTATCAAGATCAAAATGGAAATGTGGTCTTTAAACCTAATAATTTTACAATTAATGAATAAATCAAATTACCTCTTTTTTAAACTACGTAATAATTTTGAAAATTGGGATGGTTTTAACTCGATATTTAACTCTGCTAATGCTTGTTCTTGATATGCAATAAATAATTTATTTGAAAAAGCCTCCCAATCTCTACAGATATTTAATGTTTCGTGATCATTTTTCAATAGACTTTCGGTATCCATTATTCTTTTAAATTCCAACGTATATTCCATAATTTTTTCACCATCTGCTCCCTTGAGCAAGTCATTAATAAAATCCTCAGGGGAATACCAGCTAACAACTCTTTGAAAATCTCTATGAATTTGCGTAAGCAATACGCTTCTTGGACCCTCCCAAAGCTCCATAATCATTGAATCTCGATGCAGACGTGGTAGTGATAAAAAATCTTCCATAACTCCATGCCCGCCAAAAAAAGAAATTGCTAATCGAATCATTTTAGGTGCTTCATCAGCAACCACTATTTTTTGAAGCATGATTAATTCACGTAATCTAAACCGACGCTTTCTCTCCTCTAAATTATCAATTTTTACCATCTCTCTTATTCCACTTATCAGTTGTTCTCCAAAATCAATATACTCTGAATAGACTTTAAAAGCTCCTGCAGCAGTTCGCATCGCATAATAATTTAGATCATTTATTTGATTGATCATTAATGGAAACAACGATACAGGAACGCCAAAAGCTTCGCGGAATTGAGCATATAAACTTGCCTCTCGTGCAACTCTAAGCGCTCCAGCTGCCATACCAAAAGCAACATGCAGTCTTGACAGTGATAAAACAATTCCTACTACATCGGCCAATCCCTTTTCTAAAGGACCAACAGGATAAGCAACAGCTCCATTATAAGTGACTTCTGCTGTTGGTAATTCAGCAGTTCCTAATTTAGGTTTAAGTCTATCAATAGTATATGAATTACGAATTTCTCTCTTTTTATTTCCAGGAAGCCAAGACGGAACAACAAAAGCTGCTATCTTAGTAGACGATGGAACGTCTTTAGGTTTGGCGGTAACTAAAGCATAGTCGGTATGAACTGCTGAACAAAAGAACTTTTTGCCATAGAGACGCCAACAGTGTGAGTATCCATCAGGTCCTTCAGATTCATCAAATACAGCTTCAACAAGATTAGCTGGAACATCACTCCCTCCTTGAATCTCACTGACAAACTGAGCTCCTCTGGCATAATCGCCTTTCATTCCATCCCTTAGGTTTTGTAATATAGATTTCGACGGATCAGACAACTCTGATTCATACTTTTGTAATAACCAAATTAAACCATGAGTACACGCTATAGGGCACATACATCCTGCTTCACCATTCTCATATAGCAAGAACATCTTTACAAATCTACTCCATGGCGTATTTCTAGTTGGATCAAACAATCCTAAGCTAAATATCTCTCTTTCTAACGTTTCAGTTTCTAAACATCTCTCAATCCTGTCAATTCGGTGATTAAAAGCATCAAAATGTCTCAATTTAGTCACTTTCATGCGATTTTCAAGCTCGTTCGCTTGATTGGCAAGATCTCTCCACTTAAATGATACGTAATTGGACAGAGCATTTAGATCTCTGTCTACTTTTTCGAATTCTTCTTTGGGAAGGTAATGTTTTACTAATATTTGTAGAAATTTATCATCAGAATAATAGTTAAAATTATCTCTAACAAGGAGATAATCATCAAAAGAATAAGAATTATCTCTATTTCCTTCTTGATTGGACATTCATATCACTATAAAGATAATGATTATAATAAAAAATAAATCTTTAATAAAAAATTATTTGAATATTCTCAAAAATAATTTTAGATTTTCTAAAAAAAGAAATTATAATAAGCTTAAGCTCTAATCTTCCTCTTCTGACTCTTCCTCAGGCTCACTTTCAACTTCCTCCTCTTCTTCTACTTTTTTAGATTCGGGTCGAGTGCGAGCAAGTTTTTTAACATTAATTCTTTCAGTTCTTTTAATTTCACTCTTTCTACTTCGCTTCACATCAATCTCAACGATATCAAAGTCAGTTTCCTTAGGAATAAATTCTGTATCTTCTCCACCTTCAGGAATTTGTACTAATTTACTTTTAATAATATTCGAACTAGAAAGTGGATAAATGGTTTTTGCCACTCGAAGGATCTGATTTTGAAATTCGCCAAAAATCATTCCTGTGATGAATTTTTCATGATTAAGAGATCTCGCAAACTCTCTGAGAATTTCGCGTATGATCTTTCGTATTAAAATTTGTTGTGAATTACGGGCTCTTCTAATTGTTGTACAAACCACCGTTAACCTAAACGTATATTGGTCTTTAGTCTTAAGATTAATAATAGATTGGACTTTAGAGCTTCCCCTACTGATTAAGGATCTGATGTAATCATTAGTGTATTGATGACCAATAAAGATGCTTTTACAAGTTTTTGCTTCTGGATTGACTTCAACGATTTTAAATTTTAATTTAAGACTAATGTCTGAATAATCATCTGTGAAATCGTATAATAGATTTTCAATTGTCCTACCGTCTAAATTACCTTCTACTCCTAGCACATCCCCAATTGACTTGAAATTAAAACTTTTAGGGGCAATTACATTATACCAATCTTTATCTTTAAAGGAAACCTTTTTAATTTTCGCCTTTCTTTTTCGTGCTTTTTGACTCATAAAAAGTTACCTCGCGACAAGTGTCCTGATTTTATCTGGATCATATTTGAAATCAGGAGCAAGAACTTTACTTTTTTTATAATATTTAATTAAGCGATAAATCTTAGATTCCGTTCGTTGTAATCCTTTCCTCGACTCAAGATCTTTATGATTCGATTCCAAGTGTTCTCTTAAAGTAAGTGCTTTTTTTACTAAATTGGTTAAATCTTCAGGTAATGGTGATTCAATACCATTTTCTTCCAGAATTTGGCTTATTGACTTCCCTGTGACTATTTTAACTAAAGGTACTCCATAGGAATCTCGCAATATGATCCCAATTTTTGACTTTGAATGACCCTTTCTAGCTAATTTTACTACTTCACTTTCAACTTCATCCGCAGAAAGTTCAACCCATACTGGTTTTTCTAACCGGGCAGGTCGAGTTGATCCCGATTTTCCTCGTTTTCTGCTATGCATTCGAGCCATAATAAATGTCCTTTTACCTTACAAATTTCAATTTAGAAACAATAATAATACAATTAGTAAAGAACCATTTAAAATAAAATTTTGGAATTTAATTTCCTTCACTTTAGGATGACTCCATACACTAACACTTTATCACACTTTATTCGAAATTTAAATAATAATTCCTATATTATTGCAATAATGAGTGGAGATAGAGAAATAATATATTTTGTGACAGGAAATCAATATAAATTTGATGAAATAGCCAAATTATTTGAGAAAACGGAAGTAAAATATCATTTGGAACAAAAAGATCTTCCAATGATTGAAATTCAAGCAGAAACTATGAAAGAAGTGGCAATTTTTAAATTAGAAAGCATAAAAGTAGATATCCAAGGTTCATACTTTATCGAGGATGCTGGATTTTTTGTTGATGTGCCTCTTAATGGCTTCCCAGGGATCTATTCGAAGTATGTACTTCATTCAATCGGAAATGAAGGTATATTACGCTTAATAAATGATTTTGATGCTGCTAGAGCTCATTTTGAGTCAGTTATTGCACTTTATCATAAACCTTTAGATAAAATACTTATATTCGAGGGTAAAGTTGAAGGTATTATATCTCCTATCAAAAAAGGAGAATATGGATTTGGATTTGACCCTATTTTTATCCCAAATGAGATGCCTTATAAAACATTTGCAGAATTAACAATAAATGAGAAAAACCAATTTTCTCATCGAGCAAAAGCCTGGAATCAATTAATAACCTATTTAAAAGAAACTTAAAAAGTTTGTCTGAAGATATCCATAATTGTTTGTTTACTTAATTTAATTAATATTAGATACATTCCAACAAAACCTATTGCTATTGAGATAATGAATACCCGTAATAACGCATCAATGGGGATAGAAAATACAATCGGTAGTTCTGTAAAAAGTCCGATATTAGTTTCCATTAGATAGGCACTATATGTACCAATAATTGTCCCCATGGTTCCTGCAGATAATAATATTAATATGCTTTCAATTAAAAATAAATTTCTCACATTTCTAGTTTTCATTCCTAATGATCTTAGGATCCCAATCTCAAATTTTCTCTCAATCATTATAGCGTACATCGTACTTACTAACCCGAATATCGCAATAGCGATAGCAAACCACGTTATAATTTCTAACATTGTACTTTGTCTCTGAAACATCTCATTCATGAAATTTATTTTGGAAATAGCATCATCTAGTAAATAATCTTTATCTGAGTATTGAGTAGAAATTTCTTCCTTCGTTTCTTTTATATTTTCTTCTGAATCATCAAGCAAATTAAGAAATAATTTATCAATTATCATATCTTCTTCGCCAGCATTTGAAACATTCATTAAGTTCATATAATTATCCAGAGAAACCATAATACCTCCTCCTTGAGCAGTTGCTTCAGAACTACGAAAATTAAAGAATCCCGGCATTCCACCTGATATTCCTACAACTTGAAGGAGAATAGGCGTACCCATATCATCTTCTATTTCTGGATCATAGAATGTTAGAAGAATTTTTTCTCCTATATCCTCTATCCCTAATCTAGAAGCTAGAGATTTAGCAATAATACATGTATCATTATGGTTGAATAATTCACTAAATGAATAATTGAAACCGCTAGAGTAGCTACTCCAAATAAATAATTCTTTATCCATGAGATTGTAATAGTTTTCCTCTATTCCAACAAACCCTATTTCTAGCTCATCATGTCTGGCAATATCTGAAGCAATTACTTGATATTTCGTTTGTCTTTGTTCAGTGTAGAACTCAAATATATCTAAGAAGGCTTCATTGATCGACTCTTCATCAAATGACATTCCGTCCTCTCCAAAACTATATGCAATTGATAAAATTGAGGTGATATCAAACATATTATATAGAGATATGGCAACATCATCAACACCCGAAAATGATCTTATTTCATTTGCCATCTCTAAGGTCACGGCATCCACATCAGCATCGAGACCTTGATTTATGATAACTAAATCGGAACCATACTGAAATCGTAAATTTAAAGCTGTATTCTTGGTTTCCATTTCAGTCACACTTGTTATGAAAAATATAAATGAAAAACTAAGAGCGAACATTACAATGGTACTGGTGTTTCGTCTTCGATTACGCTTAAGAGAAATTTTTATAATATGAGAATACTTACGAATAAAAGGGGATATTACATACAGCAACCCGTTTTGGATTATTGGAACAATGCCTATTGAACTAAAAACAAGTCCAATCAAAATAGCACCCAAAAGTCCTATAAATAAACCAGCAATGCTCATAAAATCTCCAGTAATTACAATATTCGGTAACAGTATAAAAACAACCATTCCAATCGTAGCTATTGATAAACCAATTAAAAAATTCCTCACATTCATACTTCCTTCCTTTTTTACTTCCCATCCTTCTTCCTTTGAGTGAAATGGTGTAATAGATTTAATAATATTTAATTTTCCAGTCTTCAAAGCCGGTAATAATGAAATTACCAAAGATACTACAGAACCAATAGAAAAAGCAATAATAATGGTTTGAGGTTGGATAACATAATTAAGGTTTTGAAAAGGAGAACCAGTTAATATGAATAATGCATTTACGATGGGAGGGGTAAAAATTAAACCTATAATGACACCTAATATAGAACCTGTCAATCCCATAAAAAACCCTTCAAAAATTACGATTTTTACTGGAAAGGTCTTTCTCCCTCCTAGTACACGAAGAACACCATATTCTCTGATTCTCTCTTCGCTTGAAGTAGATAATATTGAATTGATTAAAATACCTGTAATTAAGATAGAGATGATCGTAATAAACCAAAAAATGATGGTCATAGCAATTAACATAAACTGTTGAGCACTTAATTCTTCTAATTTTGGCATTGATACGGTATATTCATTCGGATCTAATTTAATTTGAATTCTCGTCCCTATTATTCTTAATTTTCTTAATGTGAGATCGACATCTCTCACATCATAAATTGACTCTGGATTTTCAACTGTACCCGCGATAAAATTGATTTCTTTCCTCCCTCGAGTTAATATAGACTGAGCTTGTTCAATGTTCACAATGATTATAGTATTTTCTAGGTCAGTAAATTTTAACTCTTGTCTACACACAGCTATTACTTCTAAATCGACGGAGTCTCCTAAATAATCCACTGTTATATAATCACCGAGAGATACGTTTAACAACTGGGCTGTATTCCGTAATAATACACACTCACCTATACTTGGTTGTTCAGAATAGATCTGTCCCGTCTCCTCTCCTTCTGAATTGACTAAATTCAAATCTCCAATATGACCATTAGTTGCTTCTTTGATAAAGTCTATACCATATAATTGTAGCGTATAATTTGACGTGACTTTATCCGAATAAGCTCTAACTAACATCATCATTCTGGGAAATAATTCTTCAACACCTTCAATATCATTAAGGGTAGTTTCGATGATACTTTCATTAAAAAATGGGTTATAATTTAAATCGGATTGAATACGTTTAGATATGAGTATATCTGAATTCCCGGTAGTGCTTGTAACAATCTCCATATAATTGTAGGACAAAGTATCATTTACCATTCCGATTGCTGTTAATAAAATGATTGAGGTCATAATTCCAGCTATTCCAAAAATTGCTTTAGCTTTATCTTTTTTTAAATTAAGCCAGGCATGCTTAATATATCGTAATTTGATATTGCTTCGAATTTTATAAACTAAATTTTCCAACCGCATTGCTGAAATCATAAATTTTACATTTTTAATCTAATATACTAAATTTTTTGCTTTTATGCTCAAACTTCCTTAAAACATATCCTTCTTTTGCTAAAATATCCTTAACTTCCTCTTTTTCTCTCGGTATTAATTTTACACCTTTACATTTTTTACAGTAATAATTATCTGCTGGATCATCCTTAAAATACCATTTATTACAATTTAAACAATTATAAGCTACATAGAGAGTGTCATGTTCACATACAGGACAAATATAATCAAAATTCTTTGACTCAAACCATGAATCACAGTATTTGCAATGTAATGTTAAGAGACGCTCTTGAGTAAATTCAGACTCAATAATCTCTATGCGCTTAATTACTTGATCTTTATCAATATCTTTTATTCTTAAATCTTCAGCATTAATATTTCTCAACCGATTAATCCATAATTTTCCTTTTTTTTCTGCTAAGATGAAAAGCACTATCCCTATAAGTACAGTTCCAACTATTATGATAATCCATGGACCCCAATTATGCCAATTAATAAAACCATTTTCTACTATCACTATAATAAATTGCTCTGCTCGATTTCCTTCCTCATCAAATGCAATAATTTTAAGTTCATATGAGCCATCAATGGAATAGGTAGTATCCCAGTTATAACTAAAGATTCCCGTCGTTTCATTGTAATTATAGTCCTGTCTGACGACTAAATTATCATTTAAATATAAATATATTCTTGAGGTATCAATTTTGGCATTATCTGTTATCATAGCTTCGACTTCAATCATAGAATTAACTACTTCATTACCCTTTGGTTTAAGAAACTCAATTAGAGGATCAATGAAATCTGTACTTTTATCAAATCCTAAATAAATGTCAGATAATAACCATCCTGAACCTGGTCCTAAAGGAAAGTCATTCGAACTAAGGGAAAACATAATCATTATTATCTCATTTTCATATTCGGATAAATCAATGCTTTCATTACCTGATAAAATCTCATCGTCATAATAATAGACTTTAAGCACTTCCCAGGTTTCTCCAAAATTTTGAGAAATTGAAACGCTACAAGAATCAAGTTCCTCCTCCTCAATACCAAATTCAAGTTGAAGAGAAATATCATAGTAATATTGTAAGTATACCTTATGATTATTTTTTAATTGTAACGGCCGGGAAATTAATCTCATATCCCAATCCGTCCCATATCCTTGGTAAGACCCCCCAAATCCCTGTCCTAATCCACCATAAATATATGTTCTTTCAAAACGAGAGACCTCGTGCCAACTATTATCACCTTTTAACCAGGCTGTTTGTTCAGTTGGTATGGGAACACCTGTGACATAAAAGTCAGGAAAAAGTTGATTTGAGAATTGGTATCCTACTAGAGTTGAATTAATGTAAGTATTATATTGTAGTATTGTTGGAATGGAAAGCGGAAATAAATTGTTATTTGGATTAAACCATTGAGAAGTATTAAGATATTCTCCATCGTATATATGAAATCTAAAAGATTGATTAATGAAATCATGAATTGGCAAAGAACGAGTGAACTTAACTCCTTTATTGTCATTATTATCAGAACTCACATTCCAATCACCATATAAATTGATCATCGAGTAATTATTATTGTTAATTTCAAGATGAATATATTCTGGATAATTTCCATCTCGATCGTAGTAATAACAAGAAAATTGATATGAGGAATATCGAGATTTATCAAAAGAATAAACGTCTTGGTTAAAATTAAAGAGATATTGAGGTGAATAGTGATTTGTATAGTTATATAAAGTAAAATAATCTAGCATAAATCCCTTATAATAGATAGGATCAAAATTTCCATCTAAATTACTAATAAATCTAAATTGGACATAATTTCCAACATATTCTGTCAAATTGAAATTCTCCATGAACCAATCGCTCTCTTGGTTAGTGTAAGTTTCTAAGGTTATCCAACCTGTCCAATTTAAGTTGATTTGAAAGAAAATAAAATCTCCTCCATTAAGACTGGTTCTTAACCCCATTTTAACAAATGGCTGACTAATATTGGTATTTATTTGAGTTAAGTTAAATAATGGGCTAAATAACGTGCCATTTGGGTATGGGTCTTCAATGCTATGGGGTTGATATGTATAGTTGGATGGATAATTATGATCCCTTCCGAAATAAGCAGAAGACCAATTATTGTTATATATTTTAGTTCTATTATCAATTGAATTGTCTTGGGTTAGAAGAGCCCATCCTGTTCCATTAGAATACCAATTAGCTAAGCCATCATTGAAATCATGGACGTAAGGGAATGATTCACTATCCATTGGAAACTCTATCGTTATTGTAAATGTATCTGATGCTGGAAACCTTAAATTATGAGCTCCATCACTGGCACTAAAATAATAATTATATATCCCGATTGACGGAAATTCTATAAGTTCACTACGGAATTGAGCCCCGTCTGTATAATTATTATCAAATTCAAATAATTGAGAGAGTGTATAATTCTTTGAAGTTTCAATAATATGTACTGAAACGTCTTGAGGAGGCACATTACTGATATCCGCATCAAAATAATCAATAAAAAACCAGTATTTATCAATAGTATAATTCTTAAGCGGCGAATTACCAAAAAATTCTTGTTGACTTATAATCGTTCCATTTTTTTCTCCTCCAAAAAACGTAATCTCAGGAATTTTTAACTCTGGAATATAAAAATTATCAACAGTAGATATATTTATACTAAAATCACTTTCTCCTTCTATGGCTTTTACAATAATTATGCATTCTGTTTGATTATTTTTTGGAGTAAAGTAAAACGAATCAAAATTACCATACCATTTTTGATTGGATTGCAATAATATCGGTTCTCCGTATTTATTTGTTTCATTTGAAAATAAAAACATAGTTAAATTACTCTCTGGACTAACGTTTGAGAGATTAAATTGATATTGGGTATCACTAATAAGATGAATCTTTCTAGCAAAAACATGATTCCCTAATGGATTAATTGATGAACTGACTAAATGATCAGATATCATATCGCTTACATCTACAGATCTAGTTAAAGCATCAATTGCTGCTTGAATATTTAATCTACCATATCCTTCATGGATATCTTTGAGTGAATTTGGATTACCATTAAAAATTGAAGGAGAAAAAATGCTTTCATCAATATCTGTTCTTGGATCATCTTCTCTTTCAAGATTTGTTTCAGAGGCAGTCATCAATAAAATAGCTTTTAATATCTTAGACCATTTTGATAAATCTTGAACATTCCATTCATCCCAATCCCCCCATTTTGCATCAATTAAAATATTTAAAGCTGCAGAAACAATAGCCGCTGAAATGGATGTTCCTTGAAGTATAGTAGTTTCGTCTGAATTATGATCAGCACTAATTATTGAACGATGTCCAAAAAGATAACTTCCTCCTGGAGCTAAAATGTCTGGTTTAATCATTTCACCTCCAATATTTTTCCCTACACTGCTATAAGAGCTAACTTGATCAATATCATTAGTCGAGCCAACTATGATACAATTTTTATTCATCGATAACCTATTAAGAGGGTTTGTTCCCTCGACTCCATAGTTTCCAGCAGCAATAACAACTAATATATTATTATTTGATACTTCATTAATCACTCTATTAATAGCAACATAATCGTCTCCTAATGTTCCAATACTTAAGCACACCGCAACTATATGTTTTGTCACTCGATTTTGGATGACTCGCGATAAAGCACTTACAAGATCTGAGCTATAACCTTTCCCGGATTGGTTTATTATTTTATAAGATAATATTTGGGTTCCATTAGCAATCCCTGTAAAATGGTTGAAATTTTGGACCAAATTTTCTGGCAAAAAGGAGAGTGTTGCATTAAAGGAATAATTAGGAATCACTTCACTCTTTTTATGATATTTTAGAACAAGATCATAAATACCGCTATTCGAAACTTTATATTGAAATTCTTTGGAAATATCGGGATTAATATGTAGCGTTGAATTAATAAGTGTCGAGTTATAATAGAGTTCAAACCACATTTTATCAATCTCAAGGATATTAAAATCACAAACTGACATTACTTTAAAAATAGAATCAATTTTTGAAAGATTTAGAGAGGAAAGTTTCATTGAATAATTCTTTGATTCAATAAATTCATCAAATAAATCTAAATGTGAATAATTCCCATATATATTTGTAATTGAAGGAGTTGTTGTATCAAATGCTCTAGTTCCTGTTCCTGCAATAATAGACGATAAAAATGTACCATGTCCATTATCATCAGATATAGGATCACTATTAATGAAATTATACCATCCACTGATTTTACCATCAAGAAAATCATGATCTGGGTTTACTCCACTATCAAGTACAGCAATAGAGGCGTTTATATCTCCATAAAAACCGTTTAGGCTCCATGTAGAATTAGCAGCTTGACTTTGAGCTGCAGCATAATTCATTTGAACTTCTAAGATTTCATCTCTTTCAATATTGATATTTGAAAATTCTTGCTCATAATCAGAAATATTTTCAAGAGGAAATATCCCCGCAAAACCAGAAAATTCATTAAATAAGCTGTCCCATTTTCTTTCATTATTAATTATTCCACCATAATACAAGAATCGCTCTTCAGCATATGAATCATAAGAAGAACTATTAAAAAATACAATAAGTGGGGCAAGTCCACTTTCTGCTCCTTCAACACTACCTTTTTCATCCGAAAATTGATAGAAAATATTATTATGAGTAATATTAGTCAAACTAAGGAAACCAGTATTAGTTAAAATAATACTACAAATGATAATGCTAAAAATAACACGTTTTTTATTCATTTGAATCACCAAAATTTTCTTTTGGAATTTCTTGTAGATCATTCGGAGAAATTGTATGCGTACTGGAAATAGATTTGAAATAATCTCTTAAATTATATTCAATATTAAGGACGGTGGTACTAGAGGAATCCTGAAAAAGAGTTAATTCATAGCGTTGTTGTTCATATCTTTTAGAATGATATTTATGTTTTTGCCATAGGAAGCCAATAATGACAATAAATGCTCCCACTGAAGGTCCGATTACAAATAGATATTGGATAGTCTTCGGAATGATTACTTTTACTTGAACTTCATTAGATTGATATTTTAATTTAGTAAGATAGTATTGTTCGATAAAAGCTGGTTTCAAATTTACTACTGCTTGAGTTTTAGCCTTTATTTTATATACAAAACTAAGAGTTTCACCAGAATGTAAACAAGGGATCTCATTTACTAAATTTCCATCGATTAAATCAAAATCTATTCCAGTAAAACTGATCGTATCTTGTAAACTAACATCTTTAAGGCATATCGTACCAGAATTGATAACAGTTATATTAACAGAAATGATATCTCCAATTTCAATTTGGTTTTTATCAACAGATTTAATGATTGTAAAATTGATTGTTCCCAGTATAATTGATTCTGAGTTTTTAATTTGAATTATTTTACTTTCTGGACTTTCAAAATAATTTATTGACGCATATAAATATGCCTTCCAATCTGTTTTATTCAGAGTTAGTACAAATGACTTTAGATGATTATATTCAATATCAATCAGATTAGAGGATAGATTGTATGGATAAAGATCACCATATTTATCTCCTGTCCGAATAGTAAGTGAAGAGATGTTAAAACCTTCTATTCCCGAATTTCGAATCCCTATTGTCAAGTTAAATAGTTCTCCAATTTGAGGATTATTATTTGAAGAGTTTAAATATATTTCTATTGTCTTCACATAAGGAAATCGAGTTTCATAGTCAATGGGCGAGGTAAAGAGAACTTCATTAGGGTTGGCTGTTAAACTGGTAGAATTAATATTGGCGATGGTCTCATTATTTTCATATTCAATAGTAACTGAGTTGATTTTTGCCGTATTAGGACTATAAAAAGAAAAATTGAGCCGTTTCTCGGCATATGGAATTAAGTCAGATATATAATAGCTTAGTGTATTGTTGTCGAATAAGAAGTCATTAAACTGGTTTATTATACCCGGTATTGTTAAAGAAACATTTACATCATAGGCTGTTTCTGTTCCAATATTTTTTAGAATTAAATGATAATTAAGAATCTCTCCTTGAGTGGTACTATACTCGTCTAAATATCCATAAGCTATTATTGAGGCCATACTATAGGTGCTTAAAGTGATTGTATTGGATCTTCGTATATACTCTATATTACCACTCATTGAACTATATATCATTCTTGAGCCTAATACTTGATATGAATTAACATCCCTATAGGAAAACTGAATGTCAATATTGTTTATAGAAATATTAAACTTATTGGATTCAGATGCTTTCACTCTTATCAATACACTATGATTTTCTCTTGTGTAGGGATCGAATATCCATTCTAATGATCCTTCATTTCTTTCAAATGAAAATTCGAATGTACTATTTGTGTCTGAACTTGAAAAGTTATCTAAGTTCAGGTAAGTTTCTGAAGAGTAATTAAAAACTTCAAAAGTTAGATCACTAGTTAGATCAGTCAAATTCGCAATAATTGAAATTCGATCTAAGGAATAATTCTTAAAATCTATTGCACTTGTATTTTTAAAAAGAAATTGAATATCAATTTCATTATAACCTATATACTTCTCTTCAGATTCGATAATCCAATCATCATTATCATTTTCTAACGCCATTTGCGGATTAGTTCCTGAAATTGTATTGCCAGAGATAATATAAGGCAAACTTGGAAAACTTTCTCTTATTAAAAAACTATAATTGTAAAATGTTGTAAAGGAATCATATCCTTCAATTGAAAAGTTGGAGAATTCATAGAATATTTTTTCCCCAGGATTTAAATACCAATTATGTTCATTCCAAATACTTTCTTGATTTCCAAATGTTGTGCGTAAATCATTAACACTAACACCGACTAGGGGTGCTGCTAAAGAATCTAGCAATGCTTGGTAAGATGAAGTCATTATAGTGATAACATTATCCATTTTTTCGTTATAGGGTAATATGTTTGTTAAATTTAGTAAATCTGGAAAATAATAATCTACGGTTCCTGCACCTGTAGTGTCAAAGTAAAAAATCCGTGGATCTTCATCAAAGTTGAAAAAATCCTCAAGAGAACTATATTCACCAGAATATACTACACTCACAATTTCCCAGATGGCATCCTTAAGATCTTCATCAAGATTCAATGCTGTCCCTACTGGTCCAACGATTAAACTAAATGCATCGTCCAGATCTATTGGAATTTTTGTTGGATTTCCCCATGCTGTATTATTTCCTACATTTTCCGCTGTAATATTAAATGAGAAAGTATTATAGACGCCATATGACGTGTTATCTCCAATTAAATCCTTCTTTATTAGGATCGACGGTTCATCATAGCCAATAACATATGAAACTGTAAAATCTGCTATTGGATTTAAAATACCAGCTGGGAGTCCTTCAATTCCTTGGAAACCAATAATGGATAAAAAGTTCACATAATCCGCAGGATCATTTAAGTTAACGGGTTTTACAAAATTTCGTTTAATTCCTTCATAATCCATCCAAAAAAGCTCAAGAGAATAGTCTTCTAAGGAGCTAACATCAAAATCTACTTCTGCATAAAATAGTATCGTGTCAATTTGTTCTAGCAAAAAACTATAAAGATCAAAATATTTTGGAGTCATATCTGTAATTTCAGTACACATAATATTAACATTAATATTACTTATGAATGCCCCTATTAATGAAATAAAGATTTTCTCACTGGGTCGTAAAGCATCCCCTTTATAATTTAGCGCATTCCACAAATTAAATTGGTACTCATTTTCGTCTACTTCCGTAATTCCCTCATCGGTACCTTCATATTGAACCATTAAATTAACATAATTCGATTGATTACTTAGCGTAAACCCCTCAAATACGTCAATTAATCCTGCCATATCCGTGTCTGACTCATTATTTCCAATTAAATCTGTGAAATTTCCAAATATTGCTGGGTAATCCAATAATACATTGGTAAACTGTTCAAAGATACTTTCTACATTAAATGATTCCAAATAAGACAGATCTAATGACTCTATATTAAAATCTATTTGATCTATTGATGCAAGAAAATCTTTTTCAAGAAGATCTAATGAATTAATTAGCAAAAAGGTAGAAGAAAGATGTTTGGACTTCAAATATCCATCAGAAGTAAGTCTCTCTACATCTAATGCTTTCCAATAACCATCCATGGGTAGATTTCCTATTATTTCTCTCATATAAACATTCCAATCTGGAAAATATCCAATAAAAGGAAAGAAGTAAGGATTTGTGGATGCAACTGTAATCAAATCAATTTCGAATTTTCTTTTAAGGATCTCAAGTGCTCTTTCCGCTCTTATCTCAACTTCGGATTGGGATAAAGAATCTTCATAGTATAAAAATCCAGAAAAACCATTGAATGTCATACTAAATTGAATAGGTATATCATTCTCAGTAATTACCTTTGGAAATATTTCTGGAATAATTCCATTTGAAACAGAAAAGAGCAGGTTACATTTGAAAAAAGCAGGATCTCTCGTATCAAATTGAGGCAAAATGCTTGTATCATTTGAAAAGAACGATTGTTTGATTACAGATTTATTTCCCGCTACAAAAGCATCAATATTTTCAGCATATAAGTCAGTTCCTGCGATATCATTTGTGTATAAGTTTTCTATCCCTAAATCATTTTTAACTCTATGACTAAGTAGATTACTATTATAGCCTCGAATATGAATTGAAATTGAAAAAAGACTAATTGCTATCAAAATGATAACCGTTATTTGTTTTTTTCGCAACATTTTTTTTAAATATTCCTTCTACATAGTTTCTCGGTATATTTGAACGATCTTTTTCTTCCTAATATTCCTCAACAATAACCTCATCCCTATTAGCACAAATATAATTGAAATAGTAAATATAATAATCATATTAGATAGTGGAAATGTGGGAGTGTTCGGTAAATCACTTAATACATTAATAGAGGTTGCTAGTAATAGCCCAGTAGTCCAACCCACTATAACCCCAACTGTTCCACTACTAAGCATTATTATTAAAGACTCAATTGTAAACAAGTGATTAATTTCTTTTCCTTTCAATCCTAAAGTTCTAATAATTCCAATTTCCTTTTTCCTTTCAATAATCGTAGAATAGGATGAGGAAAGTAAACCAAATAGACATATTACGATTGTAGCATCTAATGTCATACTAAAAAAGGTATCTAAAATAGAAAACATAGATAAACCACCTGATACACTCTGCTCTAAATTATTAATCTCAAAATCATATAATCTCCTATTTGCATCTTCAATTTGGGTTAGTATTGATTGGGATGCGGACAAACTTGTTGTTCTTAATTGTATAAATATTTTGTCGAGATAAGGGATCGGAGGTATATCTAAAATATTCATATAAGTTTCCTTTGATATCATCACACCTCCTCCAACGGCAGAAGAGCTTGATCGTGCGAATTGGCTTGAAAAACCTGGCATAGTTGCAGCAACTCCAACTACTATAAACTCATAAATTTGCACCTCATCTCCTCTGTTAATCGTAATACTCACCACATCATTGAGTTGTAAATCTAAATTCACAGAAATTCCTTCAGAGATGATACAAGTATATCTTTGTTGAAAGTTAAATAGATTATCAAAACTATTTACCAAATCTCCTTGAGTAAATTCGATATACTCTGTCTTAATAGTTGAGGGTAATTTCTCATCTATACCTATTAAACTAACTTCTTGGGTGGTTAATCCTGCAAAATCTCCGATCTCTGCTGAAAACTCTTGATTATCTTCAGCATAAATCTGCGTTAAATGATACGGACTTGCTATGACAGATGAAACGCGTTCAATTCCATCCAATTTTAAGAGTACTTTTTCGAAATCTACTGTCAAAATTCTGCTAGGGTCAACAGAAAATTCAGGATCTATAGTTGTTTCTATTGTTCCTCCCCCTCCTCCACCAACAAAACCGCCTCCAAATCCAATACCCCCAACCTCTTCTGGATCTTGCCACCCCTCCGTTTCTATCACCAGATCTGCACCATAATTCAGGTTTGCTCCAATAACCACTTGATCAGAGAGAAATTTAAAAGCTCCAGAAGTGAAAATTACGAATGAAAAAGTAAAGGCGAAAATTAATATTGTACTTTGATTTCGCCTTGCATATCTAAAAATAAAGATTTTATAAACTGGTGCTAACTTCCTTGAAAAGAATCTAAAGAGCTGAATGAAAATTCGCAAGATTAATGGCATCAAACCTAAACCTGCTAATGTTGTTCCTATTAAAAAAATGATTAAGAGTGCGATTAAAGTCCCTGATATTAGAGCAAGATCCATCGCAACCATTATTCGCGGGATAATAAACAGAACAAAAGCAGCATTTATAGTAAGAATGATTCCAATAATAATCAGTTTATAATTTACTGAAGCTTTTCTCTGAAGGTGATATAAAGTATCCTCATGTCGGTAGGGGTGAATAGATTCAATTAATTGGAGTTTCATTACTTTTATTGCGGGGGAAATGCTAACAAACAAACCAACACAAATTCCTATTAAATAAGATATAATAATTGATATTAGTGTAAATGAAAACTTTACATTCCCAGCTAACCCTGGGATTGAATTAGATACAATAATTTCAGCGATAGGGATAACAATGTTTTGAGTAGCTAAAAAAGCAATAATAATCCCAAATATGGTTCCAAAATTTACTAATAGAAATCCTTGTACGAGTACAATTGCAAGATTATATTTTTTGGTTGAACCTAGGGTCCGAAAGATGCCAAACTCACGAATTCTTTCTTCAACAGACGTCTTTAATATCCCATTTATCAATACACCTGAAATTAACATCGAAATCATAGAGACAAAGACAAATATAATAGTGATACCTACACTCAGAAATTCAGCGAAGGCTAGAACATCTAATTTCGGTAAATCGATAAAATATTCGTTTATCCCAATTACAATCTGTACCTCACCCGCAATGTCCCTTACACGATTTTCAGAGCCATCCAAATCCCGAGCATCATAAAAGCTACCAGCGGAATCAAGAGTTACGATTAAATCATTGCATCGTCCATTAAACGTTTCGTTTCCAAAAATTTCATATAATGTTTCGATATCAACAACAATTAAAGGGCGATTTTCATATCTAATTGGCCATTTCAATTGAAAGTCAAAAATCTTATCGACGGTAAAATTCTGGATACGGGATATATATTGATCTCCATGCCATAACCCCATTCTTATTTCAATGGTATCATTAACTGCATAATTAATAATGTCATTAAACTCATAGTAAATTGCACAATGATATAATGGTAAATCATTGAGCGCTAATAGCGCATTTGAATTTGGTCTAATAAAACTTCCAAATCCTATACTGTTTTCTAATGTAAAGTTTATTCCGGAAAGAAGCACCGATTCACGAGAATTTGATAAAGCGGGGGTATCTTTGCCAACAGAAACATTTACATTTCCCCAGACTTCCATCCGAGGGATAAAATTATCAATATAATTTACGTTTGTTTTAATTGATTGTATTAAAGGATTAAATTCAAAATAATCAGAACGATTATCAGGTTCATTATTGTAATGTCTAACGTTAATAACCATATCCTGCCCTCCCGCATCAATACTGAGGTAATCAATAAACGTAACGGAAATCGAATCCGAAAGAAATAGGACTAATGATAAAAGAGCAATTGAAATGGTGACTCCGATTATTGCAATAGTCGTCCTTACTTTTTGACGTGACAGATCCTTGAACGCATACTTAAATATTAATTTTATGTTAGACATTTGTGATATAACTTTAGATTTTAGTCATAATTTCATATCATAAGTTTCGATTTAAAATAAAAGTAATAAATTTCCTTCAATATTAGCATTAAGACTATTCTCTTCGATTAACTCCTTTAATACATCATCAAAATGTTCTGGCAAATTCAATAAAATCGAATTTGGTATACTCGCTTTCATATCATTAATATTAATTTCAACTTTTCCCTGATTTGTGTAAAGATATTTGAAAATCATATTTTTTACTTTTTCTTTATTGATTTCTGCTTCTTTTTTTCGACTTACTTCCATTGCTTCCGTCTCTTTTAGACCATCAACTTTTCCTTCATGAGTGAGTTTACCGTCTCTCATATGAAAAACGCGGGTTGCAAACTCAGTAACTGCCGCATCATGGCTCACAGAAACAAAAGTAGCGCCCCTTCGGTTTAAATCTCTCAGAAGGTTTAACACCATTACTCCTGTCTTACTATCAAGATCGCCAGTTGGTTCATCGAGTATTATCAATGCGGGATCATTTGAGAAGGCTCTTGCTATTGCCACTCTCTGTTGTTCTCCTCCAGATAATTCAGATGGAGTATGGTGCGCCCTTTCTTCTAAACCAACTAATCTTAATAGATCAAGTGCTTTTTTCCTCTTACCTCTTTTACTTAACTTCCCTGAAAAATGCAATGGAACCATAACATTTTCTAATGCGGTCATTTGGGGTAAAAGATTATAAAATTGGAATACAAAACCAATCCGTTCCTTTCTAATTTCTGCGAGATCATTATCGTTTAACATTGAGATATTTCTTCCTTCCAAAAAGATTTTGCCTCTCGTGGGTGTATCTAATCCTCCAATTAGGTTTAAAAGAGTCGTTTTCCCCGATCCTGATGGCCCCATAATATCAATAAAATCTCCTTTATCAATTTTTAGGTCAACTCCTCGTAAAGCTGCGACTGCCGTCGTGCCAAGCAAGTACGTCTTATGCAGATTCTCAACGACAATTAAATGCTCATAATCCTTTCCAACTTCCTTACCATCTTTCAAATCTTTCTTTAATTGTCTCTTCTCTTCACGTGACTCAGTAAGTAGCTCTATTTTCTGTTTTTTAATTTCGTTCTTTTGCTTTTTTTTCTGCCATTTTTTAAAGTCTTTACTTAATTTGCCTTTCCAAATCGCCAATTTTCCTGTTTCTTGTTCATACTCCTCCATTTCTGGAGTTTTTCTTATATTAAAAGCATCTACCATAATATCTTCACATTAAATTGAAATGAATCGATTAAATTTATTCTCAAATCGTTTAATTATAAAAATTTAAGTTAACAATCCTATAATGTTTTATGAATATTCTTAGAGTTAGAAAAGTTATTAAAATTTAATAAACCTTGAGTTTCTAATTTAATAGAACTTCTCTCTATTCTGCCTATATCAAATAACCTTATAATTTTATAAAAATGAAATAGATAAAATCTGAGATTGTCAAACTTTAGTGTATTATTCCTCACTTTTACTAAGCCAGTTCATAATTAATTTACTTATTTCCTGTTCTGCTTGTTTTTTTGTTTTACTTGGATTAGACTTCAGGTTTTTGGGTAATTTCAAAAGCTTTTTTCCTTTTTGATCAAGGATTTTTGGATTTTTCGCTATCCATTGGAGATTGTGTTGAGCACCCACCGCAAGGTATTGGTATTCAATTATAGGTGTAATATTATATCTTTCTTGGATTAGCTCTAATAAATCATTCTTAGGTGAATAAGAATAATCTGCAACGATTTCATCCCAATCAGTAAAAAACCTATCAACAATTTTAGTTTTTACGGCTAATAAATCCTCTTTAGCATCTATAAATATTGCGCCACATAATGCCTCAAACACATCAGAGATAATAGAAGAATCTTTAATGTTTTGATTGCTTGATGCGTATATATAATTCCATAATTTCATTTTAGTGGCAATCCTTCGAAAAGCCTGATTACTTTCAAGGCATTGCTTAATCTTGGTTAAATTTCCAGGGGTTTCTACTCCAAAATCTTTATATAGTTTTATACTAAGTATGAGTTTTATTACCGCATCTCCTAAAGTTTCTAAAATTTCATAATGAGCTATATTAAGCTCATTTCCTAATTGCGGTGTGGTTAACGCTTGACGTAAGATCGATGGATCGTTAAAGGTATAGTGAATGTATTTTTGAAGCTCGCTTAATTTATATTCGTCGTGCATTTTCATAACTAATTTTTGGAAAAATTTAAAAATTTATACTCGCCATATGTATTATATGAAACCAGAAGAAATTGATAAAACACTTTTACTAATAAATGATTTGGACGAAAAAAGAAAGCAAATCCATTCTCTGCTTTCCAAAATGGCAGTATCATCACGATTAGATCTCCTTGAAGAGATCACAAAAGACGTGCTAGATAAGAATGTTGCTCTTCAAGAAATGGGATATACACAAGAAAAAGTAAAAGCAAGTGAAAGCGATGGAGAAAGTGAATCACAAACAATTATGAATACTATTGATAACCTTATATCAAATATTAAAACTAATCCTTCCATTAAAATAATTTACATTAAACTTTTCTTAGACAGGTTTCATGAAATTTCTGATCAAGATAAAAACGCGATTCTCCAAGATGTTAAGGACTTAGATCCTGATAAATTAAAAGAAAAGTTATTACCTCTAATTTCTATATTCGAATTGGATAAATAGAAACTTAAAAAGAAAAGCATGAAAAAGAAGTGTTCTTCTTACTTAATCATACTTAAATAGGTCTAGCAGTACAAGTACGTTCTTAATGCCCCGGATTTTAATTCGAAAAGTTAATATTTTTGCAATAATGCTTCCCATTGAAACATTTTCACCACCAAGTAGATCAACAAACGTTTCTGTTTTCGTTTGGAGAAGTCCATCCCAACCCGCATTTTTCTTTTTGATATTCTCCTTTGGTTCATTTTTTATTCCTTCAACGTATATCTTTCCGTGGTCTATAATAAGCATAGCTGCCCATTTACCATCTTTCGCATTAAGTAAAATTTTCAATTCTCTATCCTTGAAATCTTCCCTAAATTTCTCAATTTCATTAAGAGGTTCAACTTGCTTTGAGACTATCCCAGCAAAACCTCTTAATTTTTTCTTTTTTTCCTCAGTCATATTATCATATCACTTTTTTCCTATATGAAAGTTAATTTGATTAAATATGATATAAAGTTTTAATTTTTCTATATTTTACTAATAGAAATTATAAGGAAGAAAAATAAGTCTAATACGTAATGTGTTAATACCCATCTGCTTCAGATAAATCAAAGAATTCTTCGTAGGCTTTTCTATCTTGATCCGATATTCTCTCGCCTCTTAATCCTTCTTTAACAACGATTGGAGCAGTTTCTTTTTCATCGTGTTTTATAGTTTTCACTAATTTGTAATTTTCTCCTTTATCTAACTCAAATTCAAGATCACAAGCTTTACAGTATAGCTTCTTATTTTTCGGGATCAATATATTATCGCAATTTGGACAGAAACGCACCGTTTAATATCACCTAACTATTTTATGTGTTTACTATTTTGTTCAAGTATTTGTATTAGGATATATAAAAAATATAACTCACTTATAAATTTACTCAAAAAATACCTTAAACCATAAGATTTGTCATCATTTACATATTTAAATTTTTCGAATTCTTTATTTATGTGTTGATAAAGATCTGATTATTTTCTATAAGCTACTACCTTTTAGAACCCCTCTACTTTTTCTTAAAATGGTTATTTAAGTAAATGTAAAATTTTAATGGTTTAGTATATTCTAAATTATAATTATTTTAAGAAAAAATTGATACAGATGGTAAATATTAAATCTGATATTCTTGTTATTGGTCATAAAGGAGCAAGCAAGACGGAACCAGAAAATACTTTAAGGTCATTCAAACGTGCAATCGACTTGGAAGCAGATTTTATTGAATTAGATGTCCAGTTTTCAAAAGATAAAGAGATTGTGGTATTCCATGATTATGATATAGAAAGAATAACGGGTCAAGACGGATATATTGAAGAGATGACTGTTAAGGAATTGAAACAATATGATATTGGAGAGGGTGAGTCGATACCAACCTTAAAAGAAGTTATTTCTCTTACTAAAGGTAAAATTGGTTTACAGATTGAATTAAAAGAAGAAGGAACTGGAAAAGTCGTCATTGATATGCTTAGAGACGCAAATCTCATCGATTCTACCATTATAAGTTCATTTAATCATAAAGAATTATTAATAGTACAAAAAATTGAACCGAGGATCCGACTAGGAGCATTAATTTCTGAAAGAGTTTCAACTCCTTCAGATCTGAAAAAAGCTACTAAAAGGATTATTAAGAAAAAGTTTTTCGCAGTACATCCTCATTATGGAGGAGTAGATAAGGATTTAGTTGAATATGCTCATAGTAATAATTTAAAGGTAAACGTATGGACTGTAAATGAAAAACAGGATATTCAGCGAATGATAGACATTGGTGTGGATGGAATTATTAGTGATGATATTCCTTTACTTAAAAGCTTACTAGGTCGTTAATTAAATTTACCCATTTAACAAAATATTTTAGGCAAAGAACACTATTTCATTTAATCCTTTAAATCATTTATGGACTTTCTATTGAAGATAATGACAATTGAAACTAATTCTATTGTTCAAGAATTCGAAAAATTATTTTATCCGAGAGCAATAGGTATTATTGGAGCCTCCTACAACCCTGCGGGAGGGGGTTATTTTGTTGATATTATGCGCGGAAGGTTTCGAAATCCAGTTTATCTCTTTAATCCACGCTTAGCAGGTGAAGAGTTATATGGTTATAAGGTTTATAGCTCAATTTTAGAAATTCCTGAAGAAAATCCCATAGATTATGTAATTATAGGAGTACCAGCCAAGATTGTTCCGGGAATTTTAGAAGAAATTGGTCAAAAAAGAGTTCCCTTTGTTACGATTTTTGCCTCAGGATTTGGTGAAGTAGGAAATTTAGAATTAGAAAAACAAGTACTTTCTATAGCAAAGAAATATAATATTCGCATTATTGGTCCCAACTGTTTGGGTATATACAATCCTGAAGTAGGTCTTTATATAGGGAGAGGACAATCTAAGAAAGCGGGTAATTTTGGAGCCGTTCTCCAATCAGGAGGGTTAGCCGTAAATGTAGCACAGTTAGCGGTTGCATATGGTATTGAAGTTTCAAAAATGATTTCCATAGGTAATGCCATAGATCTGTCCCATCCAGATTTTTTAGAGTATTTCCTAAATGATAATAAGACAGCGATTATCGGACTTTATCTCGAAAATTTAAAAACCAGAGAAAATGGTCGAAGATTTATGGAAGCAGCAAAAGCGTGTAGCCTGAATCGTAAACCCGTCATACTATGGAGAGCAGGATATGGAGAAACCACGAAAAAAGCCATAATGTCTCATACAGGAGGTCTTGCAGGAAATAACAAAATATGGGAAGCTGTTGCAAAGCAGACGGGATGCTTGTTAGTAAGAAATTCCACTGAGTTAGCTGCTTTAGGAAGTGCTTTTAAATTAACCCGTCTTCCAAGTACCAGAAATATAGGTCTAATAGGTATTGGTGGAGGTTCTACTATCGAAGCAGGAGATACATTGGAAAAATATAATATCAAGATTCCACGTTTAACCGATAAAACGATTCAGAAAATGGGGCGATTCCTCAATGATGTCAATACTAATTTTAGCAATCCAATTGACCTTGGTGCTCAGGGAGCACTCCCTAATATTTATTATAGAACTATATTAACCTTAGATAAAGATCCTAACATTTCTGCGATAATATTTGTTAAGGATCCAGAACGATTTGGAAATCTTCAAAGTTCGTTAATTAGTCAAATGGGATTCGATCAAGGGACCGATCTAAATAGAGCATTTATTAAATATATAGGTAAAGCAAAAAGACTTTGTAAAAAACCGATGATCTGCGTAATGCTAAAAATCTCTGAGGGATTTGAAGAGTATAAGAGTCGGTATAAGTTCAAGTTAAGATTATTAAACCGCAATGTTCCTGTCTTTGAAAACTTTGATATTGCAGGAATGGTTATAGATCGAATGAATACCTATCGAGAATTTTTACAGAAACATGGGAAATATCCAAAGAATCCTGCCATATAAAAATCATTTTTCATAATTTCGCTCAATAGGTCTACCGGGACTCCCTTGATAAAAGAACTTATCTGGTTTTCCTCTCCAATTTTTATGCAGTACCGTATTTGGAAAAATTACATTATTCGCATTGGTAACTGCATTGGGACCCGCTATAGCTCCGGGATATAGGGTAGTATTATCACCCAATTTAATTTCGAGCATTGTTATTTTACCAAATATTGTATTTACCGCATGGCTAGAGAGAGCTGAAGTAGGATAAAAAAAGGTATTTTCTCCTAAATCTGTGAACTCTAAGCCTACATACGCATCGCAATAAATAACATTATGCGCAATTTTATTATGGCTAATTCTTCGAAGCGCTCGATTTACCAACCAGGGAAACATCGACTTTGACGTCAACCACATCGGAAATTTGATAATGAAACCCCTGCGATGGTAAAATTTCATCATTTTGCCTTCCTCACTGTTTAAATCATCCAAAACTCTTTGAAAAACTCCTTGTTTTGGAGGTGATTTTTTATGCCACCGGGAAGCCCAGAAAGCCGTAAATTCTACAAGAAGTATAAGATAGACATAATAAAGCATAATAAGAAAACATGGAATAAAGAATAAATGAAAGATGGGGTCAAGAGGAAATAGTATTGCAAAAAGATATATGTATAATATAAATAACCCAAGACATGGGTATAAAGGCACAATAAAACTCAATAGATTAATTTTAAAGAAATCTAGTACTGGAAGCTCGACAGTTTTTTTTTCTTCCATTTCATTTATATTGCTATTATTATTTCTCTTATTATTCTTCATATTGATAATATTGTTCGTAATTGATTAAAAAATTATTCATAGATTTTATGGAAAAATAGTATGGTCGATTTTATAACTACAATTTTAGGAATCTCAATTGCATTAATTGCGACCTGTTGTTTCAATTTTAGCATCATTCTCTTAAAAATAGGTTTAAGGGAAGGTAAACAAATAAAGTTTGATGAGGGGATAAGAAGTCTTTTAAATGTCTTTAAAGAACTTAGTAAACATAAGTTATGGGTTATTGGAACCGCTCTTGGAGCAATTGGGATGATTCCATATGCAATAGCAATGGGTTTGGTTGGCATTATTGTTGTACAACCAATTATGAGTGTAGGATTAATTATTTTTTTTATTTCTGCTGTGGTTGTACTTAAGGAAAAAGTTAATTATTTAGAAGTTATTCCTATTATACTATTAATATCTGTGCCCTTCCTTATTGGTTTAGCTCAGATATCAGAGGTTGTTATCGATTTATATACTTTTGTAGTACCTTTTCTAATTCTTTTTTCTATACTATTTACTTTAAGCTTAATTAGTTATCTTTATTCTAAAAAGAAGAGAGGAACAAGACTTGAAGGCATTTTTATAACATTTACTGGCTCGATATTTTACTCTCTTGGTGCCATATTTACTAATATATTAGCTCAAGCATTAGTTGATTCAAGCATTTTTGTTCCCTTCTTCTGGGAAATTATCTTTGGAATCTTTTGGTTTGATTATTTACATTTATGGGTATTTATTGGCTTCTGGGGTTTAGTCATATTCAATATAACTAGCGTAATTTTTATCCAAAGCTCTCTTCAGAGAAGTAAAGCAATCTTGGTGATACCAATTCAAAATTCTATATCGTTTATATTACCAGTAATCGCGGGGTTACTTGTTTTCAATCAAAGTTTTAAATATGACCTTTTTTTTATTGTCACGATCATTATCGTTTTGATTTCGACGGTAATGCTTAGTAAATATCAAGCTTCGATAGAAAGTATAGAAAATTAGAATTAACTTTTTTAAATCGGTTCAATAGAAAAACTATAGAGATATTCTTTATTTTTATGTAATTTATATCTATTATGGACAGTTGGT
Organism: Promethearchaeota archaeon; assembly: GCA_016840165.1. Taxonomy (GTDB): domain Archaea; phylum Asgardarchaeota; class Lokiarchaeia; order Sigyniarchaeales; family SOKP01; genus SOKP01. The sequence goes on from JAEOSU010000051.1 coordinate 198,720, forward strand.
AAGCCTGGAAGATCCCCTCCAACTCCTTTCTGTTTATAATCAACATTCAAGGTGATGTTATCTCGATTAGGTAAATTATGAATATGGGTTGCCTTTTCTAAATCTTCAAGTGTATAAGGCCATGCACTTATATTTAAATATGTCCCCCCTACATCTTTTATCATAATTCCTTTATTCTTCTTGTTCTTAAATGAGCACCAACGAATATCAGATCTATTTCCATTTTCTTGCGGTCTAACATAATTATGACCGAAATCATTAATCTCACAAGAATAGATACCTATGGCAGCTCCAGTTTTTCTATCTAACATAGTTTCATGAGGGCCTCTACCATACCATATTATATTGCTATATTCACCCGCAATCTCTGTCTGCATTCCAAGTCTTATCATTTCTTTATTTGGGATAAATTTAGTTGTTATTATGATTTTTCCATTTCCATAGATTATATAGTCAATTTCTAAACCTCTATCTGAATTTAAAGTATCAAACTTTGCATTAATTTTTTTAATACTAGGATTTAAATCCTCCAATTTCAAACCAATAATTTTACTTTTTTCTATTATATTTTTCCATGTATAATCGATGAAGGATATCTTCTCAAAATCTTCAATATCTTCGTCTCCATATCCAAGATCATTATCAATAGGGGCTCTCCAAAAATTCGGCTTTAATGGCCTCATTAATATATCTTTCCCATTATATTTTAGCGTCTCAATCAAACCGGATTCTTTTCCAATCTTAAGTTCAAAATTAACACTTTTTAAAATAATGTGTTCATTCAAGTCTTCTGATTTAACCACTGGATATTTGTCTAAATTTTCAATTTTTTCTAATTCTAAATCTTTATGAAGTTGAAACTGATCCCAAGCTATAATAAATCCTTTTTTTGCCCATACTTGAGCTTTGGAAAGTGTTGAAACAATTTTAAGGAAATAATCTTCTTTTAAATTCTCAATATATTCTCTAAATTTTATGGTAATTTGTTTTCTTTCTCCTGGTCCAATATTATCCTTATTTACAATACCCTCCTGAACTTTCTTCCCATTTAAAGTTAATTCCCATTTTATATCAACAAAATCAAGTGATAAAAATTGATATTTATTAATTATTTCAAATTTTTCTTTATTTATATCGATAGGAACAACTTTAATTCCTTGATAGCCTTTTTTGACTTCAAATAATGCTGGATTCGGCTTACGATCAGGCATAAGGATCCCATTAATACAGAAGTTCTTATCATTTGGTTCATCGCCAAAATCACCTCCATATGCCCAGTATTCTTTACCATCATTGTTAATTTTTCTTAAGCCTTGATCAACAAAGTCCCAGATAAACCCACCAATAATATTACTATGATTTTCAAAAAGTTTTATATATTCTTGAAAATTTCCTAGACTATTTCCCATTGCGTGAGCATATTCGCATAGCATTACTGAACGAATTTCACCATTTTTTAAGTTTCTTTTAGCAATACTTTTAACTTTTTTAGGAGTATAATACATAAAGCTAATGACATCAGTTATTTCGTTTATATAATCTCCTTCGTAATGAATTAGTCGAGTTTTATCTATCTCTAAAGCTAATTTTTTCATTTGCTTGAAAACATCACCAAATCCCGCTTCATTTCCAAGTGACCAAAATATTACGCAAGGATGATTCTTATCTCTTTCTACCATTCTGATCATTCGCTCACAACAAGCTTTTTCCCAGAGCGAATTGCTATCTGGTAATGTATCTCTTAGGCCGTGAGTTTCAAGGTTACATTCATCAATCACGTACAATCCAAAAAAATCACAGAGATCGTAAAAGTAAGGGCAATTTGGATAATGACTCGTTCTAACAGCATTAATATTGTTCTGCTTCATCAATATAATATCTCTTTCTATTAGAGTTCGTGAAATTGCTCTTCCATTGTCGGGGTCATGTTCGTGTCTGTTAACACCATTTAATAAAATCGATTTTCCATTTACAATGAGTTCTCCTTTAGAATTCAATCCTACCCTTCTAAAACCAAAATTACTTTTCTCGACTTCAATTATTTCATCATTGGAATTAATTAAAACTACAATAACTGAATATAGATTCGGTATTTCGGCAGACCATAATTTTGGATTATCTATTTTACAATCTAATGAAATCTTAATTTCTGTATAACTTTCGAGACTAAATTCTTTTAATATATTTTTGGTGGGTTTTTTTAAGTTAGACTTGTTATCAAATAATAAAATATTTATTTTGTAATTATCAGCATTTAGGGCTCCGTAATTTTTAATCTTTAAATCAATAAATAAGAACGCACTTTGATAGGTTTCTTCTAAAATGTTATAAATATAAAAATCTCTAACATGGATTTTTGGAGTTGAAAAAATGTATATATCTCTAAAAATACCACTTAATCTCCACATATCCTGATCTTCTAAATATGATCCATCCGACCACCTATAGACCTCTACAGCAATTAAGTTATCTTTTGGTTTTAAGTATTTAGTTATATTGAATTCTGCAGGAGTCATACTGCCTTGACTATATCCTACTTTTTGTCCATTTATCCAAATATAAAAAGCTGAATCAACACCATCAAAATGAATGAAGACTTCTCTCTTCTGCCAATTTAGGGGAAGATCGAATCGTCTCCTGTAAGATCCGATAGGGTTATAGCTATTGTCAATATTCGGTATATTTTCTGTGTCAATACTGTAAGGATATTTAATATTTGTATATATAGGAATTCCATATCCTCTCATTTGCCAATTACTCGGAACATCAATTTCCTTCCAGAAATTATCGTCATAATTTATCTTATAAAAATCAATCGGGCGATCAGCTGGTCGTTTCACCCAATTAAATTTCCAATTTCCATTTAGAGAAAAATAATATACTGATTTTTCAGAAGGTCCTAATGCCGATTCAATATTTTTAAAAGGAATTAAAGTATTATGAGCTGGCAGTTTATTAATTCCAATAACCTCTGGGTTTTCCCAGTCCTCTTTCATATTAACCTCTACCGACCTAATGAAATTATCAGTATTTATAGATTGAATATTTCAATTAATATCAATTTTTTGCTACTAAAAACATTAAATATTGTAGCTTTAAAACAATAGATAATCCATAATTGATAGACTTATGAGAATGAGACAATAAATTTAATTAAAAGTATTTATTTAAATTTATACCACTTAAAGCTATATTAACTTTTTTTTTAAGTTATGATTAACAAAAGAGAAACATCCTTATTATGCAAAATGATGAATTAAATGTGAATAATCAAAATAACAGGAAGATATTCAAATACAAGAACTTAATGCCACTTTGGATTGCGGTGTTTATCGATATCCTTGGATTTACTTTGATTTTTCCGATAGCTCCTTATTTTGCAGACTTATTTAGCACTTCAACTTTTATGATTGGACTAGTATTTTCCGTAAATGCCATGTTTGGGTTTGTTTTCGGACCAATATTAGGAAAACTATCAGATAAATTTGGAAGAAGACCATTATTGCTAATTTCACAAATGGGAACCTGTATTGGATTTCTTTTACTCGCATTTTCTAATACTTTAGAAATGCTCTTCATTTCAAGAATGGTGGATGGTATTTTTGGAGGGAATTTTCCCATTGCGAAAGCTATTGTGAGTGATGATGTTCCCCCCAAGGATAGAGGAATACAAATGGCTAATGTCGGCATAGCTCATGTGTTAGCTAACTTATTTGGACCTGGTTTAGGTGGGATATTATTTACCATAGGAGGAAGTATATTTTTACCAGGTCTGTTTGCGGCAGGCTTATCAATTCTAACTATGATCTTAACTATTATTTTCTTAAATGAGACATGGCCAAAAGAAAAGCGTGATGAACATGCCAAGCTAAAAATTCACATAGATATAAAAATTCGGAAAAATAAAAACGCAAAGTTTTTATTAACTTTATTTGGGTTTCATTCCACCTCCTTTATGATTATGATGGCCTCGATATCCTTTTTTGGAAAGATAGTTTTCAATTTGGATCCTTTAGAGATTTCAATTATATTGATGATTGGGGGGTTAGTGCGAACCTCGATAAGATTCACTTTGTTTAAACCAACCGTTAGGAGATTAGGAGAGGCAAATGCTATCCGAGTAGGCTTGACGATGTTTTTGATTTGCTTCTCTATTATAGGTTTTTCTGTAAACGTGATTATGTTTTTAGTCCTTTTGATCTTTATTAGTTTTGCTGCATCTTTGACACGTGGTCCACTTAATAGTAAAATTAGTCAAACTGTCTCTCCAAAAGTACAAGGAAAAATTAATGGACTTTCATCTTCTTTAGATAGTTTTGCTCAGATAATGGGACCACTTATTGGGACTTTTATCCTTCAGTTTTTTATGCCCTACTGGCTAGGTATAGTGGTAGCATCAATTGCCTTTCCACCAGTTATCATGGCTTTTCAAAAAATTGAACTAAAGGTCTATCAACCATCAGAGCAACAATCCTAAACAAAAAAGTAATTTTAACTTTTTAAAAAATCGATTATTATCTTATTTATCTCTGGTGCTCTGGATATTGGAGAGTTATGTCCAGCTCTTTCAATAATAACTAATCTACTATTTGGTATTATTTTTTCAAGCTCGATCAATACATTTTTAGTAGTTAATCTGTCATGAGAAGAGGCTATTAGTAACGTATTGAGTCTAATCTTTTTTAAATCATCATAACTATTTGGTGGATATATTGCGTTTGATTGATTAACAACATCTTGAGGAGTTACAGGGTTTAAATTCTGGATGTCAATTAAATCTTGAACTGACCATAGTCCATAAAATTTTTTATCCGGGTTAGTTTTCATTTCTTTTCTAAATTTGAAATGATATCCTAATCGAGCACTTGTCCAAAATGCTTCTTCTTTGTTTTTATTTCTAAATTCTAACTCATCTAATGAATTTTTCACAAGTATTTCCACAGCTTGTCTATTTGGAGCGCCTCTCACCGTGTTTATCAAAATAAGTTTTTCTATACGCTCTGGATACTTAACTGCGAATTTTTGGACTATAATTCCTCCCATGGACCAACCTATAATGTGAGCCTTATCAATTTTAAGATAATCCATTAATCCGTTTATATCATCTGCGAGTATATCTAATGTATTTGGAATATTTGGTCGATCTGAACATCCCCCATTCCTATTATCAAATCGAATTACTCGAAAATGTTTAGAAAGTGGAATCCATTGACCAATCCAACCTTCTTTATTTCCTGTAAATCCATGAACTAATAGAACTGGAAAACCTTTTCCTTTTTCTTCATAACATATGTTTATACCATTATTTTTTGCATATTCTTCAGTCATCTATATCTACTTTTTATTCTTTTAAAAAATCGATTATGATCTTATTTACTTCTGGTGCCTTTTCTTTTGAAACTCCATGTCGTGCATCTTTTATCACCTTGAAAATACTGTTAGCGATTTGTTCATGGATATTTCTTTGCACTGAGAGAGTAGCGATTCGGTCTTTTTCTCCACAAATTATAAGCGTCTTACTTTTAATTTCATGGAGGCGATCTTTGACATTATGACCTTTAACTGCACTTGCAGCGTTATTGTTATCATCAGGGGTAGGAGGATTTGTTAAATCTATGTTTACTAAATCCTCTACAGACCACAAATCAAAAAACTTCTTCTTTGGATTTTGTTGCATCATTTTAAAAAATTCACGAGAATAACTAGCTTTTGCGCTTTTTAAAAACGCATTAAGAGGATCCTTTTTTAGTTCTTCAAAATAAGCTATTTTTCCCTTGCTATACATTTCTGGACCCTGCTCGTTAGGAAAACCTGGCCAAGAATTAATTAAAATAAATTTATTTACAAGTTCAGGATATTTTAAAATAAAATTAAGAGCGATCATGCCTCCTAAAGATTCTCCTAATAAATGCGTTTTTTCTATATTGAGAAATTTCAATAAACCATTAATATCATCAGCGTACATATCCATTGTGTAGGGGTAATTAGGTCTAGAGCTCTTACCAGCTCCTCTATTATCGAATATTATAACTTTAAAATATTTTGATAAAGCTTTGACTTGAACAAACCAGCCATCCTTTGAACCACCCCATCCATGCACTAATATGAGGGGTTCTCCTTCGCCATGTATTTCATAACAAATTTTTATTCCATTAACTTCAGCATACAATACTGTCATACAAATCAGTTTAGTAGGATAATATTATACTATAATATACTTCACTTTTTTAAAAATTTTATAATATGTTGATTAATTATATGAGGATATTCAAGTATTGACTGATGTCCAGCGTTCTCAATAACGATAAACTTACTATTAGGGAGTTTTTCGTGAATTCTTTGAACGATTGCCTTAGGAACTGTTTTATCTTTATCTGCAGCAAGTACTAAAGTTTTGTTTTTAATTTCATGTAATCTTTCATAAGTATCATGAGTTCTTAAAGCTTCACCCAAGTGATAAATATCTCGTTCTGTTGGACCATAGGTAGTTTTTTCTTCTACTAGGTCTTCTACAGACCAGATATTATGAAATTTTTTTTTTGGATTTTCCTTCATTTGATTCCAAAATTCTTTAGAATAACTTTTTTTAGCACCTTCTATAAACGAATTTAATGGATCTTTTTGCCGTACTTTAAGATCTTTAATTGCATTATTGATATACCATTCGATTCCTTGGTCTGGTGAAATTCCTGGAGGAGTTACACTTGCTATTGTGTTAATTAATACCATTTTATTTATTGTTTTAGGGTATTTTAAAGTAAAATTTAGCACTATCATGCCTCCCAAACTATGTCCTATAATATGCGTCTTCTTTATTTCAAGCTCATCTAATAAACTCTTGATATCATCGGCAAAAATTTCCATCGTATAATCACCATCAGGTCTATCAGATTTTCCAGCACCTCTATTGTCTAAACGAATGACTTCAAAATGTTTTGATAGTTCTCCCACTTGAGCACGCCAATGTTCTTTTCTGTCTCCGAAACCATGGACCAATACAACAGGATAACCTTTCCCATTTACATCATAGCAGATTTTAACACCATTGACATCAGCAAATGAATCAAACATAATTCTATCATATTAATGATGATAAAATAATATTTCTATTTTTTAGCAAATTCAAACTCCACTAAATCTTGCTTATGAAATAACCACAATATTCACAATTTCCATTATTGTCTAAGTTTATATTAGTTATACTATAAGCATTCCTTTCGATGATGATTCGAGAACAGTTGGGGCATTTTGTATTTTGAAACTCGTTATTAAAAATATTTCCTAAATATACATACTTTAAACCCGAATTTATAGCAATTTTTAGCGCCTTGTACAAAGATTTCTCGGGTGTTGGAGAAATAAAATTATGTTCATAGGATTTATAATGGGGAAATGCTCTTGAAATGTGAAATGGAGTTTCCTCACCCAATTCATTAACAATTCTCTCAGATATCGCTCTTATCGTGGACTCATCAGTATTAAAACCTTCAAGCAAAAGAGTTGTGATTTCAACATGCACTCCATTCTTCTTTGCAAAGAAAATATTTCTCCACACTTTTTCAATATCAATACCACAATATTTCTTGGTCATCACAGCATCCCCCTTAATATCGATATTCATAGCATCTAAACCATGATGTATTAGTTCATATAGTACTGCTTCTGTCATATATCCATTTGTCACATAAGTGTTATACAATCCTGCATTTTTAGCTAATTGAAACAGCTCAACTGAATATTCAAATAATAAGGTTGGTTCGTTAAAAGAAACTGAAGTCCCTTGACATGAATTTTTTAATGCAATTTTAATAACTTCCTCAGGAGAATAATATTTAGAGGCACTCAGAGCTAAATCGTAAATCTTCTTCTTAGGATGAGACAAATGATGATTTTGGCACCAAAAACAGCTAAAATTGCAGCCATAAGTCCCTATAGTAATTGCGACGCTCCCCGGATAAAAGTGGTAGAGTGGTTTCTTTTCAATCGGATTGAAAGAAAGCGCGGGTATTAATCCATACACGATACTATAAATAATACCCTCTTTATTGAATCGAGTCTGGCAAAATCCAAACTTTCCTTCAGCAATTTCACATTTTCTTTCACAAATTAAACATTGGGTTGTGCTGTTATGTCGTTTTTGAAATAAGCCCTCTTTTAAGAATTGAGGATTAATTTGATTCATCAAAATAGATCTAGATTGAGATAAAATATAATTTATCCCTATCTATAAAACTCATTTACGAGAATTTGACTAAATTTGACCATTTTCTGTCCTAATTCCAATTCATTACGTGAGCTCGTTAATATCCAATCTTTTCCATACATTTTATTTAAATATTCTCCTTGAGAATCGATGGAAAAGGCAAACACTCGAAACCTTTTTCTTACATCGTGAATATCTGGGATGGCATCATATAAGCTATATCCACCATTTGCTGAAGGTTGGCCATCTGAGATCACTATTACAATATCATCTTTTTCGAGTTTATCAGCTTCATGTTTTATTGATACTCCATCAATATTTTGACAATAATTAGCATGACAACCAAATTTATCAAATTTCTTAGGATTAAGAGTCTCGTTGAAATCCTTAACTAAAATATTTACAGCGTGATAAGTACCAGTAAATAAAACTATTTTAATATTTGCGATGCCTTCTAATGCTTCATAAAGCATAATTAATGCGATTTTTGCCGCTCTTATTTTAACCCCTCTCATACTTCCGCTAATATCAACGATTATTATCAATCTTAATTCTTTATTTATTATTTTTCTGGTAAAACATTTTTTAAATTGGTAATCACTGGTGACAGCTTTTATTAATTTACTGTTTAACCGTCCCATCTTTTGAAATGTATCATTATCAGTCTTGTTTCTTAAATCCTCAAAAATAGTTTTTAGCTTTTTGATGATGTTCATATATTTTAATTTAATCTGAGCATATGTCATGGCATCTGGAACCATTGATTGAGACTCAATCCTTACATCATCGACTTTCCTCTGCCCTTTACTACTCCTTGGCGTAGGTTGGTATATTTGCCGTTCTAAAGTCAAAAGACGTTCTTCCATAGCATCGTTTGCTTTTTCAATAAGCTTTCCTATTTGTCTAATTATCTCCTCTTTTTTATCATCTCTAAGTTTATTCTTTTTCACTTGGTTTTGATTTAATTTTTCTCTTATATCTTTGCTTTCCTCACCCTCTCCCTTATTAAATTCTAAGTCCTTTGAGTCCAGATCTTCTTTACTAATTTCTTTCTCAGAGATCTTCTTTTTCTGTGAGTCTTCCAAGGATTTGTGTTTTTTATCGAGATTTTCATCTAAATCTTCATGATTGTCTCTTCCTCCACCTTCTTCATCAAAATTGTCCTCTTCTTTACCAGGTTTTTTATTCTTTCCACTTTTCCTTTTTTCATTCTTCTTATTATTTACTTTCTTTCCCTTTCTGTCTTTATCGTCATTTTCTTCATCTATTAAATCATCCAAATCATCTGGATTTAATTCTTGGTTTTTAATCTTGTCAATTAATTCTTCACTAGTCTTATCAAGCTCTGTCTTTTCATTATTTTTCTTATTTCTGGAATTAAATTCCATCTGATTAATAGTATTCTGAGGTTGCGCCGATAGACCTCCTCTATTAGGTGGCGGACTTTTTGGTTGCTCAGGCAAATATTTTTTAAGAATATTGCAAAGTACATCACAAGAGATAATTGATGCACTTGGGCTCAGGGATTTCAGAAGAAACTTCTTTACTTTTGTAACTCCTTTCCAATCAACTTTACTCAAATTAAATTGAGTCAATTTTGGCTTTTTTTGAAAATCATCAAAATCTTCAAAATATAGATTAATGTAAGTTAGGATATCATTACCTGAATTTATGCGCGACTTTAACTGTGGTAACATTTTGGATGTTAATATTCTCAAATTTCTATAAAATCCTGGAAACTTCCTTTTATTGATAGCATTTACTCGAACATCTTCCATAACATTTATCAAATTTTTAGCAAAAATTGGTGCTACTTTATGCTTTTTAGATAATGTATCTACTAACTTTATAAAGCACAGTTCAAATGAGCCATATCCTATATGTCCACCCTCATGAGCTACAAGACCTTGAGCTGATTTAAGATCTGTTTTAAATTTATTAGGTAAATATATGAACCGACAATCTGTATATACTGCGGGAGTATTTCCAGTAAATAGGATCATAATGTCTTTATTACCGCTGATACGCTTACCAATATTAGTTAATGCTAGGATATCAGAAGTAAATTCACGTTCGAATAAATCAAATATACTCTTCATATCGGGTTCACGCAACAGGAAATATTTCTTTAATAATTTTAGTTAAAGTCTCTAAGTTTTCTTGATATATCCATCTGATATAGGTTAATGTAATATTTCCATTGTAAAGATGGTCTTTTCCAGTTTCTTCTCTGAATTGATATGGTAGATTAAACATCTCAGTTAATTTAATATACTTTTGAAACGTCTCCCTGTTATGCATCCACATCCAATGGATTACTTTCCACATAATAAATCCATTATACTTGAATGTATTTTTTATTCCATATTTTTCTATATAATTCTGAAAGCATTTTTTGGTTAATACGATAACCTCACTAATTTTTTCATTTGTTATATCAACATCATTCTCCCAAATCAACTCAACTGATTTCTTATCCTCTAATTCATCCCTAATCTTTGATTCGAACATCTTTCCATCTAAAATCATTGCAATACTTTTCTTTTCCTCTGGTGTAGTACCCAACTTATTGATTATGACATTTTCTATGTTATTTTTCAAATAGATTAAAGGCATTTTCGAAATTAGCATACAGAAGTTAACAATTAATCGTGTTGAAAAAATTTTTGTTATAGAAAAATCCTGAGTTGCTTGTTTTCTTATCTGACGTGCGGAATCAACTACAATATCAGCAATTTTATTATCACATCCAGATAATTTGGTGACTATTTCGATTTCTTTATCTTTCAGCGGATAGTTTATTTCGGGACATATAATGAATCGATCCTCAAAAGCTTCTTGGAGTTTATTTATACCAGCAACACCTTTATTCATTGTACCTAAAATTATTAACTTACTCTTGGGGTTCAATTCATGTTTTTCAAACCCTTTTGAAATCAAGTTAATATGTTTTTCAGATAATAATGAATTTAAGGATATTTGCTCATTCTCCCGAATAGCGTTGATCTCATTAATTATTATGAATGATATACCATTCTCGTTCGCATCTTTAATTGCTAAAGTTAATGGACCATAGTTAAATTTAGTATCTCCTTTTAATAATTCCCAATTTCCTTCTATATCCCTTCGATCAAGATCAGGAGAGCCATCAATAATATAATAAGATGCATTATAAGATTTTGCTAATGAGATAGCTAATAGGGTTTTGCCAGTGCCAGGTGGACCATGTAATAAAATCCCTACACAAACTCCCTTTCCAATAGAATTTATTAAACATTTTAAATAATCAAATTCATCTTTTTGTTGAATATATTCAATTTGATTTTCAATAACTGTATCAGAAATTCTACTTCCCTCCAATATTACTAATTCAAATTTAGAATACCAAAGAAATGTTTCATAAAGCCCCCAATTCTGAAATTATCGAAATTAATTCAGATTTGGTTTTTCATGATTTTTGTATTTTCAGTAATTAAATAGTATTTTATATCGATATTTAAAAAGTGAGACATTTATGAATTTTTAAAATTTACTTATATTTTGATTTTAATAGCACTCGAAGTAATTGAAAAGAATAGCTAAAAATCGTTTTGATCAATGGAAAGTCCATGATGTATCTAATTAATCTTAGAATTCTATACTTTTTTGGTTTAAACGTTGATAAATCCTTATCATAAGTAATCCGATTAATATAGAAATTCTTATTGAGAAAGGATAAAAAAAGGGAATAGGTTATAATTGCGATGATGTCCCAAGCACGATTGGCATTATCTTGAGGAAAATTCAATTTTTCTCCCATTGCTAAGCGGACAATTTCAATTATATGAAATATTTTGATCTTACTTCTTAAAAGCTCTTTAGTTGCCCATAATAAATATAAACAACCACTACAGTATGTGACTAACGTTTCGGCTCCAGTTTCTTCTGCTTCTTTGAATTTTTTCATTCCATCACTAATTATATCAAAAATTATGGAGATATTTTTAGTCCAAGATGCCCCCGAACCGAATCCACAACATAAAGAATCTTTCCTATTATGTTTCATTTCAGCAATTTGACAGCCACATAACTTTAATATCTCACGGGGAGTCTCCCAGTAAGCACCTTTAGAAGCTTTTGAGTAACAATTGTCATGAACGGTGACTGATAAGCCCAATTCATGCTTAATATCAATTTCATTAGATTCTATTTTGTTTAATAACCATTGATTAAAGTTAATAAAATTTTGACTGTGAATTACTCCCATTTCATTCGGATGGACTTGATTAAAGATATATTCAATAGCATCTAAGGATGCTGCTACATTTTTAACTCCCCATGAATCAAAATCCTCTTTAGTTCTCTCTGATATTTTTTGAACGACATCTAAATAACCCCCTTGATATAAATACGCACCTCCCTCCCACTGGTCAATTCTATCAATTGGTTTGAAAGTATCAAGTAATTTACTACCTCCAATTATAAATGGAAATAAATGAGTATAATTTCCGATTAAGAGGGGCGTCTCATCAGGTTTAGGAATGTTGTGCATCCATTTAAATATCCATCGCCGCTCTTGATTTGAAAGGAATACGTTGAGCATTTGCCAAATATTTGAATCCATCGTTGGGACAACAAAACGATATATAGAAGGAGCCCCTCTTTTTTTATATAAATCATTCCATCGTTCAAGGATCAATTGATATGGATTTGCTTCTTGAGGACAATAGAGATTACAAGAAAAACATGTAGTACATCTATATAGAGCATATTTAGATTCTTTTCCATCAATTAAATTCTTCATTTCTATTTTTGCTTCTTCTAACGGGAGTTTTAATACGGGGCATTTATGTAGACAAATTCCACACAAATTACATAAATCTTCTCTAAAACCAGAAATTCTTTTCGCCTTACTCATTTCTACCAAGCCTCTTTATAGTCTGGAGGATTTTCAGGTATTTTTTCCAGTTTAAATGTCTTTTTAGAATAAAGTTTAGGAAGTTGATGTTTTACTGCTCCCCAGAAAAAATCATTTTCTCTTTTTTTTTTTGCTTCTTCAGTTAAAGAAGGTTTTTCTCCCATTGCCATCTGGATTAATTCAATGATGTGATAGTCCTTAAGTTTCTTAAAATATAATTTCTTATTTCCTCCAAAAGTGGCTAAGCATCCTGCACAATAAACACATACAGCATCTACTTTTGTTTTTTTAAAGGCTCTAAAATTCCGAATTGTCGAAGATCGAATATTAAATGAATGATAGGACGAATCAACGGAAAAACCCGCCCCTATACCACAACAACGCATATTTTCCCGATAAGAATCGGTTTCTATAATCTTTGCGCCTGCTAATTTTAAGATTTTTCGCGGTAAATCCATATACTCATCTCCAAACATTTTTGCATAACAGGAATCTTGAATAGTGATTGTCATATCCAGCTTTTTTTTAAATTGAATTTCACCATTTTGTATTTTTTCCCATAAAAATTGAATGTAAGGTTTAATCTCTTCAAATTTATAAGTTAATCCATAGTGGGGCAATACATATTTAAACACGTTAGTACCCGCGGTACATAAAACGAGCAACTTTTTTGGTTTTAAAATATTAAACCATTTATCTAATCTTTTAGAAATTTCATAAAGCTCTTTTCTATAACCAGTTCGAAATAAAGTCTCACCACAACAATATTCTAATCGTCCTCGTATATCTAACTCCTTAAAGAAACTAGCTTGTGTTAGTTCAGCAAAAGTTATAATATTACATCCAGGATAAGTCAAAGTATCTCCTTTTAGAGTTTCTAAGGAAGCCCAGCTTTTAACAAGATCTTTAGTTTTTTCTGGCAATCGCTCCATTACATAGGAACGAAAGTTAGGATAATATGGATAGAGAGTCATATAGTGCTTCGCTCTTATTTTAAGCCCTTCTTTTTGATATTGTTCGTTCCATCTTTGTAAAACTAAACCTGCGGGATGAGCATTTTCTGGACAGTAAAAATTACACGAAAAACAGCTCTGGCATTCACTTAAAACTCTTTTAGTTGGCTCTCCTGCAATAAGGGCTTCCATTTCCTTAATTGCTAAGTCCTTAGGAAGCAACATCACTGGACATTGATGAAAACATTTACCACAGCGAGTACACGCCTTCTCATCAAAATTAGCAAAAAAATCATCACTAACTGGTTGAATCTTTGAAATCTTTATCCCCTTCCTATTTTTCAATTATTGAGCAATTATTAAAATTATGATATATGCAAATATTAAATTACCTAAGATAATCCCTGTATCTTTTAATGATGTTCTTCCTAATAAATCATCCCTAGGTTTTCTAAAAATATATAATATCCCAATTGGAAATATAATAATCGGTAAAAATAATAAATGTTGTGTTATTATTATTGAGGCAACACCTATTACCAGTGAGACGATACATGCAATCCAAATTACAATTTGGGACTTTTTTGGTGTCAATTTGGAAAGTGAATCTCCATCAATTAATTCATGAAGCATTTGACCCGTAAAGGCTACTGATGCCACAGCAGCAAGAACTAACCATTCAAAAATAGATAAAAAGGGAAAAATGTTCAAAATAGTCTCTCCAGCGTTAATTTTTATCATGAACCAAGGAAAAAAGATATGGGATATTCCTAAAATTATATGATTGATAATGACTAATGATTTAAATTTACAATAAAATACCACTAAAGCGACAATTATAATGAGATAAAAGGCTAATAAAGGCTTTTCGACAAAAGTATTCCAAAAACACATTGTGCCTAGAACAAAACTTGCAATTGAGAGCACTAAAATTTCTTTTCTTTGATAACCTTTAACCCTTTCAAGTGTTTCTAATTCTGTAGGATCGTTCATATCAATAGCGTCATTAAGTGTATTCCCCGTTATTGCATAAAAACTAAATCCTGCTAAAATCCAAAAATGGGCAATCGGATTATAATCATTAATATAAATACACAAAAGACAAGGGACTAAAACTGAAAAGATGTACTCTATTCGGAGTAACTTAAAACCTTTGCTCATCGTAACTAACTGTTTTAATTCGGTATATTAAATTAACTTTATAGAATTTTTAAGAAAATTTAAGATTTAAGAAATTAATTAAGAGAAAGATAATCTCAAAAGGTTAAAATAATAATATCGATCAACAAAATAATTACTATAAGAGAGTAATTACGATGAATACTACGCATCGAATTTATTTTAAGAACTCCAATGAAATGTCTGAGTTATCACCAGATTCAGTTGATCTGATAATAACTTCCCCTCCATACCCAATGATTGAAATGTGGGATTCACTTTTTAGTGAATCTAATTATGAAATTAAAGACGCTCTTCAAGAGGAGGATGGAAGAAAAGCTTTTCTTCTTATGCATTATGAATTGAATAAAGTCTGGAAAGAATGTGTAAGAGTTTTAAAAGAAGGGGGGCTTATGTGCATTAACATTGGAGATGCGACCAGAAAAATCAATAACAACTTTCAATTATTCCCGAATCATGTATTAATAACAAATTTTTTCCAAGAACATGGATTCATTTCTCTTCCCTATATCCTTTGGAGAAAGCCAACCAATGCTCCAAATAAATTTATGGGATCAGGCATGCTTCCCCCTAATGCCTATGTGACGCATGAACATGAGTATATCTTGCTCTTTCGAAAGGGAGAGCAAAAAGCGAAAATACCTCCCAAATTAGAACAAAGATATAATAGTGCATATTTTTGGGAGGAAAGAAATAATTGGTTCTCTGATATTTGGTCCGACTTGAGAGGAACGGCACAATCCTTAATAAATGGGATACCTAATTCTAGTGGTGCGGAAGATGAGATCCGAGAACGTTCTGCTGCATTTCCAATAGATCTTCCCTATCGGTTAATTAATATGTATTCGATATATGGTGAGACTGTCTTAGATCCCTTCTGGGGAACGGGGACTACTACCCTAGCGGCTATGCTTTGTGCCAGAAATTCAATAGGTTATGATTTAAATCCAGAATTGGGGAGGATATTTGAACTTAGACTTAAAGAGGTAAAGATTTTAAGTAAAAAGATCAATACGGAACGTTTGGAAGCGCATATTAGCTTCATTAATCAAAAAACAAAACTAGGGAAAGAAATAAAGCATGAAAATATAAATTATGGCTTTAAAGTCAATACACTCCAAGAAAAAGAACTACTACTTTATGCTATTAATAATGTTACGATAAAGAACAACTTTTACTCAGTTGATCATGAGCCTTTTTACCTAGAATAGATTTAATTCCAAAAAAGCGTACTTAAAATTAATTTAGATAATCTTAGAAATACATCCTAACTGCAAGAATAATTAACACTATTGCCACAAAAAATTGGAGATAAACACGAGGCATACGTTTTGAAATTTTAGCTCCAAATATAGAACCAAGAACTGATCCAATTGCAACAAGAATACCAACTAAATAATCAATCTCTCCTAAGATTGCTTTTATTATTGTATTATAAATCGCTGTAAAGAATATTATTGATGTTGAAATTGCTGTCGAATAATGAATTGGATAGTTTAAAACAATATGTAGTGATGGAGTATTTATTATTCCTCCCCCAATGCCTAAAAGATTTGCGGTAAACCCTGCAAGCAAAAAAAGTGGTATAGACTTCTTGAAATTGGATTTATAATCATGTTTTTCTAAGAAAAAATTTTGTTCTGAAAATGGCTGCTTTTTATGTTGATTATTGGTCTTAATTGCTTTATATATCATATTTCCCCCCGCAATAAGTAAGGTCGATGCAAATATTATCTTTAATAGAGTATTGTCTATTGGGATAAATAGAAATAGAATCGTGGTTAAGATACTACCCAATATTGAGAAAGCAGAGAATAGCAATGATAATTTTAATGTTGTTCTTTTTTGTTTTAAATAAGTAATGAAACCCGCTAATGAAGATGTTAAAATAATGAAAGTAGAAGTATCGATAGCAATATTTATTGGAATAATAAATACAACCGTCATGATACTTACAAATAATACTCCACCCCCAATTCCTGCAATCACCGCTATCGTCCCTGCTAAAAATCCTAAAGAGATCAAAATAAAAATAACAATAAACGTTATCTCCATAGAAAAAAAAACCACTAATTAATCATAAATTTTGTGAAAAAAACTCAATTAAATTAAAAAACATGAAAGGTTATTAAATTACTAACTAATCATTTTCAAATTTCCTTACTCTCTGATAATGCCTGATTCAAACGACAATAAATTTGTTCTTGAATTGGTACCTTGTTCTCGCTGTGGGAATCCATTTATGAAACCAAAGGGTAAAAAAGCTACTGAAGAATTGGTATGTGATAATTGTATTAAACTTGAAAAGAGAAAAAAGCAACTGACAGATTCAGTTATAGATGTTCAAAAAGATATTGAATCATCTATCAAAGATTTTAAAAATCAGTTAAGAATGGCAAAATCACAGAAGACAAAAGAAATATTTTTTGATAAAATAAAGGAACGCTCTAAACTATTATCGAGATCTGTAGAATTACTCAAGAAAATAGATGAGACAAATGATGAAAAATATATTGAAGAATATAAGAAGTTATTCGAGCGCTTGAAGCAAGAATATTCATAACTAAAGCCTATTACTTTTTAATGAATATGAAACCCAAGTTCATTCCATTGTGAAGCTTGTGATGTTTAGCATCAATTTTCATTAATTTAGAAAGTACTTTTACCACAATTTTCCATAATAACATGAAAAAGAGGTTGGATTGATATCTATGGCGCAAATTTATTAATTTTTGTTCGGTTTTCTTTGGATTAAGCGTTTGTAAGAACACAAACTTCATTAACTTTCCATATACATTGAAATATCTGATACATATAAGATGATATTTCTTAAATAGCTCAATTAATTGATCAATTTCATATCTTCGATGGTGCCCAATGAGTTGATCTTGAATAGTATAATAGTCCATTCTATGAGGTACAGTGATTATACATATCCCATCTTTTTTTAAAACCCTACTGATTTCCGCTATAGCTATCTCATCACTCTTTATATGTTCTAATGTATCTAAAGAGCACACAATATCAAATTTTTCATTAAGGTAAGGCAGATTTCCAATATCCCCGCATAGCGGATTAATGGAGTTAACACCAACTTTATTTTTTGTATATATTTCTGAATTAGATGTGTACTGAGTTAATGGTATTTCAGATATGTCTAAAAACGACTTATTTTTTACGTTCTCTAAACTATATAAAAAAGAATTACCCGAACATCCCAAATCAAGACCATTATTATATTTTTGGAATCTATTTAAATTATTTAAGATAATATCAAACTTACATTTAATTCCAGGCGATATTTCGTATTCTAATAATGATCGAGAAGAAAAATTAGTATGGGCATCATAAAACAACTTTGAATTCAAAGCAAATAACTCCATTTTCACTTTTTCTTCAAATATTATGAAAAAAATTTTATTTTTTTCTATACTCTCAATCAATTAAAAAAAGTAATTTTGAAATAAATAATTACTTAGCAATTATAGATTTTAATAAAACGCAAATTCAGTATCATTTTTAAACAATCTATTTTTTTAATTAAATTAAGGCATAGTTAGATCATGTGCCATTCAAACAATAAAAATTGTTTAATAATGCCAATTAACCAAATTTCTGTATTTCTCCCAAATAAGCCGGGGCAATTAGCTAATTTCTTCGAAATGTTAATGGATAAAAAAATATACATTAGATCGCTTACTGTCGCAGAAACAGAAGAGTATGGCTTATTATTATTATTAGTTGATCAATTCAAAGATTGTATTTCGTTATTGGATGAACGCGATCATCTCTATTCAATTACAGAAGTAGTTGCAGTTCGATTATCTGATAATATCGCTGGTCTCTATGAGGTTGCAAAAACTCTTGGTAAACATGAGATTAATATCGATTATCTCTATACCAGTCTTATTGATGATAACCCATTAGTTATCTTAAAATTGAGCGATAATGAAAATGGGACAGAAGTACTTAAGGAAGAAGGATTTGTGGTAATTGAAAATCTAGATAGATAGATTTTTATCTGCCTTTTTGATAAGTTTTGCTCTCTCAATTAATATTTTGACCGCATACGCAGCCTCATCAGGAGTATAAAATATAGGTGCTTTTTCTTTTTTTGCTAATTGATTTATATTTTTAAAACTTTCTCCAAAAAATATTAATGGAATTAAAGGCTTTTTCCTTCCAGTATCATTCCACGCCTTAACTATACCTCGATAATGTTCATCAGAAACCATTTCTAAAAATGGGGGAATAACTACACAAGCAACTACGATATCTAATGAATCTTCTTCGAGCATTAATTTTGTTATATTATAATATTGATCTTCACCAGCAACCCCTATCATATCTAGAGGATTTACTAATTTTACCAATGGGATTAAAAACTTCTTCATCTTATCCTTGAGTTCATTTGTAAAGGACGCTAAACTTAAATTATATTCTTCTATTTTGTCACTAAAAAGAACTGAACTCCCCCCACTATTTGTTAAAACTCCGATATGCGACCCGTGGGGAATAGGTAGAATGGAAAAAGCTTTAAGGGCGGTTATGAAATCAGTAGAATTTTCACATAAAAGTGCTCCTGTCTGGTTTATAGCCACTTTAAGTATTTTATAATTAGATGCTATTGAACCTGTATGGCTACTAGCAGCTTTCATACCTATAGAAGTTCTACCTCCCTTTAAAAGGATTAGAGGTTTATGTTGGACTATTTCTCTCAATTTATTGAAAAAGTTTCTACCATGTTTTATGGTCTCCATGTATATCCCAATAATTTTCGAATTCATATCACGACTAAAAAATTCTAAAACATCCACGAATGATACATCAATATTATTTCCAATATTGGCAAATTTTGATATACCTAAACCCTCTTGTTCTAATGCATAAAAAGTTGCGCAACCAAATGAACCAGATTGGCTAATTATGCTAATATTTCCCAGTGGTGCAGTTTGAATAAAAGAAGCATTTAGACTTAAATCAATATTTTGAATTCCCACACAATTTGGCCCCATCACACGGATTCCTGCCTCTTTACACTTTCTTGTGATGATTTCCTCCTCCTTTCGTCCTTCGTCATTAATTTCACTGAATCCTGCCGTTATAATTATTATTCCCTTTACACGCTTCTTAATACAATCATCGATCACGGATTGGACTATCCTCGCAGGGACCAAAATAATTGCGATATCTATTGCTTGAGGAACGTCCAATATCGAAGAATAACATTTTATTCCTAAAATTTCTTTTCTATTCTGAGAGATTAAGAAAAGGTCGATATTAGGATGTTTATTTTTAAGAATATTTAAAGTGACCGCATTACCAAATTTTTTTGGGTTTGCAGTTGCACCAATTACAGCAATCGATTTGGGATAAAAAAAATAATCAATCATAATTTTATTCTGACTCCTTATAAATTGCAGAACTAGGACATACTTCGATACATGTTTCACAACCACGACAAGTCGATTGATCTATAAAAGCTTTTTTATTCTTATCATCAAACATAATAGCCGGACACCCAAATTGGTTAACACAGATAAGACAGCCAATACACTCTTCTGGATCAACCTTTACAATTGGAGGTGTTATTTGTCTTTTACGGAGTTCATTAACCTCGAGTAATGAACATATATGACGTGAGATAAAAACTCTGACTCCTTTCGCATTCACAGCCTCCTCTAACTTTTTAATCATTAATGGAATATCATTAGAATCTTCAACCCATATATTTTCAGATTTGACCCCACATCCTTTGACTAAATCTTCAAGAATAACCCTAGTACCCGGCTCTTTTGTAATTTTTATTCCCGTACCTGGGTTGTCCTGAAATCCAGTCATCGATGTGGAGCGATTGTCTAATATGATCACCAACATATCATTTTGATTATAAACAGCATTAATTAATCCTGGAATTCCTGAATGAAAAAAAGTAGAATCTCCTAAAATTGCCAGAACAGGATTTTCTTTTGGTTGAACTTTCGAAATTCCATTTGCTAACCCGATTGATCCCCCCATACAAATTTCTGTATCTAAGCCTTCTAATGGTTTATAAACCGCCAGTGTGTAGCATCCGATATCTGAGGAGTTAACAAATTTCGTTTTCATTTTCTTTTCGACTTTCTTCAATGCATAAAATGTAGCACGATGACTACATCCAGGGCATAATATAGGTAATCGAGGAGGAATGATAATCATATCTTCAGGAACAGTTTGTTTTTCAAAATCCAAGTCTATAAATCGAGCAAGAATATCTAAATACAATTCTGCTGGAAATTCTCCATTTTGAGGGAAATAATCTTTTCCATGGATTACAACCTCTTTGGATAGTCCCTCTTCATATGCTATTTGCTTTAAGATATTCTCTAAAAAGGGTTCTAATTCCTCCAACACTAAAATTTCATCTACATTTTTGAAAAATTCCTTTATAAGTTTTTTTGGTGGGGGATAGACTAGCCCTAACTTCAATATTGATACTTTATCTATGAGATTAAAGTAATTTAACGTGTCAATCAAATGTGCATGAGGAACTCCTGCGGCTACGAACCCATATCTAACTCCTTTGATCCTTTCTTTGGATATTGTGAGTTTATTAAACGGAAACTGATCCGCAAATTCAGTAATATCTTCAAGACGTTCCAAAAGCCGAACTCTTAAAACTCGTGAATGAGAAGGAAGGCAAACCCATCTTGATCGATCCCAATCAAAACTATATTCTCGATTTATCTTAGTGATTTCTCCTAAGACAACATCACCTCTACCATGATTAAGGCGGGTGGTTGTTCGAAATAATACAAGGGTTTGAAACTGTTCTGAAAATTCGAATGCATATTTAATCATATCCTTCGCTTCTTGAGGGGTTGATGGTTCAAATACGGGAACAAGAGCGTGTAATCCAAAATACCTATTATCTTGTTCATTTTGGGAAGAAAAACAGTTTGGATCATCAGCAGAAATTAAAACCATTCCACCTCTTGCTCCTGCATAGCAAGCCGTCATAAATGCATCGGACGCTACATTAACCCCAACATGCTTCATGCACGCAACTGATCGAACATTTGACATTGAACCTCCATATGCAACTTCAAATCCTACTTTTTCATTTATACTCCATTCAAGTTTGAGATGTGGGTGAAAATTGGCCATCTCGGCTAATGTAGCCATAATTTCAGATGATGGAGTACCGGGATAACCTGCTGCAATTATCACTCCTGCTTCCAAAATACCTCTAGCTAGAGCTTCATTTCCCATTAAAATTATTCTTTCTCCAGGAGAGTCATCAACGAATTTTGGATTACTCATTTTCTTTACCTCTAATTGTTTTTCCCTTTTCAATTCCTAATTCAAAAGCAGTTTTGTTTATATCCATAGTCTTTTTAGGAATAAATTTCATTATAGAGTCAAAAATTGTGTCTTTTTTAATGGGAATTTGATTGATGCCAACTAAAACTCCTAGCATAACCACATTCATGGTTCTTTGATTCCCTGCTTTGAGGGCGAGATCATCGGCAGGGATGAGGTATACATTCTCTGAAACATTAGCTAGGAACTCATGTATTTGACTAATAGTTGGATATTCAAGTCCTTGTTGATGGATCATCGGGGGAATAATAAGTTTATCATTAACTATAAAGTTAGTTTGTGGTCCAGCGTAATTGAAGTTTCTTACTGCTTCACTTGCCTCAAATGCTAATATAACATCCGCTTTACCTCTAGGGATTAATGGACCCTCAATTAAAGTTCCAAAACGTAAATAAGAGGCAACACTTCCACCTCTCTGTGCCATCCCATGAGTCTCTGCGGTTCTAACCTTATATCCTTCTCGTAAAGCCGCCCATGAAAGAATCTGAATTGCTCTAATTACTCCTTGACCGCCTACTCCTACGTTAAGTAAATTATAATTTATTATCTCCATAAGGAATCATTTTAAGAATACTCGTTTAAAATATTCTTACTATTTTTTAATAATCTCCAAAATTTAATTATATTTTTCGTTATCTAGTATAATGGGAATATAATGGGATCAATCCCATCAATAATTATTTTGGAAATCTCAATTCTGAAGATTTGCTCTTGAATATTTATATAAAACGTTTATATTTTATGATAATTAAGCAAGAGAAGATATTAAAGAAAATTTACAAAAATCCAAGTAAAAAAACTTTTATTAGAGCTTTATTTTTCTGATTCATAATTTTAGTTTAGGAAAAATGAAAATGAAAATCGCTATTATTGGATCTGGTTTGGCAGGTCTTACAGCAGCAGCATATTTAGTGAGAGAAGGTTATGATGTAGAGATCTATGAGCAATTTGAAGAAATAGGAGGAGTCACAGCAACGATTCATAAAGAGGGTTATTCTTGGGATATAGGACCCTTACTTTTGGAAGGTTTTGCTCCTCATGAGAAGTTTGGAAAAATTCTTTCAGAATTAGGATTAACAGACAAAATTGAATTTATCAATGATGATAGAGGCCAATCATTCCCAGATTTCCAAGTATGGAGACCAAAAGAATATGAGGGTCCTTATTGGAGACGGGAGTTTTTTAAGAAATTATTTCCATCAGAAAGTGTTGGTCTGGACAAATACTATGAATTCTATGATCATATGATGGCGATTATGTATTTAGGAAATCAATTACCCTTTGCTAAAGGTTTAAAGGCTTTCATATTAAAAGTAAAAATACTAGTTAAATTTATGAAAGTACGGAAATTTAAGGATTGGAGTGCTGCTCAAGTAACTGATTATTTCTTTAAAGAACAAAAATTAAAAGCAGTATACCTAGGAATCTTAGCAGATATGGTGGTAAGACCAAGCCAATTTTTTGGATTAGGTGTTCCAGCGTTTAATGTAGAAACAGCTTTTGATAAAAGAATTCCAATACAAACTAATTATGGGAAATTACCTACTTATCATTACATCCAAAATGGTTGTGAGCAATTAGTTAAAGCATTAGCGGATTTTGTTACATCTAAAGGAGGGAAAATCTATACAAGTAGTAAGGTAACAAAAATAATTATAGAAAATAATCAAGCTAAAGGTATGATGCTTGAAAATAGCGAAATTATTGAATCTGATTTAATCTTAGCTAGTGGTGGGGTTCTAAATACTTTTTATAACCTTATAGGTCAGGAATATCTCCCTAATGAACTTATATCTCTCATTGAGAACTTAGAGTACATGGAATCTGTATTTTTTGTTAATATAGGAATAGATTTTGATCCCTCCTCCCATCAAAGAAAAGCATTATGTTATTATTATGGAACTTACGATATTGAAGGGGCAATAGATAATTGTATTTCAGGAAAATATCATGAAGGGAAAGATGGATTCTTAATATATATTCCTTCCATGCATTCCCCTGAAATGGCACCTCATGGGAATCATGCTGTAACAATATATACCATTGCACCCCATAAATTAGATGAAGGAGATTGGGCACAAAAAGGAGAAGATTTTGCAGAAAAATTATTAATAGAAGCTGAAAAGTACATTCCTGGATTGAGAGAGCATATTCAGACCAAAATCATCCTCACTCCTGATGATTTTAAATCTAGAATTAACGTAATTCGCCATAGTTTTGGAGGATTAGCGCCAATTATTGGACAAACAGGTCCCTCGCATCGAACTCCGATTGAAAAATTATGGTATATAGGAGCATACAGTGAATCTGGAGGCGGAGTAGCGGGAACAGCTCTTGGAGCTCGAAATGTAGCAAAGATGATTTTAAGAGAGACTCAAAATAAGTAAGTATAGCTATAAAACAAAAGATTTAACCCAACACATCGATTTATTCATTATTTTTCTTAATAATTTAAGCAAGGGTTTTTCACAAACTATTTTAAGAAAAATTGTTAAATTTTCAATTCATATCATACATATATTTTAACGAAAGCGAGTTTCAATCAAGAAAAATTGATGATCATTGCTTATTAAGATCTTAATAAATTCTTACTTGAGGGTGATTTGTAACTATTCTATTCAAAATTTATTCAAAATTTGGGATAATATGCTTCAACAAAATGACAATATGTCCCATGAATTCTGAGAAAAATTTTTATTTTCAATTAAAATTATGAGCCAACGTAGCTTTTATTTTTTAATACTTGCTTATAATGGAAAATAAAAAAAGAAGGAACATCAAACCAGATATTAGCATTCTAATATATTGAATATTCAAATCAAACGGTTATTAAATTGACGAAACATTTTTATAGGTGGAATAACATATTATGGATTAGAAAATTTCGATTTTCGTTTTGTAGTGGAATGTTTTTTTTTAGCCCATAATTTATTCCTCCACGAATTTTTTGGACTCAAAATCTAATACATTCCATTACTTTTTTCTTTTTTCCGCTTTAGGACTTTTTTTTTTGAATAAATTTGTTTTTGAAATAAAGAGGTATTACTGGGAATGAATTAAATATGAGAAGAAGAATATTATTTGGTAAAAGTAAGAGAAATGATTAATAAAAGTTCTATTCTTCTTCTTCTTTAACTTTTTTAATTTCATCAATAAGTACGGGAATTACTTTATGAAGATCGCCAACGATACCATAATGAGCAACACTAAAAATCGGAGCATTTGGATCCTTGTTAATCGCTACTATAATTTCTGAATTTTCCATTCCAACTAAATGTTGAATCGCCCCTGAGATGCCACAAGCAACATATAACTTGGGAGTAACGGTCTTTCCAGTTTGTCCTACTTGTCTATCTTGATCTAACCAATTTAACTCAATAGTAACTCGCGAACCTCCCATTTCAGCTCCTAAGACTTCTGCCAATTCTTCAATAAGCTTAAAATTTTCTTTTGATCCAACCCCTCTTCCTCCTGCTACTATAATTTCAGCATCTTCGAGATTAATTTTTTCCTTCTGTTTCTTTACAATCTTTAAGATTTTCGTTACCGAATCTTTCTCTTCGAATTTTTTTATAATTGTTGTAATTTTAGGCTTCTTCTTTGCTATCTTATTTGCTTTAAATATTCCTGGACGTACGGTAGCCATCTGGGGTCGACTTGTAGGGGTTCTTATTGTCGCCATAATATTTCCACCAAACGTAGGACGGGTTTGAAGCAAATTTTTTGTATCTTCTTCAATTTCTAATCCAGTACAATCTGCAGTTAATCCAGCATTCAGTTTTTTTGCAATTCGGGGTGCAAAATCCCTTCCCGTCGGCGTTGCTCCAATCAGTATAACTTCAGGTTTGCGATCCTCAATTATTTCAGATAGAGCTTTTACATACAAGTCTGAATAGTAATTCTTTAATAGCTTTGATTTAATATAGATGACTTCATCCACGCCGTAGTCACCAAAAGTCTCTAAAACCTCTTCAAAGTCATCTCCAAGAATTACTACTGTCAAAGACACATTTAATTCATTAGCAAGCTCTCTACCTTTCGTTAATAACTGATACACCACATTATGGATATTTTCTTGAAAATGTTCCGCAATAACCCACACTCCTTTGAATAAGGTTTTATCGATCTTGTCAATATACTCTTCCCGTTCTAAAGTGATTGCTTCTACTGGACATGCATCAACACAAGCTCCACATAATGTACAATCTCCAGTTATAACTGCAACATTTTCTATAAGTTCGATTCCGCCAAAAGGACAACTTGCGACACAACTTCCACAACCTGTGCATAACTCATCATCTATGATAATACTCATTCTCTTTAACCTCTCATATGATCTTATCTTCCTTCAGGTTATCACATAAGCTCTGAGACATCTCTTCTATTGTTCCTTCAAGCTTGATATGTTCTCCTTTACGTTGAGGAACAAAAATCCGCCATACTTCAGTTTGAGAACCGTTTAACCCTAATTCTTTACTGTCTACTTCTAAATCTTCTGCAGTTAAGGGAATCACCTTTTTTTTCGAATAAGCATCAACAGTACCTTTCATACTAGGGTTTCTTGGTTTATTTATTTCCTTAAGTACTGAAATTAAAGCAGGTAATTTCGTTTCGATAATTACAACTTCTTCTGCTCTGAATGCCCGTTCGACTTGGATTTTATCTTTTCCCTTCATTTCGAATTTTAATACATAGGTAATTTGGGGAATATTTAATTCTTCTGCAAGTTCTGGTCCCACTTGTGCAGTGTCGCCATCAATGGCTTGAGTACCACAGATAACAAGATAATCCTCCTTTTCCTGTGATTCTTCTAACAGTTTTTTTATTCCCAAAGCGAGAGTATGTGAAGTGGCTAAAGTATCAGCTCCCGCAAATGCTCTATCAGTTAGCAAATATGCGATATCAGCTCCCATTGCTAATGCTTCCCGCAAGGCTTTTTCGGCTTGAGGAGGCCCCATACTCAAAGCAATCACCTCTCCACCATACTTTTCTCGGAGGGAAACTGCCAATTCAATAGCATGTTTGTCGTGCGGATTTACAATCGAGGGAATTCCTTCTCTCACTAGCGTATTACTTTTTGGATCGATTTTAACTTCAGAAACCCCGGGAACTTGCTTGATACACACAAAAATTTTCAAATTTACCACATAGCAGTAATTTTTTATTTGTATAAAATATTAAAACACTTTTAAACAATATATTTTTGTCTTTTGAAAGATTTTACAAAAGAATCAAATTTAAGCAATTGTATTATCTTTTCCTTAACATATGACTAGCGATGACTAATCGTTGAATCTCGCTTGTACCTTCATAAATCTCTCCTAATTTTGCATCACGAAAATATCTTTCAACAGGATATGCCTTCATCAGCCCGTATCCTCCGTGAATCTGTAATGCCTGATGTGCAGCATTCATTGCAGCCTCTGAAGCTACAAGTTTTGCCATTGAACCTGCTAATCCGTATGGCTGTCCTTGATCACATAACCATGCTGCTCTATAGGTTAATAATCTTGAAGATTCCACGTCTGTGGCCATATCTGCTATCTTCCATTGAATCCCTTGAAATTTTGCTATCTTCACTCCAAATTGTTCGCGTTCATTCGCATATTTGATGGCTTCTTCCAAACATCCTTGGGCTAATCCAAGACATTGTGCAGCGATAACAATACGTCCATAATCTAGAATCTGAAGTCCTAATTTAAAACCACCACCAATATTTCCTAAAATTTGATCATCGGGTACTCTTACATTATCAAACACTAATTCTGAAGTGTTTGAAGCTCTACAACCTAATTTATCTTCTTTAACTCCGACAGAATAACCTGGGGTATCACTATTAACAATAAAAACGGTTAGTTCTTTTCGAGAGCCCTTTTCTCCTGATTTTGCTACAACAAGCATTGTTTCAGCAATTCCACCATTTGTTGCGAATATTTTACTTCCATTCAAAATCCATTCATCTCCATCCTTTTCAGCTGTCATTTGAACACCACCAGCATCAGAACCTGCATTTGCTTCGGTTAATAAAAAGGCTCCAATCTTTTCACCTTTTGCTACTGGGATAAGGAATTTTTGCTTTTGTTCCTCTGTTCCATACTTATAAATAGGATAAGCACAGACAGAACAATGAACACCAGTTGTAATAGCCCAAGAAGCATCTATCCTTCCAATTTCTTCCGTAATTATTGCAAAAGCTATAGTATCATCATGTAAGCCCGCTCCACCGTATTCTTCTGGAATACATGTTCCAAAATAGTTTAATTCTTTCATTTTCTTCATGACTGTTGGATCTAATTCTTGTATACGATCAGATTCTTCCGCTACTGGAGCAATATATTCTTCAGCAAATTCACGAGTAAGCTTTCTTATCATTTTTTGTTTTTCTGTTAACTCAAAATCCATAATAACCAATTATAGTATATATTAGTTGTTTAGATACAAAATATAATTAAAACTACTTTAAAAGAATAAATGTTTTCATTTTATTGAATTAAAAATCCTTAAAAATAACTTCTTATATCCGATTCGACAAGAGGAAAAAAAAATATTTAATTAGTTATAACAAAAGGCATTTCAGAATCCGGTTTGCGAGAGAGTTTATTAGGACCGAAATATATAAGAACAAGAATAAGATAAACACCAATCATTATGCCTCCCCCAATATAGAATATCATCTGAGGTAATAATCCTAAATATCCAGTAATAAAAGCTCCATTAAAGTTAAAGCAGAAATGGAATAATACGGCGATTATCAGACTTCCTTTAGTGTTATTATACCCCCATGTTATTAAAATTGAAATTACAAGATTTAGGAAAATAAATATATAAAAAGGTATGCGGGTTTCAACAAAATATAACGGGATATGCCAACAACCCCATATCAACCCTAAAACCAAGCTTGAAGCTAAGGCACTAAATTTTGATTCAAGTCTTGGTAAAGCAAATCCTCTCCATCCTGCTTCCTCGCTTAAAGGACCGGATAATAGAGTAGTTAACAAGTAAAATAGAAACAAAGGAAAAGTTAATCCAGTTACTGGTCCTGGTGCGCTCCCTCCAAGCAAAAGATAAATCCCTGAAAAAATAAGTGGAGCAATCATTAAAAGAAATGCGGCTAAATACCATTTATAACCTACTTTCCATTTTAGAAATCCCTTTAAGAGGATTTTTACTTCTGTCCAACCTCCAATTAACCAAGAAGTAATCAAAGCTGCTATTGTTGGATTCCAAACTGAAAAAAACCAATAAATTATGAAATCTAAACCCCAAAATAATCTAAGAATAACAGTTACAATCATTATCAGATAAGTTAATACAAAATAGAAAGTAAGCGAATACTTTTTAATAAATTCTGAAGACATAATATATGAAATTTGACTTTTTTATATAAAAAGATTTCATAGCTCAATATTTAATTAGTATTATATTTTATTATTGCATACTTAAATTTATGGCGAATAGCACTCAACACTTCGAAATTTCAAAACTTAAAGAATACCTATACGTGATTAAAGAAAATATCTCTCTTGTTCATCCTATTTATACAAATGATCCCCTAAATATGTATCTGCTTTTAGGAGAGCATTCGGCTCTACTACTTGATACTGGTTGTGGTCTCTCTCCTATCAAACCAGTTGTTGAAGATTTAATTGCAGATCGTGAGTTAATCGTTTTAAACAGCCATACTCACTGGGATCATATCTTAGGAAATAATGAATTCGGAGAGGTGTTTGTACACGAAGAAGAAGCCCATATCGTTTCACAATCCTATGATGTTTCGTATTTTCAAGACTCTCCTAACAAGAAAGTTATTCAAATATATGCAAATCAGAATTTTCTAATTACTCCAGCTCCAGTTATAAAAACATTCAAAGATCAAGATGAATTTGACTTGGGTGGATTAAAAGTGAAAATTATACATTGCCCAGGACATTCTCCTGGCTCTGTTTGTTTACTTACGAGTAAAAACGAACTTTTCACTTCTGATGTGGCTTATTACGGAGATCTTTTTTTACCAAATAGGGTAGAAATTCCCCAGGTCCTTAATTCTCTAAATAAATTGATAAATATATGTAAAAAAGAAAATATTAAAAAATTATACCCCTCTCACAGAAAAACACCTTGCGAGATAGGTCTGTTGATAGACCTCCGTAATGCGATTAATAATATTGAAAATAGATGGGATACTAAAAAGTCGTTTGATTTCTTTCAATCATGGCAAATTGGTGAGATAACAGAGAAATTCAGATTTTTTGTGGCTAAGTACTAAATTTCTCTTAATTGATAATTTATAATCCAAACTAAAAAATAATCAAGCTGTTTGTTTAAATATGAGGTGATAATTGAATGGCGAAAATTGCTATTTTAGCAACTGATGGATTTGAAGAAGCAGAATTAATTTACCCCTTTTATCGATTAAAGGAAGCCGGTCATGAAAGTGTGTTGATTAGTCTTGGAAAACGACCAATAGAGGGAAAATTTGGTTATCTTATGAAACCAAGTTTTAAAATTGTAGATGTAAATGCCGATGATTATGATGGAGTAATTATTCCCGGTGGAACTAAAAACCCCGATTATTTAAGAAGAAATCAAGTGATACTCGAGTTTGTGCATAAAATCAACGAGCAAAAAAAATTGGTAGGGGCTATATGTCATGCTGGATGGGTTTTGATATCAGCAAAAGTCATAAAAGGGCGAAAGGCTACAAGTTATTATGCGATAAAAGATGATATGATTAATGCTGGAGCAGATTTTCATGATAAATCAGTGATAGTGGATGAAAATTTAATCACTTCCCGAATGCCGGATGATTTACCTGATTTTATGAGAGCTGTCTTAAGATTCTTACAAGAGTAACTTATTAATTAATTCTAACTTTTTTTATCCATTAATATTTTTAATAGAAATTAATACATATTTTTAACATATTAAACCAGATTTTATTTAAGAAATATACTTTGAAAGAGATTATTAGCATGAAAATTTTGATAATATATTATACAATGGGAGGAAGAACTAAAAAGACCGCTGAAGCGATTGGTAGCACGTTAATCGATCACGAGGTTAATTATTTTGCAATAGAACTACGTGGAAAAAGAATTGAAAAAATAAAACAGTTTGACAGGTTTCAAAATGGAGATTACTCTGAGATTGAAAAAAATCTTAATTCCTTGGATATCAAACCTTTTGAATTAATAATAATTGGAATGCCCACTTATGGAAAGTTCCCCCCCAAAACGTTTGATGAAATCATTAGAAGGATGGGAAATTTAAACAATAAAAAGGTAATCGTATTCACGACCGCTAGATTCTCGGGAGGAAAAGCCCGTGATTACATGGAATCGAAAGTAGAAAATTCTGGTGGAAGGGTGATAAAAAAAATGAAATTTAAAAGACTTTTTTGGATTGGAACTAAAAGAGCACTAAAATACGGGAAAGTTCTCAATAAGGCTTTTGACCAAAGACCTTAAAAGTTTACATCTATTTTTTAATTCTAAATTTAATTTTTTTAACAAAGATGAGATTTCATTATATTATCTTAGTATTAATTCTAAATCCTATATTGTTATGTATCACATCACAATTTAATGGGATTTCTGATTATAATGCTAATAACAAATTAAATGAAGACTGGCCTACAACCTCCCAATCATATATCGATCATCCTCCTATTCTGATAACAAGTGACGGCGTTTTTTCAGGATATTCTTTTACGGGAAATGGAACTTCTGATAAACCCTATATTATTGAAGGATACAATATTACGGCTGTTGGTTCTCTCACATTTGGAATTGAAATAAGGAACACATATTCTCATTTCATTATAAGAGATTGTATTATTTATACCGAGTTTATGGGAATAGGGTTATCTTATATTCAAGCAGGAACTTCAAAAATTTCTCATAATATATTGATTTCAACTACTAATGACGGCAGTGGAATTGCATTAAGACATATGAATAACAGTACTGTTGAACGGAATACATGTAATGGTTTCATTCAAGGAATTCATATTGATGATGTTTATGGATGTAGGATCCATAGTAATATAATAATCAATTCTGAATATCAAGGGATTAATATTCGCTATTCTGATTCAAACATTATCACAAATAATATTATTACTAACACAAATCAACATGGAATAGCTATTGTAGGAACCTCAATAAATAATACAATTCACCATAATAGATTAGAAAACAATGCATGGGCAGACTCCTATGATATTGATGGAGGTCCATCCCAAGGCCCCCCAAATAGTCAAGCTTATGATGAGGGTTCTAATAATATTTGGTATGATGAAGAGTCTCAAGAAGGTAACTTTTGGTCAGATTACTTTGGAATCGGACCTTACTCTATAGATGGACCTACTGGTGCCGTAGATCTTTATCCTTTTCACACGACAGGATTAACTCCCTTTATTATAATAATCA
Organism: Promethearchaeota archaeon; assembly: GCA_016840165.1. Classification (GTDB taxonomy): domain Archaea; phylum Asgardarchaeota; class Lokiarchaeia; order Sigyniarchaeales; family SOKP01; genus SOKP01. The sequence continues at coordinate 231,744 of JAEOSU010000051.1, forward strand.
CAATAATCCCATCTATTGTAGCGATTTCAGTGCTTCTTATACTTGTTTTAAGGAAGAGACGAAAAAATAACTAAATTTTATTTACTTCATTTATTTTTGAATTAATCTAACCCAATCTAAGGTCATTTTTAGTACTAATTTTTCTCCTTCACCAACGTTAAAAGCTTTTTAATTTTTTCCTCGTCAATGTCATAAGTACTTTTAATTTTAATATGACGCATTGTTTTCCCAGTTCCTTCAAGGAGTTTAATCTCATCTTTACTTAAATTTTTCATCGAAAACCCTAAATTTACATGGGTTTTTAGAGCAACGAAATAATATAAATTTCCATAGTTGGGTACTCCCCATTTCATTTCTTCTTTTATAGAAGGAAAAGTCTTCAATATTATCTCTCTGAGCCTTCGACAGATCTCTTTTTGGGGTGAGTTTTGCTCCTCTATATATTGGCTTACTTTCTCATCCATGATTTTATTCTTCTTATAATTTGAATCAAAAATGTTTATAAATTAGATTAGTGTTTCACAGTATTATATGTTCACTATTTAATTAAACTCACAATTTTAAATTATTTGAAAATGCGATTAATATGACTGAAGAATCTAATCTAACAACAGAAGAGCAGATTAAAAAAGATATTGCTAAAGAGGAAAAAATATATTTGAGGAATTTTTCTAAAATCATCTTTTTCTATCCACTCTTCCTTACATCTTTTATTTTGTTTCTGATTCAATTTTTTACAGGAATAGATGAACCAGGACTTGGAGCAATTTGGGTCACTGTTTTTTTCGCTAATTTATTTGTAATTGCTTTTGATACCTCATCAATTAAATTTTTAATCCTACTCTTAATTGCTATCATTTTAATCATCATATTTGCTTTTCTATTTCATCCAAGTACAATAATTTCACAAATTTTGTCATTTGAGATTACAATTACAATGAGTTATCAATTCTATCTTGTCTCAACAATTATTCTTGGACTGATCTTTTTAATAGCCTGGATTTCAACAAGGTTTGATTACTGGAAAATAGAACGTAACGAAATAATCCATAAAAAAGGAATATTTATATCAATTGATAGGTATCCAACAAAAAATCTTAGAATAAAAAAAGAAATTCCTGATATTTTCGAATTTGCATTATTAAGAGTTGGTAGAATTCAATTTTTTTTCGGAGGACAAGATTTGATTGACCTTAATACTATTATAAATATCAATAAAAAAGCGAAGCAATTAGATTACCTACTCAGTGATATCGAAGTTGAGGTGGAAAAGCCCTAATCTTATCTTCTAACTATAGTAAAAATCGTTTTAATTTAATAAATACAATACCCAAATTGGTCTTTTAAAAATTCCAATTAAGGCATGATCCTTTCCTTATTATGTATAATAAAATTTAACCTAGTTTGAGCGATAAAATAATTTAATAAATTATTATACTTTAAACCAAATTAGTAATAATAAAATCAACTACGTGATTTTCGAGTGTTTGATAAAAATTATTTGTATAAAATTAATCAAGAGAAAGAGAAATGGGAAGAGAAATATAAAGATGCGAAAGAACGGGATGTGAAATTTGTCACCGATTCTGAAATACCTATCAAGCGATTATATACTCCTTTAGATGTGAAAGGTGATTATTTAGGAAAGGTTGGATTTCCGGGCGAACTTCCTTATACTAGAGGGGTATACCCTACAATGTATCGTGGTCGACTATGGACGATGCGTCTCTTTTCAGGTCATGGAACTCCTGAGGAGACTAATGAGCGCTGGAAATATTTATACGAAAATGGAGAGACAGGATTTAGCGCTGCTGTTGATGCGCTTACATTTAATGGAATTGATCCTACAAATCCTGATGGAGCACCAGAAGTAGGAACTTCAGGAGTACCTTTATATTGCATTGATAGCTTATTTGCGCTCACCGAAGATATACCAATCGATAAAATCAGTGTCGCATTAGTAGTAGAGCCTTTTACGAGTGCACCTGTATGTGCGATGTATTTTAATATGGCTAAAATGCGTGGTTATGAAATTAATCAACTAATGGGTACTACTCAAAACGATATCTTAACAATGACCGTTGGATATATTCCATATAAAAATTGTCCTCCCAATCACTTGTTACGGATAGCTTGTGATTTTATTGAATGGACAGTGCCTCAGAAGAACGTTCCAAAATGGCACCCAATTAATTTCACGGGATATAATTATCGTGAAGGAGGTATAGATGCTGTTCAAGAGCTTGGATTTGTCTTCGCAAGTGCTTGTTCGCATATTGATAATTTAATTGCTCGGGGTTGGAAGATTGATGACTTTGTTAATCGTTTAGCTTTTCATTTGGCCGCACATAAAGATTTTTTTGAAGAAATTGCAAAATATCGGGCAGCAAGGAGAATATGGGCTAAATTGATGAAAGATCGTTATAATGCTCAGGATCCTCATTCGCATCAATTTCGTTTTCACGTACAGACAGCTGGGAGTTCCCTTACAGCGCAATTGCCATTGGTTAATATCGTAAGAACGGCGATTCAAGGGTTAGAGGCAACAATAGGAGGTTGCCAATCGCTTCATACCAATAGTTTTGATGAGGCAATATGTTTACCCAGTGAACAAGCAGCTTTAGTAGCATTACGTACTCAACAAGTTATTTCGGATGAGACTCGTATTGCTAATACTATCGACCCAATGGCAGGTTCCTATTTTGTTGAATGGCTTACTGATGAGATCGAAGAGAGAGTATGGAAATATCTTGATAAGATTGAATCGGTAGGAACTATTGATAAAGCTTTATCTTCGGGTTGGTTATATAAAGAAATGCGTGATGCATTCCATAAACGGAGGATGCGTATTGAAAAAAGAGAGGAGATAATGTTAGGAGTAAATAAATATCCAATCTCTTATGATACGGTAACAGATGTATTTCGAACCAATCAAGAAGCTATAGATATTGAAGTAAACCGAATCAATAAATTGAAAGAACGACGGGATAATGCAAAACTTGAAAGGATTTTAGATAAACTCCGTAAAGTCTGTGAAAAAGAAGAAAATGTTATGCCTGTTGTGATGGAAGCCACTAAGGAAGGTGCAACCGTACAAGAAGTCTGTGATATTTATCGTGAAATATGGGGTACCTGGGATCCACCATTAGCAATTTAACGGAGGTTTATCATATGTCACAGAAAAAAATTCGGGTTTTAATGTCTAAACCAGGGATTGATGGTCATTGGAGAGGTGGGATTGTTGTTTCAAGAGCGATTCGTGATGATGGGATGGAATTAATTTTCGGTGGATTTCAAAATGTTCAACAGATCGCAGAAGCAGCGATTCAAGAGGATGTAGACGTTATTGGATTAAGTATTCATAGTGGGGCGCATTTTTCATATACCCAACAACTAATAGATCTTCTAAATGAAAAGGGTGTTTTGGATAATTTTATGATCTTGGTTGGTGGTGTTATTCCCGCGAAAGATTTTGATAAACTTCGGGAGATGGGTGTTGCTAATGTATACGGTCCAGGGTCAATGACTTCCGATATTGTAGAATTCATAAAAGCACACGTCAAAAAATAAAAAAGAAATAATTTTATACTTTTATTCTATTTTTTAAAAATTTATTTGAAAAAAGGAAAAAACAACGATTTATTTTATTCATTCATTTCATAAGCATCCTTTAGCGAGTGAACAATCTTCCATACTTTATCAAAACGTTCTGGGTCGACATTGGGTTTTTTAATCATCTTCAAACACCATTCCATCTGTTTAGGGGTAGTACTAGATTTATGATATAAATTTAATGCGTATTTAGAGAAGTCTCTTACTAGAAAATCAAATATTTGGTCTATAGTGTCTTCATCAATATTGTATATTTTTGCATTTTCTATAATTAAATGAGCATATACGATAAGAGAAAAGATCTCTCCGATTCCTGAAAGCATGAAGTCCATATCCTTTTGTTGTTTAGCACTAGGCATAGCTTTAACTCCCATAAGATTAAACATCTTAATTTGTTCTAGAAAGATTTTAACATTTGGTAGATCAAATTGCTCAAACGCTGGTTTCCAGTCATGAAGTCGAATCTTTCCTAACCCACGAGTTGGTCCCTGATTGAAAAGATAGGTGTCGTCTTTTACTTGATCTTGTCTTGGTACTTCCTCATATTTCTTATGATTCATGAAGAAATTTAACATGAACTTCAAAATTAACGCAATATTTACGTGAACTGTCCCTTCAAGCTTAGGTAATGCACGTATATCCCTTGCAGCACTTTCAAAATACATATCTTTTTCAAAACCTTTCGCAGCGATAACATCCCATAAGAGATTTATAACTTCCTCTCCCTGAGTAGTAGTTTTCATCTTCATTACTGGTGCATACAGTAAATATCTGCGGTCATCATCGGATGCGATTCTCATATAATCAGCTGTTCTTAAGCCAAATAATTTCATTGCTACCAGACGGGTGTACGCATCAACAAAGTTCTGTTTTACGTGTTGAAAATCAGTGACATACATCTTATAGAGCCTTCGATGAGCAGCGTGATGAATTGCTTCATAAAATGCATGTGTACATATCCCTATTGAAGCCCAACCTAAATTATATTTACCTACGTTTACAGTATTAAGAGATGCATTCCAAGCATCCTCTCCCTTAGAAAGAATATCTTCCTCGGTTATGGGATAATCATGGAGTGCAAAATTTGCAACGTAATTTTGACTATCACAGACATTCTTTATTAACTCATAGTTTTTGTTTTTATAATTAGCAACAAAAAAAACATATTGATCTTTGTTTTTCATATCATAGGGTGGAATATTTCCTTGCTCATCAGCAAATTTCCCAAAGTTTGAAACCATTTCTGCCTCATTACCATTGCCAATGTAATATTTTTCTCCATTTGCTCTATAGGTATCATCTTTTTGAGGAGTTAATGACATTTCAGTTCCGTAAATATCGGCCCCATGCGCTTGCTCGGATAATCCGAAAGCAAAAATAGCGCCTTCTTTTAATAATTTGGCAGCCTTCTCCTTTGCCTTTTCATTTTTACTCATCCAAATAGGCCCTAATCCTAAAATTGTCACTTGCCAAGTATACCAATAACTTAATCCATAAAATGCAAGTATTTCATTGAATTCGCAGATTCTCCATGTATCCCATCGAAAATTTTCATTCTCTCCATATTGAGAAGGAGTCAATAGATTAGCAAAAACATTATAATTTTTTTGGAATTCTAAAAAATCAGAATACCAGACTCTTTTATGATCGTCTTCCTTTAATTTTGCTTTTCCTTTATTTTCGAAGAATTCAATCGTTTTAAGCATGATTTCCCTTGATCTCGCATCTGGATAATACCGTTTATGTTGTTTTGGATTTAATAAAATTGTCATAATTATCTTAAACTTTTTAATTATTAATTATCTTTTAGAATCATTATTTCAAAATTAACTTTTTTAATGTTTTACTTCTATTGAAATTCACTCTTTAAGGATATCGATTTTTATAGAAAAGATAAAAAAGAAATGATATATTTTCATATCTAAGTTAGAAGTTATTTTTTTGAAGTTCTGAAGGTCTATTATTCATGAAAACTGAATATGATATTGAATCCTTGATTACGAGGTTTAAACAAAAGGATAAGGTTGCGTTAGCGAAATTAATTACTATAATTGAAAATGAGCCAGATAAAGCCTCAGAAATTTTTAAGCATTTTGAAGAGCTAAAGCATGATTCCTATATCGTTGGAGTTACGGGTTCACCCGGTGTTGGAAAAAGTACTCTCACAGGGGCTATATCTCAAAAGATACTTGATGAAGGTAAATATATAGGAATCATCTCAGTTGATCCTACCTCACCTTTTAGCGGAGGAGCGTTCTTAGGAGATCGAGTGCGTATGACTAACATAACCTTACACCCCAATCTTTTCATGAGAAGTCTTGCATCGCGTGGTTATAAAGGAGGAATATCACGAGCCGTATTTGATATCAGTATGCTTTATGAAGCATTTGGTATGGATCTAATTATCATTGAAACCGTTGGAGTGGGACAAGCAGAATTTGATATCTACAATTTAGCTTATACTATTGTAGTTGTTTTAGTCCCTGGATATGGTGATGCTATTCAAATGCAGAAAGCGGGAATCATTGAAATTGGAGATATATATGATGTGAATAAAAAGGATCTCGGTGGGGAAGATATTGCGGTACATATCGAAATGATGCTGGATGATACTACTTTTCAGAGTGGTTGGAGACCACCGGTTTCAATGACTGACGCAATTACAGGAGAGGGCGTGGATGACCTTATTCAAAATATATGGGACCATAAAGAACATGTAGAATTATCTGATCTTATCAATGAAAAGAAAAAGAATCGCTTTAAATATAAGATAAAAGAACTCATTTATTCAAAAGTGGAAGAATTAATCTTTAAAAGCCTTATTAATGAACAAGAGATTGACAGTATTATAGAAAATGCTCTAAATAATAGCAAATTTAAAATGTATCAAGATATTCATAAGAAGTTCGAATCAGTAGATTTTACGATAAAAAAGGAAAGCTAGGGTAATAATCTAATTATAATTCTCTTTATAATGTATTATTTAGCATTAATCATCTAACTATTAAACTTAAAATGTAATGCTTGAGTTTATAAACCTATGTCTGAAGAATTAATTCATTATAATGTAAAACTTCGTATAGCAGAAATTATTATCGATCGTCCTGATAAAGCTCATGCTTTTAATGTAGATATGTTAAAGTTGCTCTATAATTACTTAATCGAAGCAGATAAAGATGAGAAAGTGAAATACATCCTAATTAAAAGCACTGGGACAAGATTTTTTTCTGCTGGATATGATTTAAAACAAATACAAGGTTCTCCTGAAAATGTTAAACAGGTCACTGAATGGGGAAGAAAAGTAAATGAGACTATGCTCTTCTTAAAAAAACCAATTATCACCCAAGTTCAAGGCATTGCTGTTGGATTTGGAGTTCTAATGATTTTGGCATCTGATCTAAGAATCTTTGCCGATCGACCAAAAGAGGAATTATATTTGCGTCTTCCTGAGCTTGCTATTTCAGCTTTTCCCCAAACTGGCGCAACATTGCTTCCATTATTAGCTTTTGGTCTAAGTTATGCCAAATATATGTTATTTACAGCTGATAAGGTTGGATTAGATGACTTAAGAAACCTCAATTTTCCAACGCGCGTTTTTCCTCTTGAGAATTTAGATGCTAATACAAAAACTTTCATGAGTGATTTGGTGAAATATAAGAATGAGTTTATTTTTTCTACTAAAACCATGCTCTCCATCATGAATAAGACATATATTAAATCCTGTTTTGATTTAGAAGACGAATGTGGAACAATAGCATACGCCAATAAACCATATGAGGAATTGAGCGAATTTATAGGAAATTTATATAAAAAATATACATAAATCCTTGTTTTTAATTTCTTTTCATTTTATGTAATTGTTCGATAAGTGCACCAATTTATTTATAAAGGACAGGGAATACTTTTCATCTGAATAGATTTAGGAGTGTAAGAAGTGAAAATAGATAAAATTATAACATCAATAAAGGAATTTTTTATAACAATTGGATGGTTGACAATCCCTCTTTTTCAGTATATCCCTTGTGCTTCAGTTTGGTTTGGTATTATGAGTTTGCCACTGATCGGATATTTGTTCTTCTTTATTTCGACGCCTATGATTGCAAAAAGTGATTTTGAATTCTTTTTAGGATATGGTTTCCCATGGAGCATCATTGCGATAATTAGTGGATTCATATTTCTATTTTGTCTTGGTTATCAATTAGTTAATCGTAAAAAATTAATTTTAAAGGGACCATATAAATATTCTCGCCATCCACAATATTTAGCAATAATTATTATGACGTTTAGTTTATCAATGATTTCATTAAATACAAGTCCAATTAATCCTTTCAGCTCAAATATCGAATTCAGCCGAGTTTTAATATTTTTTATATGGTTTATAGAAACTATTGCTTATATATTACTAGCAAAATTAGAAGAATTTTGGTTAGAAAAGAAATATGGAGACATGTACAATCAATATAAGCAATCCGTTAGTTTTATGCTTCCATTTACAAAATTTTTTCGCGAAAAACTAAAAATTGTGGTTACTATTTAAAATATGTAAATACGAATTCTTCCATTAAAACAATAGGAATGGATAAGAAAGGGAAGAAATTGAATCATTATGAGAGAAATTAAGCCAAAAAATAGCAAATTGGTAGTAATTCTTCTTATAACAATACCAATATCTCTTTTTTTAGTTATTTTAATTTTAATTCAAATAATTTCATTGTATAATGAGACATTTGGGCAAATCGAGAGACCTCTTTTAGGGTTTATAATTGTTATATTGTTGCTGTTATTCATTGTGCTATTAGCATTCACAATTGTTTTATCTGTAAACGAATATCACAATCGTATGATTCGAAGAGTAGCATCCTATAATAATCATCCAAATTTGACATTGGAGGAGATCTTTGAAAATGAACACCGAAAAAAAATTATTAAGTGCATATTGAATGATCCTGGTATTCATCATAATGAATTGTTAAGGCAATGTGATTTACAGAAAGGACAGTTGCAATGGCATCTAAATGTTTTACTAAATAATAAAATCATCCATAAGGAAAAGTTTGGCCAATATAGCCTATATTTTCCATCGTTAAATGAAATAGAGAAAGCGGAAGGATTCATAAATGGAATAGCAAAATCGGATAATACCACTAAGATCTATGAAATTATTAAAAAAAAGCCCGGGATTACCTCCTCAGAAATTTCTGATGAGATCCAGATAGCCAGAAATACAGTCAAATACCACATCGATAAATTATCAAATAATAATTTAATAGTATTGAAGAAAAGTGGTAGAAAGAAAAAATTGTATTTAAAACAATAAATTGTTGTTTTTAATGTTTTATAAGTTTCGGAAACCTTATTTCCATTTCAATTTCTTTTTGAATAATCTTATCTAATAATTCTTCTCTCTCGGCACCTGAAAGTACTTCTAGCTTTCTAATGCTCAAAGGATCCACCTTTTCCCTTAATAGTCTAATTTCCTTAACTGTAGGTGGTTTAGTCTCTGTTAAATTTTTATCAATTAATAAATCAAAGCCAGTTGATTCCTTTACTTCTTCAACAGTAATTCCTGGGTGTGTCGTTCTTAACTTCATCCTTCTAGTTTTCATGTCGAAATCTAAGTATGCTAAGTTGGTAATAACGCATTGAGGTCCTGCTCCTTCACATATAGATTGTCGTCCTCCAGGGAATCCAACACCCGATATGAAGAATAATTTCTCGGTGGGAACAAATGTGCGATTATCATGTCTTGGTGTGTAGAGAAATGACCCTCGAGTATAAAACATGCTAAAATCAGCTATTCCGGCGCATCCTGGTAAACGTAGTTTTGGTTTACTCCATTCACCGATACAAATGTTATTTGTATTTCCAAATTGGTCAACTTGGGCGGGTCTAAAAAACTCAATGGTAGTCAACTTTTCAGAAGGCAGCGATTCAAGAGTGCACTCTCCTGAGTTTTGAAATCGATAAGCTCTTGCAGTATTCATCTCCAAGTAGAGTAATGAAACTTGACGTGCCTGATTCACAAAAGTATTTCCCATAATATAATGATATATAGCGTCAGGAGCATGTGTTAATTTAGCTAAAGTAAACGCAGACCATACCATTGGGGTTGCTACTCCAACAATCATCACATCATCATTTCGTACTTCTCTTGACATTAGCACTGTCATTAACTCATCAATCGAATAATCTTTTGACGTTTCACTCATTTATTCTTCACTCGAATTATAATCATTATAGAATTTTGACTTAGGTAAGGTAATATCAATTAAAGATTTTATTCATTATATATAAAAGACTTTAGATCTTATTAAAAATCAATCTTTTAATGCAAATTTAAAACTAAGAAATATGTACATTGCCTGTTTTGATTTAGAGGGAGTTTTTACCCCTGAAGTTTGGATTGAAGTAAGTAACTCTACTGGGATTGATGAGCTTAAGCTAACAACAAGAGACATTTCGGACTATGATGTACTTATGAAAAACCGAATCGATTTATTGAAGAAATATCATGTCACCTTGAAAGAAATTCAAGAAGTAATTATGAATATGAAATTATTACCAGGAGCAAAAAAGTTTCTTGATGAAATACGCCCTATCGTTCAGGTGGCGATCCTAACAGACAGTTTTATGGAGTTCGTTGATCCATTCCTAAAAAAATTGGGCTATCCTGTCTGTTTTTGCCATAGTCTTGAAATTGGTAAAAAGGGACTGATCACAAATTATAAGATCCGCATTGAAGATATGAAACGACAGACCATTTTAGCTCTTAAAAGCTTAAATTATGAAATAATAGCAACTGGAGATTCTTATAATGATGTTCCAATGTTACATGAAGCAGACCATGGTATCTTCTTTAGACCTCCTAACAAAGTAATTGATGAATTCCCACAATTTCCGGTAGCTAAAGAATATCCTGAATTAAAACGTTTAATCTTCAATTATTTAGGCTAATCTAATTAATGTCATATTTATAAAGAGAATTTTTCTATTAAATAATTCTTGAAATCTTTATACTCTTTAATTATTTTTTGGTCAAGGAATTCTTTCCTTTTTGTCATCTTTTTTAAAGAATTTGGCATCTCTGGGGTGACATTAGTCAATGAAATTATCTCATTTGGAAATTTTGATGGATGAGCAGTTTCAAATGTTATTGATTTAAGATTATTATGTTCTGGATAAGTTTTGCGAAAAATATTAATAGCAGCCCAGCCTACAGCACCATGGGGCTCGATTATTTTCTGATAGTTGTTAAAAAAACTAATGATGGTCTCTCTAGTAGAATTATCGTTTATTGAATATGAAATGATATCTTTACGAATTTCGTCTATATCTGGTAGATGATGAACTTTTCCAGTCTCATCTATTCTACCTCCGTAAAGATCAAATATTCTTGCCAAATTAGAAGGATGACCCACATTCATAGCATTAGAAATACAATTTTTTGAAGGCTCGATTTTTTTATAAATTCCGGTTTTTAAAAATTGAGGAAATTCATCGTTCTCATTGACAGCTGAAATAAATCTCTTAACAGGGAGCCCCATTCTCTTAGCGATTAAACCTGCTGTAAGATTTCCGAAATTACCAGAAGGTACAGAAAACAATATCTCCTCGTTTTTTCTTTCAATAATACGCGAATAACTCCAGAAATAATATAGCGTTTGAGGGAATAAACGACCAAAATTTATCGAATTCGCAGAAGATAAGTTAAGTTGCTTTAAGTCTCCATCAGCAAAGGCATTCTTTACTAATCTTTGACAATCGTCAAATTTCCCATCAATCCCTAAAGTAATGACATTTCTACCTAAGGTAGTCATTTGTTTTCTTTGTAGAGTAGTGATTTCATTCCGGGGATATAAAACCACCACTTTAATTCTGGGCATTTTATAAAAAGCCTGCGCAACCGCGCCTCCTGTATCTCCTGAGGTCGCAGTCAAAATAGTTAAATTTTTATTATCATTTTCAAGGAAATATTCCATTATCGTAGCTAGTATTCTAGCTCCAAAATCTTTGAAGCTACAGGTAGGACCATTATCTAAATAACATATATAATCATTATTTTCAACTTTTTCTATAGGAATTTTAAAATTTAGAGCTTCATTAATGATCTTTTTGAGATCCGCTTTTTTTATACTATTCTCTATGAATCTAGAAATAATATTAAGAGCAATCTCAATAAAATTCATGTTTCTAAAAGAATAAAGAGTCTCTTGATCAATTCTTGGAATTTCATTTAGCATATATAAACCATTATCGATAGCTTGCCCTTTCAGAATTGCAGTTTTAAAATCTATCTCCCCTGAATTATAATTAGTAGAATGGAATTTCATTTTACATCTCTTTAATTACTACCAATTTTTTTCCTTTCTTTAATAATATATATTAAATCATTGAGTATTGCAGAACCTGCTTCGAAACCTCCCGCTCCTTTTCCTATTAAAATTACAGGACCTGCGTACTGAGTTTGAAGTTCGATTATGTTAAGAGTTCCACTAATATTTAGGGGGGAGCCTTTTTTAATCATCCGTGGTTCTACAATTAGATTATCATTTTCAGCAATAGCTAAATGTTTAACTACATAACCGTCTAATTTAGCCAGCTTTATAGCGTTTGGCGTTATCTTTGTGATTCCTTCAATTTTTGCATCTTTGATAGTTTTAGTCCATCCAAGTAATTCATTTGCCAGTATTACTAATTTACCGGCTGCGTCAAATCCTCCCACATCTAAATTAGGGTTAGCCTCGGCATAGCCTAACTCTTGCGCTTCTTTAAGTGCTATTTCAAAAGGTATATTCTCAGATGTCATTCGACTTAAAATATAGTTACTTGTACCATTTAGGATCGCTTTAATTTGAGTGATCTTATTTCCTATGAGATTTTCCTTAATAGATAAGGCAGGTATACAACTTGCCACTGTGGCTTCATATCTTATGAAACATTTATTATCATTAGCTAATTCTTTAATTCTTTTATATTCTAAAAAAAATGGAGCTTTATTTGAGGAAATCACATCAATTTTGTTATTTAACGCTTCTATAATATGTGTAAGTGCAGGTTCTCCTGTATTTGGATTTGTTGGTGTAGCATCTATACAAACATCTAGATTTAATTTAGAGATTAAATCTTTTGCCTTAAGATTTTTTTTCCAAAATTTATTTTCTCTAAAATCGATACTATCGTTTAACAATTCATCTAAAATTAATCCATCTTCATTAATTAGGGCTCCATCGCGTTCAAAAATAGCCAATAGTTTACATTCACAATTATAACGTTCTTTTATTATCTCTTTTTTTCTTTTTAATAATTCGAGAAAACTTGTCCCCACAGTGCCCTTTCCTATCAAACAGATTTTTAATTCCATCTCAATTCGATTTCATTTAAGATTCTATTAAAAAGAGATCTTTCTCTTTACAAATCTTTTCGATTTCATGAATGATACTAATCTTTTCCATCGATTCAGGAAATTCTAACTTCAGTTTAACGTCACTTATTTTATCTAATCCATTAAATTTAGCTTGTAATTCAATAACCTTAATATCTTTTGAATCTAACCGATTAATTGTTTCATTTATATCGGTATCAAAAACATGTCCTGACAGAATAATGGTTACAAACTTATTTTTTGAACCTATAGAAAGTTTTGTGATTTCAATTTTTTTTTCGGTTAGTTCTTTTCGGATATTAAAAATTGATGTATCCATGAGCTCCTTGTTTAACTCAAACCAAACATTTACGGGAATCATATTATTTATTTTTTTATCGTGATTGTGTAATATACCATAAATGTTTCCACCATTCTGGGAGATGGGTTTAATCATCTCTATTAAACTTCCCGGTATATCTGGTAATTTAACTTCGAGATAAATCATAGTAATTATTACATTACTCACTTTTGATGAAGAATATCTTAATAATTTATTTTAATTTATTAATCTCTTTCTAATTTACAACTAGTCTATCCAAGTCTACTTTTTAATCTTTCGAATTAAAAATTATGAAATCTTAAAATAATTTTGAGTTGAATTCAAGTAATTTGTCTTGTATTTTATTTTTTATTTCTTTTATTAAATTCACTTTAATATCATCAGGTATATATTCCAAATATTCATTTACTTCATGTTGAAGGATGGGATCAATCTGATCGATAATGAGTTCAAATATATCATGACGCTTTAAATAATATTTTTTGAACGATTCAATATATCTCCAATTCAGTTTTTTTAACCAGATCCTACCCTTATTTTCGAGACTAACTATGATTTTCTTAGCTTTAGACTCATTAAAGTGGCTAAATTCATAGTTATGATCAGAAAGGATTTCCTTAAAATGATTTAATATTTCACTTTTTTGTTTTGCCTTCAAATCTGTATTAGAATTAAGAAATGTAATGATAATAAAATCTAATAGAAAATAAATTTGAGCTTTAATATTGGAACCATAAATTTCAAGGTGGGATAAATTTTGAATATTAGTTTGCCCAGCAAATACTTTAAAAGAACTAAAATACATAGAAATTAAATCAATTTCCAATAAATTCTTATCAGTCTCTGAAAGATAGGTTTTAATTGGCTCATAAATCGCTCCATTTTCTGACTCATATTCATAGATCATTATCGCATTACCATATTGATCAGCAACTATAAAACCTATGATTGGAGGTATTATATTAAAATTAGATGCCCGAAATTTACTATCTAATAGTTGATTTTTTATGAGAGAGAATTTATTTGTATAAACATGATTGTTTTTTGTCGGATAATATCCTTGATTTACCATTGCGTTATCTCTGAAAACAATGTGGACATAGTTAATTAAAAGTATATACAGAAATGCAGATATTGTTATAAAATTACAAGGGAGTGCAAATTTTTATAAAAAACATATCACTCATGTGATATATTGTAATTAGTCTTTTTGATTACCATTGATCCAATTTTTAATCGCAACTTTAACAGAGCGACGCATTTCTATAGAAAAATCAGCTCCTAACTTTTCAAAATAAATTTGTTGCCCAAAATTTTCAGCATAATCAATTATGCGTTTTCTTTCGACTCCTTCGAACATATTTTTATAATCTTCTCTACTCAGTTGATGGTATATATTTTCATGAACAATATAATCCACAGGAAAACGATTTGTAAGCGGAATTTTATCTTTATCTCCTTTTGGATGTCCAAAACAAATTAAAGTTATTGGAAAAACCCATCTTGGTAATTTAAGAAGTTCTTGGTGAGTTTCATAATTCTCCATAATGTCACCGATATAGCATGACCCAATTCCTAGAGCCTCAGCAGCTATCACGGCATTCTGGGCAGCAATTAAAGCATCACAACATGCTAAGAGTAAATCAGATTCTTGAGGTTTCTCAAAATTCACATGCATTTCATTGCATTTTTTTTGAACATCACAAAGTTCAAAATAGTTCCACCACCTCTGCATATCTGCTAAAAAGATTAAAACTAAAGGCGCTTTTGCTATATGGGGTTGATTATCACAGCTAATTGCCAACTTTTCCTTCAATTTCTGGTCCGTTACTTTTAAAATAGAGTATAACATCAAATTTCCCGCAGTAGGAGCTCTTATCGCGGCCCTAATAATGATTTTCTCATCTTCCTGACTTATAGGTTTTGCACTGTAAGCACGTATAGTCCTTCTTTTATTAAGTAACTCAATAGTCTTATTATCAGGACTTTTTTTTTTCATCAAAAGTATAATTCCTTAATTTATAATAGTATATTTAATATTGCTTTAGAACCCCCAACCTTATCCAAATATTCAGCATGAGAATCAATGGAAACAAATTTTTGCTTATATTCAGAAAAGTCCATTTTTAGATATTTTTGAATGTGCAATGCATCAAAAGTATAACGGTCATAGCAAGAAGTAGGATGAGCTCCAAATGGTAATTTTACGACTGCTTTGGTAGTTTGCATAGGTAATTGAGCTTTTCCTGGAAGATATCTTATATCTTCAGTTTCCACTAACCTCTCGCAAGTAATAATAGTTCTTTTTGCTGTTTTTGCCATATCATCATCCATCCAGACCGCACCAGGAATATTTGCATTACCAAATTCATCAGCATAAGGAACATGGAGTATTGCTACGTCTAGATCTATTTTCGGAAGTGCCATTAATTTTGTTCCTGAACCTAAGGGATCTTCAAATTCTTTAATGTCATCTCGAACTTTTGGAAAGTCCGTTCCAATTATTCCTTTAAGCGGCATAAAAGGAACTTTTAAATATGAACATTTTAAACCTAGTGCAATAGAAGCCTCGCTCTCTTCTGAGATAGTAACATTTCCTGATTCAACGGCTTTTCGGTAATGGGGAGCCATACCAAACATTTCCATGCCTACAAAACAAGCTTTCACTTTTGAAATACAACCTCCGGCTATTAGCATATCTACTTCTATTCCCCCTACAAACGTACAGACCGTGAGGTTTTTCTTTTCTTGTCTAATGATCTCGCGGACAGCAGCCATAGGTTTTCGCCAAAATGAGAGCCCTCCAAAACCAACTATATTTCCGTCTTCAATATTATCAGAAATTGCTTCTTCTAATGACATCAATTTCGACTCTATTTCTAATCCCCTTATCTTATTTTTTTCTTTAGTGTTTTAAAAGAATAATTAGAAAAAATAGTTATTATGTTAAAAATATTTTTTACAGATTATAATAGATAATGTTAATTCATTTTAGATGAAATAAGTCAAGTTTCTGAAAAATTGATACTTGAATTGAATAAATACATTTTTATACCATAAACCGATAAAATTATCGTTAAAATAATATTTTTAGAGATGTAATTTCGGAGATTCTCTTGATAGTCATTACTTTAAGTCATTTAAAACCATTTTTTAGACCATATATCTTTTTAAAAATACCAGATTCGGTTGAGAAGGATAAGCTTAGTCAAATCCCATTCTTAATGCAAATGTATGATACTGGTTTTTTTAAGCATCTCTTTGGAACATTTAAAACAGCAAACTTATTATTTGAAATCCCCAGTGAATATTCAAGAACAAATAAAGAACAATTATTAATTTCAATAATAATTGATAAAAAAGACAAATTTAATACTGAATTAACGCAGAAGCTTTTAGAAGAGTTTGTTAAAGAATTTAAAAAAATTGAATCAGCTTTTAAAGCTTTTTATATCGACTCTCAAGTTTATAAAGGAGATATGGATAAGTATAATAAAGTTAAGAATCTATTAGATACTTTCTATATCACCTTTCCTAAGAAAGATGTAATATTTGAGCAAAAAGAAGCAAATGTGTTAGTTTTTGGTTTATATCTAGCTGGAAAAACTACACTCATAAGATGTAGACGAAAATCAATATCAAAAACTATATTTCCGACTATAAGTGTAGATATTTCTAGGATTTTAGTTAACAATGTCTCTTTATTAACATATGATACTCCTGGGCAATCTAAATTTAAAGAGATATGGAAACCATATCTAAAAAATCAAGATGGGTTAATTTTTGTGCTAGATATTACTGACAAAATTAAATTCCCGGATGCTTTCGCGCTATTAAATGAGATCGCAGGTCATCCAGAATTAAAAGAACTGCCCTTGCTCATTCTTTTCAATAAAATAGATTTAGAAAAACCGGATACCAATGAGATTAATGATCTAATAAACGCAATGGATTTAGAAAAGTTAGGGAAGCGCCCGATAAAATACTTTTTAACAAGTGGGATTAAAAATATAAACGTGGATGAAGCTTTTAACTGGTTATCTTTAAAACTATCAGAAAGACTTGAGACATATGTTCCAAGGAGTGAGGTCGGAATAATTTTTTGTAGATGGGATGAAAATCTTGGCGTAAAGATTGAATTTGCATATCCTGAAGATGCATTCGAAGACCCTGAGTTAATCTCAATAAAGAGTTTTTCTGTTTCACAATTCTTTATAGCAGGTGCAGAATTAAAACAAAGATCTGTTATTCTTCCCTTTCCTCATTTAAATTCATATGCTGCCGTTTATTTTGATTACATTCCAGATGAGAGTATTAGGGGCGGATTATTACCTTTATGCCTTATCGTATATTATAATGAAAACTTTCCAAAAGAAATTATTAGCCATTTTAATAATTATATTTACGAATTGTTTGATAACATAAAGAATAATTACCATGATAAAAGTAACATCATTAATTTAATCAAGTCAGCACAAAACGCAATAATAAATCAAATTGAGCAATTTAGACCCTCAATTGAAACTCTAAAGTTGGCTGAATTACGATATGAAGCTTTATTTAGAGCCGCGCGAGATGCAATCTTAATTATAGATCGACGCTCGGGCATTATAATCGATGCTAACAAACAAGCAGAAAAGTTATTCCAATTGCCTTTTGAAGATTTTATTGCCCTCCATTCAAGTCAGCTACTTACAGATGATATTAGTGTTGATTTTTACGAAAGAATTATTATACAGATTGAAAACCCCGTACCTTTAATTACAAACATTATAAGTATATCCGGTAATCTTGTTCCTGTTGAAATTAGCGTAAATGAGATAAAAGTAGGTCAGCAATTATTAGTTCAGTGTATAATCAGAGATATTAGTAAGAGAATTGAGACTGAGCGAAAGTTATGGGAATCTGAAAATAAGTATCGACACCTATTCCAAGATTCTCCTTTTTCAATACTTTTAATCGATTCTAAAGGAGTTGTGGTTGATTGTAATCCCGCATTTGAAATATCCTTAGGATATAAAAAAGGGGAATTAATAGGGAAAAAATTTGTTGAACTTTCCCTTATTCAAGAGGATTATTTAATCAATCTACTTAATAGATTTAAAAAAGATAAAAAAGATCGAATTTTTTCTCCAATCGAAATTCAACTTTATAAAAAAGATGGAAGTCTCATCTGGGCGTTAATGCAGACATCTATCGTCAAAATTGAGAATCAAACATACCATCAAACAATCTGTCAAGAAATTACAGAAAAGAAGAAAATAGAACAAGATCTCGCCAAAATTTTGAAGTTCTTAACAATAATCACTCGCATTATATCAAAATTTATTGGAGTTAAAAATGTCAATAAAGCAATCTATGAATCTCTCAGAGAGATTGGGGACTTCATTAATTCAAATAGAATCTTTCTCTATATCTTCAATGAAAAATATAGTTTTATTGATAGATCCTTTATATGGTATTCAAAAGTGACATATCCGCAGTTAGAACCTCTTAAAAAAATAGACTCTAACAGTTTTCCTTGGTTAAATGAGAAACTTAAGACTAATGACTATTTCTATATACAAAATATAGATGATCTTCCAAGTACAGCAAAATCTATAAAGTCATTCCTTCAAGATCAAAATATTATGAATTGTCTTGTATATTCAATTAAAATTAATGATGTGCTAGAAGGTTTAATTTTCTTTGGGAATATTTTAGACGATGATTATTGGGGATTTAAACGTTTCGATACTCTATGTATTTTTCCTGAGATCCTTGTAAATGTCATAGAGCGTGAAGTAATTCAGGAAGGTGTACTTATGAGTGAACAAGAATTTCACCGCCAATTTGATCAGGAATATTTCTATCGAGAACTCTTTGTAAATGACATTTATAATATAGTTAACAGTCTTTTAACTCTAATTGAGGAGTTTAGTAAGCAACAATCTCAATTTCCAACAACTTTTTCAAAAAATTGGTTAAATAATGTTATTAGTCAATGTACAAATAGTTTACAGTTAATCTCAATTATCCGTACACTAACTCTTCTTAATGAATCAAAAATAGTAATAAAACGAGTTGATATCAAGGAAATAATTGAGGATGTCTTAGATTATTTTGTAAAAGTATATATAAATAAAAAGATAAACCTAACAATCGAAATCCCAGATGAGAATATTTATCTTTTAGCTGATGATTTCTTATTTGACGTTTTTACAAACATTATATTTAGCTCCATAAAATATAATCCAAATCCATTAGTTGATTTTAAAATAATAATTTATCGAACACTTCAAGATAACATAAATTATGTTAAAATTGAATTTGTAGATTATAAGAGTGAAATTTCCCATATACAAAAGGAAACTCTGTTAATAAAAGACATTGAGAAAGATAGTAACATTAAGGAACTTCTCATAGGTTTCCTTTTGGTTGAACAAATTTTAAATAACTATAATGGTAAAATCTGGGTTGAAGGAGGCAATTTTGTGATTATGATTCCTGAAGGGTGATATCCACACCAGACATCAATCTTTCTTAACTTTCTCTAATTGCTTTTTTAATTTTACAAAAAAATCTGGAGTTGAGATTTGGAATGGTATTGGATATCTTGTTCCTGCTTTATGTGTTTTTTCCATTCCAGATAAAATCTCATTCACTAGACTAAATGGTATGGATGCAATCAAGTCATTATCGGTTGCATTACCAAATCGACGATCACCTAAACAAGGGAAGGCAATTTGGAGATCTCGAGTGAGGAGTGTCTTAGTTATCGTATCAGCACATACTCCATCGCAAAAAGTAGACAAATTTACCCTTCCTCCCCTTTTCCAGAGATATCCTTGAATAATTCGCATCATCTGAGCAGAATTTCCCCAGATTAATATTAAATCCGGTTCATAGTCTACGCGTCCTAATGCTCCGCTAACTATCGCCTTATATTCATTCGTAGGTAATCTTGGCATGCTTGCGGTTGTCAATTTTGCAGCTTGTTTAGTTTCGTTATAACGTCCAATAAAAAATGCCCCTTCTTCAAAAAGGTCATGAGGCTCTTCAAAACCCAGAGTGATACCTGCTAATGGACATATATTTTCCTCACCAGTACATCCCATTGTCCATCCATAGTAACGAGAATAGCTAAATAGTTGACAAATAATAATATCTTCTTCTGGTTTTTTAAGGAACTTAATTTCCTTTAATTTTTCTAGATCTTTATATAATTTCACAGCTACAGGGAATGTAGCTAGCCTTAGATACTTAATTAACTGGGTATCTAAACGTTCCCATTTACTCATTTTAAATTCCTTTATATTGTTTTTTGCTCTAATCTCTTTTTTCTTTCACTGATTTTATCAAATAAATCATCCATTGTAGGGAACGGGGTAAATTGTTTATCCCTTTTCTTTAAACTAATAGCTTCTACCGGACACTTTACCACACAATTACCACAACCAATACAACGCTTTTTCTTAATTTTTGAAATGTCATCTTGTAGTTTAATTGCTTCCATAGGACAAATATTTACACAAGTGCCGCATCCATTGCAAAGTTCGGGATCAATTTCGGCATAATAGTTTGTAATGCTCATACTTCCAGGATTTGGAAATTTAATATAACGAGATAAAGATTCACAGCAACAACTGCAACAACTACATATAAATCCTAATTCTTGAGAATTATCAGGTTGAAGCACCAATCCATCTTCTTGATTTTGCCGTAATATCTCGATTGCTTCATCCTTACTTATTTCACGTCCCCAACCTTGTTCAATATACATTTTTGCAGCATAACCAAATCCCATACATACCTCTCTCCTTGAAGTTACTTTGCAGGGCTCCCCCTCCAAATCTTTTAGTTGTTTGCATATACAATTTGTCACCATATATGGTCCTTGTGTACTTTCTATTAAAGATTCAAGGTTATCAAAATCAGCAACATTTTCTTCAAATTCGATACTTTTCTCTATCGGAATGGTACGCAATTGAGATCCTTTAACTTTAAATGCCTCTGGAAGCCAAGATTCGTCGAAATAATCATGAAAATCCTTAATGAACTCTTCAGGTAATTGGTCCAATCTATTAACTTGAAATTCAAACATACCCACCATCAATAATGCATTACCATAATACTTTAAGCTATTTTCTTTTTTGAACATCAGTAAACCCTTCTTGACCATTGAATCCAATTTCTCTTCTAACTCTTCTTTCGTAATATTTTTATCTTTTACTCGTTCATAAATAACATCTATTGGCTCCAAGTCTCTTTCCCAGCTAAATCTAAGGTAAGTTGCCAACTCTGCCTCTTCTGGAGTAAAAAGATGTTTAAGTAAACGAAGTCCAGAGCCAGATTTACTTGGTGGAAAGCCAATTGGCATTTTGTCAAGATGTTGCTGCAACTTTTTATATATTTCTATTTCAGATATTTTCTCATTCATAAGATCACAAGTTTTTATTTATAAGCTAAATATTATTCTAAATTTATTATAGGATATAAAAATTAATTTTATCTTCAAAATTTTCTTGTTAGAAAAAAAAGGAGAGATAAAAAAATGACACCAGAAAGAATAAGACTTGAACAAGGGATGATTCAATGCTATTTTGGGCGAGGCAAGGGAAAAACCACTGCTGCCTTAGGACAAGGCTTACGCGCAACAGGACATGGATTTAAAGTCTATATGATTCAGTTTATGAAAGGTTGGCATTATGGAGAGATTGAAGCTATTAAACTTATTCCGAATTTCAAGTTAGAACAGTTTGGCACCCCAGATTTAATCGCAGAACCGAAGAAAATAGATATCGAAGAGGGTAGGAAAGCATTGGATTTTGCTAAAAAGGTCATTATGAGTGATGAGTATGATATTATCATTCTTGATGAAATAGCAGTTGCGGTTGAGTATAATATCATTAAAGTTGAGGAAGTATTGGAGCTTTTAGATAATAAACCGGAAAAAGTAGAAATCATATTGACGGGAGGTCCAAAAATGCATCCTAAAATTAAGGAACGGGCTGATCTTCTTACTGAAATGCGTCTCATAAAGCATTATTATGCATCTAAGGGAATAACTGCGAGAAAAGGAATTGAGTATTGAATTTATTCAAGGATTTTTAATTGATCTTTTAGTTGTTCAATTTTAACTTTTAAATCACTGAGATTTTGCTTTTCCTTCTCAACTAATTCTTTTGGTGCTCTTTCTACAAACTGACTTTGGAGTTTCTTTTCGATACTTTTCATTTTCTTTGTTGTTTTTTCTAATGATGTCGTGACTCGTACTCTTTGCTTATCGAAATCTATCATTCCTTTAAGTGGAATGAAAGCAGGGATACCTCTCAGTACTATTCTTGCAGCTTGAGGTGGAGGCGTAATCTTAGATTCGATTTTAAATTTCTCCTTATCAATGTACGCCATTTTAATTAGTTCATTTTTGCATAATTCAAATAACTCCTTATCTTTTTCTGCCTCAATATAGAGGGGAACTAAAGTTTTTAAGGGTATATCGAAATCATGTTTCATACGTCTTATTTCTCGGACATACTCTTCCATTAATGAAAAACTCTCTTCGATCTTTAAATCGATAAAATTTTGATCTGACTCTGGCCAAGGAGCATACATTATTGTAGGAACATTCTTAAAGTTTGCTGGAAGAGCTTGCCATAACTCTTCTGTGACAAATGGCATAACTGGATGAATTAATCTTAAAACTGTTTCTAATACATGAACTAATATTGATTTATGGATATATTGATTCGTATATTGATCGTTGTAGAGAAAATTTTTGCTCATTTCAATATACCAATCGCAAAACTCACTCCAGAAAAATGATTTAATCTCTCTTGTCATTTGTAAATAATCATAATTATCCATATATTCTTGAACAAGTTCAATAACTGAATTTAAACGTGAAAGAATCCATTTATCAGGAAACTTCAATTCGTTTAAATCAAGCTCGTTTAGTTTGGGAATACTCTTATCTGAACTAATGCTACTTAACACAAATCTAGATGCTTGCCATATTTTGTTGCAATACTTATGGGCTACATCAATATTTTTTGGATCCAAGTTAGTGTCCAAACCAGGAACACTATTGGAAATAAGAACATACCGAAGAGAATCTGCACCACACTCCTTAATAATTAGCAATGGATCGTAATCATCAACATTTTTCATGGATTTACTGATTTTTTTACCTTTTGCATCTCTGATTAACCCATGCAGGTAGACCATATGATAAGGAACTTTACCTGTTAGTTCAATGCTCATCATCATCTCACGTGCAACCCAAAAGAAGAGAATATCATAGCCAGTCTCTCTGGTATCAGTGGGAAAAAATCGTTTAAAATCAGGATTCTGTATATTTGGCCAACCTAGTGTTGAAAAAGGCCATAATGCGCTAGAAAACCAAGTGTCCAAAACATCATCATCTTGATGCACTTTAGAACTTCCACATTCAGGACAGTTCTTAAGATCTTCGATATCCGGTTCTGGACAAATTTCTGCAGAACAATCATCGCAATACCATACCGGAATTCTGTGACCCCACCACAATTGGCGTGAGATACACCAATCATGGATGTTTTCCATCCATTGAAAATATCTTTGCTCCTCTCTTAAGGGAATTATCTTAGTCTGACCATTCTGTACTTTCTCCATCGCCGCTTTAGCAAGATTTTTGGTTTTAACAAACCATTGAATAGAAAGGCGAGGCTCAATAATAGCATGACAACGTTGACAATGTGCTATAGAATGAGTATAAGGTTCAGTTTTTTCTAATAATCCCTCTTTCTTTAGATCTTTGATAATAAGCTCTCGACATTCATATCTATCTAGTCCTGTATAAGATTCAACGAAACCAGGAAGAATTTCAGCGTTCTCGTTAAAAATATTTATAAATTCCAGATTATGACGTTTTCCAATTTCAAAATCAGTAGGATCATGAGCTGGGGTAATTTTTAAAGCACCAGTACCAAATTCGGGGTCAACTAGCTCATCTATGATAATAGGAATTTTTCGGCTAACTCCAGGCAAGACCGCAAACTTACCAATGTATTTTGAATACTCCGGATGAGATTCTATTGTGGCAACAGCGCTATCTCCTAATAAAGTTTCAGGTCGAGTTGTTGCTACAGTGATAAATTCATTTGCTTCTGCAGCCCATTTACCACTTGACCAAGGATGGCTAGGACCTTTCCATGAATCAGTAATAATTGGATACTTTATATACCATAATGAACTCTGTTTTTCCTCTGATTCAGTTTCAAGATCAGATATAGCTGACTCACATCTTCCAGGACACCAATTTACTAAATATTCTCCTCGATAAATTAAACCCTTATGATATAATCGATAGAAAGCTTCACGTACGGCTCTTGATAAGTCTGGATCTAATGTAAAGTGCTCGCGAGTCCAATCAGCGCTAATTCCTAAGCTTTTTGATTGTTCTGTGATTCTAGCATGATAGATATCTTTCCATTCCCAAACTTTTTCAACAAATTTCTCTCGCCCAATTTCCTTGCGTTTAATGCTTTGCTTTAACAATTCGCGCTCAACAACGTTTTGAGTAGCTATGCCAGCATGATCTGTTCCCGGAATATAAAGAGTTTCTTTTTGGCGCATTCTCTCATACCTGGTCATCAAATCTTCAATTGAAATGACAATGGCATGCCCTAAATGAAGCTGGCCAGTGACGTTTGGTAAAGGAATGGTAATACAAAACCTCTTAGAATTTGAATCTGTTATACCAAGTTCCTTAGACTTTTCTGGTCTAAAGAAACCTTCTTTTTCCCACCATTCATATAAATCCTTTTCGATCTTACGATGATCGTAAGTTTTGTCTAATTCCTTCATCATTGTTAATCATCGAATAAATATAATAAATTTCATAAATCTCTTAAAATTTGGCATCGCCAATTAATGATTTGAAATAATTGGGCTAATTAATAATAAAAAGAAAAAAAATTACATAAATACTATCGTTCCCTCTCCAGAGGTCACTACTTCATCTTTCTGATTCTTCACTATCGTATCACATATGATAAATTTTAGTTTACCTTCCTTTTTAGTAAACTTTTCTTTCACGGTAGCAACTGCAGTAAGAGTATCTCCAAAATAGACTGGTTTGATAAACTTTACCGTTTGTCCTCCATATAATATTCCTGGACCAAAGAGTTTAATACCTAAAACTGCTGAAATCAAACCAGAACTTAAAGCGCCATGGGCAACCTGTTTACCGAACATTTGAGTTTTAGCATACTCGGGGTTAACATGGATTGGATTATAATCTCCAGTCACTTCCGCAAATTTCATTACATCTTCTTCGGTTATGGTCTTTGTAAAGGTAGCGGAATCTCCAACCTTATAATCTTCATATTTTACGGGTTCTAAAGACATAAATTCTATTAATGCACATAGAGATAAAAATATTCACTTATCCATTGCTGAACCATAAGCTTCTTGAGATATGAAAAATTTTTTTCTTCTTACTTGAAATAATTAATGATTTCTCTTGGTTGACATAAAAAAAAAGAATTTAACCGCCATTAGTATAACTAAAGTAATTCATGGCTTCGGAATTGCGATGTTTAATGTCATTTATCAACCTTTTATTTTAGATATTACAAAATCTCTCTTTTTTACAGGCATAATAGTATCAATTGGGAGTATTATGCAGTTTTTGCCCATGCCCTTGGTGGGAAGACTATCTGATAAGCTAGGCCATAAGAATACTCTTATTTTGAGCATACCAGTATGGATTTTAGGATTATTATCATTAGTTTTTGTGAATTCTAATGTGCTATATTTATTGGTGTTTGGAATTGCGATGTATTTCTTAGGAATTACGTTAAATAATATAAACGCTCAATTTTTAGTCTCATTGAATAGTGGGAATTCAAAAGGATTAATGTACGGTTTAGTATTCACAAGTTATTTTATTGGTTCGATAGCCGGTAATTCATTTGTGATAGTTGGAACTGGATTAGACACTCAATTCTATTTTATATTATTTATAATAATGCTCGCAATAGAGGGGATTATCATATTTTTTTTTATTTCAAATGACACTCCACAGATAAAAGCAATATCTCAAGAAAAAATCGAAATGAAAAATGAAGAAGGTAAGATGTGGTTAAAGTTTGTAAAGAATCGAAGGATGAGAGCAATATTAATATTCTTTACTTTAGATATATTCATATATGGGATATCTTTATCAATTTATAATGGTGGGTTAAATGATTATTATCATTTAACCACAGATCAAATCTCATCCATCGTAATTTGGATGAATATTACGAATATGATCTTTCAAATTCCTGCGGGAAGAATCACCGATAAACTAGGAAAAATGAAATCCCTCATATTGAGTGAATTTTTTGGTTTTGGCTTTTTTGCATTCAATATAGCCGCAGCAATCCTCTGGGAGAACTTAATCACAGAACCCTTAATTCCCTTATTAATTTTTGGGCATATCTTATTTGCATTATCAATAGTTTTATTTATTCCATCTGAACAAATTATCCTTACAGATCTTGGCAAAAATAAGAAAGCAGAATCATATGGCGTCGTAGCATTCGTAAGAGGAATAGGATTTATTCCTACGGGGATAATAGGGGGGATTTTGATCGAAAATGTTAGCTACATAGCCCCTTTTATACTAACTTCTATTGGTATTATAATTGAAATTTGGTTTTTATTAAAATTTTTCAAGCATGAATAACATGAAAAATTCCAACTATACAAAAAATTAGAAAGAATAAGAATTAAAAAAATTCAACAATTCTAAGAATTAATTTCAAAAAAATAATTTAAACTAATTATAGGTTAAAAAAATGACAAAACTAGCTAGAAAAGTAGCTTTAGTGGGAGCTGGAATGTCTAAATTTGGAAATCATTTTCCAGTCAAACGAAATCCCGATCTATGGATTGATGCTTGGCTTAATGCTAGTGAAAGCGTGGATAATGGAATTGAACCAAAAGATATCGATGCTTGTTATGTTGGGAATTATTCGAGCGATTTATTTAATCATCAAGGACATTTAGGTCCCCAGATGGCTAATTTAGTTGGATTAACTCCAAAACCTGCACCAAGGTTCGAAGGTGCTTGTGCCAGTAGTGGTATAGCTTTAAGGCAAGCCATAATTGCTATTGCTGCAGGAATCCATGATGTTGTAGTAGTATGTGGAGTAGAATGTATGACGGAACTACCTACAGCAGGAGTTACAGATGTATTAGCAACCGCATCTGACAGTTTATTTGAGTTTCCTGCGGGAGCTACCTTTCCAGGATTATATGGAACTTTGGCTTCCGCACATTTCAAGAAGTATGGAACTACTGTAGAAGATTTAATGAGAGTTGGCATTAAAAATCATGAGAATGGAGCAGAAAATCCTTACGCACAGATGCAGCAATCCATTAAAGATATGATGGCAAGTAAAAAGAAAAGATATGAACAACAGGGTAGGGAAGTTCCTGATTGGTCCGATGAATTTGACTTTCTTAAAAGTTCAGCGAACCCAATTATTGCGTATCCATTGAGGCTTTTCGATTGTTCATTGATTACAGATGGCGCAGCATGTTTATTCTTAACATCAGGCGATAAAGCAAAGCAATTCACAGATACTCCTATATGGATTACTGGAACAGGGCAAGGAAGCGCTGCTCTTTCATTGCATGACAGAGATAATTTAACTTCATTCGTAGCCGCGAGAGAAGCTTCAAGACAAGCATACGAGATGTCAGGATTGAAACCAAAGGACATACAAATAGCGGAGGTCCATGATTGTTTTACTATCGCAGAAATAGTAGCAATGGAGGATTTAGGATTCTATGAAAAAGGGAAAGCTGTTGAGGCTATCAGGAATGGAGAAACTAAAAGAGATGGATCCCTTCCAATTAACACATCGGGTGGACTTAAAAGTAAAGGTCATCCAGTTGGAGCAAGTGGAGCGGCAATGCCCGTTGAAACCTTTAAACAAATGCGGGGTATCGCGGAACGAAATAGACAAGTGAAATTCGATGTTGAGCGTGCTCTTACCCATAATCTGGGAGGAAGTGGAGGAACCTGCGTAGTAACCATATATGAAAAATAAAGGTGGTAAAGGAAAAATGTCAGATATAGATAAAGAATTTACAATACAAAATTATTTGGAATTCTTACAAAATAAGAAATTAATGGGTTCAAAATGTAAGGACTGTGGTACTTTATATACTCCTGTGAGAAAACTATGCCCAAAATGCAATACAGCTAATATGGAATGGATGGAAATGTCTGGAGAAGGCGAATTGGCCGCTTTTACAAGCATAACTGTCGGAACACCTTATTTCATTCAAAAAGGATATGACAGAAACAATCCCTATTGTTTTTCAATAATTAAACTTAAAGAAGGGTCTATGGTATCCGCTCAACTTGTTGGAGTTGATGAGAAAAATCCAGAAACAATTAAAATTGGTATGCCGGTAAAGGTTAAATTCTTGGAAACTGAAATCAAAGGAGAAACCAAAATAGATTTAGGGTTTGAACCCGCTTAAATTATAAAATCTTATTTTTTATTTTTCATTTAAACATTTTAGTGATATGTTTTTCGAAGTTTATTGGTGAGTTAAAGTTAAACCACGATTTAAAGCGATCATAATTGTATTTATTATCCTTGTAATATCATTACCTCTTACATTTCCACTCTTTTTGTTATTTGGTAATAATCTTCATAATATTGATGTCACACTGCAATTTAATGCTACTAATGCTTATACTTTTGTTGAAGATCAACTCAATATTAATACAACTCATTATAGGATACCAGGTTCCCAAGGTAGAGAAGAATGCGCAGAATATTTTATTGATAAATTTCAAAATATAGCGATTAATTTTACTTATATTGTACATAATTTCACAGTTCAATCAATTGAATGTCAAAATGTATTATTCAAACTTAACGAACACTTAGACAAAATCGTTATTTTAGGAGCTCATTATGACTCTCGAGCACGAGCAACAAAAGATCCAGATGAACTTAAGAGGGATGATCCTGTACCCGGTGCGAATGATGGTGCTAGTGGATGTGCTGTATTAATTGATCTAGCAAGAATCTTCTATGCTCTAAGAGAGAATTTAACATGCCAGTTTTGGTTTCTATTTTTTGATGCAGAAGATCAAGGATATGATTATGGACCTGGGATTAGTGGATGGGATTGGTGTGAAGGCTCTGATAAATTCGTGGAAGATATAGAAGACTTTTACAACTCGTCATCTGAATCATTTGATGCGATGATTTTACTGGATATGGTTGGAGGTGTCAATTTACAGTTTATCAATGAACAAGACTCCACATCCTCACTTCTTGACGAGATATTTGAAATTGGACGTCAATTAGGCTATACTTCTCAATTTCCCAGCAGTCCCGTAGTAAAATCTATTAGAGATGATCATCTTGCCTTCATCAATTATGGCATTCCCTCAGCGGATTTGATCATTAACTTTTGGAATAATCCGGCTTGGCCTTACCATCATACGGTTAATGATGACCTTAATGCGATATCAGTAGGTAGTCTTGAAATAACCGGTAAGACTATTGAACAATTCGTATATAATAATTATTTAAATAGTAGCAATTTCTATTCTGGAAATTATCCGTGGCTCGATGATATCAATCTTCTTGACACAGAAATAGTAACTCTTATACTAGTCATAAGTTTAATAATTGCTGGTATTTTTGTCTTCTTTTTCATCAATAGAGCTCGAATCAAAAAGAGAGAATAAATCAGTCATAATTGTTATTAGGCTTTCTTTTCGGCTAATAATGCTCTGTTTTTTGTATCATGGCATAAGATCTGAAAAAAGGAGAGTTTGAATTTAGTGGGTACATTCCCACATATAGTGTCCATACTTTTCTTTAAACTCTTCTGCGAATTCATTTATTTTTGGACGTATAAATTCATAACCCGCTTCGATGCATTCATAAGTCACAGGAAGTAACCCTAATACTTCACCATCAACTTGGCAATAATATGGATCTTGTTCACTGTTTCTCATTTCTATTCTTACCTTTTTGCTCTGGTATTCCTTAACATCGGGATGCGGCAGAAGGGAAGCACTATACATTCTTCTAAATTGTCTTGCTAACTTTACCTTATCAATATTTACAATACTGATATCAAAGAGGCCATCTTCAATACTAGCTCTTTGACAAATAAACATACCGCCCCCATAAGCTCCAGAAAGTCCAACAGCAGCAAGATTTGCCTCACCCTCATAAATATCATTATCCATTTTAACAATAATCTCTTGATTTTCCCATTCTCGTAATAAGTTTAGAATAATCATATTGTAATCCTTTTCTTTATCTTCATTTGATCTGCGAGCAACTTCACTATCGAATCCTTGAGATCCAATACCTAAAAAGTAACGCTCCGTTTCATCATCTCTTTTGGCATACCCAACATCGCAATTACTAGAATAACCCTCAGAAATGATTTCACAGGCCCGTTTGATATCTGCTCTATAACCTATTGCTGCAGGGATATCATTCCCCGATCCCATTGGAACAAACCCTACAAGGGCATTGCTATTTGAAATAATAGTTCCATGCATTACTTCATTACATGTACCATCACCTCCAGCACCTATAATTCGTCCATATCCCTCTTTCGCTAATTGAGTTGCAAGTTCAATGGCATGCTGGGCATGTTCTGTTTCAAAGAGCTTATAAGATACCTTTAAATCATCTAAACATTTACACATATATTCTATATCTTTTTTGGTCTGTTCTGCTTCTCCAGCAGTAGGATTATAAATTATTGCATGATCAGCACTCATTATTATCACATTTATTTTTTTTTTGCAAAAAGTAGTACTTCTTATTTTATAATATTTTAAACTATGATCTATTTAAAAGTTAATTAATGAATAGAAATGAGTCCTTAACTTAAATCACAATACATATGGCACAGATGTTAAAAAAAAATCTTACTTTTTAACATTCATGCCAAATACAACCGCAGCTATCGCAACTATATTTCTTTCCATAAATCTTTGGATAATGACTAATAATATAATGTTTATCTATGGATTCATGGATCTTAAAAAACCTATCATCATTTCCACAAATTGGACAGATCCTTCTGCCTTGTGTTTTCGGAACTGTTAAAATTTCACCACTATGCCGAAATAAGCTCTGTTCTGTAATAGTATTGATCATGCTTCTTCTTTTCAAAAAGTTATTGATGACAGGCTTGATTTCATCATCAATAGTTACTTCGTCAGTTTTCACTGAGTCTTGTTCATCTTCAAATGAATTTTCCTCGAGAATTTTTAAATAACTTTTTGCTATTGGTATTATTTCCATTTTCTTTGGTAAACGATGATATTTCTTTTGAAAATTCTCCAAAAAGTCTTCAACAAAAGCCTTTTCAATTGAACAACCTTCTTTCTCAATTTCTTTGACGATATCGCCCACTATATATTCTTTCAAAAAAGGATCTTCCATATACAAGAGGTTTCCCTTACCCTAATAATATTAATGAATATGATAATATTTGGTTATCAATAGTTTTTCATTAAGAATCAATACTATAAAATACTTTCCCAATTTCATGGGAAATATACTTTGAATATTTCTTAAAATACTCGCGTTTATTCTATTAAATCGTAAAAAGTTATATCTTATTTAGCAATGATCTCCTCTCTAATTAATCACATTTTAATAAATTCTCATTTATTAATTGCTATAAAAAATTATTCCACGGATTAATTTACTCTCATTTTGCGAAAGAGAGAATAAAATCCGAATCCTTAAAAATTGAGTAAACCCTCAACCATTGTTTTCTTAGAGAAATTATAATAACTATAGAATATCTAACAACTAAATTATTGTCCTTTATTAATATTGGCTAATATTTATATTGATTTTGTTATTTATTTAGTCAAAGTAAAGAAGATTAAACAGATTATGAAAAATAATCACAATAACAAAAGTGAAAAGGAAGAGGAGAAGCCTAAAAGTAAAAAGAGAATAATTATTGCTGTAGTAACTATAGCTTTCGCGTTTTTTGGCTCTTTCTTCGCTTTTTTTATAATGCAAATAACATTAAATACTGAAACGCCTGTTGTAGTTGTTGAAAGTGGTTCGATGGAACCTACTATATATCGAGGAGACTTATTAATCGTTAGAGGTATTCCAGCAAGTGAGATACGTAATGGAACAATAGAGGATATGGATGGTGACATCATAGTTTTTGATGCCCAAGGGGTTTGGTCAAATCCACCCGCCGAACCAATAGTTCATAGGGTGGTTGATAAAAAGTTTGAAGACGGGATCTGGCAATTTAGGACTAAAGGCGATAACAACTTATTAACAGATCAAGGATGGGTTCCTGAAGACAATATCTTTGGTGTTGTGGTTTTTAAAATACCATGGTTAGGTTGGGTTAAGATTTTTTTAACAGAGTCAGGTTTATTGATACCTCTATTGATAATAATATCTGCTTTACTTATTATAAGCATTATTTATGATATTTATAAAAAATATGAAAAGGAAGACAAGGATAAAGTTAGTTCTGAAGCATCCAAGAATCCAAATACTGGTTTAGATTAATAATTCTCTATTTCTTTGTTTCAATCATATTTCTAAAACTCCTAATTTTATAATTTAATTACGATAACTTTAATAATTAATCCGTTAATCTTCAAATACTATTAACTAAAAAATAATTAAAAAACAAAAGTGAAAAATTATGTCTTGGACTCCACCGTCAAAATTTACGGTTTTTTTATCATTCCTCTTATTTTTAGGAGGTTTATTTATAATAGTCGAAATAATCTTTGACGTTTTTGGTATATTACCGATAATAGGATTTTTAGGATTTAGTTATCATCAATCTTGGGTAATAATAGGTCTAGTATTATTTTTTCTATCTTGGATTCTATTTTATCTAGGAGTACAGTTAAAAGGGTTATAGAAATTTACATTATATTTTTTTTTATTTTCTAATATTATTAATTTCATAATAAAATTTTTATGAAACAAAAAATTCACAAAAATGGTAATACTCGTAATTTGTAATTACGATTATACTTTAGTACAGAAATACAAACCTACAAAAAAAACAATAATAAACAAAACAAACTTGGAGGTAATATACATGTCAAAAGAAGCAAATAGTGTTTTTGTTGGTCGACGTCCAACGATGAATTATGTTATGGCGACCATGATGATCCTCAATAAAGGTGAAGACTGCACCGTAAAAGCTCGTGGAAGAGCAATTTCTCATGCAGTTGATGTATGTGAGATATTAAGAAATCGATTTTTAAAAGGAACTGAATATAAAGATATTAAACTTTCCACAGAGCAACTTGAGGGTGAAAACGGGCAAAGTAATAATGTATCAAGCATTGAAATTGTACTTGCTCCACCAAAATAAATTAAGAGAAAAATAAAAAAATTCTCTACGCTCAAACAAATTAACAAATATTACCCTTTCTTTTTTTTATATCATTATTTTGTTAATAAAACAGGACTATATTATACTGTTTTAGAAACCAACTACTATTTTAAAGAAGATTAACTGAATTTCTCTTATATGATATACTTTTTACTAGGATATTATTAATTGGTTGATAGATTTAAATGAATATTCCTTTCCTAGTTGATATGATGAAACTCTAAGATCAAGAAAAGAATGTGAAAAACCATAAATTAATTAAAAATTTAAGATTTGGTATCAAATTTTCAATAAGATTTAAAAACTCATATGGTAATAATTTATATTAATAATAAATGAAATTCCGGTTTATTAATCAATCAGATAAGAATAAAGGTATAAAAATTAAAAATAACTAAAAGAGGATGATGAATTATGGCAGAACCCCTATATGTAAAATCAAAGGTAAGAGAATATATCAAGAAAAAGAACTGTAACACTTCAAGTGGAGTTCTTGATGGTAATGCACTAAATAAGATAATTATGGAAATGCTAGACCATGCTGTAAGAAGAGCTAAAGCTAATGGTCGTAAGACAGTTAAGGCAAGAGATTTATAAAACAAAATCTTCCATTTTTCTTTTTTTATTAATTTTAATCTCTTTAATCAGAAACCACAAGTCCCTAAACATTTATAAAACCTAATTTTATTGAGATCATAGAAAACCTAATTACATCTTAAAAAATGGAAGACTTATTTGTATTTTTAATCATAGTTAGTATCTTTTTCTTATTAGGTTTTATTTCTGCATATTTTGTTAGTATAAAATATAAAAAACAAAGAACAAATAAGGAAAAAAAAGTAAAAATCGGGAAATACCGATGCCTTGATGGCCATCTCGTAAGGTCTAAAGGGGAATTAATTATCGACAATTATCTATTCTTTTTGGGTATCTCACATGTTTATGAAAAAGTAATTATATTACGGGGAAATAATGTTAAATGTGACTGGTTTCTGCCTAAATTTAATTTATATATAGAATATTGGGGTTATTCAGGAGAAAAATATAATAAGCGAAAAGAAGAGAAACTCAAATTATATCACAAAGAAAAAATTCGATTAATATCAATTGAAAATTGGATGTTTTACGATATTTATACCAATATAAATCGAAAATTGGAAAAATATATGAAGATTCATCAGGAAAGGTTTTGGAAACCAATAAAAAAGTTTTGTTCTAATTGCGGAAGTGAATTAGATGAACGATTTTAGCGCCATTTTTATTTTACAAAGTCCTCAATATGATTATAGACCTTCTCTAGGGTGTTTAAATTAGGTAAAAAAGTTAATCGAATATGATTTTCACCAAACTTTCCAAACCCAGAACCATATACCGTACATACCCCTGTTTTTTTCAGTAGATCAATAGCAAAATCTTTATCCGTTTTCCAATTCCTTAATTCTTTCAAATTAATTTTAGGGAATAAGTAAAAGGCTCCACTAGCGTTAACGCAATTTATTCCTTCTATTTGTTTTAATCGTTTATATGAATAATCACGTCTTTCTCGAAGGGATCTTACCATTTCCACCGTATGATTACTTTTTGTTTTGAAAATTTCAATAGCAGCATATTGCGCTATGCAACTTGCAGATAATCTTGCTCGGGCCAACTTTGCAATTCCTTCTTTAAGATCGATTAATTTATTTTCAGGATCATGATAATATAAATATCCTAATCTCCAACCAGTCATCAAATGGGCTTTTGAAAATCCATTCATTCCAATCACGGGAACATCTTTACTCAGGGAGGCAGGAGAGACATAATCTCGCTCATAAGTAATTTGATCATAAATTTCATCTGAAAGTACAGGCAAATTATATTCACCTGCTATATCAATTATCTCCTTTACTTTTTTTTTACTAAATAGGACTCCAGTTGGGTTATTTGGAGAGCAAATTAAAATAGCTTGAGTTTTGTTTGTAATTTTATTCCTTAAGTCATCGATATTTGGTTCCCAGTCATCTTCTTCATTAAGTTCATATTCTATTGGTATACCATCATAGAATTTAGTATTATTGATATATAGTGGATAAGTTGGTCCTGGAATAAGAAGTTCCTGACCTTTCTCAATCATCGCAGCTAAAAGGAAATATATTGCTTCAGTTACTCCTGTAGTGACTACAATATCGTCACTATTTATATCAAGATTGTCCTTACGCTTTAAAGACTTGCTAATTTCCTCTCGTAATTCAACTACACCTAGAGAATCTGCATAAAAGTTCTTTCCGTTATAGCTTGCATTAGTTAATGCTTCTGTTATGAATTTAGGGGTTTCAAAATCATACTTTAAGGGGTCACCAATGTTTAGATTAAATATTTGTTTTCCCGTTTTTTTCACTTGATCTGCGATTACAGCAATATCTCTAATTGCATATTCAATATCTCTTACTCGCCTCGATACCATTAAGAATCACTTGAGTTATGAGTACGTATATTAAGATAAAATATGAATATTATAATTAAGTTTTTCATTTAAAGTTAAATCTACTTTTGCTACTAAGTATAGAAATTATCTTTAAATTTAATTTCAAAAAGGAATTTAAAAAAAAGGAGTTTAAAATTTCAAATTTCAGTGTTTAGATTCTTAATCAATGACAATAAATATTGAGCATGAAATGATTCTTTATCATCTAATTGATCATAAGAACTAATATACTCAGTTAATTGTTTTTGTTTTTCCAAAAATTCTATTTCTATATAACCCTTAGAGAAATCTAAAATGAAATCTCTATAACCTTCATAATATTCTTTTTCTTTTACAATGTCCGAAAATTTTACTAAAGTTTCCATTTTTTTCACATCCATTTATATTAATTTAAAGATATGACTTATCTATGTAAATTACCATCATCAGATAATTTAAAAAATTTGATAAGAAAAATTTTAAGAGATTTGACAAATTAATTTTTCAAAAATTTGGCTTAATAATTTTTCTTATTATAGAAATTAAGAATATACAAATTTAGAAAAATGTGGAAAATAAAAATAAAAGGAGGATATAATTTTATCTGTATATATCTTCAACAATTTTAATCGATTTTTTATAAGATTGTTTTGCTTTATCGGCACCCTTCTTTACTTTTTCAATTGCTCTTTCAAACTCTTCTTGGGATATTTTAAATTTCATATAAGAATTTGGGTCTGTTACGTCTACATTAATATCGAAGACTCCCCTTCTAATTGCCAATATGGCAGCTTCTTCACAAACTCCTTTGATATCTGCACCTGTATACCCTTCCAATTGCTCTGCTAATGTTTCAATATTTATATTTTTATCAATTGGACGATCTTTTAAGTGAATGTTTAATATTTCTATTCGAGAGTTTTTATTTGGTAATGGGATTTCAATATGCCTACCAAATCTACCGGATCGTAATAACGCAGGATCTAATAAATCTGGCCGATTAGTAGCTGCAATTAGGATGACATCCCGTAAATCTTCTAATCCATCCATCTCCGTAAGAAGTTGAGCTACAACTTGCTCAATTACTCTTGAACCAGAAGATTCAGAGCGCCGTGAAGCAATTGCATCTATCTCATCAAAAAAAATAATACATGGTGCTGCGGCTCTCGCCTTCCGGAAAACTTCCCGTACTGCTTTAGCACTTTCTCCAACCCATTTAGAAAGGAATTCTGGTCCCTTAACTGAAATAAAATTGATTTCGGTTTCATGAGCCAGTGCTTTTGCTAATAAAGTTTTTCCTGTACCTGGGAGCCCAAACATTAAAATCCCATTTGGTGGTTCAGATTTCATATATCCATAAAAGCCACGGTATTTTAAAGGCCACTCAATTATTTCTCTTAATTGTTGCTTCGCGTCTTCTAATCCACCAATATCATCCCATGTTTCCCTTGGTTGAGTTATTAAAACCTCTCTTAATGCTGACGGTTCAACGCTACTTAATGCATCATTAAAGTGTTCCATTTTTATTTTTAATTGAACTAATACATCTTCGGGGATGGGTTTATCTAAATCAATTTCTGGAATGATTTCTCTTATAGCAAGCATCGCTGCTTCTTTACAGAGTGCTTTAATATCCGCTCCGATAAATCCATGCGTTTTTTCCGCAATTTCTTTGAGGTTTATTTCAGCATCTAATGGGATTCCTCTAGTGTGAATTAATAATATCTCATAGCGACCATTTGTATCAGGAACTTTTATTTCAATTTCTCTATCAAACCTACCTGGTCGTCTTAAGGCAATATCAACATTATTTATTTTATTTGTGGCGGCGATAACAATAATTTCTCCACGTGTTTCTAAACCATCCATTAATGATAGTAATTGAGCCACGATTCGTGATTCTACTAGACTTTTTCCCTCTTCTCTCTTAGGTGCAATCGAATCTAATTCATCCAAAAATATTATTGAAGGAGCCTGTTCTTTTGCTTCTTCGAATACTTTACGGAGATTCTCCTCACTCTGTCCAAAAAACTTACTCATTATCTCTGGTCCACTTATACTTATAAAATGAGCGTCCGTCTCAGATGCAACCGCTTTAGCCAACAAAGTCTTTCCCGTTCCAGGAGGTCCATATAATAATACACCTTTAGGAGGTTCGACTCCTATTCGTTCAAAAAGTTCAGGATGACGAATTGGAAGTTCAATTATTTCTCGAATTTTTTGAATTGTTCCTTCTAATCCTCCAATATCCTCATATGTTACTTTTTCACGTATCTTTTGTAGTTTTTTTTCAATATCACTTATTTGTTCATATTTAACGATAGTACTTTTTGAAATATTCGATTTTTGAATTTGATCCGTGAACACAATTTTAGTATCCAGATTAATGGTTACAGCTTCCGTTTTTGGAGTATAGTCTACTACCGCTAAATCAATTCTATGTGCCATTGCATAGAAACTAAGATTATCACCCATCGTTATAACTCGATTTTCCAATTTTCTAGCTAATGCTTGCGGATCTCGAGGGACTAATGAAGAATTTAACCCTGCAAACGTAATACTCTTCGCAGGACTGGCATCAATCTTTTTAATCTCCACTAAATCATCTATTGAGGCATTTAGGTTCCTTCGTAAACTAGGATCCATTCGAATAACAAAAATTCCTTTATCTTCACTCCTTCCTGTCGATAATATTGCAACAGTTTTTTTATTAATTATTGGATGGTTAATTCTAATGATATCACCAACTTTCAAATCTAATTCTAAAATAACATCGGGATCAATTCTTACTATTCCTCTACCCGCATCTTCTTTAAAGGCATCTTTTACTCTTAACTTATATTTAGGCGCTTCATTCATAGAATTTCCCTCCTTCTAATCATAGTTAAATTAATTAAAAAAAATAAAATAATTAAAAATATAAAATTCTATCATCTATTTTTTGAGAAGTTCAGTTGCTACATTGAACGCATGTTGATAATCAAAGATTTTTAGACCTTTAGTTTTAGCAGCCTCTTTCAATATTTCAGCCTCTGAATTAGCTTTCAATCTTCCCAATGCTAATGCTCCTATCCCAAAAATTCCAGGATATATCTCATCATTTTTGTGTTTTGGTTTAATCCCCTCAATTCCATATGGTGGGACTAGATTAATATCAACAGCTAACTTTTTTCCTGTTAATTTTTGCATCCATTCTTCGGATAAAATTTCCACTCCCGCTGCAGCAAGTGACCAAATAATGTCCGCTTCTTGAGCTATCTCAAATCGTTCTTCAAATGCTGGAGCAAAAACACCGTTGATCTTTATTGCTTCTTCACCTGCCTCTTCAGTTAATTCCTTAGCTAAATTTTCGATAAATTCTTCACTGGATTTATCCCATGTTTCTACTATAGAGGTATTACAACCAATTTTTGCCGCTAAAATAGCTGCTATTCTTGCTACTGGACCCGCACCAAAAATGACAACTTTTTTCCCTTTCAAATCATTTATTCCATGCTTTCTATTTGCGATATCAATTGTCATTGCTACCACCGCAGATGCCGTCGTATGAGATCCACGCGGATCAATGACTATAGGGCATTCAAATGGAGGTACTAATGACTTCTTTACGGCCTTCGCTATCTTTTCACCCTCTTTAACGTCAGATCCTCCTATAAAGAAAGTAGTGGGAGCGTTTGGTTTACGGGAAAAGATTGCATCTTGCACAAGTTTTGGAACATAATCCGCTTTCATTTTACTGACAGGTACCACGATATCAAAACCTGCATCATAGGCCATATTTATATCAAATGGAGAGGCATTTTCATCAGTATCAAAAAAATAACAAATTTTATCAAAATTATCTTGCTTCTTAATGAAAATGGGGGTTAGCTCAATGATAGATTTTCCCAATATACTTTTTGTTTTTCTTTCGACCATTATTTTCAACTCTTTTTTGCTATTTTAAATTTAATAATTAAATTATTTAGTAATATCAATTTCAACTTCCTTTTCCAGTTCTTCTTCCACTTCTTCTGTTTTTATCGTTCGTTTTATTTTCACTTGCTCAGATTCGATTCCTAAGTCCTTTGTTAACTTTTCAATTCCATCAAAGTGGCGAGGATCGCATATAAATAAAGCCTTTAGCTTCTTTTCATTTATCTCGCGTGCTAGATTTAGGATATTCATCATCATCCATGCTTCTCTTACTTTATAACGAACTTCATCTTCTTGAGTATTATAATCTTTTTGCATATATTCTTTCCATAGTACTAATTGCTGAAAAAATTCATCCTTTTCAGGATTTTTACCCTGGTTCTTAATTATATCACGAATTCTGTTTTCAAGATTTTGGATCATCGAACGATGTTCATCTAACGCAGAAGATAAATATAATTCAGCATTTTCTGAAATATCTGCATGTTTGAAAGGAATCTTATATTTTGCAAACAATGCTTCTAGTGGATCATTTTGATTTAATCCATTATCCCAAGAATTTGGTTTCTCTTCAACTGCGAAATTAGGCCTATATTTTTCTATTAACGATTCAATCAGTTGCAAATACTCTTTCGAAATTAAATGGAGATTCCATATAAGATCGTCTTTTACTTCTTTCGGTACTTCAAACCACCAGTCGATAGGAAACTCACTTTCGACCATTATTAATTTTAAATACTTATCCTTTAAAGGTTTTAATTCTAACACTTCTGGCATTTATAATCCCCTCATTATATTTTAAAAAATTACATTTTGAATAATATGCTTTTTATTATAGGACACAACTTTCACTCCTAATTCTCTTAAATTTTTTGTTATTTCTGGGCAAATTTCCTCACAAATATCTTCTTGGACAAAATGAACAAATACAATAACATTCTTGTCATAGGATGCTGCTAAATCTAACATTTTTTTAACTATCCATTGGGGTCTTAGTTGTAAACTAAGAAAGTTCTCCTTTTCCTGAATCTCGACTCCTAGCATATCTATCCAATTTTTCAAACTAAGTCCTTTGTATGATTCCTTATCTTTCATGCTTTCATATTCTTCAAATAATTCTGTTTGAAGTTGCTGTTTTTCTATAATTTCTTGATATAAATATCCCATTGCATAATCTGGGATATCTACTTGAAAGTAAGGAATGTTCAGTTTCTCTAATGTTTGTGCAAAAGGAGTTTTACTAAATTCCCTCATGATTACTTGAAAGTCAACCGTTACAAAATTAACGCCATTCTTCTTTAAAAATACTATTAATTTTGATGGATCCATATCCTGAAAGTATTTAGCATTCTCTTTTGAGCTAATAAATGCTGTAATTTTCCTTTTTTTTATTGGTTTTAATTCTAAAACTTCCATTTTTTTATACACCTCATTCAAATTGGTTTTTTAAGAGAAAGGTTATCTAAGTTGATAATCCTCTTGTCAAAATAAAAAGAATTTGATAAGAAAAATTTCTGATATTTTGATAATTCTATTAATCAAAACTTCAAATCGTACAATTTTTCTTGTTATATCAAAAATCTACATTCCCTTGCCCAAAGTTGATAATCAATTTTTTGAATTCAAAAAGGTCATGATCAATTTCAGACAAATTTAAATAGTTGGGTAACAATCATTATCATGGAGAAAAATAAATTTGTCAAAATAATAAACTAACAAAAAAGATAATCAAAAAAAAGGTGGGGGGATTGTATTACGGAAATTTATTCAATCTTGTCACATCCCTTTCGTAGGAAAATTCTTTTCATATTAGAAAAAGAAGGCTTTATTCCCTATACAGATTTAATGGAGAGGTTAGGGGTAGATCAAACGGGTCAATTGAACTTTCATTTAAAAAAACTTGGTTCTCTCATCGATAAAGATAAAAAGTCTTATTTCTTGACAGAGGACGGAAAGAGAGTCCTTAAATTAATCAATGTCAATAAGCGTATCCTTTCTGGGGAAGATCTTGAATATTTAGGAAAGAAGGGAAGTGAAATTAACCGTATTGGAGTAATTATATGCAATTGCAATACAGAAATATCCAATGTAATAAACATTAATGCATTAGAGCATTATATTGAAAAGTTAGATGGGGTAGTTTCTGTTAATGTTTTTGACAATTTATGTCAAGAAAAAAACTTAAATAAAATAACTAGCTGGACTAAAGATAATTTTTTAAATAAAATCGTGATAGCCGCATGTTCACCAAAAACCCATCAGAATATTTTTGAACGAATTTTTAAGGGGATAATTGAACGGGCTAATATTGAAATAGCTAATATTAGAGAGCAATGTTGTTGGGTACATCATTCAAATGATCAACAATTTGATCCATTATTAGCATTAAAGAAAGCGCAACTGCTCGTTGAAGCTGCAGTTGAGCGGATCAAAATGCAAAAGAAGATATTAATTAAAACAGTCGAGGTTGAAAAAAGTTGTGCGATATTGGGTGGTGGTATTGCAGGTATGACTTTAGCATTGAATCTTTCCTCTGCTGGCATTAAAGTATATCTTATTGAAAATTCACCAACTTTAGGAGGAAAGATAGCTAGATGGTATCGGGTTTCTAATATGGGTGATTGTTCAATTTGCTTTACTTCAGAGCTCATAGGTGAAATTGTTAAAGAAAAGAACATTGAAATTTTTACTAATACTGAAGTTGAAATGGTCTCTGGAGATGTAGGAAATTTCACTCTAAATTTACTAAAAAAACCCCGATTTGTTGACGAAAAGAAGTGTACAGGATGTAAACAATGTATAAGTGTATGTGCCAAACAAAAAGTGGATGATTATGAATTTGGACTGAATAACTGTAAAATTATTCATTTTCCCTTCCAAAACTGCTATCCATATGCTCCGATAATCAATGAAGATGATGTCAAAAGCTGTTTAGATTGTAGAATTTGCGAAAGGGTATGTATTAATAATGCCATTGATTTAAATCAGAAACCTGAAGAGATACAAATCAAGGTAGGGGCAAAGGTTATAGCTATAGGGGCTGATCTTTATAATAAATTAGATGAATATCATTATAATCCTAAAAAAGATATTATAACGAATGCTCAATTCGAACGCCTTTTATCCGCTGATGGGATAACAGAAGGTAATTTGATTCGTTTGTCAGATGGAAAACCTATCAAATCAATCTCAATTATCCAAGAGGTTGGACCGTCATCTTATCTTACAGAATATTCGGAAATTTTGGCAAAGAAGTATATTGAAGATATTAAAATAAAAAGTCCCGATTGCGAGGTAAACGTTTTTTATGATTTAAGTAAGTTAAAAGACAAAAATGAAGTTTTGTTGCGAACAACTAATCCAAGTTTTATGTATGCCAATAGCTTATCTATTGCATCCAATAAACATCTAAATTATGTAATTGCAGATAATATAGAATTTCCAAGCGATTTGATCGTATTAAATGTTAAATATGTGCCAAATAAAGATTTAAAGATTCTTCGTAGATTTATGGACTTTACATTAATGGACGATGGGTTTATGAGTGAAGAAACATTAGCCTCAGGGATATATGGTATTGGTACGATATTTGGTCCCTTAAGTTATCAATCAACCATCTCAACTACAAATAGGGTTGCCCTAAAAGTAATTTCTTTGCTACTTAATGAATATTTAATAGCTGAATTCACTGGAATTGAAATCAATGAAGATAAATGCGGATTATGCGGATTATGCGTTAAATCCTGTCCCTATAATGCTATAAGTATCGAATCAGATAAAATTACTATCGATAAATTCAAATGCAAGGGATGCGGGACCTGTGCAAGTGTATGTCCTACTAATGCTATTGAAATGAATATCGATACCTCAAAAAAGATTATGAAGACTATTGAAATATATTCAAAATTCAATAAAGGTCCAAAAATTATAGCTTTTTGTTGCCAATCATGTGGTTATGCTGCAGCTGATGATGCAGGTCTTAAAAAGGAAATCTATCCTCCCCATATTTTTGTTGTACGCATACCATGTACAGGGCGGTTAGATACGGAATTTATCTTTAAATCATTTGAGATGGGATTTGATGGAGTGATGGTGATAGGCTGTAGAAAAGATGCTTGTAGATATATCGATGGTATAGAAAAAGCAAAGCAGAGAGTTCAGTTATTAAAAAAGATATTAGAACCAAAATTTAGAAATAGGATTATTTTAATGAATTTAAATGCCGTTGAAGGCCATAAATTCGCTGAAACGGCTAATAAATTTTATAATCTTTTAAATGAGGTGGCTAAAAATTAAAGTAAAAGTCATCATCGAATCTTTAACTTCTTGTAGTGGATGTATTTTAACATTGCTTTCATTAGATGTGTTTCCTCAATTTTTAGAAAGAACTGAAATTACTTATTTTCCATTTATATCAGATAAAAAAGAATTTGTAAAGTCAGACATAGCCCTAGTCGAGGGATGTGTTTCAGAAGCATCTCAAATAGAAACTTTAAAGACTATACGTAAAAATTCTGTAAAATTGTGTGCACTAGGAACTTGTGCTGCATTTGGAGGTATTATGGGGCTTTCGAAAAGAAAAAAATCGGATCCAATTTCAAAATTTGTAGATGTCGATTATGTAATTCCA
Organism: Promethearchaeota archaeon; assembly: GCA_016840165.1. Classification (GTDB taxonomy): domain Archaea; phylum Asgardarchaeota; class Lokiarchaeia; order Sigyniarchaeales; family SOKP01; genus SOKP01. The sequence continues at coordinate 276,460 of JAEOSU010000051.1, forward strand.
GGTTGTCCTCCTCCTATTAACTTATTAGGAAATGCTTTAATGGATCTTGTCGAAAATAAACCTATAAAGTTACCAGAAAAGAATATGTGTTATTCTTGCCCCTTGAAGGGGGAAATGAAAAAAAACCTTAATACGCCAATCTTAAGACTTTTCCCTCAGAATTCTAAATTGAACTCAAAAGAAAATGAACAAGAATGTTTTTTAAAAAGAGGAATATTATGTTTAGGTCCCATAACTCGAGAAGGATGTGATCACAAATGTATTGAACTGGGTATTCCATGTGAAGGATGTTTAGGACCTGTTTCCAAAGATTATACCTCCAATCTAATTAATTTTTTAAGTCTAGTACCTCTTTCGAATAAATTGAAACGATATTCTGGTATCTTTAATCGATTTTCAAAACCGGTATTAAAGAGGTGTTCATAATTGCAAAAAGTAATTGAAGTATGTCATCGAGTAGAGGGTCAGGGAAAGATTAACTATTTTGTACAAAATGATAAAATAGATCACGTTAATTTTGTACTATCAGCCGTGAGGGGATTTGAAAATATTTTAATAGGTAAAAAACTGCAGGATATACCTAGAATTGTCTCAAGAATTTGTGGATTGTGCCAAGCTTCTCAAACAATTGCAAGTTGTAAAGCGATTGAAGAAATATATGGAATAAAACCTAGCTTTCAATCAATTTTGATTAGGAGACTTCTCATGTCAGCAGAATTAATTAAATCCCACATAATTCATTTTTTCTTCCAATGTCTTCCTGATCTTTTAGAGCTCTTTCAAAATGAAGATAAAAATATGGATATTTTTAACTTGATCAAATTAGATCCTCAATTAACCTCAAGCGTTTATGATTTAATAAAAGCCGCAACAGAAATAAGTCATATTTTTGGTGGAAGAATGATTCATTTGATTACTCCCACCCCTGGTGGAATGATATATAATCCTTCTAAAAAAAATATTTTACTTGTAAAAAGATATTTACAAAAAGCTTCTACCAATATTGACTATATTCTTCAGAAGTATGTAGATCTATTCTCTCAAAAACAACCACCTGAAGATTTTAATTTACATAGCTTAAATATGTTAGGAATGCTTAATGAAGGTCATTATGATCGCTATAATGGAAGTATACACATAATGCAATCTAATGGAAATGAGATTGAATTTGATGTTTTAGATTATGAGAATTATTTTACCAAAGATGCGAACTTATTTGGGATAAAATTCTTAATAGATGATCATAAACCAATTTTAACAGGGCCAATTGCGCGATATAGCCTTTGTAGAAATAATAGTCTCAGTATGTACAATTCATTATTGAAGCATTTTGATATGAGATGGAAAAATAATATATTATTTGTAAATTTTCTACAATTATTAGAGATTTTTAATGAAATTAAGACAAGTGCCGCTATGCTTGAACATAATAATTTAGAAAATCATGAATCACTACCTAATCTTAATACTATCGCAAATTATAATGGCATTGGAAATGTAGAAGCTCCCCGTGGGACTCTTGTCCATCATTATCATGTAAATAAATCTAATATAGTTGATAAAGTTAAATTATACATACCAACTGAAATAAATTTCCCTTTATTGAATGAAAGCATTAAAGAGTATGCTCAAAAATTATATGAAAAAGAAGATATTGCGACACTTAATAGAAAAGTTCAGCGCATGGTTAGAGCTTTTGATCCATGCATAGCCTGTGCTACACATTAGGTATAGATTAATCAGAATTTAAATGGTGAGAACTAAATTTTCGATTCATTACAAAATACTCCTGAGGAATCTGTAGAACCTGAACAATTATGCGAGGTATTTTTACTTTATTTTGATGAAGAATTTGGTCACATGCCCCTTCTTATTACTCCAGATGAATCAGTGAGAGATAATGCGGATATTATGCGTTTAGTTAAGATCCATTCTATCTGGTTTCTTGATATTAGTGATCAAGCTTCCCCTGATCGTATAGATTTAGAATATCAAGGAAAAATGTATTTTGCAAAAAAATTTATGGTTCCTTCGAGAAGAGAAAAACGTCGAACTGGTTCTGAAGGCGAACTTTATGAAACTATAGTATTAATTTTATCGTTACCAATTGATATGGATATTTTTGGAGGAGAACTGTTGAAAAAAATATCTGAGCGGATAATCAAACACTTTAAATTAAAACTATCTTTTTTAATTGAAGCTGAATTGGCTAAAATCAATGTGATAAAAACTTCTAAACTAACAGAATCTATTAATATCGGTGAGGCAATAAAAAACCGTATCAAGGTATTAATTAAAAATACTTGTTGTCATTATTTCCAATCTGTTATTAAAAAAACTGATGCTACAACCTTCAAACTCCAAAAAGCAATATCCTATTTATCATTAAAAGGGGTTCCAATTAATTATATAGTAAGTGAAAATGAGAGTTTCGATTTCTCAAATATAAAAATCTTTGAATCAAAAGCTTGTGTGGATGAATTATATCGATTCCAAAAAGACTTCTCAATTATAAGAACAAATTTAGATTTGAGAACCCAAGAATTAGAAATCCTATTAAAGAATCAAAGCCAAAATATCTATCATCATTTAGAAATTAGAGTTATAGCGATACAAGATTTTTTTGAAAGTGAAATCTTGCATGAAGAAATTGATGAATGGCTTTCGGAAGAAGAAATCATGATCATTTTACCTGAAGTAACTACTACTCATGAATATTTATTGAGTATTTTGAATGGAGATTCAAAAAATACCCTCTTTAAACAGAAGATCAATATTTCTATTAAGGATAGTTAAAATTTGCCCATCATCATTTAAGAGGGGGTAAATAAAAATAGGTAATCTAAAATTGTAATTCACGGTTTCTTAATTTTGAAACGAGATGCCCTCGAGAAAGAAGCTGAATCCCAAATTGTGAGGAATAATCTCGTGAGAAGTCGGTTGCAATGTTACAAATCATTATCCCCCCTTCAATATCCGGTACGTCAATGCATGCTTTATGAAGCTGTCGTAGTTGCGTTATTGAGATCTCTCTTTTCCAATCACGAATAAAAATCCCGAATTTCCCATATTTCCCATTATTCACTATTGCATTAAATTCCCAAGTCTTTCCGGAATTTCCCCGTAACTTTTGAGGGCCTTTAATAAATTCATACTTTTCAGAAAGGACTTTTTCTGCTAATTCATTCAAATTTTTATCAGAAAAGTTCATGAAATCACAAATAATTTATTTAAATATATTTTCACTCAATTATATAAATGTTAGTTGAATAGTTGTCAAAAAATATCATAAAAATATGTAATACCTAGATAATATCCTCAGATTATCACAATAACTCAACCTCTAAAAAGCATACTGGGAATGAGAACCTTCCGACAAAAAGTATTCTATATTTTTAAATAATATAATTATTAAATAATTTGAATAAGGGATATTCGCCCTCAGAATCGGGCCCATTTTTTCTAATGTACTCTATTAGATGAGTATCGAGATATTCAATTAATTTGATGATGATTTGATTACACATCCGTTCACATTTTAAGAAGTTTGTTTCTATAAGTTCACAGCTAGGATTAAATTTTCTACAGAACTTTTTCATTTGAAGGGAATATCCCTCCGCAGAAAGATATTTAATTTCGTTCCAAGAATCTTTAAAACCTCCTAATACACTTGGTGGCATAGACTTTAAAGAGGAAGAGAGATCTATTTCATTACTCCACTTTTCCTTAGATAGGCTATATTTCAATCGATTTTTTATCCTACTACGCTCCCTTAAAGCTTCAATTTGACATAAAAACACATATTTCTTCAATAGATTTTCCGCTTCTCTGGCATAAGCTTCATTTTTAATTTTCCAACCGCCTAATCGTTTGCATGAAATAATTTTTTTTGAGGGGTTAGAAAAGCCAGTAGGATAAATCCAACACTGTGGAGGCTTTCTATTGGTATTATGAACGCGGCATCCATTTTTCTCTTTATCAAACAAAAAGCATTTTCCTGTATTCTCATCAAAACGAAGATGAAATGAGAACACATTGCTCCGAATGAAATCCATTTCTTTAGCATATCCATTCTCGATATACCATTCTGCCAAAACCTTGGGAATATCGATTTTTATAGAACAACAATCACCATGACATTTTTTCGGATCTGTACAATCGGGGCCCTCAATAGATTCCTTCATCAGAAAATTATACCGCTCAAGAATCTTCCAAAAATATGTATTTTTTTTTGCTTCCACTTTAATTGAGTAATTGTATTTAAATTTATAAACGTCTTTATTTCCTTAAATTTAAATTTCAATCTCATTTGATTATTTTATATAAATATCAATAATCTAGGGGTAAAGTTATGACAGATTTGATCATAATTGATATAACAGATACTGAAAAAGCTGAATTGGATGGGGCCTCAAAATTGAAAGAAATTTCGGGTGAGGGGATAATATCAATTAAGAATCCGACCTTAAAGAGCAGATTATGGAATTTAAATTGTGATTTAAAAGAAATTGTAAATACAACTATACCTTCAAGAGAACTTAATATTGGTATATTAGAGAGTAATCAACTTCATGAAACCAATTATCAAATTCAAAACATAAAGGGACCCTCATTAAAAGTTGTTGAGGAATTTGAGACTAAATTCATTAATAATAATTGCAGATTAACAGTAAATATCGAAAATCCCTTAAAACAAGCAATAACTAACATTAAGTTATCTCGAGAGGTTCCTCTATCCTTCCAAGAAATAGAAATTCAACCTACTAAAGTAGGAGTTGCTGGTATTGTAGAAGATGGGGAAAATCAATATTTAAACTGGGATATACTTTCACTCGAAGCAGAGCAAGGGGCTAAACTTGAGATACTTTGTACACTTCCTATCGAAGATAATCAAGTAAAATCCTTGGGGGCTTTAAATATAAGCTATTTAATAAATAATTATAAACTGACATATATTTCCCCCGAGATTCGTGGGTTTACTGACTCTATAAGCGGTATTGATAGAGATCAGACCTCTCAACCAGGATTATGGGACTGCAATCTTGAATTTATTAACGATTCTGAATTTCAAGTTCGATTAGAAGAGGTAAAAGTCACCCATACGATAACTACGGGGAATGAGGTAGTAGTTTCTCAAACTCCGAACCGCCTACTTAATCCTAATCAAAAATGGAACTATTCTTTTCAAATAGAATCTAAAGAATTACCTGAATTAAATCCAATAATTGGATTTACTCCATTATTTGTGGTATTAACTAGAGTAAAAGGTGAAATACATAAAGAACCAACAATCTACGCTGCTTAATAAGTGATATGTCAGAGATTAAGAGATTATATACTGAAAAAATTACTAATTGATAATTTATCAATTATCTTTAATGGATTTTATTTCCTTATTAACAATGACTTGTAATTTATCCAATTCGTTTAATTGCTTGTCGATTATTTCCTGTAATTCCTCATTTTTTAAGTGTTTATTAAGTGGTTTTTCTTTTTCAATGTCTTCACGTAAAAGATTGTAGGTTTTTATTTGATTTAAGGTCATGTCGATTTTCCGCGTGTTTATTTTAATATCTTTTTTCAATTTTTTAATTAAATTTATAATCAATTCAAAATTCTCGACAGAATTAGACCAATAATGCAGTTCCTTTTTATTTTTTAATGAATCGATTGTATTACTTACATTTTCCAAAAATGCCTTAAATACATTATGAGGTTTGATTTCAAATAATTCTTCTCTCTTTTTGGGTTCTAGATTGAGCTCATTCAGGATATCATCAGTATACTTTATAGTAATTGGTTTACTCTTTGATTTATCCTCCTTTATTAATTCCTTCGAGCTAATATCAAATTTATTGACCCGTTCTAGTTCTTCCGCATCGGTAATTAATTTTAACTCATCATATTCCACTTGAGTAATTAATGGAGTAAATCTTACTTGCAGGTGTTTTTTTGCGAAAAAAGAATCCTTTACTCTTATAAATTGGGTATACATAGAAATCATATCCTCTCCAACTGGAGCAAATAATACGCCGTAATCATTATCGAGCTGCTTTAATAATTGATTAAGTCTGCTCTCTTTTATCGCACCTGTGACTAAAATCTTTTTCCATGGAGCAAGTTCAGGCATCCCTTCAAGTGGATTTTTAACTAGTACTTCTATTTTATCTTGCAATGCAAGTTTTTTAATATTATTTAACGTAATTTTTGCAATATCCGAATTTGCTTCTAAAAGTATAATTTTTCCTTCGGGCGCAAGATGATGTGCTAATACTGCTATATATCCACTTTTTGCTCCTAAAATCATTAGATCATCATCTTTTTTCAAAAGCAAATTTTGAATCATAATAGAAATCATATGTTTTGCAGAGATTGTTCTTACTTTTTCTGGATGATTTTCTTGATTATAAAAAAGAATAGGATTATCATTATATATTTGTTCTATTTTGAAGTGAGGATATATAGTTTTTATTAATTTTATAGCTTCCTTGGGTATAAATTCTGATAATTCAATATCCAAAAACGCTTTAAATAAACGGATATCTTTCAAGTATCCTCGTTCATATAATTCAAATAATAATTGGACTTTTGAATAGAATAATTTTTTATCTTCCACGTGTAATACTATCCTATTATATTATTATATTTTCTTGTAATAAAATATTATAAACTGCTTCACACTTAAAAATATAAGGTATAAATTTAATATGATGATTTTAGATTCTGAAAGTTTCAAGAGAGCAAAAATCACGATTTACCTATCGATTATTAACATAATATTGTATTTAGTATTCCTCTTGAACCAAAATACAGAAATCTATTTACTATTAGTTCAGATCAATTATAAGATCCTTGAAAGATTAGAATTATGGAGACTTTTTACTTCTATGTTTTTACATGGAGATACTATCCATCTAATATCAAATATTATTGGTTTGGTATTATTTGGAACATTTATTGAGAATATAGTATCAAGAAAAGCCTATCTGATAATATATTTCTTATCTGGGGTATTGGGAAATATAATGACATTATTTTTGCTCCCTCCCTATATAATTAGTCTAGGTGCTTCAGGAGCGATATATGGATTAATTGGTGCTAGCGTCATTTATATTATTTTTGAACGCAATATGACACAGTTGATAATTACTTTTGTTTATCTCCTTTATTTTATAGCTACAAGTTTCTCACCAGAAATCAATTATGCTGCTCACATATTTGGATTGATTTCGGGCTCAGGTTTAGGATACTTTTTTGTTCGGAAATCTCTCTCATAAGTATTCTGATTACTGATTCAAGTTTTTTTTTCTTTTCTTTTCTTTTAAAGCTATTTCCATTGAAAAATCTTTAGGACAAACATCATTTAAAGGGCAAATTTTGCATTTAGGATTATTGGGAAGACATATTTCTTGACCAAACCTGACAAATAATCTATTTATACGAATCCATTCGCCCTTAGGTACAATCTCCATTAATTTCTTTTCTGTTATTTCGGGAACTTTTGTCTGGACCCATCCTAAGCGATTTGAAATTCTATGTACATGAGTATCTACTGGTATTGCGGGTTTTTTAAATGCATAAACTAAAACACAATTAGCCGTTTTGGCCCCTACCCCTGGCAGTGAGAGTAAATCCTTTTTATCATCGGGTACTATGCCCTGATACTCATTTTCAATAATCTGGGCTACTTCCTTTATTCTTCTTGATTTAACTCTATAAAACCCTGCATTATAAATTAATTTTTCTAGCTCAGGGACAGGTGCATTAGCTATTTCATGTGGATCCTTATAACGAGAAAATAATTTTTTAGTAGCCTCTCTGGTATTTGCGTCTTTAGTTCTTGCAGATAATATAGTAGATATTAAAATTTTAAAAGGATCTTGTCTTTTTCTAGCTAATTCATCTAAGTGAGCCTCTCCTGTTAACTTGGCTTCTACGTTATCAAGTATTTCTTGAAAATCCATTTTATTGATACTTCACCCTTTTTTCTCGAATATATATAATTTTCGTTTCACAATTTGACCTTTTTTCGTATCGATGAAACTTTTTACTTGAGATTTTTGAAATTGAAGCCTTATATCTGATTTATTTACGATTCTATTTACGTCTAACATCGGAATAGATTTAAAACCGTAATTTTGAGCGAATTTAGTAATATTTAGTTGCACTTCACTACCATCAAGAGTACTAAAGATGGGAGCGACTATAACTATTCTTGCATTCAACTTAAGTAAATTTGAGGCCTCGCTAAATATTAGTTCATATCTTTTCTCTAAGGTATTACTGATTAATTCTTTTATTTCTTGATAATACGGTTTTTTTGTGAAAAATGGGCCAATATCGGGTTCAGTACAAATCCCGTCGAAATAATTCTTTTCAAAATATTTGGAAATTTCACTAATATCAAGTTCCTTTATTTTTTGATCCAGTTCTGGAGGAATTATCTCATCTAATTCGGTTGCAAGCCATTTAATATTTTTAATCGTGTTTTTAACTTTAGTATGATCAATATCAGTTCCATATATTTGAAAATCTTCGATTAATGCGAACATCAGGATTGTTCCGTTTCCCACAAAGGGATCCAAAATCTTCTTATTCTGTCGATCTTCAAATAAGTTCAAAAAATTTAGCATTATTAATGATAACTTTGGCGATATACTACTTTTAAATTCTTTATGGGGTCTTCCCTCATCAATTTTCTTTTTAAAATTGGGATCATCACAAGTTAGTGTTCGAGCAATATAAACACCCTCCTCTGTGAAACCAAATATAATTTCTGCTCGATTACGATCAAATAATCCATAAGTTATAAGATGATGAGGAAAAATGGGATTTAAGTTGCCTGATTCGATATTTTCTTTAGGATATTTATAATATAAAGCTTTTTTTGCTCTTCTTTGTTTTAAGATGTGCATAATTCCCGTATTAAGGAAGGGTAGAAAATGCTTAACTAGGACTTCTGAGTAATACTTATCGTCATAAAAATTAGGGTAAATTGAAATAGCATAAAATAGGCTTTCATTTCTTATACGCATGAAAATTTCTTCAACATCATTATCGATTATAGTCAATATTTCCTTACGGATCCTCTCAATAAGCTTATGTTTCTCTAGTTTGGTCGGGAAAGCTTCATGAATCGTATGAATATTTATAAAATCTATGATTTTGGCAATCTTTTGACAGCCACCCAACATAAATTGGAGTTCCATCAATTTGTTGATAAAATATTTCTCTTCATGCAACTTTTCAAATCTTACTACTGCAATATTAGCAGAGTAGTCAACAATCTTTCCTTTAAATTCGGAAAACTTAAGGAAATTGTCTAATTCCGCTAATGACAGTTTCCAATTAGACCCTAATACAAATAGAAATTTTTCCATAAATTAAAAGAAGTATAAAGATAAATTACTAAGAAAAGAAAGCTCTTTATTCTTTTTCTATTTTATTGTTAATTTTCATCAATACCTAAAACATATTCAATAACTTTAATGATATCTGCTTTCCTAGCGTTATTTGGTAAATCAATCTCATGTTTTTTACAAAATGATTTTAACTCTTTTACAGTAAAATCATTTAAATCATTTGGTAATTCATCAAGCATCTCCTGCTTGTCTTCATCACTTTCAAAATCAATAGAAAGTTCATACCTTTCACCTGTTACCTCTTCTATTGCATCCAATATGTCAACTAAATCTTCTTTTTTTCTTTGAGGGACTCTTTCTAATATTTCTTCTTCTTCTTCACTTTCTAATAGTTTCTCTTCCTCTTCCTTTTTTTTCTGGGCTAATGCTTTTTTCTTTGCTAATCTCTCTTGTTTCAATACTTCAATCTTATCCATAAACTGTGAATAGTTGTCCTTAAAATATTTTAAACTCACATTGATGATATCAGAAAAGTTATCCCAGTTCTCTTCTTTTATTACCGAATCCAACCAATGAAATAGGTCTAATTGAAGGTCAATTGTAATAACTTTTCCCTCAGATTCGATATCCGTTGTTAACCATCTTAAAATGTTTGCAATAATGATGTCATTATCAAATGCTGTAAATCCATATTCACGTCCTAATGAAGAAAAAATAGAAGTAGTGCCGAAACTTACAACTTTTCCCTCATAATACTCTATCGCTAACATAAGTGGTATTTTAGGACTATCTTTCTCTACCCATTCTTTTCCATCATATACATTTCTCCAACAATTTATTCCCGCATTAATTAATTGCTCGATTTGAACATTTTGCTCATCCTCAAGAACTTCAACCAAATTCAATGAACAGCTACTGGATAACACTACCTTTTTAACTTGTTCTGTAATGAAATGAGGTTTAAAATTTGTAATTAGAGGTCTTTTTTGCATATTAACATAAGAAACTGAATCAAAAACTTCATCATTTACAAATTCAAATCCGAACTTTCTGGTTAATTCATTTAGGTTTGTTCGATTCGAGTAATCTCCTCCCCGTGCCCCAATAATAAGCAAACTTCCCCCTTTTCTCACGAACTCTTCTAAAACTTCTACTTCTTTGGCAGTTAATCCAATATTTTTTGGAGTAGATATAATTATTGCTGAATAGTGCTTAATATTTTCTAAAGAATTAAAGCCCAATTCAATTTTACCAATTTTATATCCTGA